>NZ_VLJN01000025.1:0-44529 GCF_007829435.1 Cupriavidus gilardii J11
CGGCGCGGGCAGGCGTCCGCCGGTGGTCAACACCGCCTGGCCGGGCCCGCCGGCGCCGTGGATGGCGCCGTCCACGCCGCCGCCGCCCATCAAGCCGCTGTTGGCGGCATTGACGATGGCGTCGACCTCCATTCGCGTGATATCGCCGTGCAGGGCCTGCATGCGTCCGTTCGCCATGATGATCGCTCCTGTCGTCGCGTGATCGCGGCGGTCGCGGCGGTCGCCGCGCCCGGGCTACATCGATTCCCGCAGCATACGCCGATAGTCCTCGGCGGTGGCCTCCTTCGGATTGGTCTTGTGGCAGTGATCGGCCATCGCGCCCGCCACCACCTTGTCGAACATATCCTCGGTGACGCCCATCGCCGACAGGCCGGTCGGCAGGCCCAGCCGCTCGGTCATGCGGAACACGGCCTCTGCCACATCGGCGTCATCGGGCAAATGCATGGCGCGGCGCATGCGCGCATAGCGGTGCTCGCTGACCACGCTGGGCGCGTCCGCATTGAACCGAAGCACGGCTGGCATCACCACGGCGTTGAGCGTACCGTGGTGCAGGCCGGTGCGGCCGTCGATCTTGAGGCCGCCCAGCGGGTGCGACAGCGAGTGCACGCAGCCCAGCCCCTTCTGGAAGGCCATCGCGCCCTGCATCGACGCGCTCATCATGTTCAGCCGCGCGTCGCGGTCCTGGCCGTTGGCCGTGGCCCGTTCGATATGGGTCCAGGCGCGCTCCAGGCCGTCCAGCGCGATGCCGTCGGCGGGCGGATTGAAAGCCGGGGCGAGATAGGTCTCGATGCAATGGGCAATGGCGTCCATGCCGGTGGCCGCGGTAAGTCCGGAGGGCAGGCCCAGCGTCAGTTCCGGGTCGCACAGCGCGGACCTGGGCAGCAGATGCCAGGAGTGGAAGCCGAGCTTGCGGCCGTCGTCGAGGATGATGATGGCGCCGCGGGCCACCTCGCTGCCGGTGCCGGCGGTGGTGGGCACCGCGATCAGCGGGGCGGCGCGGTCGGTGATGCGGCCACTGCCGCCTTCGATGGTGGCGTAGGTGGTCAGCTCGCCCGAATGGGTGGCGAGGATCGCGAGGCCCTTGGCCAGGTCGATCGAGGAGCCGCCACCGACGGCGACGATGCCATCGCAGCCTTCTGCCCGGTACTGTGCCTCGGCCTTCTTCACCATGGCCTCGGTGGGGTTGGACGGGGTTTCGTCGAATACCGCTACCGGCATGCCGGCCATCGCGTCGATGGCGCGTTGCGCGATACCGGCGGCCACCACCCCCTTGTCGGTGACCAGCATCGGCCTTCTGATGCCGATGCGCTCGCATTCGGCACGCAGCAGCCGCACCGCGCCAAATTCGAGATGAATATGGGTCAGGTAATAGATGAAAGCCATCGCCGTTGTCTCCTTGATGTTGGTCGCCGCGCCCCGCGGCGGTGCGGGGCGGTCCGCAACGGTGCGCGCACGCATGACGGACGGGACGCGATATTTGTCGAGTGTTGCGCCGTCGATACCCACAAACCTCTGGCATCATACTAAAATCGAACGCTCGTTCACAATTCGGACGAGACGGCCGGACAACGAACAGTGCGTCGTGCCTGCCGCCGTTCCATGACAGACACCAACCGACCATCAGCCGATTCTCGTCGCCTTCGATGTCCGCAGTCCAGTCCTCCGCATCCCAGCGGGTCCACCCGATGCCAGGTTTGCCGGCAGAGCCGCTCGATCCGCAGATCGCGCATCTGCTGGACATGGTGGCGCGCGCCAGGCGTCCGCCGCTGCATCACCTGGACCCGGCCGACGCGAAGATCGCCTACGAGAAGAGCGCCAATATCCTCGATCTGGCCCCGCGGTCCGTGCATGGGGTCGAGGATATGTCCATCATCGCCCGCGACGGTCGTCCGATCCGCGTGCGCCGCTATGTGCCCCGCGAAGCGAGCTGGGCCGACCCGCTGCCGGTGCTGCTTTATTTTCACGGCGGCGGGTTCACCGTGGGTAGCGTGGACACGCACGATCCGCTGTGCCGCATGCTGTGCGAACGGACCGAAGCCATGGTGCTGTCGGTCGACTACCGGCTGGGCCCCCAGTGGAAGTTCCCCACCGCGGTGAACGACGCCTTCGATGCGCTGCACTGGGTCCACGAGACAGCGCCGGCCCTGGGCGGCGATGCGAATCGCATCGCGCTCGCCGGTGACAGCGCCGGCGGCACGCTGGCCGCGGCCTGCGCCGTGGAGGCGCGCGACCGCGGCCTGGCGCCGGTATTGCAGATGTTGCTGTATCCGGGCACGTGCGCGCGGCAGGACACGCCGTCGCACCGCGCGCTGGCCGACGGCTATCTGCTGACGGCCGACATGATCCAGTGGTTTTTCGCGCAGTATCTGGACGACGACGCGAGCCGCGACGACTGGCGCTTCGCGCCGCTCGATGGCGGCGGGGCAGGGGCCCAGGTCGCCGGCTGCTGCCCGGCCTGGATCGCGGTGGCGGGCTACGATCCGCTGCATGACGAAGGCGTTGCCTATGCCGCCAAGCTGCAACGTGCCGGCGTGCCGGTCCAGCTGGCGCGCTATCCCGGCATGATCCATGATTTCTTCAAGCTGGGACGTTTCGTCCCGGCCGTGGCGGGCGCGCATGACGATGCGGTCGCCGCGCTGCGCGCCGCGTTCGCCGGCGCGCCGCTTGGCTAGCCCGGGCGGCCGGCGCGGCATGCGCCTTGCCGGCCGATCAGCCAGGTGGTCGCAGAAGCCCCGGTTTTTTTAAAGCAGTGATCAAGCAGTAGCTTGTAGCAACAGGAGACGACAACACATGCAACGCCGCCATTTTCTCGCCCGTGCGGGCGTCATCGCCGCAGCCGCGGCCACCGGTCTGGCTGCCATTCCGGCGGCCCACGCGCAGGCGGACAACTTCCCGCAGCGCCCGATCCGGCTGATCATCGGCTATACCGCGGGCGGCTCGACCGATATTCCGTTCCGCGTGCTGGCGGACAACGCCTCCAAGATCCTCGGCCAGCCGGTGATCGTGGAGAACAAGCCCGGCGCCGGCGGCGTGCTGCCCGCGCAGATGATGCAGTCCACACCGCCGGATGGCTACACGCTGGCCCAGATCCCGCTGCCGGTGTTCCGCCTGCCGTACACCACCAAGATCAACTGGGATCCGGTCAAGGACCTGAGCTACGTGATCAACCTGGCCGGCTACTCGTTCGGCCTCGTGGTGCCCGCCGATTCGCCGATCAAGACGATGCAGGAGTACATCGACTATGCGAAGAAGAATCCGGGCAAGCTGACCTACGGCACGCCGGGGCCGATGACCACGCTGCACCTGACCATGGAGCAGCTGGCGATGAAGCAGAACGTCCAGTTCTCGCACATCCCGTTCAAGGGCAACTCGGAATCGATGCAGGCACTGCTGGGCGGCCACGTGATGTCGGTCGCCGATACGCCGGCCTGGGCGCCGTATGTCGAACAGGGCCGCCTGCGGCTGCTGTCGACCTGGGGCGACAAGCGCTCGCCGCGCTTCCCCAATGTACCGACGCTGAAGGAACTGGGCATGGGCATCGTGCAGACCTCGCCGTTCGGCCTGGCCGCACCCAAGGGCACCGATCCGAAGATCGTCAAGAAGCTGCATGACGCGTTCAAGAAGGCGATGGAAATGCCGAACTACCGTGAATCGCTGGCCAAGTTCGACATGGAGCCGTTCTACATGAACAGCGAGCAGTACGCGCAGTTCGCGGCCGAGACGGTCAAGACGGAGAAGGCCATCATCGAGAAGCTGGGGCTGGCGCGGCCGCAGTGAGGTGTTTGGCGGGCGAGGGTGGTGGTTATGTGACTGCCCTCTCCCCCGGCCCCTCTCCCGCTTTGCGCGAGAGGGGAGCACACCTCTCTCCCCTCTACCGCAAAGCGGGAGAGGGGCGGGGGAGAGGGCAGTCTCAGCATTTTCCCCAACCACCCACACCCCCATGCCCAAGCAAGATTTCCGTCACAGCATGCCGCTGCGCGTGCGCTGGGCCGAAGTCGATCCCCAGTCGATCGTCTTCAACGCGCACTATCTGACCTATTGCGATATCTGCGTCACGGAGTACTGGCGTGCCGTGGGCATCCGCTATCCGGACGACGTGCTGCATGCCCATGGCGTCGACATCTACGTCGTCAAGTCGACCCTCGAATACCACGCGTCGGCGCGTTTCGACGACATGCTGGATATTCGCGGCCGGGTGGCGCGCATCGGCCGCTCCAGCATGCTGTTTCGCGTCGAGATGTATCGCGGCGACGAACATCTGGTCACCGGCGAGATCGTCTATGTGTGCGCCGATCCGGCCACGCAACGGTCCGCGCCGGTCCCGGACGCGGTGCGGGGGCGCATCGCCGCCTACGAGCACGTCCCGCCGCGGTCATAGCGCAGCCACCATGGCCCCGGCGGCAGGTATCATGCGTGCCTGCCACGCCGCGCGTCGCGGCGCTATGGAATGCCACCATGTCGATTACCGTCAAGATCCTTCCCTGGTCCGAAGCGCGCGATGTCGCGCGCGCCATTCGTTACGCCGTGTTCGTCGAGGAGCAGGGCGTGCCCGTCGAACTCGAATGGGACGATTGGGACGAGCCGAGCTGGCATGCGCTGGCCTTCGATGCCGACCAGCAGGCCGTGGCCACCGGACGGCTGCTGCCCGACGGCCATATCGGCCGCATGGCGGTACTGGCGCGGGCGCGCGGCCTGGGAGTCGGTGCTCGCGTGCTGGACGCGCTGATGGACAAGGCCATCGCCCTGGACTACCCGGAGGTCGTGCTCAATGCGCAAACCCACGCCGCCGGCTTCTATGCCCGCGTGGGATTCGTGCAGGTCGGCGACGAATTCGAGGAAGCCGGCATTGCGCACGTGAAGATGCGCAAGCCGCTGCGTGACTAGCGTGGCGCCTGCAGGGTGCCCGCGTCGCGCGCCACATTGAGCTGGCCGCGATACGACACCTCGCCGATTGGGCCGGACGCATCGAAGCTGCGCTCGCAGAATTCGAAGCGGCCATCGTGACGCACGCGCAGCACGGTGCTGGCGCGCGTGCCGTACGACGGCGAGCGGATGAATGCCGAGGACAGCAGCTTTTCCCATTCAGGCGCGACGCCGGTCTGCGGCAGTTCGAAGTCGGCGGCTTGCCGGGTGTCCGCCAGCAGCGCGAGATACGGCTCGATGCCGGCCTGCGGCGCGCCACTGTCGGCGGCCAGCGTTTCAGCCAGCGCGCCCACGCGGCTGCGGACCTTTGGCCACGGCGTATCGAGCAACGCGTTCGACAGCCCGTACAGGCCCGGCCTGAGCCGGCGTGGCTGCCCGCCCGGGGCGCGATTGCTGTACCACCACAACGAATGCAGGTCGCCGGTCAGCAGATTGAAGCCGTTATAGCTGCCGGCGCTGCGCGGCGACGCGCCGCTGGCCAGATCGGCCGCGTACTGCTCGGGCGTGGCATCGCCGCGCAGGAATCCGGACACCAGCTCGCCGCGCGAGCGTGCATCGGTGCGCTTCTCGGAAGGAGCGCGATAGTTGGTCAGCGCGCCAAAACGGCCGTCGGCGGTAATGCCCATCCAGGTGCCGGATTCGCCGATGACCTCGGCGCGGTCGCGGCCGGCCAGCACGGTGGGCGCATCGTCCCACCAGTGGGCAGGCGCGGCGGGCCGCGCGTAGAACTCATCGCGATTGGCGGCCACCACCAGCGCATAGTCTGGGTGGGACTGCCAGGCCACCAGGATCAAACACATACGGTTTCCTCAAGGCGCGAACGGCGTCGCTCGCGCGCAAGTCCGGGCCGGCTGCAGCCGGCCGATTACAACAGGTCCAGGTCGATGAAGCGCTCGACCTGGCGTTCCCCCTCGATCCAGCGCTGCAGGCCGCTCTGCTGCCAGAGCCCGTTCAGCGTGTCGTCGAAGGCGGGGGGCACGTCGGCGTAGGTCTCCATCCACGTCTGCAGGCCCGCGCGGGTCTCCGGCCTTCGCATCAGCGTACCACCAATGCCGGTGGCTTCCGACACGGTCTCCATCCAGCGATGCCATTGGCGCAGGGCCTCGGTGGCCTCGTGCTCGCGAATGCGGAAATAGACGAACAGGTGGGCGCTCATCGTCGTGCTCCCGTGCAGGTACCCATGAAGATCCGCCGATGCCCCCTCAAGCCGGATCGGTGGCCAGCAGCGGCACCGGGTAGGGCAGCTGACCCGTGGCGATCGGCAGCCCCTCGGCATGGTCAAGATGCAGGCTTGCGCCGGCCGCGTCGATCTTCAGTTCGGCCAGCGCCTCCCAGCCGCCATCGGGCGACGGCGCCGCGTTGACGATCATGCCGCAGGGCTGCCCGGCGTCGTCGGCGCGGTAGATCTCGACGCCGGCATCGGGCGTGTCGCCTTCGCCGCGCACCAGCCACATGCGGCGCTTCAGCGTGCCGCGGTACTGGCTGCGCGCGACCACCTCCTGGCCCGGATAGCACCCCTTGCGGAAGTTCACGCCGCCGATCAGCTCGAAATTGATCATCTGCGGCACGAATTGCTCCTGCGTCGGCACGGCGATGCGCGGCAGCCCCGCGCGAATGTCGAGCCAGTCCCACACCTCGGCGTCCGCCGGCAGCAGGGTCGCCGCGAAGGTCTGGCGCAGCGCTTCGGCGTTGGCCGCTGGCGCGCAGACCTGCCAGCGCGGCGCGCCGTCGCCGTCCGGCAGACGGATCACCGTGGTGTCGCCCACGGTGGCGGCGTGCCAAGGGGTAGCGGGGGCAGGCAGCCCGGCGGCCTCCAGCGTACTTGCCGCCCGGGCGCCGGCCACGCCGACGACTTCCATCTCGGCCGACAGGTCCGACAGCTTTGCCTTGGCCCGCAGCACGAACATCGACAGGCGCTTCTGGATGGCCGGCTGCAGGTCGGCCGACAGCTGCAGCACGATGCCCTGCGCATCGCGCCACATCAGCAGGGTGGCGAGCAGGCGGCCCTTCGGCGAGCAATAACCGGCCAGCCGAGCCTCGCCGGCGCCGAGGTCCTCGACCGCATTGGTCAGCTGGCCATGCAGGAAGGTGGCGGCATCGTCGCCGGCCACGCGGATCAGGCCGATGGCGGCCGGCCGGCAGACAATGCCGTCCTGGCGAAGGGCTGCGAATTGGGCGGCGCGTGCGGGGTTGGGTGCGTGCATTGTGGTGGCGGAGAAATGACAGCGATGCGGAATCTATAAAAGGCGACATTGAGCGCGCTCGGCGAGGCGGCGCGCCGGCGGCAAGCTGACGTCGATGCGCGCTCGAAGGCAGTTCGACCTTGCGTCGGCCGGCCGGTTCGGCGGCCAGGATTGCCCACTGTCGGGCATCGGCACCGCCTGCCGCATAGCCCGCGCGGTCGTGGCGGCCCGGGCTCCCGGTATTATATGGGTCTGCCGCCGATTCGACCGGGCGGGCGGCTGGACGAACGCCCGCCGCCGACCCTGTGCCGCTGGCCGCGGACCGTGTTGCGCCAGGCCTTTCCGGGCGCGCGATTTTCTGACCCCGATCCTTTCCACACAGGATGAAACGTATTCTTTACCGGCTGGTGCTGGTCGCCGTCGTTTTCGCGCTTGCCGCCGCCGGAGCGCTGGCTTGGTGGGCCAACCGGCCACTGTCGCTGCCCAATGCGCCGATCGAAGTGATCATCAAGCCCAATTCCAGCGTGCCCAGCGTGGCGCGGCAGGTGCGCAGCGGCGGTGTGCCGATCGATGCGCGGCTGTTCGAGCTGCTTGCGCGCCTGACCGGGCGCGGCGCGGTGCTGAAGGCGGGCGGTTATCGCTTCGAGCAGGGCGTCACGCCAATGGCGGTGATCGACCGGATCGCGCGTGGTGAGGTCAACCACCATGTGCTGACGGTGATCGAAGGCTGGGAATTCAAGCGCATGCGCGCCGCCATCGACGCCCATCCCGCGCTGCGCCACGATACGCGCGGCATGAGCGAGGCGGACCTGCTGAAGGCGATCGGCGCCACGGAAACGTCCGCCGAGGGCCTGTTCTTCCCGGATACCTACCTGTTCGCGCGCGGCAGCAGCGACATCGAACTGTACCGGCATGCGTACCGCGCGATGCAGCGGCGCCTGAACGAAGCGTGGAATGGCCGCGCGCCGGGCCTGCCGTACCGCACGCCGTATGAGGCGCTGATTCTCGCATCGATCGTGGAGAAGGAAACCGGGCGGCCGGTGGACCGGCCAATGATCGCCGCGGTCTTCATCAACCGTCTGCGCAAGAACATGCTGCTGCAGACGGACCCCACCGTGATCTACGGCATCGGCGAGGTGTTCGACGGCAATCTGCGCAAGCGCGATCTGCTGGCGGACACTCCGTACAATACGTACACCCGTCCCGGGCTGCCCCCTACGCCGATCTCGCTGCCGGGCCTGGCCTCGCTGACGGCGGTCACCACGCCGGCCGCCACCGACGCGCTGTATTTCGTGGCACGGGGGGACGGCACCAGCCACTTCTCGAGCACGCTGCCCGAGCACAACCGCGCGGTAGACCAGTACCAGCGCGGCAAATAGCCGGATGTCCCAACCACGGCAGTCACGACAATCACGACAAAGTCATTCCTGATGCGCGGAACATTCATTACCTTCGAGGGCATCGACGGCGCGGGCAAGAGCACGCATATCCAGTGGGTTGCCGAACAGGTGCGATCGCGCCTGCCGGCCGGCGCCGAGGTGGTCACCACCCGGGAGCCGGGCGGCACGGAGCTGGGCGAGGCGCTGCGCGAACTGCTGTTGCACCGGACCATGCACCTCGAAACGGAGGCGCTGCTGATGTTCGCCGCGCGCCGCGAGCATATCGCACAGGTGATCGAACCGGCTCTTGCTCGGGGCGACTGGGTGATATCGGACCGTTTCACCGACGCCAGCTTCGCGTATCAGGGCGGGGGCAGGGGGTTGCCGCGCGACCGGCTCGAAACCCTGGAGCGTTGGGTGCAGGGCGAGTTGCAGCCGGACCTGACGCTGTTGTTCGATGTGCCGCTGGAGGTGGCCAGCGCCCGGCTGGCCGCCGCGCGAAGCCCGGACAAATTCGAGGCGGAATCGGCTGCGTTTTTCGAGCGCACGCGCGCGGAGTACCTTCGCCGCGCGGCGGAGGCGCCACATCGCTTTCGCGTAATCGACTCCACCCAACCGATCGCCGATATTCAGCAAACACTGAAGGATATTGTTGCAAGTCTTTGATCCGACGGCACTATCATATCCCGATGATAAGCCGTCAAAATCTCGATTCCACGCAAAGTCTGGCCGCTAACTCACTGATTACGATGCTATATCCCTGGCAAACCGACGATTGGCGCCAACTGGTCGCGCTTCGCGAGCGGCTGCCGCATGCGCTGCTGCTGCATGGCCAGCAAGGCATCGGCAAGCGCGACCTGGCTCTGCATTTCGCCCAGGCCCTGCTGTGCGAGTCGCCGCTTGCCGACGGCCAGCCGTGTGGCACTTGCGCGGGCTGCCACTGGTTCAGCCAAGGCAACCATCCTGATTTCACCGTGGTGCGGCCCGAGGCCATGGAAGACGGTGCCGAAGCCGACAGCGACGACGGCGGCAAGAAGAAGGCGCCCAGCAAGATCATCCGCATGGAACAGGTGCGCGCGCTGATCGAGGCGGTGGGCGTGGGCACGCACCGGGCCGGCCTGCGGCCGGTGCTGGTCTATCCGCTCGATGCGTTGCAGCAGGAGGGCGCCAACGCGCTGCTCAAGACGCTGGAAGAGCCGCCCCCCGCCACGGTGTTCCTGCTGGTCACCGACCGCATCGACCGCGTGCTGCCCACCATCCTGTCGCGCTGCCGCCAGATTGCGCTGCGCCGGCCGGGCCGTGAAGCGGCGCTGGCGTGGCTGCAGTCCCAGGGCGTTGCCGATGCGCAGGCCCAACTGGCGCAAACGGGCGGCGCGCCGCTGACCGCACTGCATGCGGCGGAAGCCGAGGATCTACCGCTGCGCCGGGTCCTGCTCGGACAGTTGGGCGCGGGACCGGCCATCGATCCGCTGATCGTCGCGGAACAGCTGCAGAAGCTGCCGGTTCCGGCCGTGCTGGGCGTGCTGCAACGCTGGATCTACGATCTGCTCGCCACGCGCCTGGGCGGCAGCCATGCTGTCCGGTATTTTCCGCAGGAGTCGGCCGCATTGTCCCGCTGCGCGGGTGCCACCGACGCACATCGCCTGCAACTGTTTGCTGCCAGGCTGGTCCAGCACCGGCGCCACGAGCAGCACCCGCTGGCCGCGCGCCTGGTGATCGAGGCCGTGCTGCTGGAGTACCGGCAGCTGTTCGATGTCGCGGCCGCAGCCGGCAGGCGGGCCGCTGCGTAATGCATCACGTTAATAATTCCTGATAAGCCCCTGTAAATAATGGAAATGATTCGCCTGAACGTGCGCGACGCGCACGCCGATGACCTGCCGGCCATCGTCGCTATCTACAACAGCACGGTGGCCTCGCGCATGGTGACCGCGGATACCGAGCCGGTGAGCGTGGCGTCGCGGCAAGCGTGGTTCGAGGCGCATGGTCCGCAGCGCCGTCCGCTGTGGGTGGCTGAGGACGCCAGCGGCGCCATCGTCGGCTGGCTCAGCTTCTCCGACTTCTATGGCCGCCCCGCCTATGGCGCCACCGCCGAGGTGTCGATCTACCTGGACGCGGGTCAGAGGGGGCGCGGCATCGGCTCGTTCCTGCTGGAGCGCGCCATCGAACACGCGCCGTCGATCGGCATCCATACCTTGCTCGGCTTTATTTTCGGCCACAATGATCCAAGCCTCGCGCTGTTCGCGCAGCGGGGCTTCGCGCGCTGGGGCGAGCTGCCCCGCGTGGCCACCCTCGATGGCGTCGAGCGCGACCTGGTCATCGTCGGCCGTCGCGTCGGCTGACGCCGGCGCCGTCCTTCCCGTCTTTCCAACCGATTCCATGTTCGTCGATTCCCACTGCCATCTCGATTTTCCCGACCTTGCCGCGCGCCTGCCTGAGCTGCTGGCCAATATGCAGGCCAACCAGGTGACGCATGCCCTGTGCATCTCCGTCACGCTGGAGGACTTCCCGCGTGTGCTGGCGCTGGCGGAACAGCATCCCAATCTGTATGCATCCGTTGGCGTGCACCCGGACTACGAGGAAGGCGAGGAGCCCACGCTGGAGCGGCTGCTTGCGCTGTCGGCGCATCCGCGCGTGGTGGGCACCGGTGAAACGGGGCTGGACTACTACCGCCTCAACGGCCGCAGCATCGACGACATGGAGTGGCAGCGCGAACGGTTTCGGACCCATATCCGAGCCGCGCGGCAGACCGGCAAGCCGCTGATCATCCATACCCGTTCATCGGCCGACGACACGCTGCGGCTGATGCGCGAAGAGGATGCCGGTGCGGTTGGTGGCGTGATGCACTGCTTCACCGAGAGCTGGGAGGTCGCGCGACAGGCGCTGGATCTGGGCTTTCACCTGTCGTTCTCGGGCATCGTGACCTTCAAGAGCGCGGCCGACCTGCAGGAGACCGCCCGCAAGGTGCCGCTGGACCGCATGCTGATCGAGACGGATTCGCCGTATCTGGCCCCGGTGCCATATCGCGGCAAGACCAACGAGCCGGCCTGGGTGCGGCATGTGGGCGAGTTCATCGCCAATCTGCGAGGACTGCCGGTGGAGCAGGTGGCCCAGCAAACCACCGACAATTTCTTCCGGCTTTTCAAGCATATAGAAAGGAATTCGAATGTTCCGGCTTAACTTTGCAAGAAGCGGAAGAGCCGCGCTGGCGGCGGTCCTCGCCGCGCCGGTGCTGGCGCTTGCCGCGCCGACGGACGATCTGCGCAAGGCGGTGGAGTTCGATGACGGTTACCGGGTTCCGCAGCTGCTGGCCAAGGGAGCCGACCCCAACGTGACCGACCGGCGTGGCGATCCGCTGCTGGTGGCGGCGCTGCGCGACGGCTCGCTGAAGGCGGCGCGCGCGCTGATGGATGCCAAGAATATCGACTTCGACAAGCCCAACCGCGCCGGCGAAACGGCGCTGATGATGGCCTGCCTGCACGGACGCCTGGACATGGTGCGCGTGATGGTCGAAGACCGGCAGGTCGAGATCAACAAGACCGGCTGGACGCCGCTGCACTACGCGGCCACCAACGGGCATCTGGATATCGTCAAGCTGCTGCTCGACCATTCGGCCTATGTCGACGCGGAGAGCCCGAACAAGACCACGCCGCTGATGATGGCGGCGCGGGGCGGGCATATCGAGGTGGTGAAGCTGCTGCTGGACGAGGGCGCGGACCTGCGCCTGAAGAACCAGCAGGATATGACTGCCATCGATTTTGCGGAGCGATACCAGCATCCGGAGATTGCGCAGGGGCTGCGGGAACGGTGGAGGAAGGTGTTTCCGAATCTCCCGGTGCCGGGGGCGAGGTAAGGGGGGACGCTGGGTTGATGCTGGGACTGCCCTCTCCCCCGGCCCCTCYCCCGCYTTGCGGGAGAGGGGAGGTGGGGGCGGGTCAGAGGTCGTCGGCGAGCCTTACGCCGGTGAATTGCCAGCGCTGGTGCGGATAGAAGAAATTCCGGTAGGTTGCGCGAATATGCAGTTCAGGCGTGACGCAGGACCCGCCGCGCAGCACCATCTGCCCGTTCATGAACTTGCCGTTGTATTCGCCGACGGCGCCAGGGCTGGGCCGGAAGCCGGGGTACGGCAGGAATGCGCTGGCGGTCCATTCCCACACGTCGCCATACATCTGCCGCAATACGCCCGACGTATTTTGCCGGTCCGGCAGCGGCCGCAGCGCGCGTCCCTCGACGAAATTGCCGGTGGCGGACAAGCCCCGCGCGGCGTTTTCCCACTCCGCCTCCGTTGGCAGGCGCCGCTCGGCCCAGCGCGCGAAGGCATCGGCCTCGTAGTAGCTGATGTGCGTGACCGGGCTGTCCGGATCGACCGGATGCATGCCGCGCAACGACATCTGCCACCACGTACCGTCGCGCTCCTCCCAGTACAGCGGCGCCTCGATGCCGTGCTCGCAGACCCAGCGCCAGCCATCGGACAACCACAGGCCGGCGGTGCGGTAGCCGCCATCGTCGATGAACTCGAACCACTGGCGGTTGGTGATCGGATGGGAGGAAAGCTGATACGGGCGCAGAAATACCTGATGCCGCGGCGACTCCGAGTCGAACGCGAAGCCGTCGCCATGGTGGCCGATCTCGACCAGGCCGCCCTCGAAGCGCAGCCACTCGGGGTCGGGCCGGGGATCGGCCACGACCGGCGCCACCAGTTCCGGCGCGAAGGCGGGCTTCAGCGGATTCTGCGCGAACAGATGCAGGATGTCGGTCAGCAGCAGTTCCTGGTGCTGCTGCTCGTGATGCAGGCCCAGCTCGATCACGGCCGCTTCGTCGTCGGTCTGCGCCGCCAGCAGCAGGTCGTGCATCGCCTCGTCCACCGCCTCCCGGTACGCCAGCACCTCGTCAAGCGTGGGACGGCTCAGCAGCCCGCGCCGCGGACGCGGATGCCGCGGTCCCACCGCCTCATAGTAGGAATTGAAAAGATAGCGATAGCGGGGATCGACCGGCTCGTAGTCGGGCAGCCGCGCGATCAGCACGAACTCCTCGAAGAACCACGTGGTATGGGCAAGATGCCATTTCGCCGGGCTGGCGTCGTCCATCGACTGGACGGTCGCGTCGGCGTCGCTCAGGTCCGCGACCAGCGCCTCGGTGGCCGAACGGACATGGCGATATTGCGAGAGCAGTGCCGGCTCGTGCGGAGGCGGGACAACGCTGGCGGGCAACAAGGCAGAAGGCATGCAGGCTCCGGTTGGGGTTCCGGGCCACCGGAACCGCGGCGACGAACCGCTCCATCATAGACGCGATCGGTTACCGCGGGGAGTCGGACAGGGTCTGACGGCGAGGACCCTGGCCTTGCCGCGCTGCCTTCTTCAAATTCGATGTCACTGGGTCCCCGCCTGCGCGGGGACGCCGGTGGATTATCAGGCGGCCAGTCGCGACGCGGCGTCGTTCAGCGCCGCGATATCGCGGTTGGCTGCCGCCAGGCCCGCTGCACGCGCATCCGGACCCATGGCCAGGCCATGCGCCCGTACGTACTGGATATCGGTGATGCCCAGGAAGCGAAACACCGTGTCGATGGTCACTTCATGCAGGTCGAGCTGGCTCGCATCCTGGCGCACGCCCCCGCGGGACGACACGATGATGGCGCGCTTGCCGCCGGCAAGGCCCACCGGGCCGTTCTCGGTATAGCGGAAGGTACGTCCGGCCTGCGCGATGCGGTCGATCCAGGCCTTGAGCTGGCTCGGGATCGCGAAGTTGTATTGCGGCGCACCGACCACCAGCACGTCGGCCTCGAGGAACTCCTTCAGCAGCGCTTCGGTACGCTCCAGTTCGGCTTGCTGCACCGGATCGAGCCCATCCTTGGGGCCGCCGAGCACCGGCAGCAGCGTGTTGCCCAGATGCGGCAGCGCTTCGCGGTCCAGGTCGCGCACGGTGACGGTGGCCTCCGGGTGTTGCTGACGCAGATTCGCCACGATCTGCGCGGTGAGCGCGCGCGATGCCGAGTTGTCGCCCAGGACGCTGGAATCGATTTGCAGGATGTTCATGGTGTGCTCCTCAACGTGTTCGGTTTCGATGGAGCAACAATAAGCCGTCACCATTGATGCCGGTAGTGAGCCATAATGGAAATTATTGTTCTACCGGTGGAACGCCATGACGACTTCAGTAAGCAACGCCCGCCTGCAGGACCTGAACGACCTGTCGCTGTTCGCGCAGGTGGTGCAGCACGGCAGTTTTTCGGCCGCGAGCCGGGCCACCGGCGTGCCGAAGTCGCGCCTGAGCCGGCGTATCGCGCAGCTGGAGAAGGACATGGGCGTGCAATTGCTGCGCCGGACCACGCGGCAGGTGCGTGTCACCGCGCTGGGCGAAGCCTTTTACGAGCGCTGCCGCGCCATGGTGGCCGAGGCGCAGGCGGCGCGCGAGCTGATCGAACAGGCGCGCGACCAGCCCGGCGGCTACCTGCGCATCAGCTGCCCGGTCACCATCGCGCAGATCCTTCTCGCTCCGTCGATCGGGCGCTTCCTGCTGGACAACCCCGGCGTCCGGCTGGACATCGATGCCACCAACCGGCGCGTCGACCTGATCGGCGAGGGCTACGACCTGGCGCTGCGCGTGCGCGAGGTGCTCGACGACTCGTCGCTGGCGATCCGCACCTTCGGCGAAAGCCCGCTGATGCTGGTGGCCAGCCCCCGCCTGCTCGATGCAATCGGCCGTCCCCGCACGCCCAAGGCGTTGGAGGGCGTACCGGGCGTAGGGCAGAGCCCGCATGATGGCAAGCATGTGTGGCAACTGTCGATGGCCGACGAGCCCCCGGTCCAGATTCCGTACGAGCCGCGACTGGTCACCGACGAGTTCGCGGTGCTGCTGGCGGCGGCGATCGAAGGCGTGGGCGTGGCGATGCTGCCGCGCATGTACTGTAACGAGCCGATCGAGCGTGGGGAACTGGAAGTGCTGCTGCCTCAGTGGCGGATGCCGGTTGGCACGCTGCACGCGGTGTTCGCCGCCCGGCGCGGCATGCCGCCGGCATTGCGACGGTTCCTGGATTTCCTGTCCGAGATCCTGCCGGAGTGCGCCAGCAAGGTCGGCATGCAACCGATCGCGGCGCCCGGCATGCACCGTCCGCTGCCGCCGGCATAGCAGGGCCGTGTCGCCGGCGCGCGACAAGCCTTTGTGACCGGGCCGACGACGCATCGCGCGGCACGACAAGGGGCACGACAAGGGGCACAACAGCGGTACAACAAGCGGCTTTACCTTCACGCCAACCGGCGCTATGGTACAGGTGCCCGAACGGGTGCCGGCCCCGCCGCGCCGTTTCCGACGACGGCGCGCCACCGCGCCGGGCGACTTCGCACCCCGTCCCACCGACGTATGAAAGGAGTGACATCGATGAGTGCTACCCATGGTTCGCAGGATCTCGGCAAGGCGGTGCTCCGGATCGTGCTCGGCATCCTGATTCTGCTGCACGGCATCGCCAAGATCATCAACGGCCCCGGACAGGTTCTGCAGATGGTGGAGCAGGCAGGGCTGCCCTCGGTGGTGGCCTATGGGGTCTATGTCGGCGAGGTACTGGCGCCGGTGCTGCTGATCATCGGCCTGTGGACGCGGCTGGCGGCGTTGATCGTGGCGATCAATATGCTGTTCGCCGTCGGTCTGGTCCATATGCATCAGCTCGGCAGCCTGGGCAAGAGCGGCGGCTGGGAGCTGGAGCTGCAGGGCATGTTCTTCGGCACGGCCGTGGCCATCATGCTGCTCGGGGCAGGGCGCTTCAGCATCGGCGGCATCAACGGCAAGCTGAACTGATCGAACGGGTTACGGCGGCAGCCGCGCCGCTGTCCCSACACAACGAAACCGGCCACGCCCCCGCTTTTTACAACTTGCCCGGCCGTCGCGGGCGGCATACCCGCTACAATCGCTGCCCGTAGTTTTGCTTGGCACGTCGATCATGGGTTTGGGCTGGTTCGGATATTCGACCTTCTGGCTATTGCCGCTGGCTTGGCGTCTTATCGCACGTTCGGCCCGCGCGCTGTCGGGTGAACGCAAGCTCGCGGGGCCGGGCACGCTGCGGGTCTGGCTGGGTACCGCGCTGACGCTGTGCGCCAGCGCGTCGCTGGAAGCGCTGACCGCGGTCGGCGCGGACGGCGGCATCGAGACCGCGTCCGGAGCGGGCGGCGGTGCCGGGGCGGCGCTGGCGCAATCGGCGTCGGCGCTGCTCGGCTGGACCGGTGCGCTGGTCATCATGCTCGGCGTGCTCGCGCTGGCGGCGCCGATGGTGTTCGGCGAAACGTGGCGCAGCCTGTTTGCCGCGCACCCCGGACGGCAAGCGGCGCGCCCGGCGCCGCGCGAGCGTGGCGATGCCATGGCCGACAAGCCCGCGCCGACGCCCCGGCCCCAGCCGGAGGCGAACTGGGAGCCGTCCACCACGCGGTGGACACCGGTGGACGAACATGGCGTTGCCCGCAGCGGGACCCGACACAAGGGCATCGAGGCAATCTCGGCGCGGCGTGCGCCGGTATGGCAGCCACCGCCGCGCACGCGCATGTCGCCGGTACAACCCGGCGAGATCTGGGTGAATGGCGCATCCGCGACTGCGGGTCCGTCCGCGGCGACAGCCGCGCCGCCGACATCCCGGGCGGCCCATGCCGCAGCCGCGGTAGCGGCGCCGCCCACCGCCACGCGGTCCACGATGCCGACAAGGGGCACATCCACGCCCCCACCACAAAAACCGCCGCTGCGCGGCACCATCGTCAGCAGTCCGTTCCGTCAACCGCAACTGGGTCTGCGCGATGCCGGCCCACGCGACAGCAGCGGGGTCACGACCGACAAGCCGCAACATGCCGCACCGCGGACCAACGGACATGTGCCGGCAAGCGCCTCGGCGCCGGTTGCGGCGATGACAGAGGGCTTGTCGCCGGCAATGACGACGGCCACGGTCCATCAGGCCGGCGTCGCTGATCAGAGCGAGGTAGCAACGCGGCAAGGCGAAGCGGGCGAAATCCAGATGCCGCCGTCGGTCAGCTATGACGACATCCGGGCCGAGGCGCAAGCGTTGCTGGCCGAGTTGCGTGCGCTGGCCGGCCGCGAGACGGCAGCGACACCGACCGAAGGGCCGGACCTGACCGACACGCCGTTGGCGCCGGCATCGCCGATCGAAACGGAACCGCTGACGATTGCGCGGTCCGTGGCCGGGACCCTATCCGAGCCGGTGCCCGAAGCGCCGGAGCCCGTCGAAGCGCAGCCCGAACCGGCGAGCGTAACGCCGTCGGCATCGGACGGCGCCGTGCCCGCCGACAGCCAGAACCCACACGATGCAGGCCCGTCCACCGGCCAGGCTTCCACGGCCCCGGCCAAGCCGCGCATCGTCGTGCCCGCCGTCGTGGGGCGCGCGGTGCCATTGGCCGGCGCCTCCGCCCACGGGCCGCAGATCGCGGTAACGTCGGGCGCACCGTTGCCCGCCATAGCGACGGCCACGGCGGCTCCGGTCACGCCGCCCCGGATCGTCGATTACCGCCTGCCCGCGGTCGCGTTGCTGGAGCCGGCCGCGGACCACGCCGAGCAGGTGCCGGAGCAGGTGCTGGCGCAGACCGGCGAGTTGATCGCGCAGCGCCTTGCCGAGTTCAAGGTGCCGGTGGCGGTGGTCGGCGCGTCGGCCGGTCCGGTGATCACGCGCTTCGAGGTCGAGCCCGCGATGGGCGTGCGCGGCGCGCAGGTGGTCAACCTGATGAAGGATCTGGCCCGCGCGCTCGGGGTCAGCTCGATCCGTGTGGTCGAGACCATTCCCGGCAAGACGTGCATGGGGCTGGAACTGCCGAACGCCCGCCGCGAGATGATCCGCCTGTCCGAGATCGTCGAAGCCGCGCCGTTCCAGAACCACGCCTCCCATCTGGTGCTGGCGATGGGCAAGGACATCACGGGCAATCCGGTGGTCACCGATCTGGCGCGCGCGCCGCACCTGCTGGTGGCCGGCACCACCGGGTCGGGCAAGTCGGTGGCGATCAACGCGATGATCCTGTCGATGCTGTACAAGGCCACGCCGGACGACGTGCGCATGATCATGATCGATCCCAAGATGCTGGAGCTGTCGGTCTATGAAGGCATTCCGCATCTGCTGGCGCCGGTCGTCACCGATATGAAACAGGCAGCGCACGCGCTGAACTGGTGTGTGGGCGAGATGGAAAAGCGCTACCGGCTGATGTCCGCACTCGGCGTGCGCAATCTGGCCGGCTACAACCAGAAGATCCGCGCGGCCGAGGCGGCGGGCAACAAGGTGGCCAATCCGTTCTCGCTGACGCCGGAAGCGCCCGAGCCGCTGTCGACGCTGCCGCTGATCGTGGTGGTCATCGACGAGCTGGCCGACCTGATGATGGTGGCCGGCAAGAAGATCGAGGAGCTGATTGCGCGGCTCGCGCAGAAGGCGCGGGCGGCCGGCATCCATCTGATCCTGGCCACGCAGCGGCCTTCGGTGGACGTCATCACCGGGCTGATCAAGGCCAATATTCCGACGCGCGTAGCGTTCCAGGTGTCTTCGAAGATCGATTCGCGCACCATCCTCGACCAGATGGGCGCGGAAAGCCTGCTGGGGCAGGGCGACATGTTGTTCCTGCCGCCGGGCACCGGCTATCCACAACGCGTGCATGGCGCCTTTGCCAGCGACGACGAAGTGCATCGCGTGGTCGAGCATTGGAAGCAGTTTGGCGAGCCGGACTATGACGATGCGATCCTGGCCGGGGATGCGCCCGAAGCATCGGCATCGGGTGGCGACCTGTTTGGCGATGGTCCGGGCGGCGACGCCGAGTCCGATCCGCTGTACGACGAGGCCGTCGCCTTTGTCATCAACAGCCGCCGCGCCTCGATTTCGGCGGTGCAGCGGCACCTGCGCATTGGCTATAACCGCTCGGCACGGCTGCTCGAACAGATGGAGGTGGCGGGGCTCGTTTCGCCGATGGGCCGCAACGGCATGCGGGACGTGCTGGCGCCCGGGGGGAGTGAATGATTGTCGGGGACGATGATCAGCCCGCGAGCGACCCTGCAAGCGGTCAGCAAGGCCTGCGCTCTCCCCAGGCCCCCGCGCGGACGGGAAACCTGTTCGACCGCCTGCCAGCCGCCCGCGATGCCGAGGTCTTCACCACGTTGCTGCAACGCGCGGGCCTGCGCATCGAGCGCATCGTATCGCATGGACAGGCCAGTGCGCCGGACTTCTGGTACGACTGTCCGGACGAAGAATGGGTCGTGTTGTTGCGTGGGGGTGCCGCTGTGTGGATCGAGGGCGAGCCCGCGCCACGCGTGCTTGGCGTTGGCGACTGGCTTCACTTGCCCGCGCATTGCCGGCATCGCCTGCATTGGACCGACCCTGCACAGCATACCGTCTGGCTTGCCGTTCATTCGGAGCCGGCGGACAGGGCGCACACAGCGAACACAGCGGATAAGGGCGAAGCGCCGCCTGTCGGCTAGGTTGGCCCGCACCGCCGGTCCCGCTATTTCAGTGCATAGGCAGGAATGTCGCGGCGTGACATGGCGTCGAGCCGGCTGAGCAACGCCTTGCCTTCTTTGGCAAACTCGGCCGCTGCCAGCTCGCCATCCTTGTCCCCCGCCGTCCGGAGTTGCCACTGCTGCCAGCCCGTGACATCCATCATGCGCCGCAACCAGACCGCCGGCGCCAGATTGTCGATCTGGCCTGGCCTTGCGCTGGCACCCGCGTCCAGCAGCTTCCGTGCGATGTCCAGCCGGTACACGGAAAGCGCGTGGCACAAGGCCGTGCCGCCAGAGCGCGACAGCACGTCCAGCCCGACATCGACGCCCTTCGCATGCTGGGCCAGCAGCAGGTCGATGGCATCGGGGCTGGCGTCCATGACCGCGCGCTGGAGCACCGTCAAGCCACTGTCGTCATGGCGGTGGAAGTCGAAGCCGTCTTCCGCCGCGCGTTCGATCAAGGCCGGCAGTACCGCGTGGGTATTGACCGGATCGCTGGCGCAGGCCACGGCGATATGCAGCGGCGTTTCGCCCCGCGCATTGGTGATGGAAAGATCGAGCCCAGGTGCGGCGGCGAGGACGTTGCACACCGCCTTGGCGTCGTCCGGCGCAAGGAAGGCCCCGCATCCGCCGAGCAGATGTGCCAGCGTGTTTCCCTGGTCGTCACGCAGGTTTTCGATGCCGGGCATGCGTTGCAGCGCGGCGCGCAGGCGCCGCGCATCGCGTGCGAGGCCGAACATGTCGTCGCGGTCGATCTTGCCGGCCTTCCAGCGCGCCACGTCCTGCGCATTCAGTACCTGGACCGTATCCGAACCGTCGCGCGCGGCGCCTCTGGTCTGGCTGGCACCGCTGGCTCCGTTGAACCAATGGCGCAACCAGCTTGCCAGATCGGCAAACAGCGAGGCAATTCGCTGGCCGAAGTGACGATCGGAGACGGCGGCATGCTGGCGGACGCAGTCCGATACGGCCGCCTGGGCCTCGTCGATGCGCGCTGTTGCCTGAGCGACGGCGGTTTGCGGATACGTGCCGACCGCGGCCTCGCGCCGGATGTACCGGCGGATCGAATCGAAAATGCCGGACAGCCACTGCAGAATGCCGAGGGTGTCCTTGCGGGGCGGTGGATCGTTTACCTTCGCGACGCCCGGCGGCAGCGCGTTCTCAAATGACGTGATGACGCAGGACAGGTCGTCGAGCTTGCCCGGACTGAGGGCTTTTGCTTCCGACGACGCGGGGCCGCGGGGGGTACCAACGTTCGCCGCCGAAGGGGGCGGCGAGGGTGACCGGGTGACAATGATTGAGGTGCTCGCCATGGACGCGAATCTTGAATACTGGATCGCGCATTGTCGTCGGCGCCTCGCCGCAATCCTTTCCAAAACCAACGCTGAGCTGTAGTAAATTCCGCTCCCGTTAATTTGCGGCCGGATGCACCGGCTCGCCCAGATTGAGCATCAAGCGGTTTGCCCACGCGAAGATCGCGATGGCGTGGATGCCGTCCAGGATCTCGGCGTCCGACAGTCCGGCATTGCGCAGTTCCGCCAGGCTGGCCGCGCCGATGCTGTCCGGGCGCTCGGTCAGCGCCACCGAGAAGCGCGCGAGCGCCACTTCGCGCGCCGTGGTGCCGGCGGTGCGCGGGTCGGTAAAGACCTGGGCGATCACGTCGTTGCGCTTGGCCAGTTGTTCGAAGCGCTGCGCATGCACCGATGCGCAATAGACGCAGCCGTTGATGCACGACACCACCGTGCTGGCCAGTTCGCGCTCCGCGCGCGCCATGCCGCCCGGGGCGTACATGATCGCGTTGAACGCCGCCGAGCGCTGGCGCAGGATTTCCGGCTGGTGCACCAGGAACAGGTAATAGTCGGACACCTTGGCCTTCGGATGGCTTTCCTCCAGCACGGCGATCTGCTCGGCGGTGGCGGCCTGCAGCGGCACCACGTCCAGCCATGCCTTCCAGTCCAGCACCTCGTTGGTAAAGCCATTGATCCGGATGGCTTCGCCCGGACGGTTTGCGCCGGGCGTCGGTGCCGGGGCAGCGGACAGCGTTTCGCCGGCATCGGCGCCGTCAAGCGCGCGCAGGCCGGCGACCAGCCGTACCTGATACGACAGGAACGCGATCAGCTGCGCCAGCGTGACCACTTCGGGGGTAGACAGGCCTGCGGCGGGCAGGGCCAGCAGCGCGGCGCGATCGCCTTCCACCGGCTTTTCGATCAGCTTGCGCGTGAATTGCAGCATGGCGCGCAGCCGTGCGTCGGATACGTCGGCTTGTCCCAGATCGATCGCGGCAACCGTGGCGCCGTCCGCGCCGGCCTGCTCAAGCTGCGCCCGGTAGTGCGCCGCCAGTTCGGCCGACGGCGTCAGCCGCGCGGCATACAGTGCCACCGCGAGGCGCTCGGCAAGCGACAGGCCGGGCAACGCGGGGTCGAACAGCGCACGATAGCTGCCTTCGGTGGCGGCGGCCACCTTGTCGCGCTGGTGTCGCAGCGCATGGGTGGCGCTGCCGGGCGCGAGGCGAGCCAGGCGGTCGACGAGATCGATGAGAGGGGCGGTAGAGGTGGGGGTGGGCGACTGGGTCATGGTTCGTATGCGGTGATCCGCGACGGATCAGAGTCGTTCGAAAAGGTTGCGATCCACGGAGAGCGCGGCGGCAGGGCGGCCCATCAAGGGCCAGACCGTGGGGGCGGCGGCGCCGGCTGCCATTCGTCGCCGAACAGCTCCGGCTCGGCATACTGCCGCAGCGCGGCGAAATGAAGCTCGACGTCTTCCTGGTACAGCAGCGCGGCGATGCCCTGGCCCAGCCGGCGGGCGCCATCGCTGATCGCGGGTATATCGCCCGAGATCGTGCCGTGCGACAGCGCCGCGGGATAGCAGAAGCAATGCACGCGGGACAGACCGGGACAGGCGTCGGGAGTTCTGGGCTGGAACTCGAACACCGGGCCGAGGTCGGGCGAGTCGGCCAGTTCCTGGTCTTCCTCGCCAGGGCGCGGACGATAGCGGTCGCCCCACAGGCGGATATGCGGCGCGATCGCGGCAAATTCCGGGCGCGCGCCAAGGTCGATGCGAAAGCCGGTGGACAGTATCAGGAAGTCCAGCGCGAATTCCCCCTTGGGGGTATGCACGCGCATCGCGTCGCCCGACACGTCGATCGCCTCGACGGGGCAGCCCACGTGGAAGCGCGCGTTGTCGTGGCGCGAGACGCGCAGCGTGCTTCCGCGCGGCGGCGGCACCTGTTCGCTGTTGATGTAATGGCGCAGGCGCCATTTCCACGCATCGGGCAACTGATAATGGCCATGGGTCAGACCCGGATTGCCGGAGCCCTTGCTCTTGTTGATGCGGGGGATGTCCGCGCGGCGGATCAGCAGGTCGACGCTGGCCGCGCCGGCCTCCAGCGCGGTGGCGGCGCTGTCCATCGCCGAGGCGCCAGCGCCGATCACGCCCACGCGCTTGCCGCGCAGCAGGCCGTAATCCATCGGATCGGACGAGTGCGCCCACAGGTGACGGGGCAGCGCCTTCGCAAAGTCGGGTACCTGTGGACCACCCAGTCCGTCGCGGCCGGTGGCCAGCACCACGCGGCGCGCCATCACACGACGCGGGCCTTGTGGCGTGCGCATGCGCAGCTCCACCAGGCCGTCGGCGCGCGGCAGCAACGCCTCGATCCGGTGCTCGTTGGCGATATCGAGCCCGGTGACCTTGCGATACCAGCGCAGATAGTCCATCCACTGCAGGCGCGGGATCTTGTCCAGCGCATCCCAGGCGGTGCGGCCGAACTGGGCTTCGTACCAGGCGCGGAATGTCAGCGCGGGCAGGCCCAGTGCCGGGCCGGTGAGCTGCTTGGGCGAGCGCAGCGTCTCCATGCGCGCGGTGGTGGCCCACGGGCCCTCGTAACCTTCCGGTGCGCGATCGAACAGCCGTACGCCGATGCCCAGGTGCGTGAGCATGGTGCCGGCCGCAAGCCCGGCCATGCCGGCGCCGATCACCGCGACGTCGAGCACCGCTTCGCCGTCGAACTGCCGGGGCGGCACCCACGGGCGGGCCGGCAAGTCCAGCCACTGCAGATCCTGGCGCAGTCGCGCCTCCAATGCTGGCAGGCCGGCGGGGGCGGCGAAGGGAGTGGTGTCGGTCATCATCAGGAATCGGAACGAACGGTGGCGATGGATTGCTGGACGCGGTCGTGCTCGCGGGCATCCAGCTGCATGAAGTCCGGCAGCAGGCGGGCCGCCGCCTGGGCGAGCTGCGCGATCAGTGTCTGGACGGCCGGCGTTTGCGGCCGTCCCTGCGGCGTGATCACGCAGAAGTGGAAGGGTATCCGCGTATCCAGCGGACGTACCGCGACATCCGGTACCGGAAAGCCGTACGCGGTCACCGGTTCGAGCAGGGCGATGCCCAGGCCCGCGCGCACCAGGGCCAGCGCGTTCAGCGAGGTGTTGGTATCGATGCGAGCGGCCACCGCGACGCCCGCGTGCGCCAGCGCCTCGTCGAAGCGCTGGCGCACGCGGTACGGATTCTGCATCGTGACCAGCGTGCGGCTGGCACAGGCGGACAAGGGCACGGCGGCGGCCGTGGCGAGCGGATCGTCAGCGTGCAGCGCCGCCACGCAACCGGCCTCGCCGATCCAGTGCAGGGCGACGCCGCGATGCTCCAGCGGCAGGCTCGTGACCCCGACTTCGGCGGCGCCGGTCAGCACGGCGTGCACCACCTTCTCCGGCGCGGCACTGTGCAGGTGGATCTGCGCCGGCAGCGCCGGCTCGGCCGATCGCCGCCGCGCTGGCCCGGATCTGCTGCATGCCCAGCAACACCGGCTCCACTTCCTCGTAGAGCAGGAAGCCGCGCGTGGTCGGGCTGACGCGCGGGCCGCTGCGGGCAAACAGCGTGAAGCCCAGCTCCGTCTCCAGCTCCTGGATCGCGCGCGTGATGGCCGGTTGTGAACGGCCCAGCAGGCGCCCGGCGGCGGTAACGCTGCCCGTCGACATCACGGCGGCAAAGGCTTCGAGCTGGCGGATCTCCATGGGATGGGACGGCGAGGGCCGGGCTGGCTAGTATTCAGAATGGGAATTCTGAACCGTTCAGCATGCATATTGCAAATACTATTTCGGCATACCGGTCTGGGCATCGGCGCATGTGGGGTAGGCGGTGGGCGCGCTACAAGTGGATAATGCGACCGTCCCATCACCGCTTGACGAGCATCGGCGCGCCAGACGCCGATCGAGCACAACCATGCCGTTGCGACCATGCCAACCGTTTGTCGACCGGACGCATTGAGCGTCCTCCCGCTATCGCGCGCGCGGGGCGCGATCCGGCGGTTGCTGCCGACGCTGCTCGCCTTGCTGTGCACCGCGCTGCTGGCCGGATGGTCGGCGGCGCGCGCGCAAACGGCGCCGTCCGGCGCGCCTGTTGTGGCGGGCGCAGCCGTGGCCGGCGACCATCGCATCGAGCGCGGCCGGTATCTCGCGCGGGCGGCCAACTGCATCGCCTGCCATACCGCGCGGGGAGGCGCGCCGCTGGCGGGCGGACTGGTCATCGACACGCCGGTGGGCCGGGTCTACTCGACCAATATCACGCCGGACCGCGATACCGGCATCGGCGCCTATAGCTTCGACGAGTTCGACCGCGCGGTCAGGCGCGGCGTGGCCCGCCATGGCAAGCGCCTCTATCCGGTGATGCCTTATCCCTCGTACGCGCGGATGGACGACCGCGACGTCGAAGCCCTGTATCTATATTTGCGCGCGGAGGTGGAACCGGTGCGGCGCACCGCCCCGGACGCCGACATGCGCTGGCCCTTCGGCATGCGCTGGCTGATGCGGGTGTGGAACTGGCTGTTCCTCGACAGCGAACCGGTGCGGCCCGACCCCGCGCAGTCGGCTGCCTGGAACCGCGGCGCCTATCTCGTCCAGGCCGTGGGCCACTGCGGCGCCTGCCATACGCCACGAGGGCTGCTCTTCGCGGAGAAGGGCCTGGACGAGCGCAGCCGGCATTTCCTGTCCGGTGCACGGGTCGCGGGTTGGTCTGCGACCAATCTGACCGGAGACACGGTCACCGGACTGGGCGCGTGGTCGCGGGCCGACATTGCCGAGTACCTGCGTACCGGCCGCAATGCGCACGCCACGTCGTTCGGACCGATGTCGGAGGTCATTTCGGCGTCGACGCAGTATCTGCACGCCGAAGACCTGGAGGCCATCGCCACCTATCTGAAGAGCCTGCCGGGCGCGCGCGGCGAGACCGAGGCGTTCCGCTACGATCCCGGCGCCGCGCAGCGGCTGCGGGAGGGGCGCTTTGACAGCAGTGGCGCAAGACTCTATGCCCAGTACTGCATGCCTTGCCACGGCGCCGATGGCAAGGGCTTCGCGCGGGTCTTCCCGCCGCTGGCCGGCAATGCGACCGTGGTCGACCCGAATCCGGCCTCGCTGGTCAACCTGCTGCTCGACGGCGCGGTGACGGCGCGGGTGGAAACCGCCGCCACCGACTATCACATGCCCGGCTACGGATGGACGCTGAACGACCAGGAGTTGGCCGATATCCTCGGCTTTATCCGGACAAGCTGGGGCAATGGCGCCGAGGCCGTCGATCCGCGCATGGTGGCGCGGCGCCGGGCGGAGACCGGACGCGCGCTGGTCGCGCCGGATCAGCGCTGATATCAGGCACGGGCCACGACGGCCGCCAGGATTTCGATCATGACCATCACCCGCAGAGACTTCCTTAACGGCGCCGCACTGGCGATCGCCGCCGGCGTGGCGCCGCTGCGGCTCGCGCGGGCCGCGGCGGCATCCGGTGCATCGGGAGCCTCCGGCTATCCGCCTTCGCTCACCGGCCTGCGCGGCAACCATCCCGGCACCTTCACGCTGGCCCATAGCCTGGCACGGGAGGGCACGCGCTATCCCACCGTGCTGGCGCGCGAAGCCTACGATCTGGTGGTGGTCGGGGGCGGGATCAGCGGACTGGCGGCGGCGTGGTTCTATCGGCAGCGCTTCGGAAACGGCAAACGCATCCTGATTCTCGACAATCATGACGATTTCGGCGGCCACGCCAAGCGCAACGAGTTCACGGTGCGCGGCAAGCGGCTGGTGAGCTATGGCGGCAGCGCGGGAATGCCGCCATCGGCCGCCGCCAATGCCGCGATGGCCGAGCTGCTGCGTGGGCTGCGCGCGGCTCCGGATGTGCTGGCGCGCGCGGCCCGGTTGCCCGATGCCGCCGCGTCGACCCTCGGCCGTGCGGTGTTCTTCAATCGCGAGCACTTCGGGCGCGACCGGCTGGCCAGCGGCGATCCCTTTGGGGAAGCGATGGCGGCGAGCATGCTGGGGCGCCCCGCGCCTGCTGGCGCAGCCTTTGATGCCTTCCTGCGCAATGCGCCGCTGCCCGAGCGCGACCGCGATGCGCTGACACGGCTCGCGGCGGGCGCGACGGATTACCTGGAGGGCATGCCCGCCGCTGAACGGGCCGGTTACGCACGCCGCACGAGCTATGCGGCGTTCCTGCGCGACAAGGCCGGCGTGGGGCTGCCCGGCGTGCGCTTCCTGCGCAGCCGCACCTGCGACGCCTATGGGCTCGATATCGATGGCGTGCCGGTGGATGCGGCGTGCGCGCTCGGGCTTCCAGGTGGCCGGGACATGCCCCGGGGCGATACCGCGCGGTTGGGCCAGTCGCCGGTCGCACCGCTGTGGTTTGCCGACGGCAATGCCGGTCTCGCGCGGCTGCTGGTGCGTGAGCTGATCCCGGCCGCGGCGCCAGCCGGTCCGGCCCAGCAGATCGGCGCGGCGCGCTTCGACTATGGCCGTCTGGACGAGGAGGGCGCACCGGTACGGCTGCGGCTGTCCAGCACCGCGATCGCCGTCGAGCCCGAAGGGCGGCTGGTACGCGTCACCTACGGCTGGCAGGGCAACCTGCATCGCGTCGAAGCCGCGCACGTGGTGCTCGCCGGCTACAACATGATGATCCCGTTCCTGCTGCCCACGCTGCCGGAGCCACGGCGGCGCACGTTGCGCGATGCGGTGAAGGCGCCGGTGATCTACACCAAGGTGGCGCTGGACCACTGGCAGGCATTCGCCGCGTTGAAGGCGGGCCGCATCCATGCGCCCACGATGCCGTACAGCGATTGCTGGCTGGAGTTGTCGCCGGACGCGGACCCGTCGCAGCCGGTAGTGCTGCATATGGTGCAGGTGCCGACGGTGCCCGATAGCGGCATGCCGGCACGAGACCGCTTTCGCGCCGGCCGCGCGCTGCTGCTGGGCACGCCGTTCGATGTACTGGAGCGCGACATCCGGCAGCAGCTCGATCGCATGCTGTCACCGGCGGGGTTCGCGTCGGACGCGGTGGTCCGCGGCATCACCGTCAACCGGTGGGCGCATGGCTACAGCTACATGCCAAACAGCCTGTACGATGCGGATGGTTCGATGCTGGCGCCCGATCAGGCTGTGGCCACGCCGTATCCGCATGTCACCATCGCCAATAGCGACAGCGCCGGCAGTCCTTCGGTCACGGCCGCGGTGGAGCAGGGCCGGCAGGCGGTGGCGCGGCTGCCGGGCTAGTACGCGGTCCGCACCCGCGGCCGGCGATCGCGTCAGTCCTCCATGGCGGTGCGATGGCGTCGCGTCAGAAGCAGGTAGCCGACGCCCACCGCGAGCGAGGCGACTGCCACCTTCGTGAAGAGTCCTGCGCGGTTATGCCGCAGCTCGGCCCTGCCGCCCATTTCGGCGAACACATTGGGCACGTGCCCCTGCGCCAGATCCTGTCCCAGTCCTTCGGCCACATTGACGCGATCGGCGAACAGCAGCAGCAGCCAGTGCCGGACGTCGTTCTCGCTGAGCCGATAGGCCATCTCCCGCAGGCGGCCACTGAAGCCCGATGGCGGCACGCTGGTGCCGAATACCGGCGTCATGCCCGGACGCTCGGTGGAATGGAACACCTTCATCCGCAGCGGCTGCTGGCCCGCGTCGTGCCAATGCAGTCCTTCGAGGCGCGGCGGCGTTCGCTCCTTGGGAACAGCGGGCCGATTTCGCCGGTCCAGGTCGGCGCCCCATCCCTTGATATGCGCCAGATGCGCTGGCGGGCGACGCTCCGGCAGGCGATGCAGCGTGGCGCCACCCTGCTGCTCCGGCATGTCAGGCACGGGGGCGTCTTGATTGTCGTCCATCGAATAGGCTCCTTGCAGCCGCGGCTGCTTGCTGTCGGGCACGTTGCCATCGGCGAGGCCGTCGCGGCCCCGGCTAGAACGTTTCCATTACGGGCGAGCGCGGGGGGATCAGCACGGGTTTGATGCAGCCGTCCAGCTTGCTGGAAAACAGGTGGTAGGCATCTGCCACCTCCTCCAGCGGTACCCTGTGCGTGATGATCCTGCGCGGTTCCAGTCGCCCGGCACGGATATGCTCGATCAACCGGGGCAGGTGGCGTTTGACGCTGGCCTGGTTCATCCGCAACGTGAGCCCCTTGTTGATGGCGTTGCCGATCGGCACCGCATTGAAGGTGGGACCGTAGACGCCGACGATCGAAACGGTGCCACCCTTGCGCACCGAATTGATCGCCCAGTGCAGCACGGTGGCGGCGCCGGCCTGCAGCTTCAGGTAACGTCCGGTGAGCTGCTGCATCGCATTGCCGGCCGCTTCGCAGCCGACACAATCGATGCAGACGTCGGCGCCCAGCCAATCGGTCATCTTCTTGATATGGATCGCCATGTCGCCGACCCGGCGAAAGTCCACCACCTCGCATTGCGCGTACTGCCTGACGAAATCGAGGCGATATTCGACGTGGTCCACCACGATCACGCGCCCGGCGCCCATCAGCCATGCGGACTTCGCGGCGAAGATGCCGACCGGGCCCGCGCCGAATATCACCACGGTATCGCCTTCCTCGATGCCGCCCATCTCGGCCGCCTGATAGCCCGTGGGCAAGGCATCGGTGAGCAGCACCGCGTCGTCCACGTGCAGGTCGGGGGGAATGATGGTGGGGTCGATATCGGCGAAGGGCACGCGTACGAACTCGGCCTGGCCACCGTCATACCCCCCCGCGGTATGCGAATAGCCATAGATGCCGCCGACGGCGGTGGCTTCCGGGTTCGTATCGTGGCAGTTGCCGTACAGCTCGCGCTGGCAGAAATAACAGGTGCCGCAGAAGATGTTGAAGGGCACGAGCACATGGTCGCCGACCTTCAGGTTGCGAACCTCGGATCCGACTTCCTCCACCACGCCGGTGAACTCATGGCCGAAGGTGGTGCCGACGCGCGTGTCGGGCACCAGGCCATGATAGAGATGCAGGTCCGAGCCGCAGATGCAGGAGCGGGACACCCGCACGATGGCATCGCGCGGGTGCTCGATGACCGGGTCCGGCTTCTGCTGCACGCGTACGCGATAGGGACCGCGGTAGTTCATCGCCAACATGCTTTGCCTCCTGTGCCGCCGGCTGGCGGACGTGCCGACATGGGCCGGACGTCGCTACCAACGTTCGTTCGGACATCCGTGCCACACGGTGCGCGGGCACTTTCCCCAGCTTATTTGCTGGGGAGCCGGGGTTCAAGGCGCGATGCGTTGAATTTTGTTTCGCCGGCGCGGGCCCACGGCGCGCCGGTGTGAAAGCGCAGTGGGGGCGACTATAGCGGTTGGTCCCGACTACTAGGGCGCGTTCTGCGCGAAGGCGGGCAGTGCCTCTGCCACTGCCGAGAAAGCCGCCAGCTTCGGATACCGCGCAGCCTGCACGCGCTCGGGCAGCATCGATTCGGCGAACTGCCACACCACCGCGGTGGTGATCCTGTCCTGCGTCAGCACGCCGGCATTGGCGGGCTCGGTCCATTCCGCCTCCAGCGCATCCAATGCGGCGCGCAACTGACCGTCCACGCGGTCGACCCATGGCTGGTGCAGCTTGTCGCTTGGCCGCAGGCGATGTTCGTAGACGATCTGCACCGCCTTCTCGGCCGCCGCCAGCGCCAGTCCGATGCGGCGCAAGGCGATTTGCCTTTGCCCGAGCGCGGGTGGCATCAGGGTCTTGCCGGCAAGCGCCTCGATATAGTCGAGGATCAGCGTGGAGTCCATCAGCACCACACCGTTGTCGCACACCAGCGTCGGTGCCTTCACCACGGGGTTGATCTGCTGGAACTGCTCGAAGGTGCGGAATACGGACACCGGCTGATGCTCGTAGGCCAGGCCCAGTTGCTTGAGAGAGACCGCGACGCGGCGAACGTAGGGAGAGTCCAGCATGCCGATCAGTTTCATCGTTGCTCCGGTTGGGAATCGGGTTGGGAATGCGCTTTCCGTGGCGCGGTGGCGGCGGGCGGGGTGCCGGCCTTTTCATGATGACTGATTCGCGAGGTGCTGCAAAGTCGTGGCACTGCATCGGCCCTTCAGGGGCCCCGGCCGCGCCGGGCGCTGGCTGGCATGGCGATGTACGCCTACAGGCCGTCTTCGACCATTCTCAGCACGCGCTCTTCCAGTGTGCGACGCTGGTCCGGATCGGCATGCCGAAGCGGCCCGTCCAGCAGCAGCAAGGCAAGACCATGCACCGCCGACCAGGCGAGGTACTCCGCCCCCGGTCGACGGTCGGCGGGCAGGGCACCGCAAGCCACCAGGCGGTCCAGCGCGGCGCCGAGCAGCTGGAAGGGATTCATGCCGCTCAGGCCCGCCTTCGCCGGATCGGCATCGTATTCGACCGCCGCGGCGGAGGCGAACGCCGTGCGAAACAGTCCGGGCTCCGCCTGCGCGAAGCGCAGGTAGCCGGCCCCGACCGCCCGCATCCGGGCGCGGGCGCACTCTCGCGCGTCGCCGCTGCCTTGTCCGCGGCCAACGCTGTCAAGCTCGGCTTCCATGGTGTGGGCCAGCATCGAGAGCGCGGCGGCGCGCACGGCTTCGAACAGCGCAAGCCGGTTGGCGAAATGCCGATAGGCGGCATTCGGCACCACGCCAGCCCGCCGCGTGGCTTCGCGCAGTACGATGGCATCCGGTCCGCCTTCACGGGCCAGTGCGATGCCGGCCTCCAGCAGCGCGCGCTGCAGGTCGCCATGCCGGTACGTGGCGCGGCGACCGGGGCGTGTCACCGGTCCTTCGTTGGCGGCGCTGTGGGCGGTCGAGTGTCCGCTACGGGCCATGATGGCCAGCGGTTTCCGGCCCGATGGCATCCGCGCCGGGGCCCTGCGGCATATCGGTGTGGCCTTGCGGGGCAGCGCGCGTGCGCAGCAACAGGCCCCCCAGACCCGCTGCCATCGCCGCGCATATCGCGCCCACCACGAAAGCCAGCTGATAGCCCGCGGTCAGTGCCACGGTCAGCGGCGCGCCCGTCGCGGCCACGGTGGCGCTGCGGCCCGCGGCCAGGCTGGCGAGCACGGCGAGTCCCAATGCGCCGCCCATCATGAACGACGTATTGACGACACCGGATGCCAGTCCCGAATCGCGCGGACTGACGTCGCTCATCGCCGCAAGCAGCACCGGATTGAATGCAACGCCCGCACCCAGGCCGAGCAACAGCATGCCGGGCAGCACGTCGGTGACGAAGCGGCCTTCCACCGGCGCGCGCGCGAACAACAGCAGGCCCAGCGCGGCGATCAGCAGGCCCACGCATAGCGGGCCGCGAATACCGAAGCGCATCACCAGCCGGGCCGACAGGCCAAGCGAGAACGCCGCCATGATCAGGTTCGCCGGCAGGAAAGCGAGGCCCACCTGCATCGGGTCGTAGCCCAGCACCAGTTGCAGGTAAAGCGCCGAGATGAAGAACCACGCGAACATCGCGGCGGCCCACAACACGCCGACGATGTTGGAGACCGCGACATTGCGCAGCCGGAACAGCGCGAGCGGCATCAACGGATGGGCCACGCGCGCTTCGATCCACAGGAACAACGCCAGCAGGATGACAGCGACAGACAGCATTGCCACGGTCTGTGTTGCGAGCCACCCTATCTCGTTTCCGTTCACGACGGCATAGACGGCAAGCATCAGCGATGCCGTGATGGTCAGCGCGCCACCCACATCGAGCCGTTGTCCGTCGGCCGAGCCCCGCATATCGGGAATCAGCGCCAGGCACAAGCCATAGACCGCGGCGCCGATCGGCAGGTTGACCAGGAAGATCCAGTGCCAACTGAGCGCGCCGGTCAGCAGGCCGCCCAGCAGCACGCCGATGCTGCCGCCGCCCGCGCAGACGAAGCCATAGACGCCCATGGCCTTTGCACGGTCCCCGGGGGTCGAGAACAGGTCCATGATCAGCGACAGCGACACCGCGGAAACCACCGCGCCGCCGAAACCCTGCACCGCGCGCGCCGTCACCAGCATCGCCTGGGAATGCGCGAGCCCGCACGCGAGCGAGGCGAGCGTGAATACCGTGATGCCCAGCAGGAACAGGCGCCGGTGACCGAACAGGTCGCCGAGCCGGCCGCCAAGTAGCAGGCAGCCGCCGAACGTCAGCATATAGGCGTTGACGACCCAGACCAGCGAAGCCTCGGTGAAACCCAGGTCGGACCGGATCGAGGGCAGGGCAACGTTGACGATGGTGGTGTCGAGCACAATCATCAGCACGCCAAGGCATAGCACCATCAGGGCCAGCCAGCGCTTGCGGTCATCCAGGTTGTGTTGCATGGGAGCGTCCTTTCGTGGGGAGCGGCACCGTGAGATGGGGAACCCGGACTGGCTTTTTCGCGCATGGCATCCGGCCCCGGCCAGGTCCCGGGTCCGGCCCGGGGGCTCAGCGCATCAGGCTTGGATACGAACGATAGTCGGCGAAATGGACAATGTCCACATTTAAGTGATGGGATGCCGGGTACCGTCGAGGCAAGCGTTGCGGGCAGCGCGCACGCAGGCTCACACGCTCACAGGTAGGGCCGCAGCCACCCCAGGCCGGCCGTCGTGCCGGCCTTCGGGCGGTACTCGCAGCCGATCCACCCCTGGTAACCGAGCTCGTCGATCAGGTCGAACAGATAGGGGTAGTGCACTTCACCGGTGTCCGGTTCCTGCCGGGCCGGCACGCCGGCAATCTGTATATGCGCGATGCCGCCGATGTCGCGCTTCAACGTCATGGCGAGGTCGCCTTCGACGATCTGGCAGTGGTAGCAATCGAACAGCACCTTCAGGTTCGGTGCACCTGTCTCGCGGCAGATGGCGTGCGCCTCGTCCTGGCGGTTCAGGAAGTATCCCGGCATGTCGCGCGGATTGATGGGCTCGATCACGATGGTGACCCCCTCGGCGTTCGCGGTGCGTGCCGCGTAGTCGAGGTTACGCAGGTACACCTCGCGCTGCGCCGCCGGGTCCACGCCGGCGGCGCGCAGGCCCGCCATCACGTGCACCTTGTCGTTGCCGAGCACGCGCGCATAGTCGAGCGCCATATTGATGCCGCGCCGGAATTCATCCTCGCGGCCGGGTAGCGACGCGATGCCTCGCTCGCCGGCAGACCAGTCGCCCGGCGGCGCGTTGAACAGCGCCTGTTGCAAGCCATGCCGTTCCAGGCGTGCCTTCAGGTCCGCGGCGGGAAACTCATAGGGGAACAGGTACTCGACCGCGCGGAAACCGTCGCTTGCGGCGGCGGCGAAGCGGTCGAGAAAGCCGTGCTCGTTGTACAGCATGGACAGATTGGCGGCGAAGCGTGGCATGGCGGCATCCTGGGGTGAGAGCGGCGGAGCGGGTGCCCGCGGAAGGATAGGGAACAACGTCCGGCGTCCGGACATGGTGGCGATATTAGCGGCAGCCGGGTCTGCATGCGTAAACGTTTGTGGCAAGGCGGACCAATACACCGGGACGGCGGCACGATGCATCCGGTCCGGCGCTAAAAATGACAGACGCTAACAATCTGTCCGCGCATCGCTGGCTATAGTCGGCCCACTTCCACTCGCTGGGCGCCCCGACAGCCATGAACAATCGCCGCTACCGCCTTGTATTCAACGCACTGCGCAATATGCCGATGGCGGTCGCCGAGTCCGCGCTGGGAAGCGGCAAAGCCCGGCGCGGGTCATGCTGCCGGCCCGATGTCGCCGTGGCCGTGGCCCGGSGGSATCCGGTCGTCACGCTGGCATTGCGCGCGACGACGCTGGCGTTGTGGTTCGCGCTGAGCCATACGGCGCAGGTGGTGGCGCAGATGGTGGCCGATCCCAATGCCGGCGTGCATCGGCCAAACGTGTCGCGAACCGCCAATGGCATCCAGCAGGTCGATATCACGCGTCCTTCGCCGGCGGGCGTCTCCACCAATGCGTACACACGGTTCGACGTGCCGCGTGAGGGCGCCATCCTGAACAACGCATCGTCCATCGTCACAACGCGGCAGGCCGGCTATGTCAACGGCAATCCGAATCTGCCGCCGGGCGGATCGGCACGGATCATCGTCAACCAGGTCACCGGGGCGATGCCGAGCCAATTGCACGGGTATCTCGAAGTTGCCGGCCCGAAGGGCGAGGTTGTGGTGGCCAATCCAAACGGCATCCTGGTGGACGGCGGCGGGTTCATCAACGCCAGCCGGGCCACCTTGACAACCGGCACGCCGGTGATGGGACACGGCGGCAGCCTGGACGGCTTCCGCGTGACGGGGGGACACATCGGCATCGAGGGCGACGGCCTGGACGGCGTCGCACTGGATCAGGTCGACCTGATCGCGCGCGCCGTTTCCGCGAATGCGGCGCTGCACGCCAATCGCCTGCACGTCGTCGCCGGCGCGAATGAGGTGGACCGCGGCACGCTTGCCGCCACGCCGCTTGCCATAGGCGGCGCGGCCCCGGCGACCGGGATCGACGTCGGCCAGCTGGGCGGCATGTACGCGAACAGGATCGTGCTGGCCGCCACCGAGCTTGGCGTCGGGGTATCGAATCGCGGCGTGCTCGCCGCACAGGCCGGTGACCTGACGCTGACCGCCGAAGGACGGCTGGTGCTGGACGGGCAGACCAATGCCACCGGGCACATGGCGTTGCGCGGTCGCGGCGGCATCGACAGTAGCGGCGTCGCATATGGCGCCGGCACGGTTTCCATCGACACCGACGGCACGCTGCGGAACAGCGGCACGCTCGCGGCCCGGCAAGGGCTTGCCGTGAACGGCGCCAACATCGCCTCCACCGGCCTGCTGGCGGCGGGGGTCAATGCCGATGGCAAGGTGGACAGCAGCGGTGAATTGGCAGTGTCCGCCGCGCATGACCTGTCCGCCACGGGACGCAACGTGTCTGGCGGCAACATGACGTTCGACGGCGACCGCATGTCGCTTGCCGGCAGCCAGACGGCCGCGGGTGGCGGCATGAGGCTGCTGACGAAGTCCGGAGGGCTGGACGTCAGCGGCGCGGCGATCAGCGCGGCGCGCGACCTCGAAGCAACGGCGGGTGCCGCCCTGCGCAACGACAAGGGCACGCTGACGGCCGGCGACGCGTTGACGCTGAACGTGTCCGGCACGCTGTCCAACCGCGGCGGCACATTGTCGGGCTCCGGCCTGCGGCTGACGGCCAGGGAGATGGACAACACCGCGGGTCGCGTCGAAGCCGGACAATTGGCGGCCGACCTGAAGGCTGGCCTCGTCAACCGTGGCGGCCTGGTGAATCAGTATGGGACAGGCGACACAGCCATCGTGGCAGGCGGCACGGTCGACAACGGCGGCGGCACGATCGCGAGCAATGGCAGCAATGTGACGGTCCACGCCGCCGCGCTGGAGAACAGCGGCGGCAAGATCCAGCATGCCGGCAACGGCGCGCTGACGCTGTCGAGCGATGGCAGGCTTGTCAACGTCGACGGCAGCGTGCAGAGCAATGGCGCGCTGTCCGCCAGCGCGAGCCAGCTCTCCAACGCCGGCGGCACGCTATATGGGCAGGGCAGGCTGGCGTTGCGCAGCGTGGAGGACTTTGACAACAGCGGCGGCAACGCGCAGTCCGGTGGAGATCTCAGCATCGTTGCGGGGGGCGATCTGGCGAATGCCGGCGGGACGCTGACCGCGAACGGCCCTGATGCGGCCATGCATGTATCGGCGAACCACCTCGTCAATGCCGGGGGCAAGCTAGTCAATGCAGGCAAGGCCGCGACAGAAGTCACCATAGCGGGCCACTTGGACAACGACCGCGGGATCACTGGTGGCAACGGCGACACGACGATCATCGCAGGAAGCCTGTCGAATGCGGCGGGTGGCAAGATGGCGTCCGGCGGCACGCTGTCGCTGCAAGTGGTACATGGCATCGACAATCGGAGCGGCACGCTGTTTGGCGAGACCGGATTGACGATTGCCAGTGGCACGGATCTTCACAACGGGGGCGGCAGCGCCCAGACCAGCGGCAACCTTGCCGTCGACGCCGGTGGCACGGTGGTCAACACCGGCGGCACGCTGGCCGCGAACGGAGCGCACGGCGCCATCACGGTGTCGGGGGCCAGCGTCGACAACAGCGCAGGCCGACTCGTCAACGGCGGAGACGGCGCCACGTCGGTTGCGGCGAGTGGCGCGGTGACGAATGGCGGCGGCACGCTGGGCGGTAACGGGGATGTCACGATCGCCGCCCCGGTTCTGGACAATACGAACGGTGGCAACGTCGCGGCGGGACGCGCGCTTGCCCTGGCGATCTCCAGGAACGCGGATAATCGCGGGGGGATGCTGTATGGCGGTACGGCGATGACGATGTCGGACGTCGGCGCGTCGCTGGCGAACCAGGGCGGCACGGTGCTCGGCGGGCAGGATGTCACGCTTCGCGTGGCTTCGATGGCGAACGCCGACGGTACGGTGCGCGGCAATCGCGACATCGATATCGCGGGCGAGGCCAGCGGCAGTGGCGAGATCACGGCAGGACGCAACCTGTCCCTGCAGATTTCGGGCGATTACCTGAACGATGGCGCGAACAGGCTGCGCGCGGACGCCAACCTGCGCGTGAGCGCGAGCGGCACGGTGACCAATACCGCCACGCTGGCCGCCGGCGCCGACGTGACGGTGGAGGGCGATCGCGTGGTGAACGGCCCCTCTGCGCGCGTTAACGGCACCGGCGCCACAACCATCGTCGCTCGCCATGGCATTGCCAATGCGGGCCGCATCGAGGGCGCGACAGTGCGAACCGCCAGCCCCACTCTGGACAATACGGGCACAGTCCTGGGCAACGACGTCGAGGTCCAGGGAGGCGGGGTCTCCAATGCCGGAGCGGCGGCTACCATTGCCGCGGCGCAGGATCTGAAGATCTACGCCTCCGACACGGTATCGAATCTCGATGGGGCCACGATCTACAGCGCCGGACATCTGCGCATCGCACGGGACGGAGCGCGAGATGCGGAAGGCATGCTGGCCAATCAGGCCAGCGCGTTGATCAACCGCTCCGCGACCATCGAGGCCGATGGCGATATCGACGTGGCCGCCCGTTCGGTCGATAACTTCCGCACCCGCATCGTGACGGAGGCCGGCGCTGCGCAGTCCACCAGCGAGACGCGCCAGGCCTGGTTCGCCGGACTGTGGGGCGACGATCTTCGGTTCCATCAAAGCAAGACCGTTCCGGGCTGGAACTGGTCGGGTGGAAAGGCCGACGTGAGTGCCGCCATGATGCTTGCGCTGCGTGCCCCGATCACCATCGAGGTGCCCAAGGAGACGGTCTCGGCAGTCGATCCGGCCGCGAGGACATTGCGCTTCGCCACCGCACCGATCGAAACCTACGTCGGCCCCTACTACAGTTGCCAGCCCGATTCGCCATGCGATCCGCTTCCGACCCGTCCGCTGACCACGCGCGCACAGCAGTACTACCAAAGGCTGGAGGAGACAGGCACGACATACCGCATCACCTTCTGGCCCGACTGGGATCCCGATCTTCATATTCGTCCAGATGACATTCGCATCCGCACGGATCTCGGCGTCGATAGCCACGACTACAACGAGGTGTCGCGCACCACGACCACGACCACCACCGCCGATCGCCTGATCAGCGCCGCGGCACCCGGCATGGTGCGCGCAGCGGGCGCCATCCGGATCAATGCGGACGGTGGAGCCATCCTGAACCAGTCCTCGACAATCACGGCCGGGGGGAACCTGATACGCCGAGCGGTTGACGGCACCATCAACGATGTCGGAACCGCGCTGCGGCAAACGGCCACCAGCACGCAGACTTCCACCTTCTACTGGCACCAGAAGAGCGGCAACAATCACGACACGAAGGTGGTGCCGTATCCGACCGCGCCGGTCGCCTCCGATACGATCTGGGCGCTGCCGGCCATCGCGTCGTCAAACCAGGCGGTCCACACTTCGGCGCGCGATGTTTCGGTGACGACGGTCGACCGCCTCGGCAACACGGTGGCGGGGCAAGGCGTCAGCGGCGGGGACATGCGCCGTGCGGGCATCGGCGGTGGCGAAGCGGCAGGCGCGCGGGTGGGCGAGGTGGCGGGAAGATCGTCGCACCCGCAGACACTGGGAGCGGCCGATGGCGGCATTCCGGACCTGGCGCTGCCCACCAATGGCTTGTTCCGCTATCAGGCCGCGCCCGCTGCCCGCTATCTGGTCGCGACGGATCCGCGCTTCACGCAATACAACGCCTTCATTTCGAGCGACTACATGCTCGCGCAACTGGGGCTCGATCCGCAGAAGGTACAGATGCGGCTCGGTGACGGATTCTACGAACAGAGACTGCTGCGCGAGCAGATCACGCGGCTGACCGGGCGCACGCTGCTGGCTGACAACGCCGACCAGACGCAAGCGTACAGGGCGCTGATGGACAATGGCCTTACCTATGCCAGCGCCTTCGGACTCGTGCCGGGCGTCGGGCTATCGCCGCAGCAGATGCAGCAGCTCACCTCCGATATGGTCTGGCTCGTCTCGCAGCAGGTGACACTGCCCGACGGCAGCACCCATTCCGTTCTCGTACCCAAGCTGTATCTGGCCAAGGCCCATGCGGTGAACCTGCACGATACCGGCGCGCTGGTGACGGGAAGGACCGTGTCGGTCGCCGCAACCGGCGACGCGCAAAACAGTGGCCGTATCGTTGGCGATGTCGCCACGCAAGTGCTGGGCGACAACATTGTCAATCTGGCGACCATCGGCGATAGAGGCGGCGCGACGACCGTTCGTGCAGCACGCGACGTGCTTAACATGGGAGGCCGGATCGCGGGCAACGACGTGGCAGTAAGCGCGGGACGGGACGTCGTGAATGCGTCGCGGACGGTATCGGGCGAAACGGTGCTGGACAACGGCTATAGGGCCGGGGCGACCGGCCTGGGCGAGATCGGCAGCATCTCGGCGAGCGGAAGCGCCGCCGTGATTGCCGGACGGGATCTTGTGATCAATGGCGCAATGGTGGACGCGGGCAAGAACGCGATGCTGGGCGCTGGCCGCGATGTCAGGATCGACGCTGTCACGCTCGACGCCAGCCAGCACACGGAGTCGCGCGGTGGCCAGAGCCATGGCCACGACGAAGCGGTCACACATGCAGGCAGCGCGATCCGTGCGGGGGACAGCATCGTTACTGTGGCCGGGCGCGATATGACGGTATCCGGGTCGGCCATCGCGGCCGGCAACGATGTCACGCTGCTGGCTGGCCGCAAGGCCACCATCACCGCGGTGCTCGACACCCATACGCACGGCGAGGGATCGTTGGGAGGAAAAGGCGCCGAGTACACGCGGTCGTCGTATGACGAGTCGGCCAGAGCCACCACCGTGCAGGCCGGAAACAACGCCACGTTGGCGGCGGGACAGAAGGCGCTTGCCTCGGCGCTGCTACAGCCCAACGGCATCTCTCCCGTCGAAGGCGCCGGGGCGGCCGCCGACGGCGGCGACCTGGCCGTGCTGGGCTCGACCGTGACAACCGGCGCGGGCGGCCGCGGGGGCGGCGTCGCGAGGCTGGTTGCCGCGGGCGACGTCACGGTGGGCACCGTGAGCGAGACGCACGAGGCGCGGGACTGGTCCGAAACCCGTCGCTCGGGGCTGCTGTCCAGGCAGCAGGCCATACGCGAAAGTACCGAGCACGAGTCGGTCGCTATCGGGTCCACCGTGTCGGCCGACCGCATTGTCGGCCACGCCGGCGGGAACCTGACGATCTCCGGCTCGGATGTGGTGGGCAGCAGGCAGGTCGCATTGCATGCGGATCGTGATCTCACCATCGGCGCGTCGACATCCGTTGCGTCCAACCACACGGAGCAGGAAACGCGCAAATCCGGCATGTTTTCGGGRGGCGGCATGGCGGTTACCTTCGGCAGCCAACAATCCAGCCAGAAGCAGACCGTGGATCGCACGTGGCATAAGGGATCGACCGTAGGGAGCCTCCATGGCGACGTCTCCCTAAGCGCCGGGCAGGGCTATACCCAGACGGGCAGCGCCGTCGCGGCGCTGGAGGGCGATGTCGACATCGCGGCGAAGCGGGTGGATATCAATGCGGTCACGGATACCGAGCGTCATCAGCGGGAATCACACGTCCGGCAGAGTGGCTTGACCATTGCGTTGTCCAATCCAGTGGTGACGGCGGCCCAGACCGCCGCGCGCTTGGGTCGCGCCGCGGCACAGTCCGACGACGCGCGCACCACGGCCCTCGCCGCCGGCACGACCGCGCTTGCCGCGAAGCGGGCCGCGGATGCCGTGCAGGTAAATCCGGGAACGGGCGGTGGATTGAGCATCAGCATCATGGCGGGAAGTTCCCGCAGCGATAGCGCGCAGACCCAGTCCAGCGCGTCGGCTGTCGGCAGCAGGATCCAGGCCGGAGGCGACGTGCGCATTCGCGCGGAGGGGGCGGGCGCCGACAGCAATATCAATGTGGTCGGCAGCGATATCGCGGCGGCGAACAACGCGTGGCTGAAGGCCGGGAACCAGGTCAACATGCTGGCCGCCGGGAACGCTACGGAACAACACAGCACGAGCCGAAGCGCTTCCGGTGGCGTGGGTGTCCAGCTCAACATCGGATCGAACGGCATGGGTTTTGGCGTGGCCGCGAACGCAAGCGGGGCACGCGGTAGTGCCGATGGCAGCGATACCAGCTGGACCCACAGTCATGCCACCGCAGGCAATACGCTGACGATCGAATCAGGGGGCGACACGACGCTGCGAGGGGCGGTGGCCTCGGCCAGGCGCGTGGTAGCCGATGTTGGCGGCGATCTTGCCATCGAAAGCCTGCAGGACACCAGCACCTACCGCAGCAAGAGCGAGTCGCTTGGTGCCAACGTCATGGTCGGCTACGGCTTCTCGGCAAGCGCAAGCGCCGGCCGGCAGAAGGTCGACAGCACCTATGCCAGTGTGGCGGAACAGTCCGGCATCAAGGCCGGTGACGGTGGCTTCCAGGTCAATGTCGCGGGCAACACCGCGCTGAAGGGCGGTGTTATCGCGTCGACGGACGTGGCGGTGCGGGAAGGCAGGAATCGGTTCGAAACCAGGGGGACGTTGACCCAGGCCGATATCGACAATCGCGCGGACTACGTCTCCAATGGCTTCAGCGTGGCGGCAGGCGGTGTGGCTGGCGCCGCTACCGGCACCAGCGCGAGCCATGCAGCCAGTACGACGCGATCGGGCATCTCGGGTATCGCCGGACATGCCGCCGTGCGCAGCGGCGATACCGAGACCGGCATCCCCAATCCCTTCGATGCCGACAAGGTCAGCAGGCAACTGGCCAGCCAGTTGAGCGTCGGGGCGGCTTTCGCCGCGGAAGCATCGCAGGCGCTGGAAAGCTATGTCGAGAAGCACCGCTCCACATTGCGAGAACAGATCCGCTCCGCCGCCACGGACGAGCAGCGCCGCATCGCCCAGACGAAACTGGACGAGCTGCATATGGAGGAGCGGGCGATGAACGTCCTGATCGGGGCCGTCACCGGAAACGGTGGCAAGGCCATTACCAGGGAAGCGCTATCGGCGGCGGCCGACCACATGCGGCAATTGATGATGGAGGACTCCAGGAAGTTTCCCGGCGTGGTGGACGGGGACAGTCCGCCGATCACCAACCTGTCCGGCCCCAGTGTCGGGGTGCGCGGCGATGGCTGGAAGCTGGGAGGAACCCGATGGGATCTGGACAAGCTTTGCGGCACCGACAATCGGCGGTGCATCACGGTAACTGACGAGCAGAGAAGACCTGTGCTGGACGCCAATGGCAACACCCAGCTATTGCTCAATGAAAAAGGGCAGGTGCAGTTCGATTCCAAGGCGGCCGGCATGAGCCTTGAGCAATTCCTGGCCACGAAGGAGGGCAAGGCATTGTCCGGCCCCACCGGGGGCATCCAGGGCAGACCGGGCACGCTGTTCGGCATGCCATACGACCCTGGCAGCTGGCAAGACAGGTTGGTCGAATCCTTCGCCGGTACGCATGACATGCTGGGGGGGAAGCTCCCCCGCATCTATGACGAATTGGGCAATGCGGCGTGGGGGCGACCCGCCACGCTGGCGAGAGTGCAGGAAATCTGGAGCGCAACCGGCGCCATTGCGGTTTCCTCGCCCTTTGCCATGGCGGAGCTCCTGCCGCCGCAGGTATGGAACGCGATTTCCACCCTGATCGACGCGACCAAATGATGCGGTCCTCGACAGCTTGCAAGGGGCCAGGGGCGCCGAAATTGGCCCGCGTGGTCAGGTGGTCGGGCCAGCGGTGCCTGCTGGCGTGCGCGCTGACATGCTGCCTGGCTTGCGATGCCGGCCAAGCCGGTCTTCGCCCCCCGTCAACGGCTTCGATCGATGCCGCCGCGATGGCTCCTCTCGCCTTGCCGGCCGAGTCGCCGTGCTTCCCGCTCGAACGCGTTGTGCTGTCCGTACCTGACGAGCTTCCAGCACCCGTTCGCGATCGCGCGGCATCCGCATTGCCCCAGGACCCGTTCGCCTTCGCACAGGCGTGGCTCGATCGCTACCGCGGCAATTGTCTGGGCCGGCAGGGCATCGAAACACTCGCCAAGGGTGTGTCGCAGGCGATCCTTGACCGGGGCTATGTCACCAGCCGCGTCCTGGTGCCGGAACAACATCTTGCCAGCGGCGTGTTGCGCCTTGCACTGATTCCGGGCGTCATTGGCGAACTTCGCTTCGCGGAATCGAATAGCACAGGCACATGGAAGACCGCCTTTCCGACCGGAAGCGGCGAACTGCTGAGCCTGCCGGACCTGGAGCAGGGCATCGACCAGATGAAACGCGTGGCGAGCCAGGACGTCCGGATGCAGGTCGTGCCGACCGGCACACCAGGCATCAGCGACGTGGTTATCTCGGTGTCCCGGGGAAAGCGCTGGTCCGTGGTGGCTTCGGTCGACGATGCCGGTAATCGGTCCACGGGCAAGGGGCAGGGCAATGTCACGCTGGCGCTGGACAATCCGCTGGCCCTCAATGACGCCATCATGGTGGGCTATGGCCGGGACCTTCGATTCGCCGGCAAGGGCGGCGGCACGGCGGTGTGGAGCGGCTCATACTCGGTGCCGTACGGCTATTGGACCGCGACGCTGTCCGCGAATCGAAGTGGCTACCGTCAGCAGGTCGCCGGAGTAAACCAGACCTTCCTCTTCCAGGGCCGATCACAATCGCTGGACATGAAGCTGCAGCGGGTCATCCATCGCAGCCGGAGCGACGTGTTCGGCCTTCACTGGCGCTTATCGAGGCGCTTCGGCAACAGCTATATCGAGGACACCGAGATCGCGCAGCAACGTCGCAACAATGCGCTGGCGGAATTCGGCATCACCGACCAGCATCATGTTGGAGCGGCGCGGTTCGATGCCAGCCTGATTTACCGGCAAGGCGTAGGCGGCCTGGGTACGCAGCCCGACAGACTGGCGGCCGACGCTGGTCCGGCG
>NZ_VLJN01000025.1:44827-68301 GCF_007829435.1 Cupriavidus gilardii J11
CCGCCTATGACTTCTTTATCGGAACGCCGGTATATAAGCCGCGGTCGTTCCATACGGCGGCGATAAGCGGGGGGTTCCAGTTCGTGTACAAGTACTAGCCCATGTAGATCTGCGCCAGACCTTCCTTCAGCGCGGCCGATATCTCGTCATAGCGCCGGTTGATGTGCTTGGCCAGCACCGGAATGCAACGCTGCGGATCGCGGGCCTTCAGGCCAACCAGGATCTCGCGGTGCTCGCTCTGGCTGACGCGCCTGTCGCAGCGCTCCATATCGATCCAGCGGATAAAGCGGATGCGCGCGTTGATGTTCTTCAGCACGCGCAGCATTTCGTGATTGCCGGACATCGCCATCAGGCCTTCGTGGAAGGTCTCGTCGAGCCGGACCAGTTCCTCCACCGTGCGGTCGCCAGGTTCCGGGCCGGTGTTGTCGAGGAAGGTCAGCAGGGCGTCGATGTCCTCGTCGGTGGCGCGTTCGAGCGCGAGCCGCAGCGCCTCGGTCTCGACGATCTTGCGCATCTCATACAGGGAGAAGATCTCCTGTGCGTCCAGGTCGCGGCAGAAGAAGCCCTTGCCCGGCGAGAAGCGCAGCAGGCCTTCCATCGTCAACCGGGTCAGCGCCTCGCGCAGGGGCGTGCGGCTGACGCCCAGCGCGCTGGCGAGTACGCCTTCGTTGAGCCGCTCGCCCGGCTTGAAGGCGTATCCCACACTCATCTGCTTCAGCTTGTCATAGACCTGCTCGACGACACTGTCGCTCGCCACGTTTGCCACGGTACCGGTTTCCTCTGTTTCTTGTTGCCGGACCGCCCGGGTGGGCCGTCCGTCGCCATCCTCGCATTACACGTCAACGCGCGAAGGCAGGAATATACCCGAAGTCCATTCTGACCACAGGGCCGTATACAGAGTTGCATGCAGCGACACGGCGACATCAGCGACATCAGCGCGACATAAGAGCGCTTGCGTGCCTGCGTGGCGGCCCACCGGGCCCCACGCCAGCACCGACGGCCGGATATCAATCCACCTTGGCGCCCGAGTCCTTCACGATCTTGGCCCAGGTTTTCATATCCGCCTGCTGCACGCGGGTAAAGGCTTCCGGCCCGCCGTCCTTGATCGGCTGGATGGCCTGGCTGACCAGCCATTGACGGAAGTCGTCGGTATTGATGATCCGCAGTACCGCCTTGGACATCTTGTCCTGGATATCGCGCGGCAGACCGGCAGGCCCGAACAAGCCATACCACGTGGTGCTTTCGAAGCCTGGCAGCCCGCACGCCTCTGCGACGGTCGGCACGTCGGGCAGGGCGCTGACGCGCTGAGGCGAGGTCACCGCCAACGCGCGCGCCTTGCCGGATTTGATATGTCCGAGGCTGGGCGAACTCTGGTTGAAGAAGAAGTCCACTTCGCCGGACAGCAGCGCCGTCATCGCCGGGCCCTGGCCCTTGTACGGAATATGGGTGTAGCTGGTGCCGGAGGCCGTGGCGAACTGCGTGCCGGCCAGGTGGCCCGATGCGCCGTTGCCGGTGGACGCGTAGTTCAGCTGCCCAGGTTTCTTGCGGGCCAGGTTCAGCAGATCCTGGCAGGTCTTGATGTCGGGGTGCTTTTCCGGATTGACCAGCAGCACATTCGGCAGATTGCCCAGCAGCGCAATGCGGCTGAAATCCCTTACCACGTCGAACGGCAGCTTTGAATATAGCGCCGGATTGATGGCATGCGTGCCGGCGGTGCCCAGCAGAAAGGTGTGGCCGTCCGGTTTGGCCTGCGCCACCAGATTCGACGCGATATTGCCGCCGGCACCCGGCCGATTATCGGAGATAACCGACACGCCAAATTCCTTGCTCAGTTCCGCGCCCAGCCTGCGGGCGTAGAGATCGGTGGCGGCGCCGCCAGGGAAGCCGCTGACGATCGCGATGGGACCGCTCGGCCAAGGCTTGTCGCCCTGGGCAAAAACAGGCGTGGTTGCCAGCGCAGCGAGGGCTGGCGCGGCGAACAGCATGAACCGGCGCATCTTCATAGCTTGCTCCAAGAAGGATCGGGAAAGGGGGGCGCGGAGCCGTGCCGAGTCGCAGCAGTCCCTGCACTCCGTGCTGTATACAGACTTTAATTATTGAACTGTATTCTGTAAAGGGCTATGATTCAGCACGGGTTTTCAACAGTTTTATTCACCATTTTGGTTCGCTTTCGGAGGCATGCCGCGGACCGGTATTTTCTGGAGACTTTTCAATGACTTTGAGCCAATCCCACGCTTCGAATGGCATCGTTTCGGGCACCAATGTGGAGAACAACAGCGGGGCCGCCGCGCCCAACCATGGGGCCTTGCGCGCGGTGTTCGTCGATGCCAATCCCACGTTGGGCGAGGTCATGCAGCGTCTGCGCCGGAACGACGATCTGCCAGTCCGCATCAATTCGCAGCCGGACATCAAGCCGGAGCAGTTGCCCGAGGCCCTTGGCGGCGCCTCGATCGCGATCGTCGATCACACCCACCTGCCGACCGACATCGCGCGCCAATGCGCCGGCCTGAGGCACGTGGTGTTTCTCGGCACCGGCGCACGCAGCTACATGAATCCCGAGGAACTGGCGCAGCTGGGCATTACCGTCCATACCATCAAGGGTTATGGCGACACGGCGGTCGCCGAGTGCGCGTTCGCGCTGATGTGGGCGGCGGCGCGCAACTTCGCGCGGATGGACCGCGAGATGCGGGCCGGCAATTGGTTGCGTTCGGATGCCGTGCAGCTGACCGGCAAGACGCTGGGGCTGGTGGGCTTCGGTGGCATCGCGGCGGAGATGGCGCGGTTGGCGCGGGGCATCGGCATGCGCGTGCTGGCGTGGAACCGCACGCCGAAGCAGCATGATGGCGTGGAGTTCGTCACGCTGGACGCGTTGCTGGCCCAAAGTGACGTGGTGTCGCTGCACCTGCTGCTGACCGACGAAACGCGCGGCATCCTCAGTGCCGGGCGGATCGCATCGATGCGCGACGGCGCGATTCTGGTCAATACCGCGCGCGGCGCGCTGGTTGACGAGGATGCCATGGTGGCCGCGCTGCGCAGCGGCAAGCTCAGCCATGCCGCCCTCGACGTGTTTACCGTCGAGCCGATGCCGGCCGGTCACGTGCTCACCACGCTGCCGAACGTCACGCTGTCGGCGCACTCGGCGTTCCGCACGCCCGAGGCCAACAACAACCTGATCGGGGCGGCCCTGGATCACTGCCGTCGCATCGTCCAACAGCAAGCATGAGTGCCGCCATGACAACGAACACCAGCCCGAACGCCTCGCCAAATGCCCGCGGCATCGTCCGCCTGGACCAGAACCATCGCCGCAGCCGCGCCGTCGTCGCGGGCGGCATGGTGTTCCTGGCCGGGCAGGTCGCCGACGACAAGGCGGGCGACATCGCCGTGCAGACGCGCCAGGCGCTGGCCAAGGTCGATGCCCTGCTGGCCGAGGCGGGCACCGACAGGCGCCGTGCGCTGACCGCGCAGATCTGGCTCGCCGACATGGCCGATTACGACGGATTCAACGCGGTGTGGGACGCGTGGGTCGTTCCAGGCGAGACGCCGACGCGCTGCTGCGGCAAGGTGCAACTTGCCGACCCCGCGTTCCGCGTGGAGATCGTCATCACCGCGGCGCTGCCCTGACGGGGCATCGTACGTCCGCACGCCTTCAGGGCAACGCTTCCACGACAGCGCCAAAACGACCGCCAATCCCAACGCCATCCCGGAACTTCACCATGATTTCGACCACCGATCCGCATCGCAACCGCCAGCCGCGCAACATCGGCGACGAGGAATGGGCCGTCCGCGTACAGCTCGCCGCCGCCTATCGCCTGGCCGCCAAGTTCAACCTGACCGACCTGATCTACACCCATATCTCGGCGCGCGTGCCGGGTACGAACGACCAGTTCCTGATCAATCCGCACGGGTGGTTCTTCGACGAGATCACCGCATCGTCGCTGGTCAAGATCGACACCGAGGGCCGCCCGATCGGCGACGAGCGCTTCGAGGTCAATGCGGCGGGCTTCACGATCCATAGCGCGCTGCATCAGAGCCGCCATGACGTGGAATGCGTGGTGCATCTGCATACCGACGCCGGCATGGCCGTCGCCGCGCTCGAATGCGGCCTGCTGCCGCTGAACCAGATCAGCATGCAGTTCTACAACCGGGTCAATTACCACGACTACGAAGGGATTTCGCTGGATCTGGACGAGCGGTCGCGCATCGTCGCGTCGATGAAGGATGCCAACTACCTGATCCTGCGCAACCACGGCCTGCTGACCACCGGCCGTTCGGTGGCGGAGGCCTTCACACGGATGTTCTATCTGAACCGCGCCTGCGAGATCCAGGTGCAGACGCTGTCGATGGGGCAGAAGGTCACGATTCCGTCGCCGCAGGTGTGCGAGCATGCGGCGAAGCAGCACGACGACTACGCTTACCTCGATACGGTCCACCTGGATCGGGAATGGACGGCGTTGTTGCGCCTGCTGGATCGGGATGGGGGGGATTACAGGTGCTGACCTGAGGGGAGGGCGACTCAGGCGTCTGGATTCCCCTCTCCCCCGGCCCCTCTCCCGCCAGCGGGAGAGGGGAGATCGGGGCGGGAGACGGAGGCGTCAGGCGAAGCGGTCGTGCAGGATGGAGGCGGTCAGGCCGCGCCCCTTCCAGTACATATGGTCGATGCGCTGTTGCAGCCGGGCCAGCACGGCGGCATCGATGGAGTCGAAGGTCAGCAGGACGGCCGGCTGCGAGCCGTCCCCATCCTCATGCTCGATCCGGTCGAACGCCGGAAATCCGTAGCGCTGGAGGAAGTCGCGGATTTCCTCGTCGGACGTTCCGGGTTCGAGATTGCCTAGCAGCAGACGGCTCATCTGGGGCTCCTCGTCATAGGCTTCGTCATACCGTTTCAGCCTAGTACTTCTCCGTCGATGTGCCATGGGCCCGTGGGCAAAGCGTCGACGCCGCGCGGCCAATGCGATACGCTGGATGCCCATCGTGGCACGGATGTGCCGTCCAAAGCGCGTCCAAAGTGCGTCCAAAGCGCGTTTCCCGCCGGAGAGTCCATGTCGACCGACATCCTGACAAACGCTTGCCCAGCAGACCGCCCACTCCATCGCGGCCGCACCGTTCCCCAGGGCCTGACGGGATTGCTTGCCGGAGCCCTTTCCATCGGGTGCCCGCTGGCACTCGCGCAGCAGGACTACGACGAAATCGAGCGCCCGCTATGGGAAGTGGGAGTGGGCATCGGCGGCATCAGCTTTCCGCACTACCGAGGCTCCGATGAGCGGGTCGGCTATGTCTTTCCCACGCCGTATCTCGTCTATCGCGGCAGGTTCCTGCGTGCCGATCGCAACGGCCTGCGCGGCCGGCTGTTCGACAGCGATCGCGCCGAACTGAACATCAGCCTCGGGCTGTCGCTGCCGGTCAAGAGCCGCGACAACGATGCACGCGACGGCATGCCGAACCTGAAGACGGCGGTGGAGGTCGGCCCGTCGCTGAACCTGAACCTGTGGCAATCCTCAACCGACCGCAGCCGGCTGGACCTGCGCTTGCCCGTGCGGCTGGCCGTGACGCTGGAATCGTCCCCACGCGCCATCGGCTGGATCTTCTCGCCCAACCTGAACCTCGACATTGCCGATCCCGGTGGCTTTCGCGGCTGGAACCTGGGGCTGATGGCCGGACCGCTTTTCGCCACCAGCCGCTATCACCAGTACTACTACTCGGTCGACGAGCAGTTCGCCACCGCGGCCCGGCCCGCTTACTCGGCGCGTGGCGGCTACTCGGGCAGCATGGCGCTGGTATCGCTGTCGCGGCGCTTCCGCCATGTGTGGGTGGGCGCGTTCGTCCGCTATGACAGGCTCGACGGTGCCACCTTCGAGGACAGTCCGCTGGTGCGGCAGAAGGGCGCGCTGGCCGGCGGATTGGCCGTGACCTGGGTCTTCGGCCAGTCGTCGACGATGGTCAGGAGCCGGGAATAGGGCAGACCGCGCGACATCAGCGCCGTCGGGCCGGCGCCAACACCGTGTTGGCGCCATGCAACATACCCCACCGAGGAGCGATCCAGCCGCCATCGAAGCAGTGCTAGCGTTTCGCCGGTCTCGAACCGTGCAGCCCTCGCGTCGTGCCGCCATGTCGGTGTGTCCAGGCTCCGACCCTCTTTCCTGAACCCGGCATGACCCAGGCGGCTCCGCTCAATCTCTACGAACACGTTCTTCATCTGGCCGACCACGGCAACAGCCACGCCGCGTTCGCGCTGCTTGAGGGCCTGAAGGACGATCCCACCGCCGCGGCGCAGGCCCTTGCCGCCCGCGTGCTTCGCCATGTCGGCGCCCCCCGCCGTGCCGACGCGATGATGATGCGGCTGTGGCGCGCACAACCGCACGACCCCGAAGCGATGATCGGCTATTTGCGCCTGCTGATCTCGCGGCGCGGATATTACCGGGCGTGGGCATGGGCTGAAGAGAATCCGCTACCCGATCACGCCAGCGCCGAACAGCGGGCGGAATGGCTGGCGCAGAACGGCGAGCTGGCCTCGCTGCAGCGCGATTGGAAGCGCGCGGCCGCGTGCTATGCCGACGCATTGGCGTTGGCGCCGGCCTCGCCATGGATCTGGGTGGAATACGCCTACGGCCTCGAACGAGAGGACCGCTACGACGAAGCCGTGGCGGCCGCCGAGCGCGCCCTCGAGCTCGATACCGATTTCCGTTCGGCATTGCAGGCCGTGGCCCACCTGTACACGCTGACCGGCCGGGATGCCGAGGCGAGGGCCGTGCTCGACCACGCTTCGGCGCGCATGCAGAGCGCCGACCTCGAGGCCCAGCGCTATACGCTGCTTGCGGAGCAGGGCCGGCACGAGGCGGCGCTGGATGCGCTGTCCCGCAGCCGGCGGTTCGCGCCGCTGGCCGACAAGGCTCGCCGTGCGTGGCTGGATATCGCCGAAGCGGAGACGCTGCTGCAACTGGGACGGCTGGCCGAGGCGGCGCGGGCATGCCGCCGCGTCGAGGACAATCCCTACCATGCGCAGCTGGCCGCGCGCATCGACGCGGCAATCGCCGCCGGAGAGGCACCGCGCCGCGTCCGGCTGCATGTCGGCTTCGTGCGGCAGCATCACCAGACCTGCGCGCCGGCGACGCTGAGCGCGCTTTCCGGCTATTGGGGACGTGCCGCGCGGCATCTGGAGATCGCCGAGGAGATCTGCTACGACGGCACCCCGTCCTTCAGCGAGCGCGCGTGGGCGGAACGGAACGGCTTCGTGGTGCGGGAATTCACCGTCGACTGGGAATCCGCGACACGGCTGCTCGATGCCGGCGTGCCGTTCACGCTGACCACGCAATTTGCCGCATCGGGCCACCTGCAGGCCGTGATCGGGTACGACACCATCCGCCGCACGCTGCTGATCCGCGATCCCTTCCAGCGCGTGTTTGGCGAGTTCGAGGCGGAGAAGCTGTTTGCCGATAACCGCTTCAGCGGACCTCGCGGCATGGTGCTGTTGCCGCCCGAGGAAACCGGACGTATCGACGGCATACCGTTGCCGGACGCCGACAGCTGGGATCGCTACTACGCGGTGGTGCAGGCCCTGGAGGGGCACGATCGCGCCACGGCCGGGGCTGTCGCTCAAAAGCAGGCCGCCAGCGAGCCCGGGCACTGGCTGACCGTATGGTGCCAGCGCGTGCTGGCGCACTACGACGCCGACATGGAAGCCGTGCTGGCGCACACCGACACGCTGATCGACCGCTTCGGCGAAGTCGCCGCGCTGACACTGTACAAGTCGCGTCTGCTCGACGCACTGGGCCAGTCTCCGCAATCGCTGGCGCTGATGCAGGCCGCCGTGAAGCGCGAACCGTGGAACGCGCCGCTGCTGACGCGTCTGGCGCAATTGGAAAGCGAGGACGCCCGGCTGCTGCCCGACGTGGCAATCCATATCGGACGATCGCTGCGCGTGCAGCCGTTCGAGGCCGATGCATGGCGCGTGATGGCCAATATGCTGTGGATGTCGGGGCAGAAGCCGCTGGCGCTGCGGCACTATCGCATCGCGGCGAGCCTCGGCGAGTTCAACGAAGACCATGCGGTCGCCTATTTCCAGGCCTGTTGCGGCACCGGCCGCGTATCCGAAGGGCTCGAATTCCTTGCCGGCCGCGTCCAGCGCCTGGGCAGCCGGTCCAGCGCGCCGGCCATCAGCTACTTCCTGCAGCTCGAAGCCATGGAGCGGGGCAGCGAGGGCTTCGCGATGCTGGAAAGCGCGATGACCAGGCGGCCGGAAGACGATGCGCTGCGCTACTTCCACGCGGAACGGCTGCTGGCCTACGGCGAAGCCGACAAGGCCTGCGCGATGCTCGCCGGCGCCCGCGGCGCGGTTCGCCGGGTCGAACGGCTCCGCGTCGAGGCCCAGATGGCTCGCCGCGAAGGCCGGATAGCGCAGGCGTGGCAGGCCATCGCGCTGGCGTGCGAGCAGGAACCGCTGAACCTCGGCCTGCAGCGGATGGCCGTGGACATCCTGGTCGAGCGCAGCGGACAGGCCGCCGCCGTGGCCTACGTCCGTGCGCTGTGCGAACGCCACACCACCTCGATCGGCCTGCACGAGCTGCTGCTGCAGTTGTTGCCGGCTGAGTTGCTGGACGAGCGGCATGCCGTGATCCGGCACGTGCTCGAACTCAACCCACGCCATGCCAACTTTCAGCGCGAGCTCGCCCTCAATCTGGCCGCCCAACGGCGCCTGGACGAAGCGTGGGTCGCCGGGCGGCTGGCAGTGGAGCTGGCACCGTGGGCCGGGCAGGGCTATAGCGTGCTGGGCTATCTGCATCAATCGGCCGGCGATCTGGATGCGGCCGCGGCGCAGTATCGCCAGGCGCTGACCTGCTCGGTCGACCTCACGGGCGCCATGGCGGAACTGGTGCGGATCCAGCAGGGCGACGCGGGCCGGCGCGCCGCCCTGCAATTTGTCCGCGAACAGTTGCACGTACAGGCGACGCAGGGCGACGCCGTGCTGACGTTCCAGGAACTGGCTGCACGTTCGCTGCTGGACGACACGCTCACCGCCGAACTGACGGACCTGCGCGACGCACGTCCGGAACTGTGGCAGACCTGGGCCGCGCTGGGTATCCAGCATGCCGACCGGCAACGGCTGGAGGAAGCCGCCGCCATTGTCGAGGCGGCCATCGAACGCTTTCCGCTGACCCCGCGCCTGCATTTCGAGAAGGCGCGCAACGCCCTCAACCGCCGCTGTGTCGACGAGGCGGTCGCCGCGCTGCGGCGCACCTTGCAGCTGTCTCCGGCCTGGGACTGGCCAATCCGGCTGTTCGCGGACCTCGCCATGCAGTACCCCGGGCAGCTGGACGCGGCACTGGCGCTGCTCGATGCGCCGCAGTCGCGCACCGCCGACAGCGCCGATTGCCAGGTACAGCGCGCCCGGGTGCTATGGAAGATGGACCGCCATGCCGACGCGCTGGCCCAACTCGAATCGACGTTGCAACGCTGGCCGTCGCACGCACAGGCTTGGGCCATGCTTGCGCAGATTTCCAGCGCCGCGGGCGAGCCCGCGAGACCCGGCGCATTGGCGCGCAAGCTGGCGGAATCGCGGCCCGACAACATCGATGTGTGGATCCGCGCGGCCGAGCATGCCGACACGCTGGAAGCCGCACTGGCCGCGCTGGACCGTGCGGATGCGATCGACGCTCGCGAGCCGCGCGCCTACATCGCGCGCATCGACGCGCTGGGCCGGTTTGGACAGCACGGGCAGGCGCTGGCCGCCACCCGCCGCACGCCGTGGGGAGAGCGTACGCCACTGTCCATCCGACGCCTCGAGCCGCGCATACTGTGGCGGCGTGACGGCCGCGACGAGGCCCTGGCGGTGCTGCGCGCCTTGCTGGCGGAGGAACCCAACGACTTCGCGCTGTGGCAGGACTTCGGCGACGTCTGCGTGGCCATGGAGAAGTTCGAGGACGCGGGCACGGCCGGGCGCGAAATGGCCCGGATCGATCCCACCCATGCGGTGGGCTACGCCTTCATCGCGCACGCGGCGCGCAAGCTCGGCCGCCAGCAGGCCGCCGCGGAGGCATACCGCGCGGCGCTCGCACGCGACCCGTCGTACGAGTTTGCCGCCATGGGCCTGGCCGACGTGCTGCTCGACATCTCGACCGACGAGGCACGGGCCGCGATCGACGGGCTGCGCGAGCGATTCCCTGGCGCCGCAACCGCACTGCGCGAACTGCGGCTGGCGCTGCGGGGCGATAACCCCTCCGAAGCCCCGGCGCCGCTGTCGGTCATCGTCCGGGCCAACGATAACGAGCCCGTCTTTCACGAGGCGGTCAAGCTGTTGAGCCGGGGCGTGTGGCGGCTGGCGCTTCAGCAGACCGTGCAGGCCGCGTGCGCGGAAGGGGAGGCGTCCGATGCGGCGTGCCGCTTCTGGCTGCAAGATGCCTTCGATATGGCGCGCGCCAACCTGATCGATACGTTGCAGCCCTATCTGGAAGCCGATCGCCATCATCGCCTGAAGCTGGCCGTCATCGAGGCCGCCGGCGAGGCCCGTCAGGTACGCCACGTGTTTACGCTGATGAAGCGGTACGAAGTCGCGCTGCGTGCTGACGTGCGTTGCTGGAGCGCGATCTCGTACGTGCTCGCCACCGCGCAGCACTACGACGCGGTGGTTGCCTGGATGCACGACTGGCGGCGCGCCGATGCACCGTTCTGGACACTGGACAACCTTGCCGTATCGCTGCGCCATGGCGACAATCGGCAGCTCGCGCACGAGGTCTGCGTCGCGTCGTACCAGATGGAGCCGCGCGGTGGCTGCGCCGCCGTGTGGCTGGCGGAAGACGCTGCCGAGGCGGGCGATCTGGACGGCTTGAGCGCATGGCTCGACCGGCTCGCCGACATCGAGGTGCAGGGCTACCTGCGCCCGCACGTCGACGTGCTCACGGGCTACCTGAAGTCAATGAGAACCGGCCGTGTGACGCTGTTCAGGCAAGCGATGAAGCGCGTGGCGTCACTGCAGTCTGTCCGTCCGCCGTTGCACCGTCTGGTTGGCATGCTGCGCCGGCGCTGGGCGCGGGCCGGCCAGTCGGGCTGGGCCAAGGCGTGGCGTTGGCTGTCGACGTTGTGACCCCCAAAGGAGCGGCTGTCCAGGCCGCACACCGTCATACCGCGGCGGCGGCATGGCGCTACTCGCCACGCAGGCGCCGATATGCGCTGAAATACCGGATCGCCATGCGCCCCTCGCCCAGCGCCTGGTGCAGTCGCGCCGCGTTGAAGTGCGCGTCCGCATCGCCGGGCGCGAGCGCGATGCACCGGTGATAGCTGGCCAATGCGCCGGCAATGTCGCCGGCGTCTTCCTGCGCGACGCCGAGGTTGTAGTGAAGATGAGGATCGTCGGGCAGATGGGCCAGTCCCTGCCGATACAGCGCCATCGCCTCATGGTGCCGTCCCTGTCCGGACAGCATGACGCCGAGGTTCAGGTAGGCATCGGCATGGCCGGGCGCCATGGCGATCAGGCGCCGGTAGGCGTGCTCGGCGGCCCCGGCGTCCTCGCTCTCCAACGCCTCCGCGCGCGCGAAGGCCTCGTACGGGTAGGGCGGCGATGGCAGCGGGGCCACCGCACCGGCGTCCTGCGTGTCGAACGGGATGACCAGCTGCCCGGTGTCGATCAGCCGGTCGGTCGAGCCTTCGCGCACCGCCACGTGCCGGCCCACCGCCGAAATGCGCAGCGACGACAGATGACTGTCCGCCCGCGATTCCGCCAGCTTGCGCATGGCCTGCACCACGCGGCCGGCCGGAATGCGGGCGGCGCGCAGCGACATCGCCGTGCGGATCAGCACGACGTCGCGAAACGAGAAGCGCAACGCGCCGCGCGCGGCGCGCCAGGGGCGAAGCAGTCCGGCGGCGACCATCCGTTCGATCAGATTGCGCGTGGCGCCAAACTTGGCGCGGATATCGCGCAGGCTGTAGCCGTCCTCCTGCATCACGCCGACTTCTTCCTCGCGCGCTTGGCCGGAGCGGCTTCCGCAACCGATGCGGCGGCGGCACGCCTTGGCGCCTTCTTGGCCGGTGGCGCGGCGGCCGGCGCCGCGGACGAAGCGGCAGGCGCGGCAGTCCTGGCGCCCTGGCGCTTGCCCAGGCTCGCGCGCAATGCCTCCATCAGGTCGATTACCTCGCCGCCGGTCGTCGGCGCCGCGGCTTCCTCGGTCACCGTGATCGCATTGCCGGCAATCTTCTTGTCGATCTCGGCCAGCATCCGTTCCTTTTCCTCGTCCTGGAAGGCGGTCGGATCGTACCCCTCGACGGTGTTCTGTTCGATCAGCTGCTCGGCCAGCGCGAGTTCGGCCGGCTTTGCCTGTTCCTGCTCGATATGCAGTTCCGCCATCGAGCGGACCTCGTCGGCGTACAGCAGTTGCTGCAGCACCAGCCCTTCGTCGTTGGGCCGGATCTGAACCACGTACTGCTTGCCTTTCCACGACCACTTGCCCAGCGCGCAGGTGCCGGTGCGCCGCATGGCCTCGGCCAGCAGGCTATACGGCTTGGCGCCGCGCTTGTCCGGCCCGAGGTAATAGGCCTTGTCGTAGTAGATCGGATCGATTGCCTTCTCCGGCATGAACGACACGATGTCGATGGTGTGCCTGGCTCCGGCTTCCAGGGCGTCGAGTTCCTCCTTGGTGAAGACCACATACCGGTCCTTCTCGAACTCGTAGCCCTTGACCATTTCGTCGCGGCTCACCAGCACGCCTTCGCGCTGGCAGACATACTGCTGGCGCAGCCGCGAACCGCAGCCCTTGTGCAGCAGGTTGAAGCTGACATTGGCCTTGCCCTCGGTGGCGCTGAACACGCGCACGGGAATGGATACGAGACCGAAGCTGATCGACAGCGATGCAATGGAACGGGCCGCCATGGTTCTCCTCCTGTTGCACACCATGAGTGGCTCTCTGCACGAGTTGTGCCAGCATCACGTCGTGGGCGGCGTGTGCTCTATGGTTTTCATCTGCCCGGCAAAGCGCCGGGCCGAGGGATGGAGAGCCGGCGTAACCATAGTAGTCGGCTGGAAAAATCGCGCTGGCGTCGGCAAAGCCGTGAGTAAAGGGAAAGGGGAGCAAATCAGCAGGGTATCGGACGCTCCTGGTGTTCTCCCCTCTCCCGCTTGCGCGAGAGGAGCAGGGGAGAGGAGCAGGGGAGAGGGCAGTCACGGCATCACGCGCCAACGTCCTGGTGCTGGACGGGCCCACGTCCTCTGTCGACCTGGCCCGGGAAGCCCCGATCCTGCAGCGCCCGCGCCGGCACGTCGACACCACCATCATCGTGTCCCATCGGAACGCCGTGCCGGAACTAGCCGACACCATCGTCACTCTATGAAACTTACCGTGACGCCAACCGTCCACTAGCCGCTTCGGCTCCGGTTTCGTATTGTAGAGAGCGACACTTGTCGCCTGCCGGCAACAATGCTCACCCGTTGGGGTGATGGCATGACCGGCCATCGCACAAACGACTGAGGGATATGGATGACCGAGTACAGCCGATCCGAGCCGCAAGCCACCCTCACGGTATTTGACGCCATCACCATCATGATCGGACTGGTGGTGGGCGTCGGCATCTTCCGCACGCCGTCGATCGTGGCCAGCAACGTGCCATCCGAGGCCGTGTTCATCCTGGTGTGGATCGCCGGCGGGCTGATCACGCTGATCGGCGCGCTGTGCTACGCCGAGCTGTCGGCCGCCCACCCGAACGCTGGCGGCGAATATCACTTCCTGTCGCGCGCCTACGGCAAGTCCGCCGCCATGATGTTCGGCTGGGCGCGATGCACGGTGATCCAGACCGGCGCCATCGCCGGCGTGGCCTTCATGCTCGGCGACTACATCGCGCAGGTTCTTCCGCTGGGGCCTTATGGTCCGGCGCTCTACGCCGCGCTGGCCGTCATCGTGCTGACCGGCGTCAATGTGGTCGGCACGATCGAAGGCAAGAACCTGCAACTGGTGGTCACCTTCATCGAAATCGCCGCGGTGGCGGCGATCATCGTGTTCGGCCTGTTCGGCTCGGCCGACCGACCCGCGCCAGCCACCGTATCGATGCCGCCGGAGACCGCCGCGATCGGGTTGGCGATGATCTTCGTGCTGCTGACCTATGGCGGATGGAACGAGGCCGCCTACCTGACCGGGGAGCTCGAGGACGCGCCGCGCAACATCGCCAGGGTGCTTACCGCCGGCACCGTCATCCTGGTGGTCCTCTACACGCTGGCCAACGTGGCGCTGCTGTCGACATTGGGACTGGATGGCCTGCGGGGATCGAACGCCGTGGCGGCGGACATGATGCGACGGGTGGCCGGTCCCGCCGGCGAACTGGTGGTAACCGGGGCCATCGTGATTGCGGCCATCTCCACGCTGAACGCCACGATCTTCACCGGTGCGCGCGTCTTCTATGCGATGGGCCGCGACCTGACCGTGATGCGCAGCGTAGGGGTGTGGAGCGCCCGTGGCAGGAATCCCGCCAACGGCCAGATCGCGCAGGGCGTGATCGCGCTGGCCCTGATCGCGCTCGGTGCCATCACGCGCGATGGCTTCAAGGCCATGGTGGACTACACGGCGCCGGTGTTCTGGGGCTTCCTCACGATGGTCGGCCTTGCCGTATTCGTGCTGCGCTGGCGCCAGCCGCACCGGGTCCTGCCGTACCGCGTGCCGTTGTACCCGCTCACCCCGATCGTGTTCTGCCTGACCTGCCTGTACATGTTCTACGCCAGCGTCGCCTATACCGGCGCGGCGGCCCTGGTGGGGCTGGCCGTGCTCGCCGCCGGCGCGCCGCTGCTGCTGTTCATGCGCAAGGACGAAGCGGACGACTCCGCGGACACGGCGCCGGATACGTCAGCCGCGGATACCTCGCCCGACCCGCTGTAAATCCTTGCGAATCGTTGAACCGAGAGGAGAACGCCGATGATGTCCCTGCGCAAAGCCCTTGTCGCGGCCACTGTCTGCTCCCTGGCCGCCAGCGGAGCGGCATGGTGCCAGACCAGCCCGAGCGAAACCGCGCCCAGCTCGCCCCCATCGGTCTATAAGCCCACGGTGGGGCAATCCGGCAAGGACGTGGTCTGGGTGCCCACGTCGCAGGCCCTGGTCGACCGCATGCTCGACATGGTCAAGCTGACCCCGCAGGACCGGCTCGTCGATCTCGGCTCGGGCGACGGCCGCATGGTGATCACCGCCGCCAAGCGGGGCGCCACGGCACGCGGCATCGAGTTCAATCCGGATATGGTCGAACTGTCGCGGCAGGCGGCGAAGGCCGAAGGCGTATCCGACCGCGCCAGGTTCGAGAGGGCCGATATCTTCCAGTCCGACTTCTCCGACGCCACGGTCGTCACGCTGTTCCTGCTGCCAGACCTGAACCTGCGGCTGCGGCCCACGCTGCTGAACATGAAGCCCGGCACCCGCGTGGTCTCCAACACCTTCATGATGGACGACTGGGAGCCCGATGAATCCGTGCAGGCGGTCCAGGGCTGCGGCGGTCATTGCAGCGCCCACAAATGGATCGTGCCGGCCAAGGTCGCGGGCACCTGGTCGCTGGGCGACCGCGAGATGGTGCTGACGCAAAAATTCCAGAAGATCGAAGGGAGCGTGCGGGGCAAGGGCGGCTCCGCGCCGATCACGGAGGGCCGCATCGAAGGCACGCGCATCTCGTTCATGGTCGGCAACGAGCGCTACACCGGGGAAATCAACGGCACCGCCATGCAAGGCAAGACGGAGCGCGGCACCCCCTGGAGAGCGCGCCTGCGCCAACTCTGACTCAACCTCCCCTCTCCCGCAAGCGGGAGAGGGGCCGGGGGAGAGGGCAGTCACAGCCCGCCAATCCCCATCCCCGGCCCATCCCCCTTTCACACCCCCGTCACGCACACCCCCTAGGCTAGCGCCACTTTCCGGACCCCATCCGGCAAGGTTTCCCAACCTGAACAAGGCCCCCATGCTAGCTACAAGACTGACGCGGGCGCTGCTGGTCGCATCGGTGACAGCAGCCATGCTGGCCGCCTGCGGCGGCAACGATGACGAGCCCGGCGCGGCGCCACAGCCGACCCCAACCGCTCCCGTCAAGCCCGAAATGCGTTGCGCGCCCTGAGCGCCGCGTCCGATCCGCTCTCCCTCCCGACCACAACATGACCTCCCGTCGCACATTTCTGCGCGCGAGCGCGGCTGCCGGCTTTTCGGCAGCGGCGCTGGCTGCCTTCCCGCCCAGCATTCGCCGCGCCCTGGCCATTCCCGCGAACAACGCCACCGGCACCATCATGGACGTCGAGCACGTGGTGATCCTGATGCAGGAGAACCGCTCGTTCGACCATTACTTCGGCACGCTGATGGGCGTGCGCGGCTTCGGTGATCGCATCACCATCCCGATGCCCAATGGCCGCAAGGTGTGGCAACAGGAACGCAACGACGGCACGGTGATCACCCCCTACCACCTGGATGGCACCGCCAACAACGCGCAGCGCGTTGCCGGCACGCCGCACTCGTGGATCGACAGCCAGCAGGCGTGGGACCATGGCCGCATGACGCGCTGGCCGGTGGCAAAGACAAACACGTCGATGGGCTACTACAAGGAACAGGAGATCCCGTTCCAGTTCGCGCTCGCCAATGCCTTCACGATCTGCGACGCCTACCATTGCTCGATGCATACGGGTACCGACGCCAACCGGTCCTTCCACCTGACCGGCACCAACGGCCCCGTGCCGCAGAACGTGGCCTTCGTCAACAATGAGTGGGACGCCATCAACGGGGTCCCGTCCGATGCAAACATCGGCTACACGTGGAAAACGTATGCCGAACGACTGGAGGAGGCCGGTATCAGCTGGATCTGCTACCAGAACATGCCGGACGAATGGGGCGACAACATGCTCGGCGCGTTCCAGAACTTCCGCCGCGCCAATCTCGCCTCGGGCTTCCCGGTGTCCAGCGGCGGCGCACCCGGCGCCCCGTACACCAACACCGGACAGGCGCTGCCGTATCACGCCTACGATCCGGCCACGGACAATGCCGGCAACCCGCTGTACAAGGGCATCGCCAATACGCTGCCTGGCAACCAGCCCGACGAATATCTCGACGCGTTCCGACGCGACGTGCTGGAAGGCAAGCTCCCGCAGGTATCGTGGATCAATGCGCCGTCGATCTACTGCGAGCACCCCGGCCCGTCGAGCCCGGTGCAAGGCTCGTGGTTCCTGCAGGAGGTGCTGGACGCGCTGACCGCCAATCCCGAGGTGTGGAGCAAGACCGTGCTGCTCGTCAACTTCGACGAGAACGACGGCTACTTCGATCATGTCCCCTCGCCGTCGGCGCCATCGCGCAATCCCGACAACACCTATGCGGGCAAGACCACGCTGAGCGAAGCCGATCTGCAGCCCGAGTATTTCGACCAGCCGCCCCCGGCGGGCAGCACCAGCCAGCCGGCGCCTGACGGGCGCGTGTACGGGCCGGGCCCGCGCGTGCCGCTCTACGTCATCTCTCCATGGAGCCGGGGAGGGTGGGTCAACTCGCAGGTGTTCGACCACACCTCGGTGCTGCGCTTCCTCGAGGCCCGCTTCGGCGTGCAGGAGCCGAATATCAGCCCGTTCCGCCGCGCCGTCTGCGGGGACCTCGTCAGCGCATTCAACTTCAAGACGCCCAACACGGAAGCGCTGCCAACCCTGGCCGGACGGACCACGCGCACCGACGCGGACGCGCTGCGCGCCGCCCAGCAACTGCTGCCGGCCGTGCCTGTCCCGCACGACATCCAGCTACCGCTGCAGGCCACCGGCACGCGACCGTCGCGCGCGCTGCCATACGAACTCCATACGAGCGCCCGCTGCAACGCGGCAGGCCAGGTCGAACTGGTGTTCGCCAATACCGGCACGCAGGCCGCGGTCTTCCACGTCTACGACGTCTACAACCTGGATCGCATTCCGCGCCGCTACATGGTCGAGCCGGGCAAGACGCTCTCCGACGAATGGGATGCCGGGCGCGACAATCTTGGCCGCTACGACCTGTGGGTGCTGGGTCCCAATGGCTTCCACCGGCACTTCAAGGGCGATACCAACCGGCTCGGCGCCACGCAGGCCGCCCCGGAAATCCGCGTCTGCTATGACATCGCCAATGGCGACGTCTACGTCGACCTGATGAACCAGGGCACCGGCGCCTGCAGGTTCACGATCACGCCGCTGGCCTATCGCGACGACGGCCCGTGGACGGTCGACGTGGCGGCCAGCGGCGCGGCATCGCAGCACTGGTCCTTGCGTGACAGCGGCCAATGGTATGACTTCGCGGTGACGTGCAGCAGCGATCCGGCGTTCTATCGTCGCTTTGCGGGCCGCGTGGAAACCGGGCAGCATACGGTCAGCGATCCGGCGATGGGGCAGGGCTGACGGCTGGTGGTCGCTCCCGGTGAGCGACGAACCATCTCCTCTCCCCGTCGGGGAGAGGACCATGTCGAGGCCGACGTATTGGTGTTCTGGTCCGACGCGGCCTACGCCCGGCGACACGCCCGTACCGAATGGGCCGGCTACATGCCAACGTCCATCGACCTCGACGATTTCGTCGCCGGCTGGCTGTTCAACACGCACGAAGACGGCGTGCTCGCGGGCGTCAACTTCAACGCCGATCTTGCCGGCGTCGAACGCGATCCCCGCGAACTGGCCCTTGCTTTGGCCGATGAGTCGCAGTGACAGCCGCACAAGACGCACGCGCAGCAAGGGCTACAGCTTCCCCTCCAGCGTCTTTCTCTCCCGCCAGATCTCCTGCACGAACGGGTCGGTGATGCCGTAAAGGCCGTGCCCCTTGCGCATGATCAGGTTGGTCGCCATCAGTTCGTTGACGACCGGCTGGATGTCCTCGATCTTTACCTCCCGCCCGACAGCCTTCGAGTACTGCGCCGCCGCCTCCGCCGAGAACAGGCCGCGCACGCCACCGTCGGTCGACGCAATGCGGTCGAAGATCGCCGTAGCGACGCCGCCGAGCTGCTCCAGCTTCATCAGTTCGATGTCCGCCGCCGCCGACCGCAATGTATTGGCGATGACAGGCAGATACGCGTCGGGGTCGGCTCCCTGCGGCAGGTGGAAATGCAGCTGACGCAGCGCCTTGATCATCTCCTCGGGCTGGTTGCCCAACGACCGGAACGCGCGGACGGCCACTTCAAGCGAGGGGAGGGCGGTGAATCCCTCGGCAGCAAGCCGTTCGAGCAAATAGGCCACATACTCTTCATCCAGTACGGGATAGGCGACCGATGTTGCTCCGACGAAGGCCTGGTTTCGCCGCGCCGTCAGTTCCCCGACCAGCGCGCGATGCGAGCCGGTACCGACGAAGAGGAAGTGACCGGGAGTATCGGGCCGTGGATTGATGGCATCGCGCGCCGCCTTCAACGCGAAAAGCAATTGGTTGCCTTCCTCCGACGTGATCGCGTGCTGCACCTCGTCCACGATCAGCACCACGTCCGTCTTGCCCTGGTCGACCACCTCGGTCAGCGCCTCGGCCAGCGTCGCGCCGCCGGGCTGGCCAACAGTGTCCAGCTTGAAGCCAAACTTGAAGCCGAAGGCGCCGACATCGGCACCACTGAGCCTTCGCAGCGTCCTTGCGGCCACCGATCCGCCGGACTCCAGATCGGCCAGCACACGCCTTACCGCGGCGAGGATCAGCGCCGCGGGGCTCCGTTGCGTATCGCTCCACAGATCGACGTAGATCACGATCGCGCCGGCACTCTCCAGCGCCGGAATCAGGTCGTTCTGCAGGAACGTGGTTTTACCGGTGCGTCGCAGTCCGGACAGGAACAACCCCGACCGCAGGCCCTCGTCGAGCACTCCGGGATTGAGCAACTGACGCGCCATCTGCTGGGCAAGCAGGGGTCGCCGGTAGATGTGGGACATGGTTCCAAGGTTAGGGAGCATTATTTGATCTCACTAATTATAGCGAACAAATAATTCTCCATAAGCTTTCCACACCAACCGCGTGACGGAAGGGCCACGTTCTCCAAAGGGGGACGGCTGGGGGGGGGGCCCCCCCGCCATGTCAGCCACGCACGAGTTGTCGCCCCGCACAGCCGTCGGTATCTTGATGCAATGCCCAGGCCACCCAATCCCGCGCACGACGAGCCGCCCGTCACACTGACCGGGCGTGAGCCGCTTTTCATCGTATTCAATGGCGGCTCCGGCAACGATGACGCGATGCAGACCCGAAGCAGGATCGCGGCGCTGCTGCGCCAATCGGGGCGCATCCATACCGTCTTCACGGTGGATCAGCCGGGGCAGTTGCCGCAAATCGCACGGATGGCGGTGGAACGGGCAAGAGAAGCCAACGGCGTCGTCGTGGCAGCGGGAGGCGACGGCACCTTGAACGCTGTCGCGGCATCCGTTTTGCCAACCGGTCTGCCTTTTGGCATCCTGCCGCGCGGCACCTTCAATTGCTTTGGCCGCACCTATGGCATATCGCGCGAAACGGACGAGGCGGTCGCCAGCCTGCTCGATGCCCGCATCGAACCGGTACAGGTCGGTTTGCTCGACGGGCGGCCATTTCTGGTCAATGCCAGCCTGGGGCTGTACCCACAATTGCTGGAAGACCGCGAGGCCTACAAGCAGATGCTGGGGCGCCGGCGTTGGGTAGCGTTGGTCTCGGCGCTCGTCACATTGACGCGCACGCCGGCGCAGCTGGCGCTCGAATTGATTGCCCAAGGTCAAAAGCGGCTCCTGCGCACTCCGACACTCGTCGTATGCAATAACAGACTGCAGCTGGAGCAGATCGGCATCGCCGAAGTGGCCGACCTCGATGACGGCCGTCTCGTGGCGCTCGCCGCGAAGCCCGTCGGTACCCTGGCGCTATATGGCCTGCTGCTGATGGGGGCCATGGGACGGCTGGGCGATGCCTCCAGGGTCGTCAGTTTCAGTTTCGACACGCTGACGGTGCGCGTGCGCGGCAACCGCGGACGCGTCAAGGTCGCGATGGACGGTGAAATATCCTGGACCAGCACGCCCCTGACGTTTTCCGTCTCTCCGACGCGTTTGCAATTGCTGGTGCCGCGGGACACGAGCCGGCTGGATCGTTCATGAGTTGCATCCTCCATATATCGGACACCCATTTCGGTACTGAGCAGGCGCCCGTCGTGGACGCCGTGCTGAAGCTGGCGCACGACTTGAGGCCGGAGCTCGTCGTGTTGTCCGGCGACGTTACCCAGAGGGCAAGACGGGGCCAGTTCGCGGGGGCCCGCGCGTTTCTTTCAAGGCTTGGACTGCCGACCCTCGTCATACCCGGCAATCACGATATTCCGCTTTTCAATGTGGCGGCTCGGCTCTTCAGTCCCTATGGAGGCTATCGGAGGGCGATGGGGGACGAGCTCGAACCGGTCTTCAGCAACGAACGCGTGCTTGCCATCGGCGTGAACACCACCAGGCCGTCGCGGCACAAGAACGGGGAAGTCTCGCGTGGGCAGATCGAGCGCGTCTGCGCGCGGCTACGGCAGGCTCGGCCGGACCAGCTGCGCATGGTCGTCGTGCACCAGCCGGTGCGGGCCATCGTCGAATCGGATATGGGAAATCTGCTGATCGGACGGGATGCAGCCGTGGCGGCGTGGGTCGATGCCGGCATGGACGTGGTGCTGGGCGGGCACATCCATCTTCCCTACGTCATGCCCCTGCAGACCGGGTCGGCACGCCGCGCATGGGCCGTACAGGCCGGCACAGCAGTATCGAGCCGGTTGCGAGGCGCCATCCCGAACTCGGTGAACGTCATCGAGCCCCAGCTGCAGGAGGGAGGGAGTGCCAACTGCAGGGTCCAGCGCTGGGACTATGACGCTAGCGGCAAAGCCTTTGCCACTGTGGGGAACACCGTGCTCGAACTCAGCCGCTAGATGCTCGGTCACGGCGCGCGATGACCGCCATCATCCCAAGGCCGGGTCGGACATAGTCCTATCGCGATGTCCGGCGCATGCGTCTGCAGATGGCACCTTGCCGATGTCTTCAGCACGCACTGAACCTGCGCGCCAATTCGAGTTCGGCAAACTTCTCCAGGATGAAATCGATAAAGACGCGGCCGATGAGATCGCCGCTTGCGCTGCGTCAATGTCCGCTCCTGGTCCGCGTCTATTCTGGAAGGACGCCACCCTCGAAAAGGAGCAAGAGATGAAAGCGCTGATTTACCAGGGACCCGGGCGGCCGAGCCTGGAAGACAGGCCCCGTCCCATGTTGCAGTCTCCCACGGATGCGGTCGTACGCGTGACCGCGACGACAATCTGCGGAACCGATCTGCATATCCTCAAGGGCGACGTGCCAACGTGCGAGCCGGGCCGGATCCTGGGCCATGAAGGCGTCGGAGTGGTCGAAGAGGTCGGCACGGCCATCGCTACGCTGAAGCCGGGCGATCATGTCCTGATCTCCTGCATTACCTCGTGCGGAAGGTGCTCAAATTGCCGCCGCGGCATGTACTCGCATTGCCAGAGCGGCGGATGGGTCCTCGGGCATCGCATCGACGGGACACAGGCAGAGTTCGTTCGCATACCGCATGCCGAAACAAGCCTGCATCGGATTCCTGACGGCATGGACGAGGAAGCGCTGGTCATGTTGTCGGACATCCTCCCGACTGGCTTCGAATGCGGCGTGCTCAACGGCAAGGTGGAACCGGGCAGCACCGTCGCGATCGTCGGTGCGGGGCCGATTGGGTTGGCGGCGCTGTTGACGGCGCAGTTCTACTCGCCGTCGCAATGCATCGTTATCGATCCGGATGCCAACCGGCTGGAGGTGGCCCGCACGTTCGGCGCCACGGCATGTATCCGGAACAGCGATGCCGATCCGGTCGAGGAGGTCAGGCGGCTGACCGATGGACTCGGCGCCGACTGCGTTATCGAAGCCGTCGGTATTCCGGCGACCTTTGAACTGTGCGAGGAGCTGGTGGCGCCGGGCGGGACGATCGCCAACGTCGGCGTCCATGGGGTCAAGGCGGATCTGCACCTGGAGCGTCTTTGGGACCGCAACATCACGATCACGACGCGCCTGGTGGACACGGTGAGCACACCAATGTTGCTCAAGGCGGTTGGAGCAGGAAAGCTCGATCCAGCGCGATTGATCACCCATCGGTTTCGCCTTGACGAGATGCTCGCTGCCTACGATACGTTCGGCAAGGCAGCCAGTACCAGGGCGCTCAAGATGATCATCCGACCCTGATCGGTTCCAGACACGACCCTGCGCGGAGCGTCGGCGCGCCAGCAAAGTGGGGCAGGGTCAGAAGGGGCTGGCTAGTGAGAGTGTTGAACTTCACGTGTGGGAGCAGCACGGATGGGTGCCATGAGTGACGTTGGGCATTTATTTAACATAACAAACATTATCGGCAACGAGGGTGTTGAGCATGAATAGAAATGTCACCTTCTGGATAAATAGAAATGTCCAGCCTGCCATGATTGATACCGTCAACGGCTCGYCGATGGATCGAGGAGCCGACGGTGCACGATCACGGATGGGTGACGATGAGCTTGCGCGAAGTCGATCGCATGAAGGTGGTGCAGGCGGTGGCCGATGGTCATATGCCTCGCTGGCGAGC
>NZ_VLJN01000026.1:0-17990 GCF_007829435.1 Cupriavidus gilardii J11
TTACTGCCTGTTGCTTCGTTGCCTTGCTGCGTCAGCAGCAGAGAAACGAGATTATGCAGCGCGTTTCGTTTCTCGTCAACAGGTGCGGCGCACTTTTTTTGCCGCCGGGCCTGTCTGCGCTTGGGCTTGCTGCCCCCCGCCCGACCTGCCCTTTCCTGCCAACTTCGCCGCGGTGTTCAGCAGCGAGGGGCGAATACTACGGGAGCCCGCGCCGCGATGCAAGCGGAATCGGAACAAATCGCAAACCGCGCTGACATATGAAGGAAGCGCCTCAAATGTCGCAGCGGTGACAGCCATCGGCAGGCCGATGCCATATGCTGCCGGCAGAGGCAGGCACGGTAGACCGAGCCGGCCGACTATTCCTATATGAGTACATCAGTCGAAGGAGACAAGCATGCCGCTGATGCCGCAGGACGGCCTGTCCCTGGTGACGGGCGCCACCGACGTCCCGTTGTCTGACCAGACCATTCCCCAGTTTCTGTCCGCGACTGTCGCAGCGCGTGGCGACGCCGAGGGCGTGGTGTTCCGCGAACAGGGGGTTCGCTGGAGCTGGCGCGAGTTTGGGGAGCAGGTGGACCGGCTCGCCACGGGTCTGCTGGAGCGCGGGATCGCCAAGGGAGACCGCGTGGGTATCTGGTCGCCCAACCGGCAGGAATGGCTGGTGACGCAGTTCGCCACGGCGCGGATTGGCGCGATCCTGGTCAACATCAATCCGGCGTACCGGCTCGCCGAACTGGAATATGCGCTGAACAAGGCCGGCGTGAAGATGCTGATCACCGCAGCCCGGTTCAAGTCCAGCAACTATATCGAGATGCTGCAAAAGCTGGCGCCTGAACTGGACCACTGCGAGCCCGGCGCTCTGCGCGCGGCGCGACTGCCGCGTTTGCAATGGATCGTCCGCATGGGCGACGAGGAGACCCCGGGCATGGCGTCGTACCGGGCGCTGTTGTCCGCTCCCGACCGGGCGCGATTGGATGCCGTCACGGCGACCCTCGATCCGCACGATGCCATCAACATCCAGTTCACCAGCGGTACCACCGGCAATCCGAAAGGTGCGACGCTGACACACCATAATGTGGTCAACAACGGCCGGTTCGTCGCGATGGCGATGCGGTTGTCGGATGCGGATAGCCTTTGCATCCCGGTTCCGCTCTACCACTGCTTCGGCATGGTGCTATCGGTCCTGGCGTGCGTCAGCGTCGGGGCGAGGATGATCTTCCCTGGCGAGGCGTTCGATCCGCTGGCGACGATGCAGGCGGTCCACGACGAGCGCTGCACGGCGTTGCATGGCGTGCCGACGATGTTCATCGCGCAGCTCGACCACCCGGAGTTCTCGCGCTTTGACTTCTCGCATCTGCGTACCGGCATCATGGCCGGGGCACCGTGTCCCATCGAGGTCATGAAGCGGGTGATCGCCGACATGCACATGGCCGAGGTCACCATCGCCTATGGCATGACGGAAACCAGCCCGGTATCGTTCCAGAGCGCAACCGACGATCCGCTGGAGAAGCGCGTGGCGACGGTGGGCCGCGTGCAGCCGCATCTGCAATGCAAGGTCGTCGATGAAACCGGCGCGGTGGTGCCGGTGGGGACTACGGGCGAACTGTGTACGCGCGGCTATTCGGTGATGCAGGGCTACTGGGAGGATGAAGCGCGTACCGCCGAGGCCATCCGCGACGGCTGGATGCATACCGGCGATCTGGCGACGATCGATGCGGAGGGATACTGCAATATTGTTGGCCGGGTGAAGGACATGGTGATCCGCGGCGGGGAGAATATCTATCCGCGCGAGATCGAGGAATTCCTGTTCCGGCATCCCAAGGTGCAGGCGGTGCAGGTGTTTGGCGTGCCCGACGCGAAGTATGGCGAGGAGTTGTGCGCGTGGATCGTGCTGAAGCCCGGGCAGCAGGCGGACGAAGACGAGATCCGCTCGTTCTGCCGGGACCAGATCGCCCACTACAAGATTCCACGCTATGTGCGTTTCGTCGACGAAATGCCGATGACCGTGACCGGCAAAGTACAGAAGTTCGTCATGCGCGAGACCATGGTCCGCGAGCTGGGCCTGCGGGAGAGCGCCACTGCCTGAACGCCTGCTCGCCGGTGGCCGGCTCGTCAACTGCGAGGGGAAAGTCGTATGGCCATTCATATCGTCCGACTCGGAACACCCCGCAAACCCGGCGAGGGGCTGCGCATCGGGACGGTGCGCCGGCCCCCGCGCGGCGTGCCGCGCAGCGAGTACGCGAGCCGGGACTACTACGACGTCTGGTATCCGAACCTGTCGCCGTCGGCGGAACTCATGGCGCAAGCCAAGCAGGCGCGCGATGGCGGCGAGTGGCGCAAGTTCGAGAAGCACTTCATGGCCCAGATGGCCGAGCCCGAAGCCAGCCACACGCTGGACCTGCTGGCGGCGCTATCGCATCGGACCGACTTCGCCATCGGATGCTATTGCGAGGACGAGAACCGCTGCCACCGGTCGATCCTGCGCAAGCTGCTGGAAAAGCGCGGCGCGGAACTGACCTGACCCGGGCGGCGCCGGGCTGGGGCATCGATCACCCGGGCGCTATGATGGCGCCTTTGAATCCGCATGCGCGCCCGGGGCCGGGCTCGCGCCCCGTCCCGCATGGCACTGAACCTGGTCTGGCTGAGCTTTTTCCTGTCTGCCTTCGTGATCGCCTGTGTCCGCCTTGCACATGGCGACACGGCGATCTTTCCGGCACTGCTGACCAGCCTGTTCGATAGCGCGCGCACCGCCTTCGAGATCGCGCTGGGACTGGCCGGCATCATGAGCCTGTGGCTGGGCATCATGCGGATCGGCGAACGCGCCGGCGTGGTGCAGGGCTTTGCGCGCCTGGTGAACCCGGTGCTGCGCCATCTGTTCCCCGGCGTGCCGCAGGGCCATCCGGCGCAGGGCGCGATGATGATGAACGTGTCGGCCAATATGCTCGGGCTGGACAATGCCGCCACGCCGCTGGGGCTGACGGCAATGCGCGAGCTGCAGTCGCTGAACCCGCGGCCGGAGCGGGCCACCGACGCACAGATCATGTTCATCGTGCTCAATACGGCCGGGCTGACGCTGATTCCCACCTCGGTGATCGCCATGCGGCAGGCCGTGGCGCTGAAGCAGGGGCTGGTCGGATTCAACGCCGCCGATATCTTCCTGCCGACAGTGCTGGCCACGGGGCTGTCCTGCCTGGCCGGCCTGGCGGCGGTCGCGTGGACGCAGCGGCTGAATCTGTTCAAGCCCGCCATGCTGATCGCGCTCGGCGGCGCAATCGCGGCACTGGCTGCGCTCGGCACTTGGCTGTTGCATGCACCGCCTGAGCAGGTCGGCACGGTCACCGCGCTGGCCGGAAGCGTGTTCATTCTCGGCCTGATCGTGCTGTTCCTGGCGTGGGGAGCGTGGCGGCGGGTGAACGTCTACGAGGCCTTCGTCGATGGCGCGAAGGAAGGTTTCGGCGTGGCGGTGCAGATCATCCCGTATCTGGTGGCAATCCTCGTGGCGATCGGGCTGTTCCGGGCGAGCGGCGGCATGGACTGGGTGATGCAGGCGCTGGCGACCGGCATCGGGGCCCTTGGGCTCGATACCGATTTCGTCCCGGCGTTGCCGGTCGGGCTGATGAAGGTACTGTCGGGCGCCGGTGCGCGGGGTCTCATGATCGACGTGATGACGGCGTACGGCGTGGATTCCTTCCAGGGAAAGCTGGCAGCAATCATCCAGGGATCGACCGAGACGACGTTCTATGTGCTGGCCGTCTATTTCGGCAGCGTCGGCGTGCGCGATACACGGCATGCGTTGGCATGCGCGCTATTCGCCGATCTGGTGGGCCTGATCGGTGCCATCGCGATCGGGTACGCGTTCTTTCATTGAGAGGCCGAGGAGTTCAGGAGACTGGGATGTTGCCGGGCTGCAACACAAGTGCCTGGGGAACATCATGCCGCCCAGTGACACTTGGTGCAACGCAACAACTTGCGTATCATTAAGGCTGTCTCCTCCACCACCTCGGTGGATTCCAGCCCGCGCAATCGCTTGCGCGGGTTTTTTTTCGGCTGGGCTCGGCAGACTGCCGCGGCCATCCCCGGTTCGGCCCGCGTGCCTCCATTAATTGACCGACTGGTCGGTTTATATATAATGGCTGCTGGCGCCCGGCCATCGGTTCGGGCGCAGTCCGCCACAGGAGGCGCTATGTACACCCAAAGCCTGGACCTGCCCCGTTCCCACCAGGAACCCGTACCCACCACGGTGGATGGCCCGGACGCCGCGCATCAGGCAGCCTTTGATGCGAAGCTGGCCGCCGACGGCAAGATCGAGCCGCAGGACTGGATGCCGGCCGCGTACCGCAAGACGCTCGTGCGGCAGATCTCGCAGCACGCCCATTCCGAAATCATCGGCATGCAGCCGGAGGGCAACTGGATCTCGCGGGCCCCGTCGCTGAAGCGCAAGGCAATCCTGCTGGCGAAAGTGCAGGACGAAGGCGGCCATGGTCTCTATTTATATGCGGCGGCCGAAACGCTGGGTGTGTCGCGCGACGAACTGGTCGACGCCCTGCACAAAGGCAAGGCGAAGTACTCGTCGATCTTCAACTATCCGACGCTGACCTGGGCGGACGTGGGCGTGATCGGCTGGCTGGTGGACGGCGCCGCGATCATGAACCAGATTCCGCTGTGCCGCTGCTCATACGGCCCTTACGCGCGGGCGATGATCCGCATCTGCAAGGAGGAGTCGTTCCATCAGCGGCAGGGGTTCGACGCGCTGCTTGCGATGATGCGGGGCACCGACGCGCAGCGCGAGATGGTGCAGGACGCCGTGAACCGCTGGTGGTTTCCGGTGCTGATGATGTTCGGCCCGCCCGACGCGGCCTCCACGAACAGCGCGCAGACCATGGCATGGGGCATCAAGCGGATCTCCAACGACGACCTGCGGCAGAAGTTCGTCGACGCCACGGTCGAACAGGCCAAGGTGCTCGGCGTGACGCTGCCCGATCCCGGCCTGCGCTGGAACGAGGAGCGCGGCCACTATGACTACAGCCCGCTGGACTGGGATGAGTTCTGGCGCGTGATCAATGGCGACGGCCCGTGCAACCGCGAGCGCCTGGCCACGCGGGTCAAGGCTCATGACGATGGCGCGTGGGTGCGCGAGGCCGCGCTGGCCCATGCGGCGAAGCGGGCGGCGCGCGAAGCCGGCGCCGAACGTGCGGCGGCATGATGCCATCGATGGCCGCGAAAGGAGAATGACGATGAGCACAAAGGAATGGCCGCTGTGGGAAGTCTTTGTCCGCAGCAAGCAGGGCCTCGAACACAAGCACTGCGGCAGCCTTCATGCGGCCGACGCGCAGCAGGCGCTGCGCATGGCGCGGGATGTCTATACCCGGCGGCAGGAGGGGGTGTCGATCTGGGTGGTGCCCTCGTCGGCCATCACCGCCAGCGTGCCCGAGGACAAGGAAGAGCTGTTCGAGCCGATGGCCGACAAGATCTATCGCCACCCGACGTTCTATCAGCTGCCCGATGAAGTCAACCACATGTAGCAGGAACGCACGCCCATGACCGCCTCGCCGATGCAATTGCCGCTGGCGCGCACCGCCGCGTTGCAGTACGTGCTGCGCCTCGCCGACAACGCGCTGATCCTGGGTCAGCGCAACGCCGAATGGTGCGGGCACGGACCCGTGCTGGAGGAAGATATCGCGCTGGCCAATATCAGCCTCGATCTGATCGGGCAGGCGCGCCTGCTGTACACGCGCGCCGGCGAGATGGAGGGAGAGCTCACCGGACGGCAGCGCCATGAGGACGACTACGCCTACTGGCGCGGCGAGCGCGAGTTCCGCAACTGGACGCTGCTGGAACTGCCGCACCATGGCCCGCTTGCCGGGACCGCGGCGGCCGACCGGGACTACGCGGTCACCATCGTGCGCAACTTTCTGTATGGCGCGCTGATGGTGGAGTTGTGGGCCGCGCTTCAGTCGAGCCGCGACACGGGGCTCGCCGCGATCGCCGCCAAGTCGCTGAAGGAGGCCCGCTACCACCTGCACCACGCCGCCGATTGGGTGGTGCGGCTGGGAGACGGCACGGAGGTATCGCACGTGCGTTGCCAGCGCGCGCTGGATCACCTGTTCCCTTACATGAACGAGTGCTTCACGGCGGACGAGGTGGAACGCGAAGCGGCCGCACAGGGCATCGGCGTGGTCGCGGCGGACCACAAGGCGGCCTGGCTGGCGACGGTGCAAGCGACTCTGGACGAGGCCACGCTGGCCATGCCGGCGGACAGCGGATTCGTGTCGACCGGCAAGGCCGGCCTGCATTCCGAGCACATGAGCTATCTGCTGGCCGAAATGCAGAGCCTGGCGCGTGCGCATCCTGGCGCGCATTGGTAGGCCGGTGCCGGGTGGCCAGCGAAGAGTGAATCGGTAATGAGCGCGATCATGACGCCCCCTTGCCCCACCGCGCAACAGCGTGCCGCCCGCGCGTGGGCCGTGCTCGAATCGGTACCGGACCCGGAGATTCCGGTGGTGTCGATCCGGGAGCTGGGCATCCTGCGCGACGTGATGGTCGCCGAGGATGCCGCTCTGGAAGTCGTGATCACGCCGACCTATTCCGGCTGCCCCGCGATGGCGCAGATCGCCGAAGACGTCGGCCGCGCGCTCGATCAGGCCGGATTAGGGCCATGGCGTATCCGTACCGCGCTGGCGCCTGCGTGGACGACCGACTGGATCAGCGAGGAAGCACGCGACAAGCTGCGGTCGTATGGCATCGCGCCGCCCGGCCGCTGCGGCGACGTGGCACCGTCGGTCCAGCCGCTGCGCTTCATGCCGCGTGCGAGCGCCCGTCGCGTGGACGCCGTCGCGTGTCCGCATTGCGGCAGCGTCCATACCGAGCCGCTGGCCCAGTTCGGATCGACCGCATGCAAGGCGCTGTATCGCTGCCTGGACTGCCGGGAACCGTTCGATTACTTCAAACCCTACTGACAACGCTACTGAACCGGACCGCGATTGGTTCGCCGGGTCCGCACCGCCGCCATGACTCCACAGTTCCATCCGCTGCGCGTGGCGCAGGTCCGTGCCGAAACGGCCGATACCGTGTCGATCGCCTTCGAGGTGCCAGCAGAGCTGCGCGATGCCTACCGCTTTACGCAGGGCCAGTTCCTGACCCTTCGGGCCAACGTCGACGGCAAGGAGGTTCGCCGCTCGTATTCGATCTGCTGCGCGGTGCAGGACTATGAGCAGAAGGGCGAGCTTCGCGTGGCGGTCAAGCGTGTCGACGACGGGCTGTTCTCGAACTATCTGCACGACGGCTTGGCGCCCGGCGCGACGCTGGATGTGATGACGCCGGACGGCCGTTTCCACGTGCCGCTGGATCCGGAGGCGGCGCGCCATTATGTGGCCTTCGCGGCGGGCAGCGGCATCACGCCGGTGATGTCGCTGATTTGCACGACGCTGGCCGTGGAGCCGCGCAGCCGGTTCACGCTGGTGTATGGCAACCGCAACGTGGACAGCATCATCTTCGGGGAAGCGCTGGAGGACCTGAAGAACCGGTATATGTCGCGCCTCACGCTGTACCACGTGCTGTCGCGCCAGCCGCAGGAGATCGACCTGTTGCATGGCCGGCTGGACCGCGCCCGCGTCGGCGCCTTCCTGCAGACGCTGATTCCCGTGGACGATATCGACGCTGCCTTTGTCTGCGGGCCGGCGTCCATGATCGACGACGTCGAGGCGGCGCTGCTCGATGCCGGCCTGGACCCGCACCGGATTCACACGGAGCGCTTCGGCGTGCCACTGGCCGCGCCCCGTCCGCGCGCCGTGGTGCCGGAAGGCGAGCAGGCGGGCACCGCCGAACTGGTGGTGGTGCTCGATGGCAAGCAGCATGCGATGCGAATTCCGCTGGTCGATGCCAACGTGCTGGACACCGCGCTGTCGGCCGGGCTGGATCTGCCGTATGCGTGCAAGGGCGGGGTCTGCTGCACGTGCCGCGCCAAGGTGCTGGAAGGCAAGGTGGAGATGGAGAAGAACTACACGCTGGAGCCGTGGGAGATGGACAAGGGCTTCGTGCTGACTTGCCAGGCGCGGCCGCTGACGGAGCGGGTGGTGGTGAGTTATGACGAGCGGTGACGGCCGGCTATGTTGGAGGGGTTTGGGTGGGCTGATACTGCCCTCTCCCCCGGCCCCTCTCCCGCCTTGCGGGAGAGGGGAGCACACCTATAGCTTCCGAGGCGCGCGACCGCACGCTTGCGCCCCTCGCACACAGCCAAAGCCTGATTACAATGAGGACGCCCCCGCCCGGCAGCGCGGCAACATGCTGCCGGCCCGCCTACTCCATATACAATCACGGCCATGCAATACATCCACGTGGTCAACGGTGACATCGCAGGCGGCACGCTGCGTCAGGCCCTCGCGCAGGCGGCGCGGCCCGACCCGGTCGTGGTGCTGCGCGACGACCTCGCAGTCGGCCCGATCGCCGATGTCGATGGCGCCGGCATGCTGCGCGCGGGCTTCTGGCAGCGCGTCGCTCCGCATACAGATATCGACTTCGCCGACGAGATGCGGCAGGCGCTGGACCAGTTGCACGCGCTGCGCCAGGGCGACCTCGAAATCGCCATCTGGCATGGCCAGAGCGCGTCGGACCAATTGATGCTCCGTCGCGTGGTGTTCCATCTCTACCAGGCACCGCAGCGGATCAACGAGGTGGCGATGGACGCGCGCGAACTCGACGTGCCGATCCGCGGCAACCTGACCGCCATCGGCATGTACCCGGCCGCCCGGCTGGCGCGCCGCTTCTCCACCATCGCGCCGGTATCCGTGCTGCGACTTGGCCGGCTCGGCTACGAATGGCAGCAGAGCGTCAAGGAAAACGCGGACGTGCGGCTGTGGAAGGGCAATACGCTGGTCCCCGCCGCCTATCACACCGTGGATGAAGTCATCCTCGAACGGGCGCCGCTGGAATGGACGCCCGCGTCGCAGGTGGTGGGCAGCATCCTGGGCGCCATCGAGGGACTGCTGGCCAGCGACTGGTTCGTGTTCTGGCGCTGCCGCGAACTGATCGGCGCCGGGCAGATGCTGTTGCGAGGCAACGCCGATTCGATGCTCAACTGCGAGCTGCGGCGCAACGTGTCGGCCAGCGCCGCATAACGGACAAGCGGCGGCACGATGGCACGTACGAAGGCGCCCGACTTCGAGGCGCAGCGCGAACAGATTCTGGACCTTGCCGCATCGGCCTTCGCCGCCAGCAGCTATCCGAGCACGTCGATGGCCGACCTGGCCGCGGCGTGCGGCACCTCGAAGGCCCGGCTGTATCACTACTACGAGAGCAAGGAAGCGATCCTGTTCGACCTGCTCGATCGCTATACGCGCCGGCTGATGCTGATCGTCACCGAGGTCGAGGCGGAGGCGGAGCGGCAGGGCAGCAGCGAGCGTGACACCTTCGCCAATCTGATCCGCGCGTTCCTGGCCGAGTACGAGAACTCCCAGACCCGCCATATCGCGCTGATCAACGACGTCAAGTTCCTCGCCGAGGAGCAGCGCGACCTGATTTTGAAGCGCGAGCGCGACGTGGTCGCGGCCTTCTCGCGGCAATTGCGGCGGGCGTATCCGGAGCGCGTCACGCGGGACAACCAGACCGCCTTGACCATGACGGTCTTCGGCATGATCAACTGGACCTTCACCTGGCTCAAGCCGGGCGGCAAGCTGTCGTACGCCGATTTCGCCGAGATGGTGATCGACCTGCTGGCGCGCGGGCTGCCGGGACAGGCCCGCGGCTAGCCGACTTCACGACCACTCCGCCTCTTCGCGCTTGCNTTTCGCCGAGATGGTGATCGACCTGCTGGCGCGCTAGCCAGCGTCACAAGCCCGCGGCCTCCCGACTTCACGACCACTCCGCCTCTTCGCGCTTGCGCCGCTGTTCGCGGTCCTGGCGGAACATCTCCTCCAGTTCGTCGCGCGCCTGCCGCGCCAGCGATACCAGCTTCTTCTGGTCCGTGTAGTGCGGATAGAAGCGGTTGATGGCCTCGACGCTATGGCGGCGGAACTTCATCGCCGCGTCGCGGGCCTCGGCGGGATCGAGTCCAAGCCCTTCCAGCACGCGCCGCCCGAGCGTCAGCGAGCCCTCGAACATCTCGCGTTCGTACAGTTCGACACCGCGGTCCTTGAGCTGGTAGATATGCGACACGTGACGCGCCCGCGCATAGATGCGCAGATGCGGAAAGCGCGCGCGCACCCGATCGATCAGCTGCAGGCTGTCTTCCATGCCGTCGATCGCCACCACGATGATCCGCGCCTTGGCGGCACCGGCGGCTTCGAGCAATTCCATCCGCGTGGCGTCGCCATAGAACACCTTGAAGCCGTACTGCTTCAGGAAGTCGATCTGGTCCGGATCGTGGTCGAGCACGGTGGCCCCGACCCCCTGCGCGTACAGCAGGCGGGCGATGATCTGGCCAAAGCGACCGAAGCCGGCGATCAGCACCGGGTTGTCCTGCGGCTCGATGGGCTCGGTTGGCCGCCGGCGTCCCGCGCCCACGCGCGGGGCGATGAGCCTGTCATACAGCAGCAGCAGCACCGGCGTGGTCACCATCGACAGCGCCACCACGAGCACCAGCAACGCGTTGGTTTCGGCGGGCAGCAGGCCGGCGCCACCGGCGACCGAAAAGACGACAAACGCGAATTCGCCGCCCTGCGACAGCAACAGCGCGAACAGCAGCCGCTGGCCCCGCGCGATGCCGAAGCGGCGTGCAAGCAGCCACAGCACCGCCACCTTGATCGCAACCAGTGCGCCGACCAGACCCATCACCTGCCACGGGGCTTGGGCCATCACGCCGAAATCAATCGACATGCCCACCGCCATGAAGAACAGCCCCAGCAGAAGCCCCTTGAAGGGCTCGATGTCGGCCTCCAGCGCGTGGCGATACTCCGAGTCGGCCAGCAGCACGCCGGCCAGGAAGGTGCCGAGCGCCATCGACAGCCCAACCGCTTCCATCAACGCGGCGATGCCGACCACCAGCAGCAGCGCGAAGGCCGTGAACATCTCGCGCATATCGGTGCGTGCGATGAAACGCAGCGCGGGCCGCACGAGATAGCGGCCGCCCGCCACCACCACCGCGAATACCGCCAGCACCTTGCCCGCGCCAATCCATGCGTGACCATCAGCCATGCCCGGCACCTCGCCCAGTCCGCCGCCGGCGAGGGCGAGCAGCGGCACCAGTGCGATCATCGGGATCGCGGCGATGTCCTGGAACAGCAGGATGCCGAAGCTCGCGGCACCGGCGGGCGTGCCGAACAGATTGCGCTCGGACAGCGTGGCGAGCGCAATCGCGGTGGAAGACAGCGCCAGCGCCAGCGCGGCGATCAGCGCCACCTGCCAGGTCGCGCCAAGGACCAGCGCGAGCGCGCCGATCGGCACCGCGCACAGCGCCAGCTGCGCCGCGCCGTAGCCGAAGATGGTCCGCCGCAGCGACCACAGCTTGGCGGGCGCCAGTTCCAGGCCGATCAGGAACATCATCAGCACCACGCCGAATTCGGACAGATGCAGGATCGATTCGACGTCCGTGACCACGCGCAGCGCCCACGGGCCGATCGCCGCGCCGGCGATCAGGTAGCCCAGTACGGCGCCCAATCCGAAGCGGCGCGCGAGCGGCACGGCCACCACGGCCGCCGCCAGGAAGACCAGCACCACGCGCAGCGCGTCATGCGTGTTCATGGCTGGCTCCATCGGCAATGGGGGCTTGCAACGGGTGCGGTGCCAGCTCCGATGGCGCCGGTCGCGCGCCGTCGCCGGGGGGCGCGGCCGTATCGCCGACCATCGCGATCAGGTCGGCGATGGTACGCGCCACCGCGTCGTCATCGAGTCGGTAGGCCTCGAAGATGGCCACCGGCGGCAGCCAGGTCATGCCACACAGCAGCACCGAGCGTTCGAGCGGCAACAGGAACGACTCCAGGCCATGGCCATGGTCGCCGTCGGGGGCATAGGCCTGCTCCGAGCCGCGCGGCGTGACGATGGCCGCGCAGCGCTTGCCCCGCAATGCGGTGCCGCCCGGGCCATGCGCCCAACCGCGCTCCAGCACCTCGTCGAACCACAGCTTCAGCATCGGCGGCATGGCGAACCACGACATCGGAAATTGCAGCACCACGGTGGACGCGCGGGCGAGCGCACGCTGCTCGGCTACCACGTCGATGTCGTAGTCCGGATACAGCCGGTAAAGATCGCGGACCTCGACATCGGGCAACGCGGCGAGCGCCTCGGCCAAAGGCCGGTTCAGTCTCGAGTGGCGCGCCCGGGGGTTCGCATAGATGACAAGGACCGGCCGGTCGAACATAGAACTCCGGAATGAAGGCGGGCGGCAAAGTGTCTGCGGCGTTGCAGCAAAACGACACCAATGTGGTGTGCCAGGTTCGCTTGACGTCGTGTAACTCGTTGTTTTTCAACGACAAACGCTGCCGCGAAAGCGCACGCGGCAGCTTCGCGCCGCAGCAACCTTACGCCGGGCTGACAAAATGCACTACAATACTTTCTGCGCCGCAGCAAGATAGGATTTGCCCCAAATCGAAAGAAAAGTGGCAAAGACCCGTCTCAACGGTCGCAGTCTTACGTTTATACCCGAATCAAGGAACCCATAGTGAACCCGCTCGAACTGAGCAAGGCCGTCGGCGCCGTCACCGACGAAGATCTTCGCAAGGCAGCCGCCGCCGGACGTGCCGTGCAGCGCTCCACCGTGCTGGTGCGGGAGCTGGCCGCGCATCACCGCTCGCGCCTGCTGAAGCACTTTCTCGCCCTCGGCGAGGAAGATCGCCTGCTCCGGTTCGGTCAGTCGGTGGGCGACCACGTGATCGAAGCCTACGTCGACAGCATCGACTTCGACCACGACACGGTGTTTGGGGTGTACGACGAGAACATCGAACTGGTCGGCGTAGGCCACTTCGCCAACCTGCGCGACAACGCGCAGGGTCGCGTCGCGGAATTCGGCGTGTCGGTCTCGCAGAGTGCCCGTGGACGCGGCATCGGCAGCGCGCTGTTCGAGCGGGCCGCCATCCATGGCCGCAATTCGCATGTGCGCACCCTGTATATGCATTGCCTGTCGCGCAATGCGGCGATGATGCATATCGCCAAGAAGGCCGGCATGAAGGTGCAGTACGCCTATGGCGAGGCCGATGCCTACCTGGAACTGCCGCCGGCGGACGCGGTAAGCCGGATCACCGAGGCGCTGGACGAGCAGGTCGCGGACCTGGACTACATGGTCCGGCGAAACCTGCGCGATGCGCGCCGCTTCGGGCTGCGCTTCTGGCGTTCGATCATGCCGCAGAAGGGTACGGCCTGAGCGGTTCGGCGTAGTCCGCCCAAAAGACGCTGGATCCCCGCCTTCGCGGGGACGGCGGGTTCAGATGCCGATCACCGGCAGCGCGGTGGTGTCCTTGATCGATTCGAGCGCGAAGCTGGATCGCACGTCGATCACGGCCGGGTGGGCCAGCAACTGGTCCTGCATGAAGCGCGCGAAGTGCTCCATGTCCTCGACATAAACCTTCAGCAGCAGATCCATTTCGCCGGTCATCGCATGGCAGGCGGCGACCTCGGGCCACACCGCGATCGATGCGCGGAACAGGTCCAGCGGCGCCTTTCCCTTCGGCGCGCCGCCGTGTTTCTCCAGCCGGACATTGATATACGCGAGCAGGCCCAGCCCGATCTTGGCGGGTTCGAGCAGCGCCGCGTACTGGCGGATCACGCCGATCTCCTCGAGCCGGCGGATGCGTCGCAGGCAGGGGCTCGGCGACAGGCTCACGCGTTCCGCGACCTCGAGATTGGTCAACCGGCCGTTGGTCTGCAGCACTTCCAGTATTTTCCGGTCGATCTTGTCCAACTCCACCTTGCTCACGATATTGTTGCTCCGCAATAAGTTTGTCGGCAATTTTTTTGCGCAAATTTAGCGCAGCGTGCACAAGTACGCAATTTTTTGTGAGTCCCCGGGTCCTACACTTTTGCGACATCTCGAAACCAGCCGCACCGCCACCGGCGCCGTCGCGGCGAGCCCCGCAGGAGGATAGACATGAGCGCAAACCCGAACACCTTTGCCGGGTGGGACAACCCGATGGGCACCGACGGCTTCGAATTCATCGAGTACGCCGCGCCGGATCCGGTGGCGATGGGTCAGTTGTTCGAGCGGATGGGCTTCACCGCCATCGCGCGCCACCGCCACAAGAACGTGACGCTGTATCGCCAGGGCAGCATCAATTTCATCATCAACGCCGAACCCGATTCGTTCGCGCAGCGTTTCGCCCGGCTGCATGGGCCCTCGATCTGCGCGATTGCCTTCCGGGTGCAGGATGCGGCCGCCGCGTACAAGCGTGCACTGGAACTGGGCGCGTGGGGCTTCGATAACAAGAGCGGCCCGATGGAACTGAATATCCCGGCCATCAAGGGCATCGGCGATTCGCTGATCTATCTGGTCGACCGCTGGGAAGGCAAGGACGGTGCCAAGCCGGGCGATGTCGGCAACATCAGCATCTATGACGTCGACTTCGTACCCATCGCCGGCGCCAATCCGCATCCGGAGGGCTATGGGCTCACCTATATCGATCACCTGACGCACAACGTCTATCGCGGCCGCATGAAGGAGTGGGCGGACTTCTACGAGCGCTTCTTCAACTTCCGCGAGATCCGCTATTTCGATATCGAAGGCCAGGTGACGGGCGTGAAGTCGAAGGCGATGACGAGCCCCTGCGGCAAGATCCGTATTCCGATCAATGAGGAAGGCACCGAGAAGCCGGGCCAGATCCAGGAGTACCTGGACATGTACCGTGGCGAGGGCATCCAGCATATCGCGCTGGGTTCGAACGACCTGTACCGCACCGTGGATGCACTCAACGCGGCCGGCATCAAGCTGCTGGACACCATCGACACGTACTACGAGCTGGTCGACAAGCGCATTCCCGGCCATGGAGAGGACGTGGCGGAGTTGAAGAAGCGCAAGATCCTGATCGACGGCGCGCCCGGCGACCTGCTGCTGCAGATCTTCTCTGAGAACCAGCTGGGGCCGATCTTCTACGAGTTCATCCAGCGCAAGGGCAACCAGGGCTTTGGCGAAGGCAACTTCAAGGCGCTGTTCGAATCGATCGAACTGGACCAGATGCGCCGCGGGGTGCTGAGCGACGATGGGGTGAAGGGGAAGCAGCCGGCTTGAGGGGTTTGAGGGTTTGCTGCTGTTGGTGGTTGTTGGGGGCGGCTGTGACTGCCCTCTCCCCCGCCCCTCTCCCGCCTTGCGGGAGAGGGAGAACACCGGTGGTGATCAAAGGGCCAACGGTTTGCTCCCCTCTCCCGCAAAGCGGGAGAGGGGCCGGGGGAGAGGGGATACCCAGCGCGACTGCAGCCTCAAAAAAAGCGCGCCACCGAAACCGGTGGCGCGCTTTTTATTTGGCGTTTCCGTTACGCGACGCCATCAGCCCCCTTGCGTGGCCGGCGCGGCGGGCGTGTTGCGCGGCGCCGCGTTGGGGTCGCGCGGTCCACCGCGCCTGTCATGGGCGCGCCGCATGCCGGAGCGGATTTCGTCCTGCGTCAGCTTGCCGTCCTTGTTTGCATCTAGCCGGTCGAAGTTGCGCGCCAGCGGCGGCATGCCGGCCTGGGCCTCCTGCTTCGTCAGCGCGCCGTCGCCATCCTTGTCGGCGGCCTTGAAGCCTGCGTCGAAGCGCTGCCGCATCTCGGCGCGGAACTGCTCGTGCTGGGCCTTGCGGTAGGCGCGCATTTCGCCCTGGTCCAGTTTGCCATCCTGATTGGTGTCGATACGGGCGAACATGGCGTCCGCCTCGGCCTTGGAGATCGCACCATCGCGGTCCGTGTCGATCGACTTCATCCAGAGCTTGCCGCCATGGTGCCCATGGTGGCCATGATGCCCGCGGTGACCATGGTGCTTGCCGTCCCGATGCGGTCGGCTTCCCGGGGTGCCGGGCTGAGCCGCGGGAGGCGTGGCCTGCGGCGCGGCCTGCGGTGTCGCGGTCTGGGCCATGGCGCTGCCGCCGATGGCAAGGAACACCGCCGAAGCGGCCAGGAGTTGCTGCACGGGGCGCGACTTGAAGGTGGTGCGTGGCATATCGGGTTTCCTCTTCGGTTCTACTGGCCGGATTGACCATGTGCCGATTAGAACCCGGCCGGAAGCCCGAAGTTGGCGACTTTAATACGATGTTACCTGGGTGACAGAATCAGCCGTTCACTGTAAGGCGACGCAATGGAAGGCTAACAATCCGCATGGACTGCGGGCGCGCGGTGCTACGGCTTGGCGACAAGCGGCTCCGATGCGGCGCCCGGTTGCGTGGCGCGTGCATCGTTGGCGGGCACCGGTGCGGGCACCGGTGCGGGCACCGGCGTGGCCATCGGCGCGGCGGCGCCGGACGGCGGCGTGGGCAGTGCCGATGCGGCGCCGGACTGTCGCGCCGGTCCGCGCGCCGCCGGCGTTTCCGCCGGCAGAGAGATCGTCTGGCGCGCACCGTTGCGCTCGATGACGATGGAGCGGTCGCGGATCTCCACCAGCCGGATCTGCGACGACAAGGCCGCCCCCGCGCGCAGCGCCTTGGGGGGGCCATCGTCCACCGACACCACGGCGGCGCCGCTGCCGCGCCCGACGTCGGCGATCACGCCCAGCAGCTTCACGTCACGCACGCCGGCTTGCGGGCTGCCACCGAACAAGGTGGCGATGGCACCCGTCTCGACCGCCTCGGTCTGCGCCACGCGCGCGGTCTTGGGTACGGGAATGGTGCGCATCGCGCTGAAGGTCAATACCCACCACGTCACCAGCGCACATAGCGCGATGAACAGGGCCACTGCGGCGAGCCGGGGCGCCCACGCGGCATGGGCGCCGACACGCAGAGAGGGGGAGGCGGCGAAGGAGGCGGAGGGAAAGGACAGTCGCACAGCAGCGCGGGCGGCGCGTCCGCCCCGGAATTGAGCACGCGCCAAGCGTAACAGAGCCGGATGACGATTGTCTTCCCGGAGGCCCATCCGCCAGTGACGGGGCTTTGCGCTGTTCGCACGCGCCCCGTGCGCGCGATGATATCGAGCGTCACAAAACGCGGGGTATACTGGTCGATCACCCGGACGGCGCGGCGCCCCGTGCCACGCCGCCTTCTCCGTTTCCAAGGTTCGAACCGATGCGCAGAAACACCGAGTCTCTCCCTGTTCCGATGTCCGCCGATACCTCCAGCCGTTCCGCCCGCCCTGCCCGCTCCCTCCGTCAGCGCCGCCGCCAGGGCGGTTTCACGCTGATCGAGATCATGGTCGTGATCGTGATCCTCGGCGTGCTGGCCGCGCTGGTGGTACCCAAGATCATGAGCCGGCCAGACGAGGCGCGGATCGTCGCGGCGCGGCAGGACATCTCGTCGATCATGCAGGCGCTGAAGCTCTATCGGCTGGACAACGGCCGCTACCCGACCACCGAGCAGGGCCTGGCGGCGCTGGTCACGCGTCCCACCACCGAGCCGATTCCCAATAACTGGAAGGGCGGCGGCTATCTGGAGAAGCTGCCGCGCGATCCGTGGGGCCATCCCTACCAGTACCTGAATCCGGGGGTACGCGGCGAGATCGACGTGTTCAGCTTCGGCGCCGACGGACAGGCCGGCGGCAGCGCCAACGACGCCGACATCGGCAACTGGGAATAAGCCCCTTCGGACCCCGGCTCCCGGCCACCGCCCCTTTCCTTTCCGTCTGCCATCCTCGCCATGAAAGCGGGCAAGCGCCATCCAGCCACCACGCGGCGGCGATCCGCGGGCTTCACGCTGCTGGAGCTGCTGGTGGTCATGGTGATCGCCGGCATCGTGGTGTCGCTGGTCGTCGTCAACGCGACACCCAACGACCGCAGCCAGGTCTTCGATGACGGCCAGCGCATTGCCCGGCTGTTCGAGCTGGCGCAGGAGGAGGCACAGCTGCGGGCGCGGCCCCTTGCCTGGGAAGGCGACGCGCGCGGATGGCGCTTCCTGGAGCCCACCGCTTCGGGCTGGGCGCCCATCGTCGATGACGTGCTGGCGCCGGGCCAGTGGCGG
>NZ_VLJN01000026.1:18027-66012 GCF_007829435.1 Cupriavidus gilardii J11
CCGCGGGTGCCGCCGGACCCGGTCCCACCGCCCGCCTGGTGTTCGGGCGGGAATGGGTCGACGCGCCGCGCCAGTTGCTGCTGGTGCGCGGCAGCATCCGTGTGCTGGTCACGGGCGACGGCGCCGGCCGCTATCTGGCGAGCGCGCCATGAGCCGGCGTCCCGCGCCACGGCGCCCCGCGCGTGGCTTCACCCTGATCGAAGTGCTTGTGGCGCTGACCATCCTGGCGGTCGCGCTGACCGCCGCGATGCGCGCAATGGGCTCGATGATCGATGCCGGGGTGTCGCTGCAACAGCGCATGCTAGCGGGCTGGAGCGCCGATAACCAGCTGGCGATGCTGCGACTGGCCAAGGCCTGGCCCGAGCCCGGTACGCGCGGCGGCGCCTGCGGGCAGGGCGGTCTCGATTTCTACTGCGAGCTCACTGTCTCTTCCACGCCCAATCCGGCGTTCCGCCGCGTCGAGGTAGCGGTATATCCGTCCGCCGCCGACCGCAGCGTGCGGCTGGCGTGGCTGGTCACGATCGTTCCCAATGAAACGCGCAACGTGCTCTAGCCGGCGGCGCCGCGCGCGCGGCTTCACGCTGATCGAAATGCTGGTGGCGATCACGCTGCTGGCCGTGATGGCCGTGATGGCGTGGCAAGGGCTCGACGCGATGACGCGCGGCCGCGAACGGCTGGTCGAGCATGACAGCCGACTGGACGGCCTGAAGCTGCTCTACGGCCAGTTCCAGACCGACTGCGAGCAGTTGGCGCGGCCCGACGTACTACAGCTCAGCCCCGTAATCCTGGCGTCCGGACAATTGCTGCTGGTGCGCGACCGTCGCGAGGAAGGCGCGCCGGGCGCGTGGCAGGTCGTGGCCTATCGGATAGAACAGGGCGCCGTGGTGCGCGCCGCCACCGCGCCGCTGCAGAACCGGCTGCAGGTACAGGCAGCGCTGGCGGCGTTGCGGCAACCGGGCAGCGGCGACATGGCGCGCCCTCTGGTGGCCGATGCGGACGCGCTGGCCGCGCGCGCCTGGGTCGACCCGGGCGGCTGGCGCAGCGACAACGGCGCCATCGAAGCCGCGCTGCGCATCGGCGCGGCGGGAGCCGCGAGTGCGACGGCCGCCAGCAATGCCGTGATCGGCACGCCCACCGGCACGCTGCGCGGCTTGGAACTGGTGCTGATGGCGCGCATGGGCGACGGCGATGCGCCCCGGCGCTTCGAAAAGCTTTGCATGACGGGCCAATGATGCAGGACCACGCCCCTCGTTCGTGTGGCACCCGTGCCGCATCGTCCCGTCGCCCGGCGCGCCGCCAGCGGGGCGCCGCCGTGGTGACCGCGCTGCTGGTGGTGACGCTGGCCGTGGTGGTGGTATCCGGCATGCTGTGGCGCCAGCAGGTGCAGATCCGCTCGGTGGAGAACCAGCGGCTGGTGGCCCAGGCGGCGTGGATCGAACGGGCCGCGGTGGACTGGGCCCGGCTGATCCTGCGCGACGACCTGCGCCGCTCCAGCGTCGACCACCTTGGCGAGCCGTGGGCGGTGCCGATCGCGGAAACGCGGCTGTCCGACTTCCTCGGCGCGGCGCTGCGTACCGACCGCGCGGGCGAGAGTTCGTTCCTGTCGGGCCGCATCCTCGATGCGCAGGCCCGCTTCAACTTGCGCAATCTCGTCATGACCAGTGCCGCCGGGGATGGCACCGTCAGCGCGACCATCGACCTGAACGGTCAGGCGGTCTATCGTCGCCTTCTGCAGTTGCTGGGCCTCAATCCAGGCCTGGCCGACACCACTGCGCGCTTTCTGGTCGATGCCCAGCGCAGCGGCAGCGATGCGCCCCGTCCGCCGGACAGCGTGGCCGATCTGCTGGCCGTGCCAGGATACCGCCCGGAGTACCTGCCGGTGCTGGAACCGTTCGTGGACGTACTGCCCGAGCGCACCGCGGTCAATATCAACACCGCCGAGCCCGAGGTGCTGGCCGCCGCGATAGACAAGCTGCCGCTGGACCGCGCTCGCGAGCTGGTACGGCAACGAGACCGCGCATACTTCAATAACGTCGGCGATCTGCAGACACAGCTCGGCGCCATCGCGCCGCAGGCGACTGTGCCCACAGGCACCGATGCGCTCGATGTGCGCAGTCATTATTTCCTGGTCTATGGGCTGATCCGGCATGAACGGGCGGTGCGCCAGCAGGTGTCGCTGGTGCGCCGCGCGGCGGTGATCGGCAACGCGCAGGCGACGCAAGTGATGTGGGTGCGGGATGTGGAGAGGATGCCGGAGTTGCGGTGAGGGGTTGGGGTGGATGCGGTTACGGCTGTTACAGCCGTTATTGCCCTCTCCCCCGCCCCTCTCCCGCAGGCGCGAGAGGCGAGAACACCGGGGTATTTGAAACACCGTCGGTTTTCTCCCCTCTCCCCTCTCCCGCTCGCGGGAGAGCGGCGCGGGCGGGGAAGTCACAGCCCGCCCACCTTTCATAACACCAAAACGGTTGACGCGAATCCGCCACAAAGGCAAGGTATGCTGATGCCTTGACGGAAGGGCATTTTGCAGCACATCGATCGCGCTGGCCCTCGTGTCGCGGGCCAGCGCGGGCCGGCTTGTCGCCGCCTCGTCCGCATATCGACGCCGTAGCAGAGACATCTTGAGCACCACCCTTTTCGTCCGCTTGCCGCACCGGCCCCACGATCAACCGCAGCCCTGGCGCTTCGGGCCGGTAGCGTTCGCGCTGGTGCGCGATACGGCAACCGTGCGTGGGGGTCGCGACGCGCATCCGGCGCGTCCGCAGTTGCTGCGGGAAGGCCGCGCCGAGATCGGCGAGTTGCCGGCCGCCGACCGGCTGGTGCTGATCGTGGCCGCGCCCGATGTACGGCTGGCAAGCGCGGTGGTGCCGCCGTTGGCGCCCGCACGGCTGAAGCTCGCGCTGCCCAATCTGGTCGAAGACGTGCTGGCCGCGGACGCGCAGGCGTGCCATATCGCGGTTGGTCCGGCCCTCGATGCAAGGGCCGGCACGCGGGCTGGCGCGGCATCCGGGGCCCGCCATCGCCTGTTGATGGTCACCGAACGCGCATGGCTACGGGCCGTGCTCGATGCATTTGCCGGCCATCGCCATCGGCGCCGGCATCTGCTGCCCGCCCAGCTGTGCCTGCCGTTGCCGGGTACCGATGCGGCCGAAGTGCCCGGCGCATCCGGTGCGGAAGGGGCGCTTGCCGCCGATGGCGCCGCGGACGGCATGGTGAGCGCAACCGTGCAGCCGGCAGCGATCGCCCTGGAAGTCGCCGCGGCGCCGCTCGCGGACGCCGAGTCGCTGCTCGACTCAGCAAGCCAGCCCAGCGACGCGCCCGGCAGCGGCCGCCATTGGCAGTTGACGGTCCGCAGCGGCCAGCACGAGGGCTACGGCCTGCTGCTGGGCGAGGAGGCCCTTGGCGCCTGGCAGGCGCTGGCGCCAGCGGGCGTGTGGTACGGCGATGCGGCCGCGGCCTCGCTTCCCACAGCGGTCGGCATGCGGCCGTTGGACTGGGCGCTGTGGATCGACGGCGCGCTCGAATGCCTGCAAGACCGTTCGCGCGATCTGGCTCAGTTCGATTTTGGCCAGGGACGCGCCGACCGCTGGAACCTGCGCGCATGGCCGCTCGCGCTGGCCGCGGCGCTGCTGCTGGTACAGATCGTCGGCATGAACATTCACTGGCTGCTGCTGCGCAACGAGCAGGCGCGGCTGCAGGCCGCGCAGGAAACGGTGCTGCGCGGCGCCTTCCCGCGCCTGCCCCTGGTGGTGGACGCGCCGCTGCAGATGCGCCGACAGGTCGATCAACTGCGGCTGGCCAGCGGCCGCGGCACGCCCGACGATTTCCTGCCGCTGGCCGACCGCTTCGCGTCGGCTGGCCGCAATCTGCCGCCGGACGCGCTGCTGTCGCTGGAATACCGCGAGCGCGCGCTGCATGCCACGCTGAAGGCCGGCACCGACACCGGCTCGCTGCGCAACGCGGCGCGGCAGGCGGGGCTGTCGATGGAGGAAGACCGCTCGCCCGCCCAACCGGGCCGCGGCACCGCCACCCCGGCCGGCACGCCGCCTGGCAGCCGGTGGGTCATCCGGCCCGCACGATAGGCGACCGGCATGATCGATCGACGCTTCCACCCTATCAACGCACGCCCCATGCATGACCGCTGCATGTCCCACTCCCCTGCTCCATGATGCCCCGCGCGCCTGATCGACCCTCCCCATCGGCGGCGCCGTCGGCCGCGGCAGCGGGCAACCGTGCGCGCGCCGGACGTCTGGCGTGGATGCACACCCTGCGGCCCCGCATTCCCGAACCCTGGCGCGAGCGTGCCAGCGCCTTCTGGTCGGCACGCAATCCGCGCGAACAGGCGCTGCTCGCCGGTGGCGGCGCGGTGCTGGCGCTGGTGGTCGGCTATAGCATGCTATGGGAGCCCGCCGCCGAAGGCCGCGAACGGCTGTCGCGCAGCCTGCCACAGCTGCGCGCCGAACTGGCGGAGATGGAAACCCTCGCGCAGGAGGCGCGCGGCCTGTCGGCCAGCCCGGCGCCGTCGCTGCGCGGCGAGGCGCTGGTCAATGCGCTGCGCGAAGGCATGACCCAGCATGGCCTGTCGCCCACCCGGCTGGCATCGGTCGGCGACAACGCGGTCCAGGTCCAGTTCGAACGCGTGCCGTTCGGCGCGGTGGCGGGCTGGATGTCCGCCGTGCGGCAGCAACAACGGCTGAAGGTGACCGAGGCGCGTATCGACTACGTCGGAAAGACCGCGCTGGTCAATGTCACCGCCACACTGCAAGGACCCGGGGCCAACCCGGCCGGCCGCGGCTGATGGCGCGGCTGGAAGCGCTTCGCCTGCCGCGCCGCGCGCCGGCCGCCTCGCGTGGGGGCGGCGCGCTGCGCTGGACGCTGCTGGGCATCGCCACGATGGCGGCAACCGTGGTCGCCGCCTGGCCGGCGGCATGGGTTGCCGATCTGGTGGCATCCCGCAGCGGCGGCCGCGTGCTGCTGGCGGACGCCGCGGGCACGCTGTGGCGGGGCAGCGCGACGCTGGCGCTGTCGGCGGGCACCGGCAGCCAGACCGCGACCGTGCTGCCCGGCAGGCTGCAGTGGTCGATCGCTTTCTGGCCGCTGCTGGCCGGCTCGCTGCGCGCCGTGGTGTCGCACACCGAGGCGATGCCCTCTGCGGTGGCAGTCCGCGTCACGCCCGCGGGCTGGCAGGCGCAGACCGGCACGCTGCAATTGCCGGCGTCGTTGCTGGAGGGCATTGGCGCGCCATTCAACACGCTGCGCCCCGACGGCGCGATGCGGCTGGACTGGTCGGCACTGGAGGGGCGTTTTCGTGCCACCGATGGCCGCCCGGCCGGGGTTTTCGGCAGGCTGACGGTGCGGCTGGACCAAGTATCATCGGCCGTCAGCCGCGTGCGGCCGCTGGGTAGTTACCGCGCCGACATCGAATTAAGCGGCCAGGGCGGCATGCTGCGCCTTGCCACCATCGCGGGCCCGTTGCATCTCGAAGGAAGCGGCCCGCTTGGCAAGCGGGCGCGCTTCGAAGGCACCGCGCGCGCCGATGCCGACGCCGCGGAACAGCTGGCGGCCCTATTGAGCCTGCTGGGAAGACGTGAGGACAATGTGACACGGCTGCGCTTTTGAAGCGACGGCGCCGACAGCGCCGGGCCGCAGCCATCTGACAAGCTATGACGAAAACCGACTCCCGCTCCAATCCGCGAACCGACCGGCCCGGCGCCGGACCGGGCACCGCGCCGCCTTCGCGCGCCAGCGCCAGCATGCGGGCCATCGCCCTGTTGTGCATGGCGTCGCTGCTGGCGCCGGCGCCGGTGTGGGCGCAGCAGCCCGGCGCCGCACCGCCCGCGCCGCCCGACATCACGCCGCGCAACCGTGACCAGGTGGTGCTGAACTTCGTCAACGCCGATCTCGATGCCGTCGTGAAGGCCGTGGGCCAGGCCACCGGCCGAAACTTCGTGATCGATCCGCGCGTGAAGGGCACGGTGAACCTGGTGACCGAGCAGCCGGTGTCGCGCGCGCAGGCGCTGGAAACGCTGGGCTCGGTACTGCGCATGCAGGGCTATGCGATGGTCGAGGCCAACGGCTTCACCAAGGTCGTGCCGGAGGCCGACGCCAAGCTGCAGGGCTCGCCCACCGTGATAGGTCCCGGCGCCAGCCGCGGCGGGCAGGTCGTCACGCAGGTGTTCCGGCTCAACTACGAGTCGGCCAACGCGCTGGTGCCGGTGCTGCGCCCGATGATCGCGCCCAATAACACGATCACCGCGTATCCGGCCAACAACACGCTGGTGATCACCGACTACGCCGACAACCTGCGCCGCATCGCGCGGATCATCGCCGCCATCGATGCGCCCGCCTCCGGCGAGGTCGAGCTGATCCCGCTGCAGCATGCGATCGCCAGCGATGCCGCGGTGGTGCTGCAGAAGCTGCTGGACCCGTCGGCCGCGCCGAGCGTCGGTGGCGCCGCCGGCGCGGCGCCGGGTGGCGACGCCAGCCTGCGCACCACCGTGGTGGCCGAGCCGCGCAGCAATGCGCTGCTGGTACGCGCCAGCAGCCGCGCGCGCCTGCAGATGGCGCGCCAGCTGATCGAGAAGCTGGACCAGCCGCAGGCCCGGCCCGGCAATATCTGGGTGGTGCCGCTGAAGAACGCCGATGCCGTCAAGCTGGCGCCAACGCTGCGCGCGATCGTCGCCGCCGACAGCAGCTTCAGTGCGTCGCAGCAGGGCGGCGGCGCGGCCGGCATCGGCGGCGCCGCAGGCATGACGCAGACGCAAACGACCGCCACGCCCACCGGCACGCAGTACGGCGGCGCCATGGGCACCGGCGGCTATGGGCACAGCGGCACCGGAACGACAGGGGGGCTGGGTGGCAGCGGCGGCGGATCTGCCTTCGCCGCCTCGTTCGCGCCGAACCAGATTCCCACCACCGGCGGCATCATCCAGGCCGACCCATCGACCAATTCGCTGATCATCACCGCCAGCGAGGCGGTCTACCGCAGCCTGCGCGCCGTGATCGACGACCTCGACATGCGGCGCGCGCAGGTCTACATGGAATCGATGATCGTCGAGGTATCGTCGACCCAGGCCGGCGAACTGGGCATCCAGTGGCAGGGCTTGATCAGCTCCAGCGGCAACAACACCAATGTGTTCGCCGGCACCAATTTCGGCACCGGCGGCCAGAACATCATCAACCTGACCGGCGCCATCGCCGACTACAACGCCAACGGCGCCGCGGCGCTGTCGCGCATCGGCGGGCTGGTGCCCGACGTCGGCGGCCTCAATATCGGCGTGGTCAATCGCGCGCTCGGCCTTGGCGCGCTGCTGCGCGCACTGGGCGCCAACGGCAGCGTCAACCTGCTGTCGATGCCGAACCTGATCACGCTGGAGAACGAGGAAGCGAAGATCCTGATCGGCCAGAACGTGCCGATCACCACCGGCTCGTATGCGCAGACCGGCTCCAGCGCCACGGTGACCCCCTTCAACACCTTCGATCGCAAGGACGTCGGCATCACGCTGCGGGTCAAGCCGCAGATCACCGACGGCGGGCTCGTCAAGCTGCAGATCTACCAGGAGTCGTCGTCGGTCGTGCCGACCACCGCCACGCTGCAGCAGGGGCCGACCATCAACGTCCGTTCCATCGAGACCAATGTGCTGGTCAACGACGGCCAGATCATCGTGCTGGGCGGGCTGATCGAGGACAACTACAGCGACGGCGTGCAGAAGGTGCCGGGGCTGGGCGACCTGCCGCTGATCGGCGGGCTGTTCCGCTACGAGAACAAGTCGCGCGGCAAGACCAACCTGCTGGTGTTCCTGCGCCCGTATGTGATGCGCACCTCCGGCGCGACCGACCGCATCACGCAGGACCGCTACAGCTATATCCGCGACGAGCAGCAGAACTACGTGTCGCCGAATATCATGATGCGTGACCAGCAGACGCCGACGCTGCCGCCAGCCGACGCGCCGGTCGCGCCGTTCGTCGATCCGCGCAACAATGGGCCGGTACCCGGGCCGCTGCCACTGGAACAGACGCTGCCGCCGCCGAACGGCGGCGAACGCGGCGGCGCCACGCCGGCGCAGGTCGGCTATACCCCGAGCAACGGCGGCTGAGCATTTCCACTACGACGATGGCCTCGCTTCCCTCTTCCATTTCCGTCGGCCACGGCGCCGAGGCGACCCATGCGGCGGCCACGGCAACCACGGCGATCGCTGGCGCCGAGCTGGCTCCGCCGTCGCCGATGGCCGCGCGGCTCGTACCGTACGGCTTTGCGCGCGAGGCCAGGCTGCTGATCGCGCACCAGCGCGCCGACGGGCTGGAGGTGTGGGTCAGCCGCTCCACCGCCCCTTCCGCGCTGGCCGAGATTACCCGCGTACACGGCCCGCTGCACCTGCGCGTGCTGGAGCCAGAAGCGCTGGAGCGCGCGATGTCGGACGCCTACAACCGGCAGGACGGCAGCGCCGCGCAGGTGGTCGGCGAGGTCGAGGGCGAGGTCGATCTGTCGCGGCTGATGCAGGACATCCCGGCGGTCGAAGATCTGCTGGAGTCGGAGGATGACGCGCCGATCATCCGCATGATCAACGCGCTGCTGACGCAGGCGGCGCGCGAGGGCGCGTCGGATATCCATATCGAGCCGTTCGAGTCGGCGTCGGTGGTGCGCTTCCGTGTCGATGGCACCTTGCGAGACGTGGTGCGGCCCAAGAAGGCGCTGCACGGCGCGCTGATCTCGCGGATCAAGATCATGGCGCAACTGGACATCGCGGAGAAGCGGCTGCCGCAGGACGGCCGCATCACGCTGCGCGTGGGCGGCCGCCCGGTGGACGTGCGCGTATCGACGCTGCCCACCGGCCATGGCGAGCGGGCGGTGCTGCGGCTGCTGGACAAGGAAGCCGGGCGGCTGGACCTGGCCAAGCTGGGCATGGCGCCGGGCACGCTGCGCGCCTTCGACAGCCTGATCAAGCAGCCGCACGGCATCGTGCTGGTGACCGGGCCGACCGGCTCGGGCAAGACCACCACGCTGTACGCGGCACTGTCGCGGCTGGATTCGCGCACCACCAACATCATGACGGTCGAGGACCCGATCGAATACGACCTCGACGGCATCGGCCAGACCCAGGTCAACCCGCGTATCGACATGACGTTCGCCAAGGCGCTGCGCGCGATCCTGCGGCAGGACCCGGACGTGGTGATGATCGGCGAAATCCGCGACCTCGAAACCGCGCAGATCGCGGTGCAGGCTTCGCTGACGGGACACCTGGTGCTCGCCACGCTGCATACCAACGACTCCGCCTCCGCGGTGACGCGACTGGTCGACATGGGCATCGAGCCCTTCCTGCTATCGTCGTCGCTGCTTGGCGTGCTGGCGCAGCGGCTGGTGCGCCGGCTGTGTCCGCACTGCAAGCGCGAGGAAATCATCGAACTGACGCCGGCCCAGGCCGCCGTGCTCGAGGCGGACGGCAAGCCGTTGCAGCGCGTGTGGCATGCGGTGGGCTGCGACCGCTGCGGACAGTCGGGGTACCAGGGCCGGATGGGTGTCTACGAGCTGCTGGTCGTCGACGACAAGATCAGGACCATGATCCACCGGCAGCAGCCGGAGTCCGACATCAAGCAGGCCGCGCTCGACAACGGCATGCACACCATGCGCGGCGACGCGCAGCGCTGGATCGACAGCGGCGCGACCTCGCTGGAGGAAGTGCTGCGGGTCACGGGCGACTAGCCGGACCGGGGACGCACGCCATGCCAGCCTTCCGCTACGAGGCCGTCGACGCCGTCGGCAAGACCGACCGCGGTGTGATCGAGGCCGACAGCGCCAAACAGGCCCGAACCCAGTTGCGCACGCGCGGCCTCACGCCGCTGACGGTGGATGTGCTGGGCAGCGCGGCTCCGGCCGCCCGGGGCGCGGCGTCCGGCTTTGGCCGGCGGCTGTCGACGCAGGAACTGGCGCTGTTCACGCGGCAGCTGGCCAGCCTGATCGTGGCCGGCCTGCCGCTGGACGAGGCGCTGGGCGCGCTGGCCGACCAGGCGGAGCGCGCCTACGTGCATGAACTGCTGGCCAGCGTGCGCGCCGAGGTGATGGGCGGCAGCGCGCTGTCGGTGGCGCTGATGCAGCATCCGCGCGATTTTCCGGACATCTACCGTGCGCTGGTATCGGCAGGCGAGCATTCCGGGCATCTTGGGCTGGTGCTGGAGAAGCTGGCCGGCTATATCGAGACGCGCAACCAGCTCACCGGGAAGATCCGGCTCGCTTTCACGTACCCGGCGATCGTCACCGTGGTGGCCTTCGCCATCGTGATCTTCCTGCTGTCGTATGTCGTGCCGCAGGTTGTCAGCGTGTTTGCCAATACCAAGCAGAAATTGCCGCTGCTGACGGTGATCATGCTGGCGCTGTCGGACTTCGTGCGCGCATGGTGGTGGGCGGCGCTGGGCGTGATCGCGCTCGTCGCGCTGGGTGTGCGCTCGCTGCTGCGGCAGCCCGGCGTGCGGCTCGAATGGCATCGCTGGCTGTTGACCGCGCCGCTGGCCGGCAAGCTGATCCGCGGCTACAACACGGCGCGCTTCGCCAGCACGCTGGCGATCCTCGTGTCGGCCGGGGTGCCGATCCTGCGCAGCCTGCAGGCGGCCGGCGAGACGCTGGGCAACGAGGCGCTGCGCGCCAACGTCGAGGACGCCACCACGCGGGTGCGCGAAGGCGCGTCGCTGGCGCGCGCGCTGTCGGCGCAGAACCAGTTTCCGCCGGTGCTGGTGCATCTGATCCGCTCGGGCGAGGCCACCGGCAATCTGCCGGCGATGCTGGAGCGGGCGGCGCAGGGCGAAGGGCAGGAACTGGAGCGCCGCACGATGTTCCTGACCAGCCTGCTGGAGCCGCTGCTGATCCTGACGATGGGCGTGGTGGTGCTGCTGATCGTGCTGGCGGTGTTGATGCCGATTATCGAGATCAACCAGATGGTGCGGTAAGCGGGCGGCGTGTCGGGGGGCTGTGACTGCGCTCTCCCCCGGCCCCTCTCCCGCTTTGCGGGAGAGGGGAGAACACCGCGAGCGTTCGATACCGCGGCGGTTTGCTCCCCTCTCCCGCAGAGCGGGAGAGGGGCGGGGGAGAGGGCAGTCCGAGCCCCCCAACGCCCTACCCGCCCCTCAACCCAACTCCTCCAAAGGCCCCTCCCCTGCGGACGCCTCCGTCTTCCCCGCCTTCCGTGCCGACCGCTTGCGCGGCGCGGCGGTGCGGCTGCGTCTTGCCGGAGCGGGAACCGGCTCCGGGGCCGGCTCCGGGGCCGGCTCCGGGGCCGGCTCGGGCGCGGCCACCGGCGCTTGCTGTGCGGCCGTTGTTTCCATGTTCACCGGCGACAGCACCGCGCTGTCGATCGGCCACGGCGTCTCGCTCAGCGTGACCTCCGGGCGGCGCGTACGGCGGCCACGTGCACCGCTCTCGCGCGACGGCGTTGGCTCCACCGGCTGCATTTCCACGGCGGCGGGTTCGGCCTCGGCGACATCGGTCCGGGCGGCGACCGACTCCACGGCGGCGGCCGGCGTGGGCGTCTCGGCCACGGCCTCGATGGGTTCCGGCGCACTGGCCGTTGCCCCGGCCTCCGTGCTTTCCCGTTCCGGCCGGTTGCCGCGTCGGTCGCCGCCGCCCTGAGGCTCGGCCGCCGGCCGCTGTTGCGCCGGCCTTTCGCCGCCGCGCGCTTCGCCCTCGCCCTGCCGGCCGCGGCGCTTCAGCCGCACCCAGATGGTCTTGTTGTTGCCGCCATTGCGCGTCTCGACATCGAACAGCCCGGTGGCCACCACCAGTTCCGACAGCTTGCCGTAGCCGTAGTTACGCGAATCGAATTCCGGCGCCTGCTTGGCGATGTGCGTGCCCATGCTGCCGAGCGTGGTCCAGCCTTCCTCGTCGGACACCGCCTGCGCGGCCGATTGCAGCAGACGCACCAGCCGGCTGTCCTGGCGCAGTTCTCCGCCGCTGCGGCGCCGCGTCGGCGCGTTGCTTTCGTCGACTTCGGTTTCGGCGCGCAGCACATCGGAATAGATGAACTTGTCGCACGCGGTGACGAAGGGCTTGGGCGTCTTGCGCTCGCCGAAGCCGTAGACCATCAGCCCCTGCTCGCGAATACGCGAGGCCAGCCGGGTGAAATCGCTGTCGCTGGACACGATGCAGAAGCCGTCGAAGCGGCCGGTGTACAGCAGGTCCATCGCGTCGATGATCATCGCGCTGTCGGTCGCGTTCTTGCCGACCGTATAGCGGAACTGCTGGATCGGCTGGATCGAATGCGACAGCAAGCGCTCCTTCCAGCCGGCGAGATTCGGCTTGGTCCAATCGCCATAGATGCGCTTGACGGCGGCCACGCCATATTTGGCGACCTCGGCGAGCAGTCCTTCGACGATGGCGGGAGCCGCATTGTCGGCGTCAATCAGTACGGCAAGGGTCGCGGTGCCCTGGCGGGAAGTGGCGTTCATCGGTGGTTCCTGGAAACGGTGCGCCGCCGCTGGCGGCTGCCCGAGCGCGCGCCGGCATGATGCGGCGCGCGGGGCATGGGTTCTACGTTTGCCGTGCAGTGTACACGCGATCCACTGTCCATCCGGGAAACCGTGTATCCGGCCACGCACGCCATGCTGCGCCGCAGGGTGCCTCGGCCGGGGGGCCGGTGCTACCATTCGCCAAAGAGACACGGCCGTTCACGCCTTCACAAGAGGCCACCGCGGCTGCCCCCCACCAATGAGTCGGTGATCCCGACTGCATGCCAAGAGGAGCACTTATGAATGCCCCCCTGACCCCTCCGGTCAGCGACGCCATCCGCCGGGCGCTCGCCAACGTTACCCTTGACGACAAATACACGCTGGAGCGCGGCCGCATCTATATCAGCGGCACGCAGGCCCTGGTGCGCCTGCCCATGCTGCAGCAGGAACGCGACCGCGCCGCCGGGCTGAACACGGCCGGCTTTATCTCGGGCTATCGCGGGTCGCCTTTGGGCGCGCTGGACCAGGCGCTGTGGAAGGCCAAGGCGCACCTGGGCGCCCATCAGATCGTATTCCAGCCGGGCCTGAACGAAGACCTCGCCGCCACCGCCGTGTGGGGCTCGCAGCAGGTCAACATGTACCCCGGGGCTAAGTACGACGGCGTGTTCGGCATGTGGTACGGCAAGGGGCCGGGCGTGGACCGCACCGGCGACGTCTTCAAGCACGCCAACTCGGCCGGCTCGTCGCGGCACGGCGGCGTGCTGGTGCTGGCGGGCGACGACCACTCGGCGAAGTCGTCGACGCTGGCGCACCAGTCCGAACATATCTTCAAGGCCTGCGGGCTGCCGGTGCTGTTCCCGGCCAACGTGCAGGAATACCTCGACTACGGCCTGCATGGCTGGGCGATGAGCCGCTATTCGGGGCTCTGGGTGGCGATGAAGTGCGTCACCGACGTGGTGGAATCGTCGGCGTCGGTCGAGCTCGACCCGCACCGCGTGCAGATCGCGCTGCCGCAGGACTTCGTGATGCCGCCGGACGGCCTCAATATCCGCTGGCCCGACCCGCCGCTGGTGCAGGAAGCGCGGCTGCTCGACTACAAGTGGTATGCCGCGCTGGCCTATGTTCGCGCCAACGGCATCGACCGCATCGAGATCGATTCCCCGCACGCGCGCTTCGGCATCATGACCGCCGGCAAGGCGTACCTGGATACGCGGCAGGCGCTGGCCGACCTCGGCCTGGACCGCGAGACCTGCGAGCGCATCGGCATCCGGCTGTACAAGGTCGGCTGCGTGTGGCCGCTGGAAGCGCAGGGCGCGCGCGCCTTCGCCGAAGGGCTGCAGGAAATCCTGGTAGTCGAGGAAAAGCGCCAGATCATGGAGTACGCGCTGAAGGAAGAGCTGTACAACTGGCGCGACGACGTGCGGCCCAAGGTCTACGGCAAGTTTGACGAGAAGGACAACGCCGGCGGCGAATGGTCGATCCCGCAGAGCAACTGGCTGCTACCGGCGCACTACGAGCTATCGCCGGCGATCATCGCCAAGGCCATCGCGACCCGCCTGGAAAAGTTCGATCTGCCCAGCGACGTGCGCGCCCGCATCGCGGCCCGCATCGCGGTGATCGAGGCGAAGGAACGCGCGCTTGCCACGCCGCGCGTGGCGGCCGAGCGCAAGCCGTGGTTCTGCTCGGGCTGTCCGCACAACACGTCGACCAACGTGCCCGAGGGCTCCCGCGCGATGGCGGGCATCGGCTGCCACTACATGACGGTATGGATGGACCGCAACACCAGCACATTCAGCCAGATGGGCGGCGAAGGGGTGGCGTGGATAGGGCAGGCGCCGTTCGCCGGCGACAAGCATGTGTTCGCCAACCTGGGCGATGGCACCTACTTCCACTCGGGACTGCTGGCCATTCGCGCGGCGATCGCGGCGGGCGTCAATATCACCTACAAGATTCTCTACAACGACGCGGTCGCGATGACCGGCGGCCAGCCGGTGGACGGCCAGCTGTCGGTGCAGGACATCGCGTTCCAGGTCGCGGCCGAGGGCGCCAGGCGCATCGTCATCGTCAGCGACGAGCCGGAGAAGTACACCGCGGCGATCCGGCTGCCCGACGGCGTGCAGGTGCACCACCGCGATGAGCTCGACCGCATCCAGCGCGAACTGCGCGAGATTCCGGGCACCACCATCCTGATCTACGACCAGACCTGCGCCACGGAGAAGCGCCGGCGCCGCAAGCGCGGGGCCTATCCCGATCCGGCGCGGCGCGCCTTCATCAACGACGCGGTGTGCGAGGGCTGTGGCGACTGCTCCGTCAAGTCCAACTGCCTGTCCGTGGAGCCGCTGGAAACCGAACTGGGCACCAAACGCAAGATCAACCAGTCAACCTGCAACAAGGACTTTTCCTGCGTCAACGGGTTCTGCCCGAGCTTCGTGACGGCCGAGGGTGCGCAGTTGCGCAAGCCCGAACGGCATGGCGTGGCGATGGAGGGCCTGCCGCCGCTGCCGATGCCGCAGATGCCTGAGCTGACGCGGCCGTTCGGCATTCTGGTGACCGGCGTGGGCGGCACCGGCGTGGTGACGATCGGCGGGCTGCTGGGCATGGCCGCGCATCTCGAGCAGAAGGGCGTGACGGTGCTCGACATGGCGGGGCTGGCGCAGAAGGGCGGCGCGGTGCTGTCGCATGTGCAGATCGCCGCGCGGCCGGAAGACATCCACGCCACGCGCATCGCGATGGGCGAGGCCGATCTGGTGATCGGCTGCGATGCCATCGTGTCGGCCACCGACGAGGTCCTGTCGAAGACGCAAGGCGGCCGCACGCGCGCGGTGGTCAATACCGCGCAAACCCCGACCGCCGACTTCATCCGCAACCCGAAGTGGCAGTTCCCCGGCCTGTCGGCCGAGCAGGACGTGCGCAACGCGGTGGGTGAGCAGTGCGAATTCGTCAATGCCAGCGCGCTCGCCGTATCGCTGCTGGGCGATGCGATCTACACCAACCCGCTGATCCTCGGCTATGCGTGGCAGAAGGGGTGGGTGCCGCTGTCGCTGGACGCCATGCAGCGCGCCATCGAGCTGAACGGCGTGTCGGTGGACAAGAACAAGGCTGCGTTTGAATGGGGCCGCCATCTGGCGCATGATCCCGAGCGCGTGCTGCCGCTGGCCGGCGAGCTGAAGACGAGCGCCGAGGGCGCGGACGTCGTGAAGCTGCCGACCTCGTCCGGCGCGCTGCTGGAAAAGCTGATCGCGCATCGTGCCGGCCACCTGTCCGCGTATCAGGACGCCGCGTATGCCCAGCGCTATCGCGACGACGTGAATCGCGTCCGCGCCGCCGAGAGCGCGCTGGTCGGCAGCGGCAAGCCGTTGCCGCTGACCGAGGCCGTGGCGCGCAACCTTGCCAAGCTGATGGCGTACAAGGACGAGTACGAAGTGGCGCGGCTCTATACCGATCCGGCCTTCCTCGACAAGCTGCGCAATCAGTTCGAGGGCGAGCCCGGGATCGACTATCAGCTGAACTTCTGGCTGGCGCCGCCGCTACTGGCCAGGCGCGATGCGCAGGGGCATCTGGTCAAGCGGCGCTTCGGGCCGTGGACGATGCGTGCCTTCCGGCTGCTGGCGCGGCTGAAGGGCCTGCGCGGCGGCCCGCTGGACGTGTTCGGCAAGACCGCCGAGCGGCGTACCGAACGGGCGCTGATCGGCGAGTATCGGGCGCTGCTGGACGAGCTGATTGCCGGCCTGAAGGCAGACAATCACGCCACCGCGATTGCGCTGGCCAGCCTGCCCGACGATATCCGCGGTTTCGGGCACGTGAAGGAAAACAACCTGAAGGCGGCGCGGGCGCGGTGGGCAAGGCTGCAGGAGGAATTCCGCAATCCGAAGGTGGGGGAGCGGGCGGCTTGAGTTGTTGTTCCGGGGGGCGCTGGTGGTTGGCTGTTGCTGCCCTCTCCCCCGGCCCCTCTCCCGCTTTGCGGGAGAGGGGAGCACACCGTCGGCACATCAAACGCTCCCGGTTTTCTCCCCTCTCCCGCTCGCGGGAGAGGGGCGGGGGAGAGGGCAGCCACAGCCCACACCAGAGCCCCTACCCCTTCGCCACCCCCACTCCCTCTTCCCCCTTCCTCACATACATCGACTGCCGCGGCCGCGCCAGCACGCGGCGCACCATCGGCTCGAAAAAGGACAAGGGCAGCGTGTCGTAGTCCGGCATGAAGGCCGCCGCATCGTACTTCGCGCAGAACTCCTCGGTGCGCGCGAACAGTTCGGGCTGGTCGCGGAATTGCTCGCGCAGGTCGCGGTCGAGGCCCAGATGGTGAAAGAAGTAATGCCCCTGGAAAATGCCGTGCTTTTCCACCATCCACAGGTTCTCCGGACTGACGAAGGGCTTGAGGATCGCCGCCGCGATGTCCGGATGGTTGTAGCTGCCCAGCGTGTCGCCGATGTCGTGCAGCAGCGCGCAGACCACGTATTCCTCGTCACGCCCATCGCGGTGGGCCAGTGTCGCGGTCTGCAGGCAGTGGGTGAGCCGGTCGATCGGGAAGCCGCCGCAGTCGCCTTCCAGCAGGCGCAGGTGGGCCAGCACCCGGTCCGGCAGCGCGGCGGCGTAGGGCATGAATTCGCCGGCAATGGCTGCCCAGTCTTCCCGGGTACCCTGCTCCATATGACGGAAGGTGGCGCGCGGATGCGCGGACGGCGATCCGCCGGGTTGCTTCGCTTCGCTCATGTTCGTCTCCTGTAGGCGCGCTCGATCGGCGCGTTCCGTTGCATTGTGGCACGCATGGGCCGATGCGCTGCAATCCGGCCCGACTCGCCGCTACAATCGGGCTTCGAGCCAACCATGCGTCACCGGCAACGTATCGGTGGCGCGGGCGCCGGTGCACACGGCGCATACCATGACAACCGACCCCTCCTCCGTCTCCGACTCCGATGCGTCCGCTTCCGACGCGTCCGCCCACGGCTTGCATGCCGCCGCTGCCACACCGCCTGCCGGCCCGCCGCCCCGCCTTGCCTGGGTGCTCGGCCTGACGGAGACCATCTCCTGGGGCACGCTGTACTTCTGCTTCACCGTGTTCATCGAGCCGATGAGCCACAGCCTGGGCTACGGCAAACCCTTCCTCGCGGGCGGCTATTCGTTGGGGCTGCTGGTATGGGCCTTGTGCTCGTTCGCGGTGGGACGGCTGCTGGACCGGGTGCCGGCACGCTGGGTGATGGGCTGCGGCTCCGTGCTGGCGGCCGTGGGCCTGCTGCTGTGGGCATGGTCGCCGAGCCCGACGCTGTTCCTGCTGATGTGGATACCGCTGGGCCTGGCGATGGCGACCACGCTGTACGAGCCCGCCTTCGTGGTGTTGCGGCAGGCGTACGGCGACAGCTACCAGAAGTCGATCGTCATCGTCACGCTGGTGGCCGGCTTCGCCAGCACCATTTTCATTCCGCTGGCGCAATGGCTGGTGCTGCATGTCGGCTGGCGCGCCACGCTGGTGGGCTTCGCCGCGCTGAATCTGCTGGTCTGCGCGCCGCTGCACGCGCGGTTGCGCTATCGGCACCATCCCGGCTACGCGCCGGTGCAGGCGGTGTCGCCGGTATCGTCGCTGGCGGGCGGCGCGGAACCGGGCATCGCCTCTACCGCCTTGCGGGAGCCGGTGTTCTGGTCGGTGGTGCTCGCCTTCACCGCGCTGGCGGTGGTCGCGTCGCTGCTTGGCGCCCATCTGATCCCGATGCTCAATGAGAAGGGGCTGCCGGTCGGCGAACAGTTGATCGTCGCGGCCCTGATCGGCCCGGCACAGGTGATCGGCCGGCTGGCGATGGCGCGGCTGCCCGCCCGACAGCCGGTGCGCATCGCGCTGCCGGTCTATATCGTGATGAGCGCCGGGCTGCTGACGCTGGCGCTCGGATATGGCTGGTGGCTGATGCTGGCTGCGGTGCTGTACGGGTGCGCCAACGGCATCAATACCATGCTGCGCGCGATCGCCATGCCCGAGCTGATCTCGCGCCACCATTACGCCACCCTGAACGGGCTGATGATGACGCCGGTACTGCTGATGCAGGCCGCGGCGCCGTGGCTCGGTGCCCTGCTGTGGCGGGCCGCGGGCGGCTACTGGCTGATGTTGTGGGTGATGGTGGCGCTCGCGTTGACGGCGCTGGGGTCGTTCGCCTTCGCGCTGAGGCGGCGCGGCATGCTCGGCCCGACGCCGGCCTAGGACGCCGTGCCGCGGCCCCGTGGCCCGTGAAGGAACTTGTCATCCGTTTGTGAGACCATCCAGGATCGTCCGACACACTGGGTGCCGCCACTCAGTGCACGCGGCCGTTCAACGTATCACTGGTCCTGCCTTGTCCGAAGCCTCTCCCGATTCCGCCGTTTCCTCCGCTTTAAGCCCGCCCGCGCTGCGCGGCGTGGAGCGCGCCGCCTGGGCCACCATGGCGCTGTTCTTCGTCAACGGCGCCACCTTCGCCACCTGGGGCGTTCATATTCCGACCATCAAGGCCCGCTTCGGCCTGTCCGATGCCGCGCTGTCGATCGCGATGTTCGTCGTGGCGGGCGGCGCCATCCTGGTGATGGGGCCGGTCGGTCGATGGGTCGCCCGCGTGGGCAGCGGCCGTGCGTGCATGCTCGCGACGATTCCGTACGCGATCGCGACCATGTCGATCCTGGCGATGCCGTCGTACCTGTGGCTGCTGCCGGCCCTGCTCGCCTTCGGCATGGCCAACGCCGCCTTCGACGTGGCGATGAACGCCCAGGCCGCCACGGTCGAGGCGGCACGGCCACGGCCGATCATGTCGGCGCTGCATGGCATGTTCAGCCTGGGAGGCATGGTGGGGGCCGCGGTCGGCGGGCTGGCGATCGGCGCCGGCGTGCCGCCGTTCGCGCATGCCACCGGCATGGCTCTGCTGACAGCCGCGGTCGGCATCGCCAGCACACGCTGGCTGATGGCCGATCATCCGGTGCCGCCGTCGACCGACAGCCACCGGCACCATGCGGCGCGCGCGGTGTGGCTGCTGGGGCTGATGGCGTTCCTGGGTCTGGTGGGCGAAGGATCGATGTACGACTGGTCGACCGTCTATATGCGCGAGATCGCGGCCGCGCCGCTGGGCTGGATCAGCCTGGGCTACGCCGCGTTTTCCGGGGGGATGGCGCTGGGCCGCTTCACCGGCGACCGCGTACGTGCCCGCTTTGGCGATGACCGCACGCTGTGGGGCAGCGCCTGGATGTGCTTTGCCGGCATTGCGCTGGCGCTGGTCTGGCCCGCTCCCGCCGCCACGCTGGCGGGATTCGCGCTGATGGGGCTGGGCGCGGCGAATATGGTGCCGATCTTTTTCGTGGCGGCCTCGCGGCTGCCCGGCGTGGCACCGGCAGAGTCGATCGCGCGCGTCGCCCGCCTCGCCTATGTGGGAATGCTGCTCGGTCCGGTGATCATCGGCAGCGTCGCCCATGCGGCCAATCTGCGCTACGGGCTGGCCGTGGTGGTGCTGATCATGGGCTGGATCGCGCTGTTCGGCGTACGGCTGGCCCGCCCCTACCTGGGTAACGGCCACCGCCCGGGCGCAGGCGAACCGGGCGGCTCTCACGCCGCCAACACGGGCGGCGATGGCACGCCTGCGCCGTCGAACACGAAGGTATCCATCGCCAGCACGCCATAGGTCACCGCGTCGACCGGCCGCGCGACGGACGTCCGCCCGCCGCCCGGCGCCGGCTGCGCCGGCCCCAGTGCCGCGCCGAGCACGACGAAGAATGGCAGCAGATGTTCGTCGGTGGGATGGGCACGATGGGCGTACGGCGCCTGCTGCCGATATCCGGCGATCCGTGTGGTGTCGCCGGTGCGCAGTGCCTCCTCCATCGCGTCGATCATCCAGCCGCGGAACGCCTCGACATAGGACTGCGTCGGCACGCCATGTTGGGCCGGACGCTCGCCGCCGAAAATCTCGCGCAAATTGTGCGTGAAGCTGCCCGAGCCGACGATCAGCACGCCCTCGTCGCGCAGTGGCCTCAGCGCGCGGCCAATGGCGATCTGCGTGGCCGGCGCCAGGTAGGGATTCAATGCGAGTTGCACCACCGGCACATCGGCGTCGGGGAACATATAGCGCAGCGGCAGCCAGGCGCCGTGATCCAGCGGACGTTCCTCGTCGCGCGCCACATAGCCCGCGCCTTCGATACGGGCCGCCTCGATCAGCGACTTGACGCGGTCGGCCAGCGCGGGCGAGCCCGGCGCGTCGTAGCGCAACGCATAGAGCTGCGGCGGAAAGCCGCCGAAATCGTGCCATGCCTCCTGACGTTCGCGCACCGTGACGGCCAGCGTGCTGTAGATCCAGTGCGCCGATATCACCAGCACCGCGCGCGGGCGGGCGGCGCGCAGCGAGGCGCCCAGCGTGTCGAACGCGGCGCCCACCGGCCCCGGCTCCAGCGCAAGCATCGGCGAACCGTGGGACACATAGAGGGCGGGAAGCATGGCAAGTCCTTGTGCGTAACGGCCCGATCGGCCCATGACGCACAGTGTCGCAAACCGTGGCGGCGCGTGGATGCAGCCGATACGGATCGGTCGGTCAATTTCTTTGAACGGAGAGGCGCACGGCGTCAGCCGGATGACTCCGCACCGCCTCCCGCGACGTGCGGCGCGCCGGCCAGCGCGTTGAGCGGAATCTTCAGGTAGCGCACACCGTTATCCTCCGCCGGCGGCAGCTCGCCGGCGCGGATATTCACCTGGAGCGACGGCAGGATCAGCGTCGGCATGTCCAGCGTGGCGTCCCGGGCGGTGCGCATGCGAACGAAATCGTCTTCCGACACCCGGTCGTTCACATGGATGTTGCCCGCGCGCTGTGCCGCGACCGTGGTGCGCCATGCGGGCTGCCGCCCATCGGGAGGGTAGTCGTGACAGACATAGACGATCGTCTCGGGCGGCAGCGCCAGGATGCGTCGGATCGACCGGTACAGCACGCGCGCATCGCCGCCGGGAAAGTCGGCGCGTGCGGAACCGACGTCCGGCATGAACAGCGTGTCGCCGACGAATGCGGCGCCATCGATCAGATAGGCCATATCGGCAGGCGTATGGCCCGGCACGAGCAGCGCGGTGGCCTCGATTCCGCCGATGTGGAAGATCTCGCCATCATGGAACAGATGATCGAACTGCGCGCCATCGGGCAGGAAGGGCCGTTCGAGGTTGTACAGCTTGCCGAAGGTGGCCTGGACTTCGCGGATCCGTTCGCCGATGGCGATGCGGCCCCCGACGTGCTGTTGCAGGTAACGCGCCGCGGACAGGTGGTCGGCATGGGCGTGCGTTTCCAGGATCCACTGCACGGTGAGCCCTCGCTCGCGCACATACGACAGCATCCGGTCGGCCTGCGTGGTGCCGGTGCGTCCCGACTTGATGTCGAAGTCCAGCACCGAGTCGATGATGGCCGCGCACCGCGTGGCGTTATCGGTCACGACGTATGACACGGTCCGCGTGCTCTCATCGAAGAAGGCCTCGACGGTGGTGCGATCGGTCATGCGGACTCCAGGTGGTGCATCATTTCGGGTGGGCACGCATCCTACTGTAGAACCTGTTCCGCTCAAAGGAACCCTCGCGGGAAAACCGCGGCAATTCCGGAAAATCGGGAGCAAATCGTGAACATCGACTGGAACGCCTTCACGCCGTGGAGTGCACTGATCGGCGGTCTGCTGGTTGGCACGGCCGCCGCCCTGATGGTGCTGCTCAATGGCCGGATCGCCGGCATCAGCGGCATTGTGGGCGGCCTGCTCAGGCCCCTGCGCGGCGACATCGGCTGGCGCGTCGCCTTCGTCGCCGGACTGCTCGCCGCACCGGCCCTGTACGGCCTTGCCAGAACGGTCCCCCCGCCAAGGATCGACGCGGGGTGGGCCGGGCTGGTGATCGCCGGACTATTGGTGGGCATCGGTGCCCGCTACGGCGCCGGCTGCACCAGCGGTCACGGCGTGTGCGGCCTGTCACGGCTGTCGCCGCGCTCGCTGGTGGCCACCATCGTCTTCATGGCCGCGGGCTTCGCCACCGTGTTCGTGATCCGGCATCTTGTCACCGCGTGAGGCATGCCATGGCTGTACTGACTTCGCTGCTGGCCGGGCTGGTGTTCGGCATTGGACTGATCCTGTCCGGCATGGCGAACCCCGCCAAGGTGCTGGGCTTTCTCGATCTGGCGGGACGATGGGACCCGTCGCTGGCCCTGGTCATGGCGGGCGCGATCGCGGTGGGGCTGGTCGGGTTCACCATCGCGCGCCGGCGCACCGTGTCGTGGCTCGGACTCGATATGAAGCTGCCGACCTCGCGCCAGATAGACGCCCGTCTGGTGGGCGGAAGCCTGCTGTTCGGCATCGGCTGGGGCCTGGCTGGTTTCTGCCCCGGACCCGCGTTGGTGGCGCTCGGCATGGGCGAACCCAAGGCGATGGTGTTCGTCGCCGCCATGTTGGCCGGCATGGGCGTGTACGAACTGCTGCAGCGCAGGCGCGGGATCGCGGCACCGTCGGCGGCATGACCGCCACGCACCGGGCGGCTATCCGCCGCGCGGCACCCACACGGTGAATTCGGTGCCGTGCGGCTCCTGCGACACGACACGGATATCGCCGCCATTCAGGCGCGCGAGCTCGCGGGCAATATGCAGGCCCAGCCCCAGCCCTTCCGACTCCGATACCGAGCGGCCGGAACGGAACGGATCGAACAGATGCGGCAGCAGATCGGGCGGAATCACGCCGCCATTGCGCACGGATACCGTGAGCCTTTCCGCCTCCGTGCCATCGATGCGCACCTGCACCGGTACGGCAGGATCGCCGTGCTGCAGCGCATTGCCGACCAGATTGGCGATCACCTGCGACAGCAGCCCGGCATCCACCGTGGCATGGGTATCGCCGGCACATTCGAGCACCAGCCGTCCCTTGCCATGCCGGCTCTCGTGCTCGTCGACGATGGCGGTGCATAGCGCATGCAGGTCGTCACGCTGGGGCACCGGTTGTACGCGGCCGCCGTGCAGCCGCGCCACGTCCAGCAACTGGTCGACCATCCGCACCATGCGCGTGCCGCTGCGACGGATGCGCTCCACCGCCGGCGCGAGCCGCTCGTCCTTTCCCATCCGCTCCAGGAACGACGCCGATGCCAGGATGGCCGACAACGGCGTGCGCAGGTCGTGCGCCAGCACCGCCATCAGCATTTCATTCGCCTTGAGCAGCCGCGTCGTGGTGGCCAGCTGGTCGGCAAGCTGTTGCTTTTGCCGCGCAAGCTGCACGAACACATCCACCTTGGCGGCCAGGATATTGGCATCGAGCGGCTTGTAGAGGAAATCCACTGCCCCGCTGGCATAGCCCTTGAACGTGCGCTGGCTGTCGTAGCCGGCGGCGGTCAGGAACAGGATCGGGATATGGCTGGTTCGCGTGCTGCCGCGCATCAGTTCGGCCAGCTCGAAACCGTCCATGCCGGGCATGTTGACGTCGAGGATCGCCAGGCCGAAATCGTGGTCCAGCAGCAGTTCCAGCGCCTGGGCGCCCGAGCTCGCGTGCACCAGTTGGACGTCCGGCCGGGACAATACCGCGTCTAGCGCCGCCAGATTGCTGGCGATATCGTCCACGGTAAGGATCTTGACGGGCGTCTGGGTCGAATCTGTCATGGCGGCGGATGTCAATGAACGGCATGCCGGAGCCGGCTGCCGATCGCGTCGAGTGTCAATACTTCATCGGCCGCGCCACGTGCGATGGCTTCGGCCGGCATCGTATCGGCGGAGGCGGTGTGCGGCGCCTGTACCCAGGTGCGGCCCCCGCAAGCTCGGATCGTCTCGAGTCCGCGCGCGCCGTCGTCGTTGGCGCCGCTAAGCAGGATGCCGAGCAGCCGGTGGCGCCACACTTCGGCGGCCGACTCGAACAGCACGTCGATCGACGGCCGCGAGAAGCGTACCGGCGGCGCAACCGACAGGGCCAGATGCACATCGTCGTGGCCGCGTTCGACCAGCAGATGATAGTCGGGTGGCGCCACGTAGAGATGGCCGGGCCGCACCGGCAGCTTGTCCTCGGCTTCGCACACCGGCAGCGCGCAGCGCGCCGAAAACAGGCCCTGCAACAGGCTTGGCACATCCGGCCGCAGGTGCAGCACCACGATCAGCGGGGGGCGGAACGCCGGGGGCACCATCGGCAACAGAACGCCCAGCGCCTCGATGCCGCCGGCAGAGGCGCCGATCACCACCGCCGCGGCCTCTGTCGCCAGGAAGTCGGATGTGCTGGTCATCGCTTGCGATACAGTCGATCAGCGGGCATCACCGCCTCGAAAGCCTCGGCATGCGCGCTGAACTGCAGGGACTCCTTGCTGCCGAGGCCGAGGAAACCATGACGCACCAGCGCATCCCGGAACAGCCCGAGCGCGCGGTCCTGCAGCGACCGGTCGAAGTAGATCAGCACATTGCGGCACGAGATCAGCTGCGCTTCCTGGAATACGCTGTCGGTGGCGAGGCTGTGGTCGGCGAACACCGCGCGTGTCACCAGGCTGGCATCGAACTTCGCCTTGCCGTAGGCGGCATGATAGTAGTCGCCCAGCGAATGCTGTCCTCCGGCGGCCAGATAATTGCGGCCGAAGGCGCGCAGCCGCGCCACGTCATAGACACCGGCCCGCGCCTCGGCCAGCGCGGCCGGATTGATGTCCGTCGCGTAGAAGGTGGTGCGTTCGTGCAGCCCCTCCTCGGCGAACAGGATCGCCAGCGACCACAGCTCCTCGCCGCTGCTGCAACCGGCCACCCACACCTTCAGCGATGGATAGGTCTTCAGCACCGGCACCACCTGCTCGCGCAGCGCGCGGAAATACGACGGGTCCCGGAACATCTCGCTGACCTGCACCGTCAGGTACTGGAACAGGCGCGTGAACAGCGCGCTGTCGCGCAGCATGCGGTCCTGCAGCTGCGACAGCGTATCGAGCTTCAGGTCGCGCAGCGCCTGCGACAGGCGCCGCCGCAGCGACGCGCGCGAATAACCGCGAAAGTCGTGCTGGTACTTGCGGTAGATTCCTTCGAGCAACAGCTCCAGCTCGATATCGAAATCGTCAGCGGGCGCCGCCGCGACCGCGCTGTCGCGGCCGGCGACACGGCCGCCGGCGGGCGAAGCGGCGGGAATCGATGGGGTCAGCGGGCGTGCAGCCATACGCGGCACAGCGAAAGCAGCTTGTCGATGTCGATGGGCTTGGCGATATAGTCGTTCGCGCCGGCCAGCAGGCAGGCCTCGCGGTCGGACGACATCGCCTTGGCGGTCAGCGCGATGATCGGCAAGCCGTTGTGGCGGCCATCCTGCCGGATATGCCGCATCGCGGTCAGGCCATCCATCTCCGGCATCATGATGTCCATCAGCACCAGGTCGATGTCGTCGCGGCCGTCCAGCAGGTCCAGCGCCTGGCGGCCATTGCGCGCGATCTCGACCTTGGCCCCCAGCGGCTCGATGACCTTGGAGAGCGCGAAAATATTGCGCGCATCGTCCTCGACCAGCAGCAGCGTGCGGCCCTCGAAGGCATCGTCGCGGCTGCGCACCGCGCGCAGCATGCGCTGGTGCTCCGGCGGCAGCGTTGATTCCACGCTGTGCAGGAACAGCGTCACTTCGTCGAGCAGCCGCTCCGGCGAGCGCGCGCCCTTGATGATGATCGACTTCGAGTAGCGCCGCAGTCGCTGCTCGTCCTCCGCGGACAACTGCCGGCCCGTGTAGACGATCACCGGCGGCATCGGACGGCCTGCATCGGCGGCCATCTTCTCCAGCAGGTCGTGGCCCGAGCCGTCGGGCAGCGCCAGGTCCATCACCACGCAATCGAACGGCCCGGCGTCGATCTGTGCTGCCGCCGCCTTGATGGTGTCGGCGGTCACGATCTCGATGTCCAGCGACTGCAGCAGCGCGCGGATGCTCTCGCGCAGCGCCGCGTCGTCTTCCACCACCAGCACCCGGCGCATGCCGCCGCGTTCCATGCGCGCCTCAAGTTCGCGGATCACGCTGGCCAGGTCCTCGCGGCCGCTGGGCTTGAGCGTATAGCCGATGGCGCCGCGATGCAGCGCGGCCTCGGCATGGTCGCTGATCGACACCAGATGCGTCGGGATATGCCGCGTCGCCGGATCGCGCTTGAGCCAGTCGAGCAGCGTCAGGCCCGAATGGTCGGGCAGCGCGACATCGAGCAGGATGCCGCAGGGCTGATGCTCGCGCGCCAGTTCCAGCCCCTGCTGGGCAGTGGTGGCGTGCAGGCAGTCGAAGTCCAGTTCATGCGCGAGGTCGTACAGGATGCGCGCAAAGTGCACGTCGTCCTCGATCGCCAGGATCAGGCGATTGCCACGCGAGCGCCGTTCGCGATCGTCCTCGATCGGCGGCGGCCCCAGTTCGATGGAGCCGGCCCCCGGACGAGGCGGCGCCACGCTCGCCGTCACCGCGGGCGCGACGGGCGCCGGCTCCGGCGCCGCGGTGTTCAGCAGCGCCGCCTCGGGTACGGAGGCGGGCGCGGGCGGCAGGCTCGGGGCCGCGGCGCGGCTGCCGGACGACGGACCGGCCGCATAGGCCAGCGGCAGCGTCAGCGTGAACACGCTGCCAACGCCGGGCTCGCTTGACACCGTCAGGCTGCCGTTGAGCAGTTGCGCCAGCTGGCGCGAGATCGACAATCCCAGCCCGGTGCCGCCGTAGCGGCGGCTGGTGGTGCCATCGCCCTGCTGGAACGCCTCGAAAATGATCTGCTGCTTGTCCTTCGGAATGCCGATGCCGGTGTCGCGCACCTCGAAGCGCACCGCGTCGTCGCCATCGGCCGTGATGCGCAGCGACACCTCGCCGCGATCGGTGAACTTGAATGCGTTCGACAGCAGGTTGCGCAGGATCTGCTGCAGGCGTTGCATATCGGTCACGATGGTGGCCGGCAGCCGGTCGGCACGCTCGACGCGGAACTGCACCGACTTCTGCGCGGCGATCGGCGCGAAGCCCTGCGCCAGTCCGCCGCTCAATGCCTCCAGATCGACCGGCTCGGGGTTCACGGCCATATGGCCCGCTTCGATCTTGGACAAGTCCAGGATGTCGTTGATCAGGTTCAGCAGGTCGGTATTGGCCGAATGGATGGTGGCGGCGTAGCGGACCTGCTCCGGCGTCATGTTGCCGTCCTTGTTGTCCTGCAGCAGCTTGGCCAGGATCAGCGAGCTGTTCAGCGGCGTGCGCAGCTCGTGCGACATATTGGCGAGGAACTCCGACTTGTACTGGCTGGCCCGCTCCAGCTCGCGCGCGCCGGCCGCCAGTTCGGCCTGATAGCGCAACAGGTCGCGCTTTTGCGCTTCCAGCAACTGGGTATGTTCCTCCAGCTGGACGTTGCTCTGTTCGAGTTCCGCCTGCTGGCTCTCCAGGCGCGCCTGCGATTCCATCAGCGCGCGGCCTCGCTCCTCCAGTTCCTCGTTCGATACGCGCAGTTCCTCCTGCTGGACCTGCAGCTCCTCGGCCTGCCGCTGGGTCTGCGCGAGCAGCGCCTCCAGTCGCGCACGGTGAGCCGACGCGGCCAGCGCCATGCCCGCTGCCTCGGATACCCGGCCAATCAGTTCGACCGCGTCATCCAGCCGGTGGGTGGCGGCGCTGAAGCCGAGTTCGACCACGCCGACCACATCGCCGTCCGCGGTGATCGGCGCCACCACCACCGCCTGGGGCACCCCGCTGCCGAGCGACGACGCAATGTGCAGATAGTGCGACGACAGCGCGCGTGCCACCAGCGGGCGGTTCTCCATCACGGCCTGCCCGGCCAGCGTATCGCCCAATGCCAGCGTCTCCGGCACGTCGGCGGGCGCCGCCCAACCCGCCAGCCGCTTCAGCTCGCCCTCCTCGACCCGGTAGATCACGGCCACCTGCGCCTGCGCCAGCGGCACCAGCGCCCGCAGCAGCGCGCTGCCCACTTCGGCCGGCGTCTGCAGGCGGCGGGTCTGCTGGACCACGGTAACGTGGGCCTCCTGCAGCCAGGACAGGCGCCGCATCTGCAGCTGGGTGACGATATAGCGATAGACCGCCGCGGCGAGGAACCACAGCACCACCGCGCCAGCCACGCGGTTGATCGCGGCGGTCACCAGATCCACGCCGCCTTGCGACATGAAATAACCCAACGCCATCAGCAAGGTGGCCCCGGTGGCGATCCACAACGGCAAGACGGGACGGTCGGTGAATACGCACAGCGCCACTGGCACCAGATAAAAAATCCACACCGCCATACCGAGCGGCGTGACGAGGTCGCTGGCGAAGACCAGCACCAACAGCAAGGGATTGACGATCGTCCGAAGAAGATCGCCGCGTGGCAATGGATCGGGCATCAGGGTTGGCGATGAAGTTGAATGGCATGCCCGGCGCAACAGCCGCCCCGGACCCGCGCGTAACGTTCGATCGTAGCAAACACACCTTCTCCAAAAAATCAGACAAAATCCGACACGCCAACGCGGGTTTCGGGCGATCCGGCGCCCTCCATCCGGCATGTCACGATGCGGGGATATGTGCGGCCCTGCCGCAACTTCCCGGCGACAGTTCCACCACGGACAGGGCCCATGGACCCGGGCCGCACCTGACAGGAGGTCGATAACATGGCAGGAGCCAGCTTGCTTGCGCTGCTCGACGATATCTCCACCATCCTCGACGACGTGGCGACCATGAGCAAGGTCGCCGCGCGCAAGACCGCCGGCGTGCTGGGCGACGATCTTGCGCTCAACGCCCAGCAGGTCACCGGCGTGCGCGCGGAGCGGGAGCTGCCGGTGGTATGGGCCGTTGCGGTCGGCTCGCTGCGCAACAAGCTGATCCTGGTGCCATTGGCGCTGGCCATCAGTGCCTGGGCGCCATGGGCGGTCACCCCGCTGCTGATGATCGGCGGCGCCTTTCTTTGCTACGAAGGGTTCGAAAAGATTGCCCACAAGCTGATGCACCGCGCCGATCCCGACGAAGAGGTCGAGGAGCGCGCGCACCAGGCCGCGCTGCGCGAGGCGGCGCGCAAGCCGGCGGTCGATCTTGTCGCGATCGAGAAGGAGAAGATCAAGGGGGCGGTCCGCACCGATTTCATCCTGTCGGCGGAAATCATCGTGATCTCCCTCGGCACGGTCGCCGATGCGCCGTTCACCACGCGGCTGGCGGTGCTGGCCGCGATCGGGCTCTTGATGACCGTGGGCGTTTACGGGCTGGTCGGCGGCATCGTCAAGCTCGATGACGCCGGCCTCTACCTGAGCCAGCGCGCCGGCCGCGCCGCCCGCGCGCTGGGCCACGGCCTGCTGCGGCTGGCGCCGTGGCTGATGAAGACGCTATCGGTGGTCGGCACCATCGCCATGTTCCTGGTCGGCGGCGGCATCCTTGCGCATGGTCTGCCGTGGATCCACCATTTCGAAGAGGCCGTCGCCCATATGCTCGGCGGCGTGGCGGGTATCGGTCCGCTGCTGGGGTGGCTCGGTCCGTTGCTGATCAGCCTCGTGGTTGGCGTGGTGGCCGGAGCGGTGGTGGCGGCCGGGGTGTGGGTGTTCAAGCGTGGGCGAGCGTTGGTGCACGGCTAACGCGGCACCGTAAATACCGCCCGCTCCCGCGCCACCGCTTCGCGCGCCCAGCATCCTTGCTGGTGGTCGTTGACCATTCCCATCGCCTGCATCAGCGAATACATGGTGGTCGGACCGACGAAGCTCCAGCCTCGCTTTTTCAGGTCCTTCGACAGGGCGATCGCCTCGGGACACGTGGTCACCGGCTCGACCGGCCGCTTGGCCGGGTCGGGCTCGTAGCGCCATAGATAGGCCGCCAGCGAAGACTCCGTCTCCAGCAGCTCCAGCGCCCGCCGCGCGTTGTTGATCGCCGCCTCGATCTTGCCCCGATGCCGCACGATGCCGGCATCGCCGAGCAGCCGTTCCACGTCGCGCTCGCCGAATCGCGCCACCTTCTCCACGTCGAAACCGGCAAAGGCACTGCGAAACGCCTCGCGCTTGCGCAGGATGGTCAGCCAGCTCAAGCCGGACTGGAAGCCTTCCAGGCACAGCTTCTCGAACAGGCGACGGTCGTCGGCCACCGGGTAACCCCATTCGGTGTCGTGGTAGCGGCAGTAGTCTTCCAGTGTGCCGCACCAGTGGCAGCGCGGGAGGGAGGGGTCGAGAGGGAGGGGTGCGTCGGCGGGGGGCATTCGGTAATCCTTCGGGTCCGGGATGCCAATGGTAATCGGATGAGGTTTGGCATGCGTTAGACCCCAGAGCGCGAATGCGGATGTCCGGAATTCCGAGAGCATTCGTTGCACGGGGCGACGAAACGGAACTTCACCATCAAGCGTCAGAGCTGCAATGTGCCTTGATTCCCGTCGGCGAACCATCCTTCCCAGAAGGGCTCGTGCAGGCTGATGGGTTGAGGCAGACCGGCCATTATGCCGCTGGCGCGCGCTGCGGCGATACGCTTGGCACAGGGCTCGTCATCCGTTGCGAAATGGGTGATTCCCGCAACGACGCACTGACCCAACAGCTTAGCGTCGTCTTTCACTGCGTCCCGCCCGTCGCCAGGCCGACGAGCCGAATGCATGACATCGAAGGCTCTGGCCGTGGCGATGGCATCGTCAATGTTGAAGGGCAGAACGATGAAATTTTCGAGGCCCAGATCTGAAATCGGCTGCCTGACTTCGTATTCACTAACGACGATGGTGGACAGATGCATCGTTACTTCCGTGGCAATAAACCGCTGGAAGTATTGCTTGGCGATGTCATGATGGGGACGGCTTGGGCTGCTCAGGCAAATCAGAAAACTCGTATCAAGCAATACGGAGTTCAATCGGATGCCCCCCGGATATGTCGCACCCACTCGGCGGGATTTTCCACATCCTTCCAAGCCTCCTCGCCCCGCGCAGTAAGCTTGTCAAATTCCTGCTGATCGAAGCGCGGCGAGTAGTGAACGAACTCGACCAGTTGCGCGTCGCTGAGCTCGCCTGTCACTAGGTCCAGCTTGGCCCGGATGCGCAAATGCACTTGCTTGTACAGATGGTTTTCCGTCTCGGAGCGGATCAGATCGCGGTCTGAGCGCACTACCAGAGTTTTGCCGTCCGGAAGCTTGATACGCGCGTTCGGCTGGGTGATTCCACCCAGATCGACCATCTCGCCGCGAACATACCGCTCGACATTGACGAGACGCTGTTCCTTCTCGGCGCGGAAGTTAGTCTGGCTCGAAATCGCAATGACGGCGCCGTCATGCGTTTCGATCCTTACCTTCAAAGAGCCGCGCTTGTGTGCCAACGATTGCCAGCGCTGCACGATTGTCCGGCGCTTGGGGTCGATTTTGTCCAGATCAGACGTCGTGGCGAGCATCCGCAAGTCATGGACAAGGCTCGGAGAACGAAAATGGTGGACCTCGACTGCCAAGGACCCATCCACCAGCGCCACATCCGCAGCGTCGGCGTCACCGTCTTTCCCGCTGCCTTTGAGAAAGTCCCGGACCTCGCTGGCAAAGCCAGCCAGCGTCGCCAAAGGCACGCGCGCCGGGCTAATCCTGTAGCCAGGCGAATCATCCTCCAACGAAATGGTGATCGGGTTCGTTCCCATGCATCAATTGTGGCGGTGCCAGCCTTTCACAGTCTACCCCAGCGGACTCGATTCAAGTGCGTATCGCCTGGCCGACCTAAGCCCCGCGTGCCGATCCGAATCGGCATCATCAGCGCTTGGTGTTCTCAATGACACAATTCTACGGCGCTGCGCCGCGGGCCGGTATGGGAGGAAGGGCGTAAATAGTTATCCGAACCGCGAACTTCGGCAGGCCGGCTCGTGCGTTGCACCACCAACCGATGAGCCGGTATCACGGCGGTTGATACTCAAACACGATGATGCTGCGGGATACGTTGCATCCCGACCCTCAGCAATTCCCCGGCCCCGAGCTGGCCAAGGGCTACCTGCAGGCCTTCGAGTTGAAGCTGTCTTCAGCATGGGCGCTGCACCAGCTCCAGGCCAACGCCTTCGGACGACATCGGGTCGCCGTCAGTGTGGTCCGCGATGCAAGGAGGTCACATGAGACAAAGCGACCAATGAAAAAGCCGCGAAGCTGGTAACTTCGCGGCTTTGGGCGTTACGAGACTCGTAAACCTTGATTCTGGTGGTGGATTCTACCGGAACCTTGAACCGCTTATCTTCAGCGATGCCGAAACGTCCCCATAGAAGTGGGAATCGGCGCGCCGAGCAGGGACATATGTGCAACCCGCTGATGCTCGCATTGCGCTGAGACTGCACGGAGGCCTTGCCGAGGACTTGGCTTCGTGGCCGACGTCACGCCTGAATGCGTTGCCTTCAACCACGAACGGAGTCAACCATGCAGAAGATGATGATGAACGAAAACGAGCTGGCCACGCGCTGGAACATCAGCCCCAAGACGTTACAGCGCTGGCGCAGCGAAGGCCGCGGGCCTCGATTCATGAAAATGTCCAAGCGCGTCGTGTACCCCATTGACGAGGTCTTCGACTTCGAGTCCCAAGCCCTCCGGTCAGCGACGTGGGAGCAAGCATCCGACGTCGTCCTCCCGAGCGGCTCGAAGTTGGTTGATGCGCGCGAGATATCGTATATGACCGGACTGCCCCTGTACGTCTTCACGCAAAAGCAGATGCGAGAGGCGTTGGGCATCCCGCATCGTCGGGTTCAGAAGCTCATCCGGTTCGACCGCGACGAGGTCATGGTATGGGCCAAACGTTGGTTGCAGGACGCTCAAGATCAGGGCATCGACGTGAAGGCCGATCCCGCCAGCCAGCATAGATCGTTGCTGCATGCCTTGGCATCGCTGCCCGTCTGACCACTGCATCCGCGCCACCGGCCTACTGGCCCGCCAGCTCGTAGCCGGTGCTGCGCCCGCCGCCGGGCGATTTCTTCAACACGCCCAGTTCCAGCAACTGCGTGATGTCGCGCAACGCGGTGTCGGGCGAGCACTTGGCGATGGTCGCCCACTTGCTGCTGGTGAGCTTGCCCTCGAAGCCGTCGAGCAGGCGGTTGAGCAGTTTCACCTGCCGTTCGTTCAACGACGTGCCAGCCCAGCGTTGCCAGAAGCGCGCCTTGACCAGCACGGCGTCCAACGTGGACTGCGTGCTGGCGACCGCGCGCCCGAGTGTGTCGAGGAACCACGACAGCCAGCCGGTGGCGTCGAGCGTGCCCTTCTGCGTGCGCTCCAGCACGTCGTAGTAGTCCTTGCGCTCGCGCTGGATTTGCGCCGACAGGCTGTAGAAGCGTTGCGGGCTGCCGTCGGCGCGGGCCAGGAACAGATCGCCCACGGCGCGCGCGATGCGGCCGTTGCCATCGTCGAAGGGGTGCAGCGTCACGAACCACAGATGCGCCAGCCCGGCCTTGATGAGCGCGGGCTCGCCGGTGTCCGCGTTGGCCCACGCCAAGAAGCGCGCTGTTTCGGCGGGCAGCGCATCGGCGGGCGGTGCCTGGAAGTGAACCTTGCGTCGCCCCACCGGGCCGGAAACCACCTGCATCGGCCCGGCGGCATCGTCACGCCACCGGCCCACGGTGAGCCTATTCATGCCCGAGTACCCGGTCGGGAACAGGGCGGCGTGCCAGCCGAACAGGCGCTCGGCGGTCAGTGGGGAGGCAGCGCGCGAAGTGGCATCGAGCACCATCTCCACGACGCCTTCGACGTGCCGATCCACCGGGGCCACCGCGCCGATGTCCACGCCCAGACGGCGAGCAATCGACGAACGCACCGATTCGACGTTCAGCACTTCGCCTTCGATTTCGCTGGTCTTGACCACGTCCTCCGTCAGCGCGGCGAGGCTGGCCTGGTCGCGCAGCGCCAACCCCACGTCGGCCAGGCGCCCCAGCAGCACGCCCTGGGCACGGCTGACCTCGGTCAGCGGCCCGGTCAGCGCGGCCAGGTCGTAGCGCCATTTCGGCCAGTCGTCGGCCTGCCAGATGTAAAGTTTTTCTCCGCTATCCATGCGGAGATTAAACACCCTATTCGCCGCAAAGACAAGTCATTCTCCGCGTGATGTGCGGCGAATGTGGCGGCTAATCACCGCATCCAGCAGCGCAATATGTTCCTATGTTTCTCCAAACTGCTACATTGGGAGAATATATGGAACACGAAACGGCCATACCCGCCGACACCCACAGCCAGCGCGTGCTCGATTTGGCCAGCCAGAAGGGATTGCTGCGCGCCAGCGATCTGGACGCCATCGACGCGCCGCGGGTCGTCCTGACGCGCTTGATCGCCGCTGGCCTGCTGGACAGGGTCGGGCGCGGCCTCTATCGCCTGCCCGGTCATCCGATCTCGGAACACGAAAGCCTCGCGGTGGTGGCGGCCAAGGTGCCGCAGGCCGTGTTCTGCCTGCTGACGGCGCTGCAATTCCACGGGCTAACCACCCAACTCCCGCGCCAGATCTGGATCGCCATGCCGCGCGGCAGCCACGCGCCCCGCATCGACTACCCGCCGATCAGGATGGTTCAAATGACGGGCGATGTCCACGCGGCGGGCATCGAGGAGCACCTGCGCGACGGCGTGAAGCTGCGGGTCTACAGCGCAGCCAAGACGGTCGTGGACTGCTTCAAGCACCGCAACAAGATCGGTCTGGATGTGGCGCTGGAAGCGCTGAAAGATGCCTGGAGGGCGCACAAGGCGTCGGCGGACGATCTGTGGCGGTACGCCGAGGTGTGCCGGGTCGCCAACGTGATGCGGCCCTATATGGAAGTGGTCGCCCATGAGTAATCGCGCGGCCTCGCTCCCATGAGCGCCTGATCGCCCGCGTGATCATCCGGCGACGGTGATCGGTCGCGGCTTCCGTGCGGATTTGCATGGAGACCCGACGATGACCCGACACTGCACCTGCTGCGGCAAGCCCTTCGAACCCCGCCCGCAAGTTCCCGACCAATCCTTTTGTTCTGCGCCCGACTGCCAGCGCGCCCGCAAGCGCCAATGGCAGCGGGCCAAGCTCCAGTCCGATCCCGACTACCGGATCAACCAGCGCGCCGCGCAGCAGGCGTGGTCGCAGCGCAATCAGGACTACTGGCGCAACTACCGTGACGCTCGGCCCGAATACGCACAACGCAACCACGAGCAACAGCGGTCGCGGGATCAGGGCCGAAACGGGGATCTTGCAAAGATGGACGCGTGCGACCTGCCGAGCGGCCTGTACCGCATCACGCGGCATCCGGCATTGCCGAGGGAAAACGGCGACTCGTGGGTCGTCGAGATCACGCCGGTCTGCGTGACGTGTCCGTGCAAGATGGACGTGTCAAGAGAGGACGTGATCGACGCCTCGTCGATTCGCCCGTAACTTTGCTTCCAAAACGGGTTCTCTCGAACATCCTGCATGGCAACGATTCCAACCGTGTGCGTTGCCGCCGTGCGGCGGCGGCGCGTCCATTGAAGGGGCGGCAGACCCGAGATCGCCAATCACGGAGTGACCGGGTCTATGCAATCGAACGAATCGCCTATAAGCCAGCCGGGCCCGGTGTTCCGCGCCGCGCAGTACGTGCGCATGTCCACCGAGCACCAGCAATACTCGACGGAGAACCAGGCCGACAAAATCCGCGAGTACGCCGCCCGGCGCAACATCGACATCGTCCGCACCTACGCCGACGAGGGCAAGAGCGGTCTGCGCATCGACGGTCGGCAGGCGCTCCAGCAGCTGATCGGCGACGTTCAGGCGGGCAAGGCCGACTTCCAGATCATCCTCGTCTACGACGTGAGCCGCTGGGGCCGGTTCCAGGACGCCGACGAAAGCGCCTACTACGAATACATCTGCCGCCGCGCCGGCATCCAGGTCGCCTACTGCGCCGAGCAGTTTGAGAACGACGGCTCGCCGGTGTCCACCATCGTCAAGGGCGTCAAGCGCGCGATGGCAGGCGAATACAGCCGCGAGCTGTCGGCGAAGGTGTTCGCCGGGCAGTGCCGCCTGATCGAACTCGGATTCCGGCAAGGCGGGCCAGCGGGCTACGGTCTGCGCCGCGTGCTGATCGACCAGTCCGGCGCGGTGAAGGGGCAGCTTTCCCGTGGTGAGCACAAGAGCCTGCAAACCGACCGCGTGATCCTGCAACCCGGCCCGGACGAGGAAGTGGCCGTCGTGAACCAGATCTACCGCTGGTTCGTCGAGGACGGCCTGTTCGAATCCGAAATCGCCGACCGGCTCAACACCCGTGGCATCCAGACCGACCTCGGGCGCGACTGGACGCGGGCCACGGTGCGCGAGGTGTTGTCCAACGAGAAATACATCGGCAACAACGTCTACAACAGGCGCTCCTTCAAGCTCAAGAAGGTGCGCGTGGTGAACCGCCCGGAGATGTGGATCAAGAAGGAAGGCGCGTTCGAGGGCATCGTGCCACCCGACCTGTTCTACACGGCGCAAGGCATCCTGCGCGAACGCGCCCACCGCTTCAGCGACGAGGAACTGATCGAGAAGCTGCGGCGGCTCTTCCAGCAGCACGGCTACCTGTCCGGCCTGATCATCGACGAGGCCGAGGGGATGCCGTCGGCGGCGGCCTACGCGCATCGCTTCGGCAGCCTGATCCGCGCCTACCAGACGGTGGGCTTCACGCCGGATCGGGACTACCAGTATCTGGAGGTCAACCAGTTCCTGCGCCGCCTCCACCCAGAGATCGTCGGCCAAACCGAGCGGATGATCGCCGAGGTCGGCGGCGCGGTCGTGCGCGATCCGGCGACCGACCTGCTCACGGTCAACCGCGAGTTCACCGTCTCGCTGGTGCTGTCGCGCTGCCAACTGCTCGACAACGGTCGCCGCCGCTGGAAGGTGCGCTTCGACACCAGCCTCACGCCGGACATCACGGTCGCCGTGCGTCTGGATGACTGCAATCAGGCGGCATTGGACTACTACCTGCTGCCGCGTCTGGACTTCGGCCAGCCGCGCATCCACCTGGCCGATCACAACGGCCTCGAATTCGAGAGCTACCGCTTCGACAGCCTGGACTACCTCTACGGCATGGCCGAGCGCAGCCGTCTGAGGAGAGTCGCATGAGCAAAATGCACCACGCTTCCGAGCTGCAAATGATCCCGGTCGATCAGATCGCGGTGCTCAACCCACGCGACCGCAACGGCCGCGTGTTCGAGGAGATCGTCGGCAACATCAAGAACGTCGGTCTGAAGAAGCCGGTCACGGTCACGCCGCGAGACGATCTGGAGGATGGCAAACACTTCCTGCTGATCTGCGGCGAAGGCAGGCTCAAGGCGTTCAAGTCGCTCGGCGAGACGCAGATCCCGGCGCTGGTCGTGAACGTCAACGACGAGGACGCCTTCATCATGAGCCTGACCGAGAACATCGCCCGCCGGAAATACAGTGCGCTGGAACTGCTGATGAGCATCGAACAGTTGAGCCAGCAGGGCTACGACAAGCGCGTCATCGCCCAGAAAACCGGCCTGAGCCTCGACTACATCAAAGGCATCCTGCTCCTCTTCGAGAAGAGCGAGGAACGCCTGCTGGCCGCCGTCGAGGCCGGCAGGGTTCCACTCAACGTCGCCATCACCATCGCGGGCGCAAGCGACGAAGAAGCGGTGCAGGCCGCGTTGCAGGACGCCTACGAAAGTGGCCAACTGCGTGGCGGGCAACTGATGCAGGCGCGGCGCGTGCTCCAGCGGCGCAGCACCTTGGGGAAAACGCTGGCCCACCGGCCCACGCGCAAGGGAGCGTCCGTCACCACCTCCAGCCTGGTGCGTAACTACCAGCACGAGGTCGAGCGGCAGAAGCTGATGGTCAAGAAGGCCGAATTCGCCCAGCAGCGCCTGCTGTTCGTGATCGAGGCGCTGCGTCAGTTGCTGGCTGACGAGCATTTCTCCAACCTGCTGCGCGCCGAAGGACTGGACACCTTGCCCAAGCAACTGGCCGAGCGCGTCTGGGCCGGAGGCCACGCGGCATGAGCCGACCGCCACTGGGGTTCATCCCAGAACCGATCACGCTTGCGCTGGATCGGATTCTGCCGTCGCGCAAGACGCCGGAGGGTTTGAATACCTCGCGAAAGTTCAAGCAGATCATGGCCTCGATGGAAGCAGTCGGACTGATCGAACCCTTGAGCGTGGGCAAAGCCGATAAGGCCACCGGCCAGCACATCCTGCTCGACGGGCACATGCGCCTGCTGGCGCTGCGGCAGCTCGGCTACGTCGACGCACCGTGCCTGATCGCTACCGACGACGAAAGCTACACCTACAACAACCGGATCAACCGCATCTCGTCCATTCAGGAGCACCACATGCTTCGGCGAGCGGTCGAGCGTGGCGTTTCGCCCGAGCGGCTGGCCAAGGCGCTGAACGTGGACATCAGCCAGATCCACAAGAAGGTGAGCCTGCTCGAAGGCATCTGCCCGGAGGCGGTCGAGATGCTAAAGGATCAGCACTTCTCTGCCAACCTCGGTTCGGTGCTGCGCAAACTCAAACCGACCCGGCAGGTCGAGTGCGTGGAATTGATGCTCACTGCCAACAACATGACGGTCGCCTACGCCGAAGCCCTTCTCGCAGCCACGCCGCCGCACCTGCTGGTCAGCGAGAAGCGGCCCCGGAAGATATCCGGCGTCACGGCGGAACAGATGGTGAAGATGGAGCGCGAGATGGGAAACATCCAAGGGCAACTGAAGCTGGTCGAAAAATCCTACGGTCAGGACGTGCTGCTACTCGTGCTGGCGCGCGGCTACCTCGGCAAGCTGATCGACAACAAGGCGGTGTTCCGTTTCCTGTCGCAGCGCCAGCCCGACGTGCTGGCCGAGTTCGAGAACATCATCCAGACCGTGGCGCTGGACGGCAAATGAAGAATGCGTCGGATCGTCGATGCCATTTCGCCATCGCACGCGGCACCACCGTTCGACAACGCCGATGACGGCGACGGTGCGGCGATGGTCGCGCACCGCAACGCGCCCGAGGCCGACCCGGCTTGCCTCTACGGCCTGATCGGCGACGTGGCTCGCGCGGGCAGCGACGGCACAGAGACCAACGCCTGCGCCATCGCCGCCAACTTCATGGCCTACCTGTCCTGTGCGGTCGGGCGCGGCGTGTACCTGCCTGTCGGCAACACCCGCCACCACGCGCGGCTGTTCTGCTTGCACGTCGGGCGCTCGGGCCGTGGCCGTAAGGGCGACGCGGTGTCGCTGGTGCTGCGCATCGATCAGGCGCTGCGCGCGATGGACGAAGGCTTCGCGCCGCAGATTCATCGCGGCGGCCTGTCCAGCCGCGAAGGGTTGGTGGCGCTGATGCACGATGGCTATCGGCAAGGCCGACTAGAGGTGCCCGCCATCGAGGACAAGCGGCTGTGGGTGGTCGAATCCGAATTCGCCAACGTGCTGCATCAGGGACGGCGCGACGGCAACACGCTGTCGGCGGCGCTGCGCGATTGTTGGGATGGCGTCGATCTCAAGCCCGCCACCAAGTCGAACCGGCTCTACGCCAGCCAGCCGCACCTCTGCCTGAGCGGCGCGATCTCGCCCAGCGAACTGACGGGCCTGATGAGCGCCCGCGATCTCACCAACGGCTTCGCCAATCGCTTCCTGTTGATCTGGGCCGAGCGCACGCGGATGCTGCCCTTCCCGAAGGAGACGCCGCAGGCGGTGGTGGAGCATCTGGCGTGCAGGACGCTCGAGGTGTTGGCCTTCGTTCATGCCAATCGGCACGACCGTCGCGACCACCTGCGGATGGAGCTATCGCCGCAGGCGCAATGGCGCTATGCCCAGCTCTACCGGGGCGAACTGAACGACGATCTCGGCGACGGCGTTGTCGGCGCGTTGTTGGAGCGCCGTGCCCCGATGCTGCTACGGCTGGCGATGCTGATGGCGCTGACCGATCTGCAAACCCGCATCGATGCCCAGCACATCGACGCGGCGACGGCATGGATTCGCCACGCCACGGCGTCCGTGCGCTTCGTGTTCGTCAGCGCCGCCGAGGAGGCGAAGCTGGCGCAGGTGCTGGAAATGTCGAACCGCGTGCTGGCTTTCCTCCACGAGCGTGGCCAGGCCACGCGCAGCCAGATCAGCGCGGAGTGCTTCCGGGGCAAGGTGACCAAGGCGCGGATCGACGCCAGCCTGGAGCACCTGTTGGCCAGCACGCCGCCCAGGATCAGCGTGCAGTGGGTCGAGCGGCCTGCCGACACGCCGGGTACGCCAACGCGGGTGTACCGACTCGCGTAGTGGCGCGAAGCTCATTTCGCTCGTTTCGCTGCGCCGAACCGCCCGCAAGTGCTTGTCGGGCTTCTCATTTCGCTGATTTCGCTCTTTTCGCCAGCCCCTATTAAGTCGAGCAATCAGTCGCTCTGCGGCGGGCTGGTAGCTGCCCCTTTAAAATCATCATCATTTTGCGATGCACTGAAGCTATTTATGCAACTGCTTGACGGATTGTTTTGATATGCGTATGCTACGCCAAACGATAGGAAAACTCCCGCAATCCATGTCCAGCGACCGACTCTCAGGAATGACCCAAGCGCAACGCGACCGACTCGCGTTCGTCGAGTTGCGTCTGCGCTTCGTGGGCGAAATCCGCCGACAGGACTTGGTCACGCGCTTCGACATCCAGGCGGCGGCGGCGACGCGGGACATCGCCCAATACAAGGAGATGGCGCCCGGCAACATGGAGTACGACCCCAAGGGCAAGGTCTATGTCCGCGCATCCTGGTTTCGGGCCTTGTTCGACTTCCCGGCCGAGCGCGTGCTCACGTGGTTGTCCCAGGGCTATGGCGACGGAGAACCGATCCGCTGGAAGGGTGTTGTGGCGCAGGAAGGCACCAGCCTGCCGGGCAAGATCGATCTGGAGCTGCTGTCCGTTCTGACGCGCGCCATCCATCAAGGCGCAGCCGTTGAGATTGCCTACCGCGCCCTGTCGAGCGGACTGACCACCCGCGAAATCGTGCCCTTCGCGCTGGCTGACAGCGGACTGCGTTGGCACGTCCGTGCCTTTGACCGGCGCAGCGGCGAGTTCCGGGATTTCGTGCTGGGCCGCCTCGATGACGCGCAACTCCTTTCCGGGCCGGTGGCTGACCACGAGAAGTCCGATCAGGACATCCAGTGGAACCGGATCACTGAGCTCGAGCTTGTGCCGCATCCGGCCAACGTGCAGCACCCCGACACCATCGAGGCCGAGTACGGCATGGAGGGCGGCGTGCTCAAGTTCCGCGCGCGTGCGGCGATGGCGGGTTACCTGCTGCGCCGCTGGAACGTGGACTGCACCGATGACCACAGCCTCAAGGGTGGCGAGTACCACCTGTGGCTCCGAAATCGCCAAGCGCTTTACGGCGTCACCAACCTGGTGCTCGCACCGGGCTACGGCGAACCGAGCAAGGAGTGGTGACCACGATGATCGCCAACGCCTGCAATCCCGCCGACCGCAACGACCGAAAGGAGTCACACCATGGCTAACCCCCCGGCCAACCACGGCAAGCAATGGACGCCTGCCGACGTTTCGCAGCTCAAGCAGCTCGCCAAGCAGAACACGCCCACGCGCGTCATCGGCCTCAAGATGGGCCGCACTGAGGACGCTGTGCGCAACAAGGCGAGCGAGAACGACGTCTCCCTCAAGCCCACGAACCAGTCGCCCTACAACCGGCGCAAGCCCTGAGGGCGGGCAAGCAAGAAGAATAAGGGGCGCACCGTGCTGAAGCTCGAACAGATCCAGAAGAACGCGGCCATCTCGGGATTGGAGCCCGGGCAGGTGGTCCGCATCGTCACGACCGAGCCGGTCGGCGACAACGCCCTCACCGTTTACTACAAGACTGCCGATGGCACGCTGCGCGAGCGAATGCTCTTCCGCACCGATGAAGCCAACCTGTCTTTGGCTGAGGCCGGCCGCCCTTGGGCGTTCGACGCGCCTGGCGAGGAGTTCAAGCTCGCCGCTGAAGCCTACCGGATCAACCTGGCCCACCTGTTCGATCCGATGATGGCGGTGCACACGTCGAACGTGGAGCCGTTGCCGCACCAGATCACGGCGGTCTATGAATCCATGCTGCCGCGCCAGCCGTTGCGCTACGTGCTGGCGGACGACCCCGGCGCGGGCAAGACCATCATGGCGGGCCTGTTCATCCGCGAACTGCTGATGCGCGCCGATGCCAAGCGTGTGCTTATCGTCGCGCCCGGTTCGCTGGTAGAGCAGTGGCAGGACGAAATGTTCGAGAAGTTTGGCCTCTCGTTCACGCTGTTCTCGCGCGAGCAGGTCGAGCAGTCCCGCAGCGGCAACCCCTTCGACGATATTGACCTGTTGGTCGCTCGTGTCGACCAGCTGGCCCGCGCTGAAGACCTGCAAGAAAAGCTCATGCTCACGCAGTGGGACTTGGTCGTGGTCGACGAAGCCCACAAGCTCTCGGCCAGCTACTTCGGCAACAAGGTCAACAAGACCAAGCGGTTCCTGCTCGGCGAAACGCTGGGTTCGATCACCCGCCACTTCCTGCTGATGACGGCCACGCCGCACAACGGCAAGGAAGAGGACTTCCAGCTTTTCATGTCGCTGCTGGACGCCGACCGCTTCTACGGCAAGTTCCGCGACGGCGCGCACAAGGTGGATGTGGCCGACCTGATGCGCCGCATGGTCAAGGAAGACCTGCTCAAGTTCGACGGCACGCCACTGTTCCCTGAGCGCCGCGCCTACACCGTCAACTACAAGCTCTCCGATCCGGAAGCCGCCCTGTATGCGGCGGTCACGGAGTACGTGAAGACCGAGTTTGCCAAAGCTGACCAGTTGGCCGACGGTGGCCGCAAGGGCACGGTCGGCTTCGCCCTGACCGCGCTGCAACGGCGGCTCGCCTCCAGCCCCGAGGCCATCTACCAATCGCTCAAGCGCCGCCGCAACAAGCTCAAGCGTCGTGTCGAAGACGAAAAACTGCGCCAGCGCGGCCAGTCGCTGGCCGAGACCGTTGCCCCTTTGAACGCCGGCGCGAATAGCGCAGGCAACGGCTCGCCCGAGGACATCTGGGATTCCGCCGACGATCTCTCGCCCGAAGCCTACGAGGACTTCGAGGAAGCTATTGTCGATCAGGCCACGGCGGCGCAGACCATCCAAGAACTCGAAGCCGAAATCATCATCCTCGAAGGACTGGAAGAGCAGGCCCGGCAGGTCGTGCATTCCGGCCAAGACCGCAAGTGGGACGAACTCTCCCGCCTGCTGCAAGACACCCCGGAGATGCACGACGACGCCGGGCGTCAGCGCAAGCTCATCATCTTCACCGAGCACCGCGACACGCTGAACTACCTCGCGGTCAAGATTCGCGGCTTGATCGGCAGCGAGGAAGCCGTGGTGATGATCCACGGCGGCGTCAAGCGCGAGGAACGGCGCAAGGTGCAGGAGCTGTTCCGCAACGACCCGGCCGCGCGCGTGCTGATCGCCACCGACGCGGCGGGCGAAGGCGTGAACCTGCAAAACGCCAACCTGATGGTCAACTACGACCTGCCGTGGAACCCCAACCGGCTGGAGCAACGCTTCGGCCGCATCCACCGCATCGGCCAGACCGAGGTCTGCCACCTCTGGAACATGGTCGCTTCCGAAACCCGCGAAGGCGACGTCTTCCAGCGCCTGTTCGAGAAGCTCGAAGTCGAGCGCGCGGCGCTCGGCGGGCGCGTGTTCGACATCCTCGGCGAGGTGTTCGAGGAGAAGAGCCTCAAGGACTTGCTGATCGAGGCCATTCGCTACGGTGCCGACCCCGAGGTGCGCGCCCGCCTGCTCAAGAAGGTCGAAGGCGCGCTCGACACCAATCACCTCGAAAACATCATCAAGCGCAATGCCCTGTGCGAAGAGGTAATGGACGAGAAGCGCCTGTTCGCCGTCAAGGAGGAAATGGAGAAGGCCGAGGCCCGCAAGCTCCAGCCCTTCTTCATCCGCGCCTTCTTCAACCAAGCCTTCGCGGCCTTGGGCGGCGAACTGCGGCCCCGCGAGCAGGGGCGCTATGAGATCACCAACGTCCCCGCCATCATCCGCGAGCGCGACCGCCAGATCACGGGCCGGGATCGCCGCAACGCTGACCCGGTGCTGCGCCGCTACGAGCGCGTCTGCTTCGAGAAGCAGTACGTGCGCCTCACCGACCGCGTGGGCGCGCCGATGGCCAGCCTCCTGCATCCGGGTCATCCCTTGATGCAGTCGGTCACCGACATCGTGCTGGAGCAGCATCGCAACAAGCTAAAGCAGGGCGCGGTGCTGGTCGATCCGAGCGACTTGGGGCTGGCGCCGAAGGTGATGTTCATCATCGACCACTCGGTCAAGGAAGGCGCTGACCCCAGCCGCGTCGCCTCGCGGCGCATGCAGTTCGTCGAGATCGACGCTTCGGGCCAGACCGTCAATGCCGGCTGGGCACCGCACCTGGACTTGGAGCCGCTCGCCGCTGGCGACATGGCGCTGATCCAAGACGTCCTGGCCTCACCGTGGATCGCCAAGGATCTGGAGCACGCGGCGCTCGCCCATGCGGGCAGCCACCTCGTGCCCGAGCACTTCGACGAAGTGCGGTCGCGGCGCGAGAAGTCCGTGGACAAGACCTTGGCCGCCGTCCACGAACGGCTGGTCAAGGAGATCAACTTCTGGTCAGACCGCTACATCAAGCTGCAAGACGATCTGGCCGCAGGCAAGGACGTGCGCCTGACGCTGGAGAACGTGCGGCGCACCATCGACGACCTGACGGTACGCCGCCAGTCGCGCGAGAAAGAACTGCTGGCCATGCGCCATGTGGTCTCGGCCACGCCGGTCGTGCTCGGCGGCGCGCTCGTAGTCCCGGCCGGGTTGCTGATGCAGCGCAAGGGGCAGACCGGCTGGACGGCGGACGCCGATGCGCGCGCCCGTGTCGAACAGATAGCCATGCGCGCGGTCATGGAGGCCGAGCGCGCACTCGGCCACGACGTCATCGACGTGTCGGCGCAGAAATGCGGCTGGGACGTGACCAGCCAGCCCAAGCCTGTGGATGGCCGCCTGACGACCACGCGCCACATCGAGGTGAAGGGCCGCGCCAAGGGCCAGTCCACGATCACAGTCACCCGCAACGAAATCCTCTACGGCCTGAACCAAGCGGACAAGTTCATCCTCGCCATCGTGCTGGTGGACGGGAACAAGCACGAAGGTCCGTTCTACGTGCGCCAGCCCTTCACGCAGGAGCCGGACTGGGCGGAAACCAGCAAGAACCTCGATCTGGGCCAGTTGCTGGCCAAGGCCGTCGCGCCGGGAGCCTCGTTGTGATGGTCGATCAGCACCACGACATCTTCGACTCGCTGACCCGCAACGCCTTCGATTTCCTGGAGCGCGGTATCGCGGAGTTCGACAAGACGCCCAAGTATTCCGTCATCCACTTCTGCGCGGCGGTGGAGATGCTGCTCAAGGCGCGACTGATGAAGGAGCACTGGTCGCTGATCGTCTCCAAGCCCGAGCAGGCCAACCTCGCCAAGTTCATGGCCGGGGACTTCATCTCGGTCACGCTGGAGGATTGCAGGGCGCGGATTCGTGATGTCGCGGGCGAGGACATCGGCGACGAAGCCTACGGCAGCTTCCGCGCGCTGGCGAACCATCGCAACAAGATGGTTCACTTCTTCCACAACGGGCTGGAAAACGACGAAAAGGCCAAGGCGCAGATCGTCGCCGAGCATTGCCGCTCGTGGTTTCATCTGCACCGCCTGTTGAACCGGTGGAACAGCTACTTCCACGACTTCAGCGGCGAAATCGCTCACGCGGATCGGGCGATGAAGGGCCACCGGCAATACTTGGCCGCTAAGTTCAAGGCGCTTGCCCCGGAATTGGACGCCGTTCGCAATGCGGGTGGCAAACCGAAAGCATGCAGCGCCTGCGGCTTCAAGGCCGCCATACCGGACGCCCTTGACGATCAGATCGCGTCGCTGCGCTGTCTGGTGTGCGATCACACCGAAACGCAGGTCGAACTCGAATGCCCGCATTGCGGCGAACCCATCGTCATTGCGACCGAGGGCTACGCGACGTGCGAGCACTGCGAGGAACGCATCGAGCCTGAGCATCTGGTGGATGCCTTGACCAAAGACGTGGTCGGCACGAAGGACTACTTCGAGACCGGGTTGCCTGCCAACTGCGGTAATTGCGAGGGCTACCACACCGTCGTCGAGCGTGGCGGCCACTACTTCTGCACGAACTGCTTCGACATCTTCGATGACATCGAGCAGTGCCAGTGGTGCAACGAATACAACACCGGCGATATGGAACACAGTTACTCAGTCGGCTGTAGCCAATGCGATGGCAAGGTCGGCTGGGAGAAGGACGACTAAATGAACAACAACATCAAAACACCCAAGAAGCTAATCGAAGTCGCCCTGCCGCTCGATGCCATCAATGTCGCCGCTGCCCGCGAGAAAAGCATCCGCCACGGCCACCCCAGCACGCTGCACCTGTGGTGGGCGCGGCGTCCGCTGGCGGCGGCGCGGGCAGTCATCTTCGCGCAGATGGTCAACGACCCCGGCTACCAGCAAGGCGGCGGGTTCCGCTACGGCGTCAACAAGGAAAAGGCGCAGGCCGAGCGCGAGCGGTTGTTCAAAATCATCGAAGACCTGGTGCAGTGGGAGAACACCAACAACGAGGAAGTGCTGGAGCGCGCCCGCGCCGAAATCCGCCGCTCGTGGCGTGAGGTCTGCGAACTGAACAAGGGCCACCCCCAGGCCGCCGAACTGTTCAACCCCGACAAGCTTCCTGCCTTTCACGACCCCTTCGCGGGCGGCGGCGCGCTGCCGCTTGAGGCGCAGCGTCTGGGCTTGGAGAGCTACGCCTCCGACCTCAACCCCGTGGCCGTCACCATCAACAAGGCCATGATCGAAATCCCGCCGCGCTTCGCGGGCCGCGCGCCGGTGGGGCCTCGCGTGCCGGACGACAAGCAGGGCAAGCTGACAGAAGATTGGTCGGGCCCCAAAGGGCTGGCTGAAGACGTGCGCCGCTACGGCGCATGGATGCGGACTGAGGCCGAGAAGCGCATCGGCCATCTATACCCGCAGGTGGAAATCACCGCCGAGATCGTGAAGGAGCGGCCCGACCTCAAGCCGCTGCTGGGCGAGAAACTTACCGTCATCGCATGGCTGTGGGCGCGCACGGTAAAGAGCCCCAACCCGGCGTTCAGTCATGTGGATGTGCCGCTGGCTTCGACCTTCATCCTCTCCAGCAAGGCGGGCAAGGAAAGCTATGTGCAGCCTGTGGTTGAGGGTGGCAAGTACCGCTTCACGGTGAAGGTAGGCGAGCCTCCGGAAGAAGCGAAGGAAGGAACCAAGGCTGCCGGCCGTGGCGCGAACTTCCGCTGCGTGCTCTCGGACACACCGATTGGCGGCGACTACATCAAGGCCGAGGGGCAGGCGGGACGCATGGGCGAGAGATTGATGGCCATCGCCGCCGAAGGCGCGCGAGGCCGGATCTATTTGGCTCCGACCCAAGAGCATGAAGATGCGGCCCTGCAAGCGCAGCCAAGCTGGAAGCCCTCCGGAGATGTTCCTGCTCGACTCACAGGCGGTACGTGCGTGCCCTATGGCCTGTCCGAATGGGGTGACCTCTTCACCCCGCGCCAACTGGTGGCGCTGACCACCTTCTCCGATCTGGTAGGCGAAACGATTTCCAAGGTCAAGGCCGACGCGTTGGCGGBKGGAATGGCTGACGACGGCCGTAGCCTCGATGAGGGAGGTTCTGGCGCGACGGCGTATGCACAGGCAATTGGGGTGTATGTGGCGTTTGCGATTAGCCGAACCGCAGATCGTGGCTCGACCATTT
>NZ_VLJN01000027.1 GCF_007829435.1 Cupriavidus gilardii J11
GCTGGAAGCCAAGGTCGTGCAGGCCGGCGTAGTGGAAATCACCCGCTTGCAGTTCGACGAGGGCTACGCGTATATCAAGCCGTAGGAATCGGCTGCGGCCATCGCGCCGACGCCACGACAACGGACGTGGCGAGCGGCTGGCCCGCTCCACAAAACGACAGCGACCCGCCGCATCGCGGCGAGGCCGCGAGGAGAAATCCATGACAACGAACCGACGCTACACCCGGCGCGCCGCGCTCGCCTCGGCGGCCGCGGTCGCGCTCGTCGCGGCCGTCGCCGCGCACGCGCAGAACGACAGCAATACCGCCGACGAAATCGCCAAATACCGCCAGATGCTGGCCGAAGGCAACCCCGCCGAACTGTGGGAAGCCGCCGGCGAGGAGCTGTGGAAGAAGCCCGCCGGCCCGAAGAAGGCATCGCTGGAGCGTTGTGACCTTGGCAAGGGACCGGGCGTCACCAAGGGCGCCTATGCTGAGCTGCCGCGCTACTTCGCCGATGCCGGCAAGGTCATGGACCTGGAGCAGCGCCTGGCCTGGTGCCGCGTGACGCTGCAGGGCCTGACCGAGGCGCAGGCCAAGGCCAACCCGTTCTCGTCGCAGGGCAAGCCGTCGGACATCGAGCGGATGGTGGCCTATATCACCGGCGAGTCGCGCGGCGTCAAGATGAACGTCCGGCTGGACCATCCCGAAGAGAAGCGCGTCTACGCGCTCGGCGAGAAGATGTTCCACTATCGCGGCGGGGCCTATGACTTCGCATGCGCCACCTGCCATGCGGTCGACGGCCAGCGTATCCGGCTTCAGGACCTGCCGAATCTGCTGAAGGACAAGGGCGCCCAGGCCGCCTACACCACGTGGCCGGCATACCGCGTGTCGCAGGGCGAGGTCCGCACGATGCAGCACCGCCTGTACGACTGCCTGCGCCAGCAGCGTTTCCCCGAGCCGGCATACGGCTCCGATGTCATCACCGCGCTGACGATGTTCCTGGCGCGCAATGCCAACGGCGGCACCTACGACGGTCCGTCGATGAAGCGATAACCCGGGGGAGACCAACAATGAACGCAACAGTATCGCAGCGCCCCCGGGCACTTACTCTTGCCGCCGTATTGGGCGCGGCCGCCATGGGAGTCGCGGGCACCGCCATCGCGCAGACGCCGGCCGCGGCCAGCGTCGGCGAATCGGACATGGTGCGGATGATCGCCAACTCGTTCACTTCGAAGGGGCCTGCCACGCTGCAGGGCGTGCTGCAACGCGACGAGATGCAGACGCTGTGCAGCCAGTATCCGGACCGCAGCAAGGTGCCCGACAAGGTCGCGCGCAGGATCGAGGCGGTCGAGCAGACCAAGATCCGCTATCCCGCCGACAACCGGTGGCTCGGCGACTGGAAGGAGGGCGAGAAGGTCGCCCAGCTCGGCCGCGGCATGCAGTTCTCCGACAAGGTCGGCGGCGTCAACGGCGGCAACTGCTATGCCTGCCACCAGATGACCAAGGCCGAGATTTCGTTCGGCAATATCGGCCCGTCGCTGTATCAGTACGGCAAGCTGCGCGGCAACTCCGAGGCGGTCCTCAAGTACACCTGGGGCAAGATCTGGGATTCGAGCGCCTTCGCCGCGTGCTCCAACATGCCGCGCTTTGGCCACAAGGGCATCCTGACCGAACAGCAGATCCGCGACGTGATGGCGCTGCTGCTCGATCCGGCCTCGCCGGTCAACCAGTAAGCGGACAGCGGGCATGGCGCCGCAGATGCGAGCCCGGGCGATACGGGCGCTGCCGATCGTCGCGCTATCGATGGCGCTGTGGTCGGCCATCGCGCCGGCGCGGGCACTGGAGGTGGGCGACACCGTACGCCTTCCGGCAGTGCAATTGCTGGACGGACGCACGTTGCCCGCCTCGCACTGGGTCGGCAAGCCGGTCGTGGTGCAGGTATGGGCATCGTGGTGCCCGTTCTGCGCGCTGCAGAACCCGCGGCTGCAGAAGCTCTATGACGCCACGCGGGGCAGCGGACTGCAATTCCTGACCATCAGCATCGACCGGCAGCCCGAAGAGGCCATCGCCTATCTGAAGAAGCGCGGCTACACCTTCCCCGCCGCCATGGACACGCCCGCGCTGCGCACCACAATCGGCCCGCGCAAGGGACTGCCGGAGCTGTACGTTATCGACGCCAACGGCAAGGTCGTGCAGAAGGAGGTCGGCGAGATGCTCGAAGAGGATGTCGCCGCGCTGGCCCGCCACGCCGGGAAGACGCCGTAGCGSCAGMCGCAAKGGCGGCGGCCGCATTCCGCGCTGCCGCGAGGACAACAGACATGAACCGACGCGAGTTCCTGCAGGTGCTCGCCGTGGCCGGCGCCGCCGGCATGGCCTTTCCCTCCCGCGAGATCCATGCCGCGCAGGCGGCGGCACAGCTCTACGACGTGCCGCGCTTTGGCAACGTCCACCTGCTGCATTTCACCGACTGCCACGCTCAGCTGCTGCCGGTGCGTTTCCGGGAGCCCAGCGTCAACCTGGGCGTCGGCGAATACGCCGGACAGCCGCCGCATCTGGTCGGGGAGGCGCTGCTGCGCCACTACCGCATCCCGCCCGGCAGTGCGCAGGCGCATGCCTTCACCTATCTGGACTTCACCAAGGCGGCACAACGCTATGGCAAGGTTGGCGGGTTTGCCCACCTGGCCACGCTGGTCAAGCGACTCAAGGCCAGCCGCCCCGGCGCGCTGCTGCTCGATGGCGGAGATACGTGGCAGGGCTCGGCCACCGCGCTATGGACGCGCGGGCAGGACATGGTCGACGCCGCGCTGCTGCTCGGCGTCGATGCGATGACCCCTCACTGGGAAATGACGCTCGGCGCCGATCGCGTGCGGGAAGTGGTCGACCGAGACTTCAAGGGCAAGGTCGCCTTCCTCGCGCAGAACGTCAAGACCAGGGACTTCGAAGATCCCGTATTCGATGCCTACACGCTGCGCGAAATGAACGGCGTGCCGGTGGCAATCATCGGACAGGCATTTCCCTACACGCCGATCGCCAATCCCGGCTATCTGGTGCCGGACTGGACCTTCGGCATCCAGGAAGAGAACCTGCAGCGCGTCATCGACGAAGCCCGCGCCAAGGGCGCCCGCGTGGTGGTGCTGCTGTCGCACAACGGCATGGACGTCGACCTCAAGCTGGCCTCGCGCGTGCGCGGGCTCGACGCCATCCTCGGCGGTCACACGCACGATGGCGTGCCGGCGCCGGTGCCGGTGCGCAACGCCGGCGGCACCACGCTTGTCACCAATGCCGGCTCCAACGGCAAGTTCCTCGGCGTGCTCGACTTCGATGTGCGCGGTGGCAAGGTCGCCGGCTGCTGCCGGTGTTCGCCGACCATCTGCCGGCAGATCCGGCCATGGACGCGCTGATCCGCAAGGTCCGCGCGCCGTATGAACAGAAGCTGGGCGAGGTGCTGGCGGTGAACCGTGAGCTGCTCTACCGGCGCGGCAATTTCAACGGCACCTTCGACCAGCTGATCCTGAACGGACTGATGGAAGTGCAGGACGCCGAAATCGCCTTCTCCCCAGGCTTCCGCTGGGGCACCACGCTGCTGCCGGGCGAGCCCATCACGATGGAGCGGCTGATGGACCAGACCGCCATCACTTATCCGTACACCACCGTGACGGCGATGACCGGCGACACCATCAAGACCGTGCTGGAGGACGTCGCCGACAACCTGTTCAATCCCGACCCGTACTACCAGCAGGGCGGCGACATGGTGCGCGTGGGCGGATTGCGCTACACCATTGAGCCCCGCGCCCCAATGGGCAAGCGCATCACCGCGATGGAACTGAACGGCAAGCCCATCGAGGCCGGCAAGACCTACAAGGTGGCAGGCTGGGCCCCGGTATCGGAAGCCGCCCGCGACGCTGGCGGACCGCCGATCTGGGACGTGATGGCCGGCTGGCTCCGGCAGCGCAAGGAGGTCGCCGCGGCGCCGCTCAACGTGCCGACCGTGGTGGGCATGCAGGGCAATCCGGGCATGGCGGCGTGAGCCTCCGCCGGCCCCGGTGACCGCTTGAAATCGGCGTCCGATTCACGCTACAATGTCGCGCTACGGGCCGATAGCTCAGCTGGGAGAGCGCTGCGTTCGCAATGCAGAGGTCGGGAGTTCGATCCTCCTTCGGTCCACCACTATTCAGCGCCCAACCGTTCTCGGTTGGGCGTTTTCATTTGCGGGTTCGGCGCACCACGCGGGCTTCCGGGCCGTTCTGCGTGTGCCAGCCGTTCCGGGCACGGGCGGCATGACCCGCCCGGTTCGCCCCTGTTCCGCCCTATCTTCTCTCGAAACCTGCGCCAACTTCTTCGCCGTGGCACACGCAGACGGTGTTGTTCGTCAGCCACTTGTGCGTGTGCCGACGGGCATGGTTGGCTCACGGGTTTGCACGAGCAGAGTGGAACGGCAACGGCCTCAGAGTCAGCCCTTGGGCGGGAACGGATCGTCACCGTAGCTGTTGCGCTCACGGATCTGCCCATCACGCCCTTGGATGAACATCTCACTCTGCTGGTTGATGGCGATGCCCCGCGCACGGTCAATCGCCTCTTGCTGCGTGTCGTGGACGGAGGTGAGGCGGTCGTTGCCTTCTCCCCGCACACCCCACTGATCGCCACCGTTGATGGGTACAACCCATTGGTTCTTTCCGCTCATTTCAAGCACTCCAAAAAATTGAAAAGGACAGGCTCTTGAAGTCGGCGCGAGCCCAGGCGCTTCAGGCATGGAACTCATGTCATGAACGTCCCCTCCTTTCCCGATGTTTGGCGTAGGGACGCCGACGCGCCCGCCGCGCACGGCATCGAATACAAGCCTGCGCGCTTCTGCGTGACCACGAGCGCACCGTAGGCCGCATGCTGCGCCGCAGGCTCCGGCTTGCCCTTGTCCTTCGCCTTGATCTTGAACAGATCGCTCGGCTTGGCGCTGTCCAGCCCGGCGCGCGGCATGATCCGATCCGCCGTCGTGGCTTCCCCCTTGAATGACCACAGTGACTCGAACACCTTGGCCTGACCGTCGGTGAACTGGATCGGCGCGCTGCTGATGTCCGGCAGCGTCGCCCACTTGAAGTCCGCCGAGAACGGCCCGTTCACCGGCGTGGCCGGATCGGCGACCGCTGGCGTCATGGATGGTGCCGGCGTGCCGAGGAGCGTGATGCTGCCGCCATAGAAAGTGAAGCGTTCTTCCAGCACCAGCCACTCGATGCCCGTGCCGAAGGGCGAGCCGCGCGTTGCGCTTGGCCTCGGCGTGATCACCCGCATGTCGCCACCCGCCACGCGCACGCGATCCAGCAACGCGGGTTCGTGCAGCACCCGTGTCAGGTCGCGGGCCAGCAGGACGGGCGAACGGCGGGCATCGCCGAGCCGCCACACGCCGCCGCCCAGATCATCGACGCCGTCGCGGCTTTCGATGCCGAGCGCGAGGCGCATTTTCTGGCGCAACCAGTCCTCGTCCAAGGCAAACGCCGCACCGTCATTCGCTTCGACGGCCACCGGCCCGCAGTCCGGGCATCGGCACATGCGCCCGCCGCGACCATCGCCCCACACCTGCGCCCGATGCTGCTGACAGTGCGGGCAGAGCACGAAAGACTGATCCACGACCGTCGGCTTGACCGCCTTGCCGAGGACGGTCAGCGCCGCAGCCTCATGCAGCGACAGCGTGGCGCGCAGCACGGGCGTGCCGCCTGCGAACAGGCGGCAGACCAAGGCCCAGGCATCGTGCGCCGCCATCGATCAGTCCTCGAACGCCGAGGAGGAACTGATCGCGTCCGCTTCCGGCGGAAGCTCCTGGGCGCTCAGGGTCTGGCCCTTCTGCAAGATACCCACCGAGACCAGATAGCCTTCCAGCTGCGCCTGCATCTTGGCGTCGAACTTGTGCAGGTTCAGCCGCCCCTTGCTGGTCACCTCGATGGTGACCACCTTGGCGCGCGTGCGGCCCGGCTCGGGCGGATAGTAGAGATTGACCTGCGCCGCCGTCACCGCCCACTGGCCTTCCAGCGGGCCGGGCAGCTTCTCCTTCAGCAGCTCATGCACCGAGCGTTGCTGGCTGGACTGCATCGCAGTGCATTCGATCTTCAGCGCGGCGTCCGGGCTGAGGAGCGTGAGCGCCTTCAGTTGCACCATCGAGAAGCCGTCCTCGAGCGCTTCCGGCACGTCGAAGCCGGTGCGGAGCATCGACAAATTCAGCGTCGGCGACTTGATCCGGTGCGCGTTCGCCTTGACGCCCAGCACATGCTCGGCGAAGGCCTCCACCAGCATCTGTTGGTATTTCTGGCCGCCCCGCACCAGCGTGCGCACCACGCCGGTGGACTTGGCGTACTCCAGCACCATGTGGATGTTGGGATTGCCGACGCGGCGCTTCAGGGTCGACCCATCGAACTCCAGCCGCAGCATGGCCATGTCCTTGACGTGGACGGTGAGCAGGAACACGCCGGGACTGCGTTCGACCAAGTGCGCCACGCTGCTGTCGCCGCACTGCATCTCACGCTTGTAGAAGGCCGAGATCGCGTGGCGCAGCGCAGACAGATTGGAGTCCGAACCGTTCGGCTGGCGCTTCAGGCCCAGATCGTATTGCTGGGTTTGCGGCCCGTGGTGCTCCCAGAAGCTGAAGTCGTAGGCGCGCTCGAACAGCGTCGGGTGGTTGACGTACAGCCAGAACGAGCGATGGACGTCGCTGCGGCACAGGGTCAGGCCCGCCAGCGCGGCACCGTCCGCCACTGCGGCCTCAAACATCGCCTGCTTGCCCGCCGCGTCGCCCAGTTGGACGGCGGCCATGAGGTTGGCGATCATCTGGTCGCGGGCGGTGGTGTCGGGCCACACCTTGACCGCCTCCACCAAGAACTGGCTGGTCTCCGGCGTGTCGTCCCACGCGAACCCCTCGGGAACCGGCAAGCCATGCGAGGTCAGGAAGTCGCGCAGCGTGCTGTCCACCGGCAGCTCGAGCATCACGTCGACAAAGGTCTTCTTCATCTTGTTCGTCCTTTCTGGATCGGCGTCGGAGGTCTGCGACCGATGTACGGGCTGCACGGGCCAGCGACAGGGTTACTGAACACGTATCTCGCGTAAGTAAAGTAACGAGATACAAGCGCGATTCTGAACCGCAGATTTCCGCTTGTCAATCAACGGGGCACATCTAGACCTTTTATGTATCTCACAGCTATACTGAGGGCCTTGATTCATTCACTGGCTGTTTAGCCATTACAGGAGCATCGCCATGGCTTCGGCGTTTGGAGCGCGCCTGCGGCGCTTGCGCGAGGCGAAGAAGTTGACCCTGCAACAGGTCGCCGACGCAGTCGGCTGCACCAAGGCGTACATCTGGGAACTGGAAATGAAGGATGGGCAGCGCCCCACCGCCGAGCGGATTCAGAAGATCGCTCAGGTGCTCGGCGTGACGATGGAGGATGTGATGGGTACGCCCATGCAGCAGGCACCCGAAGCCAGTCCCGAGGATGTGGCCTTCTTCCGTGAGTACGCCGGGATGACGGACGAGGAAAAGGATCGCTACCGCCAGGCGCTCAAGATCATGTTCCCCGACAAGAGCCAAGGCGGGGACTGAGGATTGAGCGCAGCGCAGACCCTCACTGGCTCTATTGCCGCCAACACCGTCCAGAAGTGGTTGCGGGCGTGGTACAGCACGGGCATGCCCGACGCCATCGATCTGGAGATCGTCCGGCAGATGCTGCCGAGCACGCCCTACGGCACAGGCGCGCGGGAGATCAAGGCGCCGATGGTGCTCGACGTCGACAGTTGCGAAGGCATGCTGGTGCGCAACCCGAAGGATGCGGCCGAGTGGGGCATCTTCTACAACGGCAAGGCCAGCCCTGAACGTCGACGCTTCACCATCGCCCATGAGCTGGGCCACTTCATCCTCCATCGCGGCCAGCAGCAAAGCTTCAACTGCGACAAGGAAAGCGTCTACTCCGGCGTCGACACCATCCGCGCCATCGAACGCGAAGCCGACGACTTCGCCAGCAACCTGCTGATGCCCGGCGATCTGCTGCGGGACTGGATTTCGAACCAGCGCATCGACCTGCACGTCCTCAGCGCCATCGCCAAGCGGTTTCAGGTTTCGTTCGAGGCGCTGTGTATTCGCTTCATCAAGTTCACCACGCAGCGCGCGATCCTCGTCTATTGGGACAACGGCTACGTGAAGTACGAATGGCGCAGCAGCAGCGCCGTCAAGACGCGGGCGCGCATCCGACGCAATGGCGATCCGGCAGAACCGTTGCCGGGGACGCTGGCCGCCGACACCAGTGTCGAGCAGGCGTGGGATGGCACCGAGATGTCCGCCGCGATCTGGTGCCCGGAGGAAGCACAGCACATGAAGCTGCGCGAGTTCAAGCACAGCTACGGCGCGCGTGATCGCATCCTCACGCTGCTCCTGCTCGAAAGCGCCGAACCGCGACGTTGGGATCGGTCTTGGCAGGACGGCGAAAGTCTTGACAGCTTTGATCAGTTCGTCTCGAACGGTCAGTTGCCGGTTCGCTGAATCGCGGCCAGTCAATGACATGACGACACTACCCACCGACGGCGCACTGCAGACGCTGCAGCGTGAAGTTCAGCGATTGCTGGGCCGCTGCCTGCTGCGTCTGCAGCAGTACGAGCATCTGATCAAGGCCCTCGTGGCGCATCACGAGATTGCTGGGCCGGCCCATGCTCTGGAGTCGATCCGAGCGGAGCGCATCGCCGACACCGCCGGCAAGACACTTGGCACCCTGGTTGGCCAGCTCCTCGGTTCGTACGTCGTGACCGGGGATGCCGACACACCCGACGAGATCACCGCTCGCGCACCAAGTGACACCATCTCATTTGGGATGCGGATGCAGCTGAGCATGTCCGCTGACGACTACGCCCGGACCGAGAGCGACTTGAAGGAACTGGTGCTGCTGCGAAACAGCCTGGTGCACCACTTCATCGATCAGCACGATCTCTGGAGCCTCGAGGGATGCCAAGGCGCGCACGATGCACTGGTTGCAGCCTACAGCCGCATCGACCAACACTTCGAGCAACTCCGAGGCTGGGCCGAACACATGGATCAGGTGCGGCGGCTGACGGCGGAGTTCGTCCAGTCGGATGCGTTCCACGACCTGGTCGTCAACGGCATCGCACCGGATGGCACCGTAGATTGGTCTGCGGCGGGGATCGTTCGTGAACTGCGGGACGCCGCCGGAGCGTTGGCTGTTGACGGATGGACACCTGTCGCGCTGGCTGGGCGCTGGATTGCCGATCGACACCCCGAGCAACTGCCCGCCAAGTACGGCTGCAGCAGCTGGCGGCAGGTGGTGCATGAGTCGCGTCTTTTCGAGCTTCGGTACCGCGAAGTGGATGGGCAGCGTGCTGCTTGGTACCGGGCCAAGGATGCATAGCTCCGCGCCAATGCGTTTCGGCGATTCCCCGATGCCGGAATTCCGCGCACCCCCGCTAAATCACGTTACGCGAAGTGCCCTCGGTTTCTAGCATGAGCAGCGTTTTCCATCGGAACGCCTGCCATGACAGAACTCGAACCCATCTCCATTTCCCCGGCCCCTGACCGCCCTCGGCACGCGCATCAGGAAATCGCCGATCTGTTGGCCGCCGCGCTACTGCGTCTGCGCGCCCGACCGTCCAGCCACACCATCGAAAACAGCGAGTGCGTTCGCCTTGGCTTCTCCAGCCAACAGCGCGTGAATGCGAACCCCGATCACCACCACGGAGTTCGCCCATGACGGCACACGCACCATCCACCACCACCTCGGTCGCCGCCCAGGTCGCCGGTCTTCCCCATCTCTCGATGGATGATCTCTGGAAACTGTGGGACGAGCATTTTGACGAGCGGCCCGGCCACCATCATCGCGGCTGGCTGGAGAGCCGACTGGCCTACCGGATTCAGGAGCGCGCCTTCGGCGGCCTGAAGCCGTCGCTGCGCAAGAAGCTCGAGGACGTCGGCGAAACCGGCATCCTGCCCAAGCAACTGCGCGGCGACAGCCAGCGCCTGCTGCCCGGCACCATCCTCACGCGCATTTACGACGACGTTGAGCATCGCGTGTTGGTGCGCGGCTCGAACGACTTCGAGTACCAAGGGCAACGCTTCAAGAGCCTGTCTGCGATTGCGGGCCACATCACCGGCAGCCATTGGTCTGGCCCGGTGTTCTTCGGCCTCAAATCGCCCGCGTCGAAGAAGGTGACGGCATGAGTTCGCCGCGCGCCAATCCGCTGCCGCCGGTCACGCCGAAGAAGCGTTGCGCCGTCTACACCCGCAAATCCACCGACGAAGGGCTGGATCAGGAATACAACAGTCTCGAAGCGCAGCGCGACGCAGGCCTCGCCTTCATCGCCAGCCAGCGGCACGAAGGCTGGATCGCCGTCGGCGACGGCTACGACGACGGCGGCTACTCCGGTGGCAACATGGATCGTCCCGCGCTGCGCCGCCTGATGGCCGACATTGAGGCCGGGAAGATCGACACCGTGGTCGTCTACAAGATCGACCGCCTCACGCGCAGCCTGCCGGATTTCGCCAAGCTGGTCGAGGTGTTCGACCGCAACGGCGTGTCCTTCGTCTCGGTCACGCAGCAGTTCAACACCACGACCTCGATGGGGCGGCTGACGCTCAACATCCTGCTGTCCTTCGCGCAGTTCGAGCGCGAGGTGACGGGCGAGCGCATCCGCGACAAGATCGCCGCCAGCAAGGCCAAGGGCATGTGGATGGGTGGCATCCCGCCCTTGGGCTACGACGTGGTCGAGCGCAAGCTCGTCGTCAACGAACGCGAGGCGGCTCTGGTGCGCGACATCTTCCGGCGCTACGCCGAGCATGGCTCGGCGGCGCGGCTGGTGCGCGAACTGGACATCGAAGGCCATACCACCAAGGCCTGGGTGACGCAGACCGGCCGCGAACGCTCGGGCCGCACCATCGACCAGCAGTACCTCTTCTCGATGCTGCGCAACCGCATCTACCTGGGGGAAATCCGCAACCACGGCACCTGGTATCCCGCCCAGCACGAAGCCATCGTGTCGCAAGGTCTGTGGGACGCGGCGCAGGCCTTCATCGAACGGCGCAAGCAAGCGCCGCGCGAGCACGTCGCCAAGCATCCGGCGCTGCTGGCGGGTCTGCTGTTCGCGCCCGACGGACAGCGCATGCAGCACTCCTTCGTCAAGAAGAAGAACGGACGGCAGTACCGCTACTACGTCCCGTACCTGCACAAGCGGCGCAACGCGGGCGCGAGCCTGTCGCCCGGCATGCCGGACGTGGGCCATCTCCCCGCCGCCGAGATCGAGAACGCGGTGCTGGCGCAAATCCACGCGGCACTGTCGGCTCCGCAGATGCTGATCGCGGTCTGGCGCGCCTGCCAGCGCCATCCCGCAGGTAGCACGCTCGACGAAGCGCAGGTGGTGGTGGCGATGCAGCGCATCGGCGACGTGTGGGCGCAGCTGTTCCCCGCCGAGCAGCAACGCATCACGCGGCTGCTGATCGAGCGGGTGCAACTGCACGGGCACGGGCTGGACATCGTCTGGCGCGAAGATGGCTGGATCGGCTTCGGTGCCGACATCGGCGCGCATCCGCTGGTCGAGGAATCCAGCGAACAGGCCGAGGAAACACTGGCATGAGCACCACGACGGACCCGCGCAAGCGCGCCATCCGCGTCGAGGTCGGAACCGATGCTCGCAGCTACGTCAGCGATGGCCAGCGCGTCACGCTGGTACCGCTAACGATCAAGCGCCGCCAGAACCGCAAGCTGCTGATCCCGCCCGCGCTCGATGCCGCCACTGCGACGGGTGGCTTCGACGTGCCGATGATCAAGACGCTCGGCAAGGCGTTCTACTGGAAGCGGTTGATCGACGAAGGCGTCTATACGACGACCGCCGATCTGGCGCGCGCGCTCAAACTGGAGCCAGGCTGGGCGGCCGAGGTGCTGCGCATGACCATGCTGGCCCCGGACATCGTCGAGGCGATCTTCGAGGGCCGCCAGCCTCGGCATCTGAACCTGCACATGCTGCGCGGCCGCCAAGACTTGCTGCCACGCGACTGGGCCGAGCAGCGTCGGCTGCTGGGCTTCCCTGACGCCTGAATCCACGCCCCCGATGTTCCCGATGACGGCGAGCCATGTGCTCGCCGTCTGCGTTTGCGCGCTGGCGGATTGGCGAACCCGAAGTTCCCGCCTGGTTCGCCATTACGTCCCTTAAAGGTTCGCCACCCGAAGTTTGGAATGACACCTGTTCCTCAACAACGTCACAGGAGCATTCCATGCAGGCACCAACCAGCACCATCCCCCGGTCGCAGCAGCAGGCGATCAACAGCCTCTCGCCCGGCGACCGCCGGGTCCTCAACGAAAACGAACTGGCCCAGCGGTGGGGCCTCAGCCCCAAGACCCTGCAACGCTGGCGCAGCGAAGGGCGCGGCCCGCGCTACCTGAAGCTGTCCAAGCGCGTCGGCTATCCCGTGGACGCGGTCATCGAGTTCGAGCGCCAAGCGCTGCACGACTCGACGTCCGAGCGCGCGGCGGTCTGAGGAGCGATGCCATGAACGACATCACGCTCTTTCCCGCCGACATCGCCACGATGTCCATCGGCCAGTTGGCGGCGCTGCCCGCCGCGCAGAAGGCCGAGATCGACAAGAACCTCGACGAGGCCCTCGACTGGCTGAAGAAGGCCCGCGCCAAGTTCGACGCGGCGCTCGATGCCGCGTACGGCGAACAGGCCCGTGCGGCGCTGCGCGAGTCCGGTCGTGACTTCGGCACCGCGCACATCAGCGAGGGCCCGCTGCACATCAAGTTCGAACTGCCCAAGAAGGTCAGTTGGGATCAGAAGAAGCTCGGCGACATCGTCGCCCACATCGTGGCCGCCGGCGACAAGGTCGAGCACTTCATCGATGTGAAGCTCGCGGTTTCCGAATCGCGCTTCACCAACTGGCCGCCGACGCTCCAGCAGGAGTTCGCCGCTGCTCGCACGGTCGAGCCGGGCAAGCCGTCTTTCACCCTTTCCATCGATTCGGAGCACTGACCATGAGCACCAGCCTCATCGCTTCGCTGCGCAAGCAGCTGCCATCCATCTACGGCGAACACATTCCCGACGACATCCGCTATCGCGGTGCCGATGGTCACGACCTCGTCGTGGCGCTCGACGCCGCCACGGTGGACGAACTGGCCTTCGCCATCCAGACCGCGAATGCCGAAGCCCTGGCGCTCGGCCGCCGCCGCACCGCACTGGAAGAACTCCATACCGAGGTGCGCAAGCGCGCCGCGCGTGGGGCCGATCGCATCGCCGACGTCGCGTGGGAGGGCTGATCATGAGCGCGATCATCCCCTTCCAGTTCGAGGCGCACGCGGTGCGCGTGCAGGTCGACGACCTCGGGCTGCCGTGGTTCAACGCCAGCGATATCTGCTCCGTTTTGGAGTTCGGCAACCCGCGCCAAGCCATCGAATCGCATGTCGATCCGGATGACGTCCAGAAACTGGACGTCATCGACAACCTCGGGCGCACGCAGCGCGCCAACCATGTCAACGAGTCGGGCCTCTACGCCCTGATCCTCGGCAGCACGAAGGATGCCGCGAAACGCTTCAAACGCTGGGTGACCGGCGAGGTGCTGCCCGCGATCCGCAAGACCGGCGGCTACGCCGTCCCCGGCGCACTGGCGGCCTTGCCCGCGCCGACCCACGACCGCGTGTCCGCGATCCTGCTGATTGGAGAGGCGGTCGCCAAGGTGCCGGGCGTGAAACCGGGCATCGCGGCGGCGGCGACGCTGACCTGCATTCAGGAGAACACCGGCATCGCCACCGAGGTGCTGCGCCGCGCGCTGCCTTCGGCCAACGAACCGATCTGCGCGCTCAACGCCACCCAGCTCGGCAAGCTGCTGAACCGTTCGGCGAAGGCCACGAACCAGATGCTGGCGGCCAACGGCTTCCAGTTTCGCAACGAGCGCGACGAATGGGAGCTGACCGAAGTCGGTGAAGCGTGGGCCGAGGCCATGCCGTACTCGCGCAACGGCCACAGCGGCTACCAGATCCTCTGGAATCCGGCGGTCGCCGAGCAGTTGAAGGAGGTGGCGTGATGTCCCTCCCGATCATTTCGGCGCAGCAGCGCATGGCCGAGCGCAAGGGTGTGAAGCTATTGATGCTGGGCAAGTCTGGCATCGGCAAGACTACCCGGCTCAAAGACCTCGATCCGGCTACCACTTTGTTCCTCGACATCGAGGCGGGTGACCTGGCCGTGGCCGACTGGCCGGGCGACACCATCCGCCCAGCCTCCTGGCCGGAGAGCCGCGACTTCTTCGTGTTCCTCGCGGGCCCGGACAAGTCGCTGCCGCCAGAGGGCGCGTTCTCGCAGGCGCACTACGACCACGTCGTCGAGAAGTTCGGCGATCCGACGCAGCTCGACCGCTACCAGACCTTTTTCCTCGACTCGATCACGCAGCTGTCCCGCCAGTGCTTCGCGTGGTGCAAGACTCAGCCCGGAGCAACCAGCGACCGCTCCGGCAAGCCCGATCTGCGCGCCGCCTACGGGCTGCTCGGCCAGGAAATGGTCAGCGCCTTGACCCATCTGCAGCACGCCCGGGGCAAGAACGTGGTGTTCGTGGCCATCCTCGACGAGCGGCTCGATGACTACAACCGCAAGGTGTTCGTGCCGCAGATCGAAGGCAGCAAGACCAGTCTGGAGCTGCCCGGCATCGTCGACGAGGTCGTGACGCTGGCCGAGATCAAGGCCGACGACGGCAGCGCCTACCGCGCCTTCGTCACGCACACCGTCAATCCCTACGGCTACCCGGCCAAAGACCGCAGCGGTCATCTCGACCTGCTCGAACCACCCGATCTCGGCGCGCTGATCGCCAAGTGCGCGGGCGCAGCCGTGCCCGTCAGCGTCGCCATCCCCGCATCCCACGAATCTCAGGAGTAATCGCCATGACCACGCAGAACTGGAACGACTTCAACGACGCCGAACAGCAGCAAGGCTTCGACCTCATCCCCAAGGGCACGCTGGTGCCGGTGCGCATGACCATCAAGCCGGGCGGCCACGACGATCCGGCGCAGGGCTGGACGGGCGGCTACGCCACCGAATCCTTCGAGACCGGCGCGATCTACCTCGCCGCCGAGTTCGTCGTCACCGGCGGCGAGCACGCCAAACGCAAGATGTGGTCGAACATCGGCCTGCATTCCAAGAAAGGCCCGACCTGGGGCCAGATGGGGCGCAGCTTCATCCGCGCCGCGCTCAACAGCGCCCGCAACGTCCATCCGCAGGACAACAGCCCGCAGGCCGCCGCCGCGCGCCGCATCCAGGGCTTCCACGAACTGGATGGCCTCGAATTCCTCGCCCGCGTGGACATCGAGAAGGACGCCAAGGGCCAAGACCGCAACGTCATCAAGCTCGCGGTAGAACCCGACCACCCCGAATACGCCAAGCTCATGGGCGTGCCGCCCAAGACCAAGACCGGCGGTGGCACCTCGGGCGCCCCGGCCACCGTGAGCGCATCGGCACCGTATGCCGCACCCGCCGCGCCGCAGCGCGCGCCGGTGACCGGCAAGCCCGCCTGGGCGCAGTGAGGGAGGCCGATGAAATGCTGGGTCTGCAAACGACAGGCGCGCGGCTACGGCCATTTCGATGGCCGATTCAAGACCGCCGATCCGCGCCGCTACCCCATCGACTGGGTGTTCTGCTCGCGCCGCTGCCAGGACGCGTTTCACATGCTCTACGGCAACTGGACGCGCATGAAGGAAGGACGCATCGACAAATCGGAGGTCGCCATGATCGATCCGTCTGATGTCGAACTGGCCGCGATGAAGAAGTGCCTGAAGGCCTTCGGCGAGGCGGCGGGTGAGATCGGTTTCAAGAAACCGCTTGGCGAGTATGCCGAAGCCGAGGCGATGCGCGTCATCGACGCCATCGTCACCTGCTACACGGAAGCGATGGTCGAGCACCACGAGGTGACCAAGTACCCGCCCGTGCGCGGCATGGCTCCGACACCCGATCCGCTGGCGAACCCGTTCGCCGATCTGGAGGACGACCTTCCCTGGGAAGAACCGAAAGGGAGGAAGCCATGATCGACTACAACTCCTCATCGAGCATCTCGGGCCAAGTCACGGCACTGGTCGATGCCGGAATGCAGCGCGTCCGCGCGCAGCAGCCCGCGCGCGACTACCTCGGTGCGTCGCGTCTGGGCGTGGCCTGCGAGCGCGCCTTGCAGTTCGAGTACGCCAAGGCTCCGGTCGATCACGGGCGTGATGCCGAAGGCCGGATGCTGCGCATCTTCGCGCGTGGCCACGTCATGGAGGACTGCATGGTCGCGTGGCTGCGCGATGCGGGTTTCGATCTGCGCACGCGTAACGCCAACGGCGAGCAATTCGGTTTCTCCGACGCGCATGGTCGGCTGCGCGGGCACGTCGATGGCGTGATCGTCGGCGGGCCGGAAGGCTTCCGCTACCCCGCGCTGTGGGAGAACAAGTGTCTCGGCGCGAAGTCCTGGCGCGAGCTGGAATCGAAAGACCTCGCAGTTGCCAAGCCGGTGTATGCCGCGCAAGTGGCGCTGTATCAGGCCCATCTGCAACTGCACGAACACCCGGCGCTCTTCACGGCGATCAACGCCGACACGATGGAGATCTACGTCGAACTCGTGCCCTTCGATGCGGCGCTCGCGCAGCGCATGACCGACCGCGCGGTGAAGGTCATCACCGCGACCGAGGCCGGTGAACTGCTGCCGCGCGCTTTCAACGAGGCCACCCACTTCGAGTGCCGCATGTGCGCGTGGCAGGACCGCTGCTGGAGGACGCCGGCATGAGCCATTCCCCGATGAACCAGTTGCTCGGCGAGCAACTGATCGACGTGCGCCAGGCGGCGCTGATGTTCAACCTGCCGTCGTACTGGCTCTCGCAAGCCAAGGAACGCAAGGCCCGGCGCATTCCCCACTACCGCGTCGGCAAGCTCGTGCGGTTCAAGCCCGCTGAACTGGAGGCGTGGATCGTCGCGCAGCAGGCATCCGGCGAGGAGGCTGCGGATGCTTGATTTCAACGACACGCAAACGCCTGTTCCTCGCGACCTCGACGCCGAACGCGAAGCGATCCGCGCCGAACTGCTCGCGCGGCTGGATTCGGTGCTGGCCACACTGTTCCCCGCCGGCAAGAAGCGCGGCGGCAAGTTCCTGATCGGCGACGTGCTCGGCAGTCCAGGCGACAGTCTGGAAGTCGTGCTCACCAGCGACAAGACGGGCCTGTGGACGGATCGTGCGACCGGCGACGGCGGCGATGTCTTCACCCTGATCGCGGCGCACCTCGGCATCGATGCCCACGCGGATTTCCCGCGCGTGCTCGAGGCCGCGACCGAACTGGTCGGCCGCACTCCGGCGACTCCGGCGCGCAGGAGCAAGAAGGAAGCTCCGGTCGACGACCTCGGCCCGGCGACCGCGAAATGGGATTACCTCGACGCCGCCGGCAAGCTGATCGCCGTCGTGTATCGCTACGACCCGCCCGGACGGAAGAAGGAATTCCGCCCGTGGGACGCGCGCCGCCGCAAGATGGCCCCGCCCGAGCCGCGCCCGCTCTACAACCAACCGGGCCTGACCAGCGCCTCGCAGGCGATTCTGGTCGAAGGCGAGAAATGCGCGCAGGCGCTGATCGACGTAGGCATCGTCGCCACCACCGCGATGCACGGCGCGAACGCGCCGGTGGACAAGACCGACTGGTCGCCGCTGGCGGGCAAGGCCTTGCTGATCTGGCCCGACCGCGACAAGCCGGGCTGGGACTACGCGACGCAGGCGGCGCAAGCCATCCTGTCGGCGGGCGCGAAGTCCTGCCACATCCTGTACCCGCCCGAGGATGCCGCCGAGGGTTGGGATGCGGCGGACGCCGTGGCCGAGGGCTTCGACGTCGCGGCCTTCCTCGCGCACGGCCCGCGCCTCCAGATGCACGACATCGACGACGATGCCGCGCCGGTCGTCAGCAACGATGAATCGGTGTGGGGCACCGAGGATGCGTTGGCGCTGGCTTTCACCCGGCGCTATCACCGCGACTGGCGCTACGTCGCCGCGTGGGGCCGCTGGCTGGTGTGGGATGAACAGCGCTGGCGCACCGAGGAGACGCTGGCAGCGACCGACCTGATCCGCAGTGTCTGCCGCCACGCCGCCGTCCACGCCGACAACCCGAAGATCGCCGCCAAGCTCGCCAGCTCTGGCACGATCGGCGGCGTCGAACGGCTGGCGCGTGCGGATCGCCGGCACGCGGCCACCACGGCCGAATGGGACGCCGACCCGTGGCTGCTCAACACGCCCGGCGGCGTGGTCGATCTCAGGACCGGCAGGCAGCGCGCGCACGACCGCGCCGACCGGATGACCAAGATCACGACGGCGACGCCCGGCGATGACTGCCCCATCTGGCGGCAGTTCCTCGCCGAGGTCACGGGCGGCGACGACGATCTGCAAGCCTACCTGCAACGCATGGCGGGCTACACGCTCACCGGATCGACGCAGGAGCACGCACTGTTTTTCCTGTACGGCACGGGCGCGAACGGCAAGTCGGTGTTCGTCAACGCGCTGGCGACGATCCTCGGTGACTACGCGGCCAACGCGCCGATGGACACCTTCATGGAAACGCGCACCGACCGGCACCCGACCGACATGGCGGGCCTGCGCGGCGCGCGCTTCGTGGCCGCCATCGAAACCGAACAGGGTCGACGCTGGGCCGAGTCGAAGGTGAAGAACCTCACGGGCGGCGACAAGATCTCCGCGCGCTTCATGCGGCAGGATTTTTTCGAGTTCTTCCCGCAGTTCAAGCTGGTCGTGGCGGGCAACCACAAACCCGCCATCCGCAACATCGACGAAGCGATGAAGCGGCGGCTGCATCTGATTCCGTTCACGATCACCGTGCCACCCGAGCGCCGCGACAAGCATCTCCAGCAGAAGCTCTTGGCCGAGCGCGACGGCATCCTGGCGTGGGCGGTTCAGGGCTGTCTCGACTGGCAGCGTCTGGGTCGGCTCGATCCGCCGCAGCAGGTGCTCGAAGCGACCGAGGAGTATTTCGAGGCCGAGGACGCGCTGGGCCGCTGGCTCGACGAACGCTGCGTGCGCGAGGCCAACGCGAAGTCGCTGACCGCCGAGCTGTTCAACGACTGGAAGCAGTGGGCCGATTCCGCTGGCGAGTTCATCGGCTCGCAGAAGCGGTTCTCCGATCTGCTCATCACCCGTGGCGTCGAGAAGTGGCGCAACACAGCGGGCCTGCGCGGCTTCCGTGGCGTGGGCCTCAAACATCCGCCCACGGCCGCTTACACCCCTTATGCCGACAACTGACCGCCATGCCGACACACCCGACTGACGGATTCGACGGACTACGTCGTAACTCCTACGCGCGCGTGCGCGCACACGCACCTCACGGGAAGTTTCGATGTGATCCGTCCGATCCGTCAGTTCGCACCGGACAAGGACTGCAACCATGACCACGACCATCCTCGCCCTCGACTTGGGCACCACCACCGGCTGGGCGCTGCGCGGCAGCGACGGCAACGTCACCAGCGGCAGCGAAAGCTTCCGGCCGCAACGCTTCGAAGGCGGCGGCATGCGCTTCCTGCGCTTCAAGCGTTGGCTCACGGAGCTGAAGACCGTGGCCGACGGCATCGACGCGCTGCACTTCGAGGAGGTGCGCCGCCACGTCTCGACCGACGCGGCGCACGCCTACGGCGGCTTCCTCGCCACGCTCACCGCGTGGTGCGAGCACCACCAGATTCCCTATCAGGGCGTGCCGGTCGGCACGATCAAGAAGCACGCGACCGGCAGGGGCAACGCGGGCAAGGACGAGGTGATCGCGGCGATCCGTGCGCGCGGCCACACGCCCGGCGACGACAACGAAGCCGACGCGCTGGCGCTGTTGCACTGGGCCATTGCGCAGCACGATCTGGAACAGGAGGCGTGAGATGAAGATTCCCACGCCCACCTATCGCTGCCCCTTGGGCCGCCTCCAGCCCGAGACCACCGACCTCGAAGCGATGAAGCAACGTGGCTGGCGCGACCAGCACATCCTTGTCGTCAACGCCGCCGACGAACGCTTGGACTTCATCGAGCGCGAGTTCGTCCGGCGCATCGGCGAACGTCTCTACGGACAGGGAGGCGCACGTCATGGCTGACCGTCGCGCTGCTTGGACAATCGACGACGTCGCCGCGCGCTTCGAGGAGGCGGCCAGCACCGGACGACGCCTGCCGCCCGTGCGCGTGCAGGGCTACTTCAACACCTGGCCGATCATCGTGCGCAAGGAGTGGGAAGCCTTCGCGGCCGACGAGACGGTCTATCGACCGTTCCCGCCCAGCCCGGACGCCATCGAGCGGATGCTGGAAACGATGAAGTGGGTGCAGTGGCTGGAGGTCGAGCAGCGTCACCTCGTGTGGATGCGCGCCAAGCGCTACGGCTGGCGCGACATCACCATCCGCTTCGCCTGCGACCGCACGACGGCATGGCGGCGCTGGCAGCGCGCCTTGCAGACGGTCGCCGACCAGCTCAATGGCGTCGTAACGGCGTAGGGATTTGGCGTGATTTGGCGTGATTTGGCGCGAAGTGGTCGGCAATGAGCGGGCATCGGCGGCAGTGAGCGGTTTTTGACCCTGCAACAGATTCGCCGATCCGGGGGTAGTATTTCAGCTATCTTCTGGACAGCGGTGACGGCGCGGCGAGCGGCCCGAGGCAAAAGGGGTCCTTCCTTCCCGAATCGCAATGCGGGGGGCGCGAGCGCGGCATTCGCCTAGCGTCCGACTGCAAACCAAGGTTTGCAGGGTTTGCAGTTTGCACCCGCACCAGTCCGCACTCATCACGAGCCCGCCCGCGGTTTTCCGTCGGCGGGTTTTCTTTTTCGAGGAACCGATTCTGAACACGCTCAACGTCGAGTACCGCAAGGTCGAGGCGCTGATTCCCTACGCCCGCAACCCGCGCACGCACACCGACGAGCAGGTGGCCAAGATCGCGGCCAGCATCGTCGAGTACGGCTGGACGAACCCGGTGCTGGTGGACGGCGACAACGGCATCATCGCGGGCCACGGCCGTTTGGCTGCCGCGCGCAAGTTGGGACTGGATCGGGTGCCGGTCATTGAGCTGGCGCACCTATCGCCGACGCAGAAGCGCGCCTACGTCATCTCCGACAACCGGCTGGCGCTCGATGCGGGCTGGAACGGGGAACTACTGGCGCTGGAACTGGCCGAGCTGTCCGAGGCCGGGTACGACCTTGGGCTGACCGGTTTCGAGGATGCCGAGATCGAGGCACTGCTCGCCGACGACGTGGTCTCCGATGAGGCCGACCAGGAGCAGCAGGACGCAACGGACGGCGACGAACCGGACGCCGCTGACGACGTGCCGGATGCACCCGTGGTGCCGGTGTCGCGCACCGGCGATGTCTGGGCCATCGGCCAGCATCGCCTGATCTGCGGCGACGCGACCGACCGTGCCGTGGTCGGCACGCTGATGCAAGGCGACATGGCTCGCCTGTGCTTCACCTCACCGCCTTACGGCAATCAGCGTGACTACACCTCGGGCGGCATCGCCGACTGGGATGGCCTGATGCGCGGCGTGTTCGCCCATCTGCCGATGGCTCAGGATGGCCAGGTGCTGGTCAACCTCGGGCTGATCCACCGCGACAACGAGGTCATCCCGTATTGGGATGCGTGGCTCGGTTGGATGCGCCAGCAGGGCTGGCGGCGTTTCGCGTGGTACGTCTGGGATCAGGGCCCGGGCATGCCCGGCGACTGGGCGGGCCGCTTCGCGCCAAGCTTCGAATTCGTTTTTCACTTCAACCGCCAGAGCCGCAAGCCGAACAAGATCGTGCCCTGCAAGCACGCGGGCCAGGAGTCGCACCTTCGCGCTGACGGGTCGTCCACGGCGATGCGCGGCAAGGATGGCGAAGTGGGCGGCTGGACGCACAAGGGCCAGCCGACGCAGGACACCCGCATTCCCGACTCGGTGATCCGCGTGATGCGCCACAAGGGCAAGATCGGCCAGGACATCGACCACCCCGCCGTCTTCCCGGTCGCGCTGCCGGAGTTCGTCATCGAGGCCTACACCGATTCGGGCGACATCGTGTTCGAGCCCTTCGGCGGCAGCGGCACGACGATGCTGGCTGCAGAGCGCACCGGTCGGATCTGTCGCACCGTCGAGATCGCGCCGGAATACGTCGATGTCGCCATCAAGCGCTTCCGCCAGAACCATCCCGGCGTGCCCATCACGCTGCTGGCCACGGGTCAGTCCTTCGACGACGTTGCCAAGGAACGTCTGGCCACCACGGAGGCCGTGCAATGAACGCATCCTGGTTGGCCGACAAGATCGAGCAGTGGCCAACGGACAAACTGCTGCCCTACGCCCGCAACGCGCGCACCCACTCGGATGAACAGGTGGCGCAGATCGCCGCCTCGATTGCTGAGTTCGGCTTCACCAATCCGATCCTGGCGGGTAGCGACGGCGTGATCGTCGCCGGGCACGGTCGGCTCGCCGCTGCCCAGAAGCTGGGCTTGGAAATCGTGCCGGTGGTCGTGCTCGATCACCTGAGCCCCACCCAGCGCCGGGCGCTGGTCATCGCAGACAACCGCATTGCCGAGAACGCGGGCTGGGATGATGCGATGCTGCGCATCGAGATCGCGGCCCTGCAGGACGATGACTTCGACCTGTCGCTGACCGGCTTCGATGCCGATGCGCTGGCCGATTTGATGGCGGGCGACGAGCCGGAGGGCGAAGGTCAGTCCGACGACGATGCCGTGCCCGAGGTGGCCGAGACGCCGGTCTCGCGCCCGGGCGACGTCTGGCTGCTCGGTGGTCATCGCCTACTGTGCGGCGACTCCACCCTGGCCGAAAGCTACGAGCGCGTGCTGGACGGCGAGCAGGTGGACATGGTGTTCACCGACCCGCCGTACAACGTGAACTATGCCAACAGCGCCAAGGACAAGATGCGCGGCAAGGACCGCGCGATCCTGAACGACAACCTGGGCGACGGCTTCTACGACTTCTTGCTGGCGGCGCTGACGCCGACCATCGCCAATTGCAGGGGTGGCGTCTACGTGGCGATGTCGTCCAGCGAACTGGATGTGTTGCAGGCGGCGTTCCGCGCTGCCGGTGGTCACTGGTCGACCTTCATCATCTGGGCGAAGAACACATTCACGCTGGGCCGCGCTGACTACCAGCGCCAGTACGAGCCGATCCTGTACGGATGGCCCGAGGGCGCGCAGCGCCACTGGTGCGGCGACCGCGACCAGGGCGACGTCTGGAACATCAAGAAGCCGCAGAAGAACGACCTGCATCCGACGATGAAGCCGGTGGAGTTGGTTGAGCGGGCGATCCGCAATTCCAGCCGTCCCGGCAACGTGGTGCTCGACCCGTTCGGTGGCTCCGGCACGACGCTGATCGCCGCCGAGAAATCAGGGCGGCTGGCGCGGCTGATCGAACTCGACCCTAAGTACGTCGATGTGATCGTGCGCCGCTGGCAGGACTGGACCGGCAAGCAAGCCGCCCGCGAGGCGGATGGCATGGCGTTCGATCAGGCGGCCAGCGACTCGTCGGTGATCTCGCAGTGAATCACGAAGCCCGTCAGGTAGGGCAGACCGCGCGGGATGCCGTATTGCTTGCTGGTCTGGCGTCCAATCGTCCAGCCCATCCACTGTCGGGTGGCGGCGTTGATCGCGTCCGCCAAGGTCTGGCCCCGGTACAGCCCGTTCTGAACCTCGTCGGCAAAGTGGCGGCCGTGTCGGCTGTCGAGGAAGATCCGCACCGATTCGAGGGGCTGGCCGGTGGCGTCCGAAATGGCGTTCATCGCCAAGGGCCACGCAGCGCTGGCGTGCTCGTTCATCGTGCCCCAAAAGCCCCAGGCTTCGTTCTGGGTGGCAGGGATCTGGTTGGTGGTCATCTCGGGCTCCTTCGGGTTGATCGTTGCGACGTCCGTAGTAACGCGCTGTTCGATTGAGAAGCCAAGCGCCGCTTGGCCTCTTTCTCGATCTTTCTGATCAGGCGATGCGGTAGACCCGCTCGCCGCCCTGAGCCTTGTCCGAGACGATGGTCAGGCCGAGTTTCTTCTTGAAGGCTCCGGCGAAGGTGCCGCGCACCGTGTGCGCCTGCCAGCCCGTGGCGTCGCAGATCTGGCGCACCGTCGCGCCCTCCGCGCGCTGCAGCATCCGGATGACTTCGGCCTGCTTGCTGTTTTCGCGGGTGCGCGGCTTGGCCTGCGTGGTCTTGTCCTGGGCCCACTCGGCCTCGGCGGCCGTCACGGCGGCCTCGATCTCCGGGTCGGCGTCCAGGGGCGCGGGGGCGGATTCGGGCGCGGGACGGGCGCGACCCATCGCGTCGTAGCCCTCGGCGGCGACGAACCAGTCGTTGCCGTCGGTGGTGATCAGGGCGCGGTTGAACAGGCCGTCGAGCACCTTCTTGCGTGCGCCGCCTTTGATGTTGTCAGGGAACCAGTCGATCTTGCCGCCGGTGTGTTCGAGGGCGTAGGCCAGGATCGCGTGCTGGGCCGGGGTCAGTTGGCTGGTGGTCATTTGCTGCTCCTTCGGGGTGGTTGATGGGTGACGTGATGAACGCGCTGTTCGGCAGTGAAGCCAAGCGCTTTCTGCTTGGCTTCGCCGCGTCAGTTGCTGGCGCGCAAGGCCCGCGCGCCTTCTTGGGCCAGGGTCAAGACCGCTGCTTGGAAGGCGACTTCGGCGATCCAAGGGGCGTCCTTGGCATCGGCCAACAGTTCGTCGACGACCTGTTTGGACTTCGCACGCATCGCCGCGCACGCCACGTCGAGCTGATCGTTGGATGCGCCGCGCACTTCGGGACAGATCCGGACGAATGCAGTCAGGGCCGCTTGTCCGAGCTTTTGTCCGAGTGAATCGATGGCTGTGGTGTTCATCTGGTGACTCCTGAAACGTTGTTGGCGACGTCGTGATGAACGCGCTGTTCCAGAGAGAAGCCAAGCTGATTCCGGGGGAATGACGAACAAATGAATGAAGGGGCAGCTGGTTCTCAAAATGGGCATCTCGATACGCGCTTACGCCCGCCACCGGGGCGTAACCGACACCGCTGTTCACAAGGCCATCCGGGCTGGGCGCATCACGCCGGAAGCTGACGGCACCATCGACGCCGACCGCGCGGATCGGGAGTGGGCGCGCAACTCGGAGACCCCCAAGGCCGGAACGCGCGCCAAGGCCACGAAGGTCGCCGTACCGGAAGGCGGTGGCGACGGTCCCGCCGCCCTTCCTGCTGGCGGTGCGTCGCTGCTGCAGGCGCGCACGGTCAACGAGGTGGTCAAGGCGCAGACGAACAAGGTGCGGCTGGCCCGGCTCAAGGGCGAGCTGGTGGATCGGCCGCAGGCCATCGCCCATGTCTTCAAGCTGGCGCGCTCCGAGCGCGATGCGTGGCTGAACTGGCCCGCTCGCATCTCCGCGCAGATGGCGGCCAAGCTCGGGGTCGCCCCGCACACGATGCATGTCGCGCTCGAGGCCGCCGTGCGCGAGCACTTGCAGGAACTTGGCGATCTGCGCCCGCGCGTGGACTGAACAGGAACAAATGGACGTCGATTACGAAGGCGCAGCCGAAATCGAACGCGCGTGGCGCGAAGGCTTGACGCCCGATCCGCTGCTCACGGTGTCCGAATGGTCGGATCGGCATCGGATGCTCTCCAGCAAGGCATCCGCCGAACCGGGCCGCTGGCGCACCAGCCGCACGCCGTACCTGAAGGCCATCATGGATTGCCTGTCCCCGACCTCGCCGGTCGAGCGCGTGGTGTTCATGAAGGCTGCCCAGCTCGGCGCGACCGAGATGGGATCGAACTGGATCGGCTACGTCATCCACCATGCGCCGGGCCCGATGATGGCGGTCTGGCCAACGGTCGAGATGGCCAAGCGCAACTCCAAGCAGCGCATCGACCCGCTCATCGAGGAATCGGGCGTGCTGGCCGAGCTGATCGCTCCGGCTCGCTCGCGCGATTCGGGCAACACGATTCTGGCCAAGGAGTTTCGCGGCGGCGTGCTGGTGATGACCGGCGCGAACAGCGCGGTCGGCCTGCGCTCGATGCCGGTGCGCTACCTGTTCCTCGACGAGGTGGACGGCTACCCGCTGGACGTCGAGGGCGAAGGCGACGCGATCTCGCTGGCGGAGGCGCGCACGCGCACCTTCGCGCGCCGGAAGATCTTCATCGTTTCCACGCCGACGATCTCGGGCGCATCGGCCATCGAGCGCGAGTACGAGGCCAGCGACCAGCGCCGCTACTTCGTGCCGTGCCCGCACTGCTCGCACCGGCAGTGGCTGCGCTTCGAGCAGTTGCGCTGGGACAAGGGCGCGCCGGAGACGGCGGCCTATGTCTGCGAATCCTGCGACACCGCGATTGCGGAGCACCACAAGACGTGGATGCTCGAACACGGCGAGTGGCGCGGGATGGTCGAGGACGGTGCGCCGCGCACGGCGGGCTTTCACCTGTCCTCGCTCTACAGCCCGGTCGGCTGGCGCGCGTGGCGCGACATCGCCGCAGCGTGGGAGGCGGCGGTCAGCAAGGAATCCGGTTCCGCCGCCGCGATCAAGACCTTCAAGAACACCGAACTCGGCGAAACGTGGGTCGAGGAAGGTGAAGCGCCCGACTGGCAGCGGCTGGTCGAACGCCGCGAGGACTACCGCATCGGCAGCGTGCCATTGGGCGGTCTGCTGCTGGTGGGCGGCGCGGACGTGCAGAAGGATCGCATCGAAGTCTCGGTCTGGGCCTTCGGACGCGGTAAGGAAGCATGGCTCGTCGAGCACCGCGTGCTGATGGGCGACACCGCGCGCGAGCAGGTGTGGAAGCGTCTGGCCGAGATGCTCGACGAAACCTGGACGCACGCCACGGGCGCGGCGATGCCGCTGGCACGCTTCGCGCTCGACACCGGCTTTGCGACGCAGGAAGCCTACGCCTTCGTGCGCGCCTGCCGCGATGCGCGCGTGATGGCCGTCAAGGGCGCATCGCGCGGCGCGGCGCTGATCGGCACGCCGACGGCGGTCGATGTCTCGCGCGACGGGAAGAAGCTGCGCCGTGGCATCAAGGTATTCACCGTCGCGGTCGGCATCGCCAAGCTGGAGCTTTACAACAACCTGCGCAAGGCGGCCAACGTCGGCGAGGACGGCGTCACCACGACGTTCCCCGCAGGCTTCGTCCACCTGCCCAAGATCGACGCGGAGTTCACCCAGCAGCTCTGCGCCGAACAACTGATCACTCGCCGCGACCGCAACGGCTTCCCCGTGCGCGAATGGCAAAAGATGCGCGAGCGCAACGAGGCGCTCGACTGCTACGTCTATGCCCGCGCCGCCGCAGCGGCGGCGGGCCTGGATCGCTTCGAGGAGCGTCACTGGCGCGAACTGGAGCGACAACTCGGCATGGAGCGTCCACCGGACGATTCGCCGCCGCTCGAACCGACACATCCCAACGAGGCCACCCACAGCGGTGGCCTTTCTGCTTCTGGAACCCGCAACGGCAACCGGCGCGTGATCAAGAGCCGCTGGCTGACCCGATGAGAGAAGACCTTTGGCCTACACCACCACCCAACTCGATGCGCTCAAGCGCGCGCTGGCCACTGGCGAGCGCCGCGTGAGCTTCGGCGACAAGACGGTCGAGTACCGCTCGGTCGAGGAACTGCAGGTCGCCATTCGCACCGTCGAAGCGGAACTTGCGCGCAGCGTCGGTCGGAGCACCAAGCGTCAGATCCGTGTCACCACGGGCAAGGGCTTCTGACATGGCGTGGTTCTCCCAAACCGTGCGCCGCCTGTTCGGCCAATCGCCCGTCCATGAAGCCGCCGGCCGTGGCCGCCGCGCGCTGGCGTGGATGCGCGGCAATCCCGGCGCGGTCGCCGCGATGCTGGCCACCCACACCGACCTGCGCGTCAAGAGCCGCGACCTCGTGCGCCGCAATGCGTGGGCGCAGGCCGCGCTCGACGCCTTCGTCGCCAACGCGGTCGGAACCGGCATCAAGCCGCAGAGCCTGTCGGACGACGAAGACTTCAAGGCCGACGTGCAGGCGCTGTGGCGCGACTGGACCGAGGAAGCCGACGCGGCGGGCCAAACCGATTTCTACGGCCTGCAAGCCTTGGCCTGCCGTTCGATGCTCGAAGGCGGCGAATGCCTGATCCGGTTGCGACCGCGCCGTGTCGAGGATGGATTGGCCGTGCCCTTGCAGCTTCAACTGCTGGAGTCGGAGCACCTGCCGATCTACCTCAACACCGATCTGCCCTCCGGCAACGTGGTGCGCTCGGGCATCGAGTTCGATGCGCTGGGCCGCCGTGTGGCCTATCACTTGTACCGCTCGCATCCGGAGGATGGTCGGCTCGCGCCGATGTCGGGCCAGGGCGGGATGGAGACCGTGCGCGTGGACGCGCGCGAGGTCATCCACCTCTACCGCGTGCTGCGTCCCGGCCAGATCCGCGGCGAGCCGTGGCTGTCGCGCGCGCTGGTCAAGCTCAACGAACTCGACCAGTACGACGACGCCGAACTGGTGCGCAAGAAGACCGCCGCGATGTTCGCGGGCTTCGTCACGCGCCAGAACCCCGAGGACAACCTGATGGGCGAAGGCCCGGCCGATGGCGACGGCATCGCGCTCGCCGGGCTGGAGCCGGGCACGCTGCAGATTCTGGAGCCGGGCGAGGACATCAAGTTCTCCGATCCGGCGGACGTGGGCGGCTCGTATTCGGAGTTCCTGCGCACGCAGTTCCGCGCGGTCGCCGCCGCCATCGGCATCACCTACGAGCAACTGACCGGCGACCTGACGGGCGTGAACTACTCGTCCATCCGCGCCGGACTGCTTGAGTTCCGCCGCCGCTGCGAGATGGTGCAGCACTCGGTGCTGGTCCATCAGATGTGTCGCCCGGTGTGGGCGACGTGGATGAAGCAGGCCGTGCTCGCGGGTGCGCTCGAAGCCCCGGGTTTCGCGCGCGGTGGGCCGGCGCGCCGCCGCCAGTACCTCGCCGTGAAGTGGATTCCGCAGGGCTGGCAGTGGGTCGATCCCGAGAAGGAATACAAGGCCATGCTGCTGGCGATCCGTGCGGGCCTGATGAGCCGCTCGGAAGCCATCTCGGCCAACGGCTACGACGCCGAAGACGTCGACCGCGAGATCGCCGCCGACAACAAGCGCGCCGACGACCTCGGCCTGATCTTCGATTCCGACCCTCGCTACACGTCGAAGGACGGCGCCAATGTGCCTGATGGGGCGGAACCCAACCGCAACGCCATCGCGCCCGACGCCACCGGCGGCGACTCCTCCGCCTGACCGCTTTCCCCGAAGGATTCCCATGACCGTGCTGCCTCATCTGGCGGCGCGCCTGTTCGGCGTGCCGCTGGCGATCCATCGCCCGAAACTCGACGTCATCCTCTCCGTGCTCGGCGCGCGCATCGGCCTCGCCGATCTCGCCGCGCCCGTCGGCTACACGCCTGCGGCGCGCGCGCCGACGCCCGCCAGCGGCAAGGTCGCCGTCATCCCGATCCACGGCACGCTGGTGCGTCGCACCTCTGGTCTCGAAGCCGAATCGGGCCTCGCCAGCTATACCGGCATCGCCGCGCAACTAGACGCCGCGCTGGCCAGCCCCGAGGTCGCGGCCATCCTGCTCGACGTCGATTCGCCCGGCGGCGAATCCGGCGGCGTGTTCGATCTGGCCGACCGCATTCGCGCGGCGGCGCAGGTGAAGCCGGTCTGGGCCGTGGCCAACGACATGGCCTTCTCGGCCGCCTACGCGCTGGCGTCCGCCGCCACCCGCGTGTTCGTCGCGCGCACCGGTGGCGTCGGTTCGATTGGCGTCATCGCCATGCACGTCGATCAGTCGGTGAAGGACGCGAAGGACGGCGTTCGTTACACCGCCGTGTTCGCGGGTGAGCGCAAGAACGACCTCAACCCGCACGAGCCGATCTCCGACGAAGCGCACGCGGTGCTCAAGGCCGAGGTGCATCGCGTCTACGACCTGTTCGTCGAGACCGTCGCGCGGCATCGCGGCCTCGACGCGGACGTCGTGCGCGCCACCGAAGCCGGCCTGTTCTTCGGCCCGAATGCCGTCGCCACCGGACTGGCCGATGCCGTCGGCGGTTTCGACGACGCGCTCGCCCAGCTCACGCAATCGCTTTCCCCACTCCCGACTCTGGTGGCTCCGGCCAGCCAAGCGGGCCTTCTTCGCAACCACCAGATGGAGTCTTCCATGAATGAACGATCCGACCCCGCTGCTCTTGATCGGCCTCTTGCCGATCCCGCTGGCAGTTCTCCTCAACCGTCCGCCGCCACCGCGTTGAGCGTGGCCGACGCCATCGAGATCGCGCAGACCTGCACGCTCGCCGGTCGCGCCGACCTGATCGCGGGCTTCCTCGAAACCAATACCGCACCCGCCACGGTGCGCAGCCGACTGCTCGCGGCGCAGGCCGAGGCCAGTCCCGAAATCGTCAGCCGCATTGCTCCCGATGCCGCGCGCCCTGCGGCCAGCAATCCCCTGATCGACGCGGCCAAGCAGCTCGCGGCGCAGTCCACCAAGAAGGAGATCTGAAATGTCCGTTCTCGCCGAACCGCTGAATCTGGGCGACCTGCTCAAGTTTGAGGCGCCCAACCTCTACTCGCGCGACCGCGTCACGGTCGCCTCCGGCCAGAACCTGCCGCTGGGCGCGGTCATCGGCATCGTCACCGCCACCGGAAAAGTCACACGGATCGACCCGTCCGCCACCGACGGCACGCAGGTCGCCGCCGGCGTGCTGCTGCAAGCTTGCGACGCGACGCTCGCCGACCGCGACGACGGCCTGATTGTCGCGCGCCACGCCATCGTCGCCGACCACGCGCTCGCGTGGCCCGCGGCCATCACCAACGCCGAAAAACTCAGCGCCGTGGCGCAGCTCAAGGCGCTGGGCGTGCTCGTCCGTCAAGGAGCCTGACCATGAATAACCCCTTCAGCAATCCCGCCTTCTCGATGGCCGCGCTGACCGCCGCCATCAACATCCTGCCCAACCGCTACGGGCGTCTGGAAGAACTGAACCTGATGCCACCCAAGCCGGTGCGCCAGCGCCAGATCGTCGTCGAGGAAATGAACGGCGTGCTCAACCTGCTGCCCACGCTGCCGCCGGGTTCGCCCGGCACGGTCGGCGTGCGCGGCAAGCGCAAGCTGCGCTCCTTCGTCGTGCCGCACATCCCGCACGACGACGTGGTGCTGCCCGAGGAGGTGCAAGGCATCCGCGCCTTCGGTTCGGAAACCGAAACCGAGACGGTCGCGGGCGTGGTCGCGCGCCATCTGGAGACGATGCGCAACAAGCACGCGATCACGCTGGAGCACCTGCGTGTCGGCGCGCTCAAGGGCGTGATCCTCGACGCGGACGGCTCGGTGCTCTACGACCTGTTCGATGCCTTCGAGATCGCGCAGCAGACGGTGTCCTTCGAGCTAGGCACGGCGGGCACCAACGTCAAAGCCAAGTGCGGCACGGTGCTGGCGACCATCGAGGAAAACCTCAAGGGCGAGTTCATGAACGGCGTCCACTGCCTGTGCTCGCCGGAGTTCTTCGCCGCGCTCACCGGCCATGCCAAGGTCGAGAAGGCGTTCGAGAACTGGCAGAACGGGGCCATCCTCATCAACGACATCCGTCGCGGCTTCACCTACGGCGGCATCACCTTCGAGGAGTACCGGGGCCAGGCCACCGACGCCAGCGGCAACGCGCGCCGCTTCATCGCCGCTGGCGAGGCGCACGCCTTCCCGCTGGGCACCATCGACACCTTCGGCACCTACTTCGCCCCGGCGGATTTCAACGAGACCGTCAACACGGTCGGCCAGCCGCTGTACGCCAAGCAGGAGCCGCGCAAGTTCGACCGGGGCACGGACCTGCACACCCAGTCGAACCCGCTGCCCATGTGCCACCGCCCGGGCGTGCTGGTGAAGCTGACCGTCTAATGGTGCGCGTCGAGGAGCTGTACGCGGCGGCCGCGAACGCGGGGCTGCTGGTGGATGCAGAGGTCGGCGGGCAGATCGTCATGGTGGACTTCCTTGCCCCGGACGAGACCGTGCTCGATGGCCTCGCGCTCTCCACCGACTACACGATGCGCTTCCTCGCCTCGGCTCTGCCCGATCTGGCCGTGGGCCAGGTCGTGAGCATCGGTGGCACGAGCTACCGCGTGCGCGACGTGCGGGCCATCGGTGATGGCAGCGAGCGGCGTGCCGATCTCACCCGCATTTGAGGACTCTGCCTATGAACTCCATCCGTGAGCGCATCTTGCGGGRGGTCGTGSCCCGTCTGTCGGCCGCTGTCGCACCCGTTCCAGTGCTGCGACAACCGGCCGTGCCGGTCACCCGCGACGCGAGCCCCGCGCTGCTGCTCTTCGCCGAGAGCGACCGCATCACCGGCTACGCCAACCACCTCGTCGACCGGGTGCTGACGCTGCGCCTCACCGTGGTGGCGCGCGGCGATGACGCGTTCGACCAGGCCGACCGGGCGATGGTAGACGCCCACTCGGCGCTGATGCCTGACGCGACCCTCGGCGGCCTCGCGCTCCTGCTGCACGAGGTCGATGCCGAGTGGGATGCCGAGGATGCCGACGCTGGCGCCGTCGCGCTGCCGGCCCGCTACGAGATCCGCTACCGCACCCATGCCATGGACCTGACCCAGAAAGGATGACTTGCCATGACCGTTGAACTCATCAAACCCCACACCCATGCCGGCGTGCAGTGCGTCCCCGGCACGCGCCTCGATGTCGACGAGGCCACCGCACGCTGGCTGATCGAACGCGGCGTCGCCAAACCTACCGAGGCGCCCGATGAGCCGGGCGTCAAACCGCAATCCACCGCACGCAAGGGAGACTGACCATGCCGTACTTTTCTGGACAAGGACGCGTCTACATCGGCGCCCGCGACACTGCCGGCAACCCGCAAGGCCTGAGTTTTGTCGGCAACGTGCCCGAGCTCAAGGTATCGCTGTCCGTGGAGACGTTGGAGCACCAGGAGTCCACCAGCGGACAACGCCTGACCGACCTGCAGCTGATCAAGACCAAGAAGGGCGAATTCGCCTGCACGCTGGAAGAGCTGATCGCGGTGAATCTGGGCCTGGCGCTCTACGGCACGACCATCGAACAGGTCAGCGGCACGGTGACGGCCGAGGCACTGCCCAACCCGGTCACGGCAGGAAGCCTGTACCTGCTCGCCAAGCAGAACGTCTCCTCTGTGGTGGTCAAGGACGCCTCGGGCACGCCCAAGACGCTGCCCGCCGCCCAGTACAGCCTCAATGCGAAGCACGGATCGCTGGTCATCAACGACAAGACGACGGGCGGCCCCTACGTGGAGCCGTTCAAGGTCGACTACGCCTATGGAACCGCGCAATCCACCGCGTTGTTCACGCAGCCGCTGCCGGAGCGCTGGGTGCGTTTCGAAGGCCTGAACATCGCCGACAGCAACCGCGAGGTGGTGATCGACCTGTACCGCGTGGCGATCAACCCGGCCAAGGAACTGTCGGTGATCACCGACGAACTGCTGAAGTTCGAGCTTTCCGGACAGGTGCTGGCGGACACGCTCAAGCCCGCTGCCGGCGACCTCGGTCAGTTCGGCCGCATCGTGCTGCTGTGAGGAGTACACGATGACCACCTCTGACCTGGATGTTCTCGTCCCGCAAACCCAATCCCTGGAGATCGCCGGGCAGCGCCTGACGATCAGCCCGCTGGTAATCGGCGAGCTGCCCGCGATGCTCAAGGCCGTGCGGCCCTTTGCCGAGCAGCTGACCGGCGAGCCGGACTGGCTGGCTTTGCTCTGTGAACACGGCGATTCCTTGCTCACCGCTCTGGCGTTGGCCAGCCGACGCCCGCGTGAATGGGTGGACGCGCTGGCGCTCGACGACGCGATCACGCTCGCCGCCACGGTGTTCGAGGTGAACGCGGATTTTTTCGTGCACCGGGTCGCGCCGAAGGTCAGCACGCTCGCGCAGTCTCTGAGCGGACGGTTGGCTGGAGCGACGCCATCGCCCGCCTGATCCGCAGTGGCCACCGCTACCCGGACATCCTCGGCTACACGCTGGGCCAGCTGAACGCGTTTCTGGCCGCCGACAGCCGTCTCGAGCGCGAACGGCTCTCCACCCAGCTCGCGGTCATGACCACCGCCGCCCAGGGCAACCGCGAAGGCATCCGTCAGCTCCAGGCCGAACTCCAACAGGGAATGCGCGATGAAGATCGATCTGGTCGCTGAGGGCTTGCTGGATCGTCGTCGCTTCAACGCCTGGCAAACCGATACCCACAAAACGATCCACACCGCCGTCGCCCGCGCGATGCGGGATTCCGGCAAAGAGATGGCCGAGCGGGTGCGGGGCGAAATGCGCGCCAGCTTCAAGGTTGCAAGTCCCAAGTTCCTCCGGTCGATGCACGCCAAGGTGTTCGACCGTAAAGCCACGGAATTTCCGGCGCTCTACATCGGCTCGAAGGTGTCCTGGCTGGGCCTGCACGAACAGGGAGGAACGATTCGGGGGCGGATGCTGATCCCGCTGCTGCCGCAACACCGGCGTATCGGACGCAAGGCGTTTGCCCGGGTGATCGATGCGCTGATGCGATCCGGCAATGCCTGGTTCGTCGAAAAGAACGGCCAGCAGATCCTAATGGCCGAGAACATCGGCGAGAACGCCCGGCCGCTGGCGCGCTTCCGCAGCGCCGAGCGGGAGCGCACCGGCGCCAAGCGCATCAAGCGTGGCCAGGAGATTCCTGTCGCCATGCTGGTGCGGCGCGTGACCCTCAAGAAACGTTTCGACCTTACCCGTTCGGTGCGGGTCGATCTTCCCCGCCTGACGGCGGCCATCAGCAAGGCAATGTCGAAGGTTTGAGCAATGGCGAATAATCGCGCGCAGATCCTCATCACCGCCGTCGATGAGACGCGACGCGCCTTCCAGTCCGTCCAGGGCAGCCTCTCGCGCCTGCGCAGCGAAGCAGGCCAGGTGGGAGAAGTCCTGTCCCGCATCGGCGGTGCCATCGGTGTGGGACTGGGTGTGCGCGAACTGGTCGAGGTCGCCGACCAGTACAAGAACCTGCAGGCGCGCCTGCGGCTCGCGGTCACCTCCCAGGAGGAGTTCAACCGCGCCGACGCGGCGTTGTTCGAGATCGCGCAGCGCAACCGCGCACCGCTCGCCGAAACCGTCACGCTCTACGCGCGGCTGGCGCCCTCGGTGCAGGCGCTGGGGCGTTCGCAGGCGGACGTGCTGGCGGCGACCGATGCCATCGGACAGGCCGTATCGCTCTCCGGCGCCTCCAGCGAGGCCGCGGCCGGGGCGCTGTTGCAGTTGGGCCAGGCCTTCGCCTCGGGACAACTGCGCGGCGAGGAATTCAACTCGGTCATCGAGCAGACGCCGCGTCTGGCGCAGGCCATCGCCGACGGGATGGGCGTGCCGCTCGGCTCGCTGCGGGCCCTGGCGCAGGAAGGAAAGATCACGTCCAAGGCCGTGCTCGACGCCTTACTCAAGCAGCGTGGCCGGCTCGCCGAGGAGTACGGCAGCCTGCCCGATACGGTGTCGGGTGCGCTCACCCGTCTCAGGAACGCCTTTCTGCGCGCCTTCGGCGAGCGCGACACGAGCTCCGGCCTGACGGCAGGTCTGGCGCAGGCGATCCAACTCGTCGCCCAGCATCTCGAACTGCTGATCGATCTGGCCGGTGTCGTGCTGGTCGCCGCCTTCGGCCGCATGGTGAGTGCCTTTGCGACCAGCATCGCCGCCGCCCGAGCGGAAGCGGCGGCGCGGCTTGCCAACCTGCGCACGCTGGAAGCCGAGGCGCTGGCACGGGTTCGCCTCGCCGATGCGGCCCTGGCCCAGGCGCGGGCGCAAGGCCTCGCCACCAGCGCACTGGTCGTCGATGCGGCCAAGGCCCGGCTGCAAGCCACCGCCGCCACCGGCACCGTGACGCAGGCCGTGGCCTCCACGTCGCTGCTCGGTCGCGCGGCGGGTCTGTTGCGCGGGGTACTGGCACTCCTGGGCGGCCCCATCGGCGTGATCGTGACCACGGTGACGCTTTTGGCCGGGGCCCTCTATTCAGCGCGCAACGCCCTGGTCGAGTTCGGCGGCAAGACCGCTTCGATCAAACAGATCGTCAGCGCCACCTGGGACCTGGTGGTCGAGAAGGTCGGCGACGTCGTCAGCGCCCTGGGGCGGCTGGTCGGCGCCAACAATCTGAGCTGGGCGCGCGTGCGCGAGGTAATGCTCAATGCGATCCGAGCCATCGGATCTGCCATCCGCACGATGGTCAATGGTGTCATCGGCGCCTTCAACGCGGTCGGCAGCGTCGTCGGCGTCACGGCTGCCTTCATGGTCGAGCGCTTTCGCAATGCCTTCTCCGACATCGGGGAACTGGCGAAGGCCTTGGGCCAGGACGTGGCAGCGGCCTTCAGCGGGGACTTCTCGATGCAGTCGCTGCGTGCCGTCCTCGGCCGCCGACTTGGCGAGATGCGCGACTTCGGCAAGCAACTGGCGGGGACCGTGCGCGACGCCGTGACGCGCGATTACGTTGGCGAAGCTGCTCAGGCCATCGCCGGTCGCATCCGACCCGATAAGAACCAGCCCGGCGTATTCGGCCGCCCGCAACCACCGGCCAAGCCGACGCCCGACAAGGGTGTCGAGGCCGCCAAGCTGGCCCTGGTACAGGCGCAGGCCGAGGCGGAACTCAAGATCCTCAAGGACGCACTGGATCGCCAGGCGCGCGAACTGGATGCGGCACTCGAAGGCCGGCTGATCTCGCTGAAGGACTACTACGCGGCCAAGACCCGGATCGAGCAGCAGGAGATCGATGCAGAAATCCAGCGTGCGCAGGTATCGCTCGCCCAGCAGCAAAGCTTGGTCAAGACGGGCAAGGACGAACCCACCCGCATCAAGGCGAAGGTCGAAGTCGCCAAGCTCGAAGCGGAGCTCACGGTCCTCAACAACAAGCGCGCCGACGTCGAGGTCGCCAATGCCCGCAAAGCGGTCCAAGCCGAGCGCGAGCTGCGCGAGGAACTCGCTAAGGTCCGCGACGAACTGCTCGATCTCACCGGTGCCGCGACCAGCCAGGATCGCCGCGCGGCTATCGAGCGGCAGTACCAGAGCTTGATCGAGCGGCTGCGCGCCGAGGGTGACACCGAGGGCGTGGCCACCGTCGGTCGGCTGATAGACGTCAAAGCGGCGGCGGCCGATCTGGCCGAGTACGAGCGACAGTTCAATGATGCGCTCGCGCGGATGCGTGCCTCCGAGGAGTCGATCAACCTGCAGCGCCAATCGGGGCTGCTTACAGAATCCCAGGCACGCCAGCAGATCCTCGCACTGCATCGGCAGACCGGCCAGTCGCTCGATGCGTTGCTGCCGCAGCTGGAGGCTACCGCCACAGCCATCGGCCCGGACGCCGTCGCCCGGGTGCAAGCGTGGAAGAACGAGATTGCGCAGGTGAAGTTGGTGGTCGACGACGTGGCCGTCGCCATCGACGGTGCGGTCCAGGATGGATTCGCCCAACTGTTCCAGGACATCGGCAGCGGCGCCAAGTCGGCGAAGGACGCATTCGCGGATTTCGGTCGATCCGTGCTGCAGACGATCAACCGCATCGTCTCGCAGAAACTGGCCGAGGCCTTGTTCGGCAGCCTGATGGGCGGCGGTAGCGCGGGCGGCGCGAGTGGACTGGGCGGGTTGATCGCCTCGTTCTTCAGCAGCGGCTTCGCCACGGGTGGCTACGTCACCGGCCCCGGTACCTCGACCAGCGACTCCATTCCAGCGCGCCTGTCCCACGGCGAGTACGTGGTCAACGCCCGCGCGGTGAGCCGGCTCGGAGTGTCCTTCCTGAACGCCATCAACGGACTGTCTGCCGGGCCACGTTTTTCCGGTGGGCGCTTGGCCTTTGCCGTTGGCGGCCTCGTGCCGGAAGCCCCCGCGCAGCCAACCCCGGGCCAAAACATCCGCATCGTGAATGTGATCGACCCGGCGATGGCGGCCGATTACCTCAACAGCAGCGCCGGCGAGCGCGTGGTGATGAACCTCATCCAGCGCAATGCCGCCTCCGTTCGCAACATCCTTGGAAGATAAGAATGGCCTGGACTTCTGGCACCGCAACCAATGCCGCCGACCTGTTCAACAAGCTGATCACGTTTCTGACCTCCGACGCGACGCTGGTCGCCGGAGGCGAAGCCTGGACGCTGTTACGCCGTGACACCTTCACGCTTGACGCGAAGCGGGATCTGGCCGAACTGCGGGGCCCAGGTTCCTCGGCGGGCGATGCGATTTACGTCCAACTGGCCCTGTTTGCCGACGCTGCGGCACCCGCGTATTCGATCCGGGTGCTCGGGTCACAGTCCTGGCAAAGCATCGTTTCGATCAACACACCCGAGGGCCAGCCGGGCAGTCTGCTCTCGGGTGCCGGTTCGCTCGGCATCGTGCCGAGGATGCCGCTCTTCAACAGCGCGATCAGCTACTGGTTCGTCGCCAACGGCCGGCGCTTCATCGCGGTGGCGAAGTCCTCGGCGTATTGGGGCGCGCTCTACGCGGGCTTCATCCTGCCTTACGGCACCCCGACCCAATATCCGTACCCGCTATTCATCGGGGCCAACACATCGCGCGGCGACAACTACCAGAGTTCGGATCTCGATATCGCGGGCAGCGCCTTCTGGCGCAACGATGGTGAATACGGCAGCTACAGCGCGGCGCTCCTGCAACCGAGCGGCGGCTGGGTCGGCACCAACCGCTTCGATACGACCTACACCGGTCGCGCCTGGCCCTGGGCGATGTCGTTGGAGACCAGGAAAAACAGCGCCGGGCGCTACGACCTGGGCAATCTCACGCAGTTGCCGAGCGGCGCGAGCCCGCTGCTGCCGGCGATCCTCTATGACTGCGCGACGACTCGTCCGTTCTCGATATGGGGCGAGCTGCAAGGCGTGTTTGCCGTGCCGGGCTTCGGAGTGGCCGCTGGCGACACCGTGACCGTGGCCGGCAAATCCCATCTGGTCGTGCAGGCGGCGACTTCCACCAACGCGGCGCGCTTTGCCGCCATCCAACTCGCTTGAGGCGATCATGGCTTACATCACCGGTGCGTCGGCCGACATCAACACGCTGCTGACTGCCATCAAGAATTTCGCGGTCGCCAACGGCTGGACGGCCAATGCAACCGACACCTTTACGCTGACCTTTCCGACCTATGGATCGAATGGTGGCGCCACGCACGCCGGCACGACGTCGATGATTTCCTCGGTCAGTGGCTCCGATGCGTACAAGAACCAGTCGGAAACGAGCCTCGTCGCAAACCGGGTCGTGCTGACCAAGAACGGCGTGTCCTACCAGCTGTTCGCGGTTAACAAGAAGCTCTACAAGAACGGCGTCAATGGCACCTACGCCTGCCTGGAGGCCTGGGTGTGCGACGGCTTCGCTGCCGGCACGGCCGCCAACCTGCAGAGCAACAACCGCAAGTTCGTGATGGTAGGTCCCTTGGCCACCTCGCTCTATGCCTACCACCTGTTCTCCAACGGTGACTTCGTGCACGTGGTGATCGAGGAAACGCCGGGCCGATTCCGCCACCTGTCGTTCGGCTTCATCAACAAATACGGCGCCTTTGCCGGGGGCCAGTATCTGACCGCAGGATGCCCCATCGAATCGTTCACGACCACGGCCTACGCCTTCAACAGCTCGAATCAGATGGTCCCGTTCGGATCGAACGGCCAAGGGCTGTCGCGATCGGCGCTCGCGTCGAACGGTTATCCCGGTACCTACGTCCGAGCCGACATCGACGGCTGGACGGTCGGCTGGCGCCTGCTTTCGACCGGTGTCTGGGATACGGCCAACCTGGATGCCTACGGCTGCACGACCTTTTCCAACTCGGTGAACAACCGCGCAGGCTATATCTCGGGGGGACCCCAGGTTTCCTTCCACACCCTGGCACACGATCTGGCCTACCACTGCTCCCCGCAGAGCTACAACGGCCTGGCACCGATGATGCCCTGCTACGTGGGCGTCAATCGCACGCCCTACGTCGGCACCTGGACGCTGCTCGGTGAATTCCCCGATGTGCGCTTCCTGAACATCTCCAATTTCAACCCGGGCGACGAACTGACCCTCGGCACCGACGTATGGAAGATCTTCCCGCTGTGGAACAAGGCCTACACGCTCGGGGCAGAACCGATCAGCTACGACTACGGCCTGGCCTACCGCAAGGTGGTGTAAATGCCCGACTTCGTCGGAGCCTTCACGTCAAACATTCTGGGCGGCGCAGCGGCCGCCGGGATGAACAGCCTGTGGGACGGCGGCCGTCCCGGGTATTACGAGCCGGCCACCGCCGTTGCCGCCATCGTCGGTGCGGTGGGCGCCATCGCGAGCGGCCAGCCATCGCCCGAGGCCCTGATCGAGCGGGCCGGCGCACACTGCGGTTCGTTCTCGGACGACTACTACCACCGGATCTACCTGTCGCCGTCCCGGATCGAGTTCGGCAACCTCGTCATCCCCACGACCCGTACCGTCGAAGTCTGGAACGCGTTCCTGGACCCGGTGACGATCTTCCAGCTCGACGGCGACACCGAGGGGCTGTCCCTGGGCTTCTTCCCGCCCGCGAGGATGCGGGCGCTGGAGGACATCTTCTACGAGGTCACGGCGACGCTCGACGGCCCGAGCTTCGTTGATACGCTGCTGACGCTGCATTTCTCGGCTGGCGGCACGCGGAATCTGGCGATCAGCTATGGCCGCGTGCTGGTCATGGGTCTGCTGCACGATTGGCAAGGTGGCTTCACCGAGCGGCTGGAATGGCTCACCGACGTGCTGACGATGCGCGACGGTGGTGAGCAGCGGGTGCGGCTGCGGACCGATCCCCGGCGCTCGTTCGAGTTCGACGTGCTGGAGTACGGCAACGGCGGGCAGCTGGACCTCTTGATGAACGTCTGGCAGTCGCGCGTCTATGCCGTGCCGGTGTGGACCGACAAGGCTTGGCTTTCGGCCCCCATCCATCCCGGCGACACGGTGCTGGCTGCGAATACCACGGACCTGGACTATCACGCCGGTGGGCTCGCCATCGTCGGCTCAAGCGCTGGCGCCAGCGAGGCACTGGAAGTACTGTCCCTGACCGCCGGGACGATCACGCTCAAGCGCCCGGCCTTGGGGAACTGGCCCGCAGGCTCCTGGATCGCCCCGGCACGGCTGGGACGGTTGCCCGCCCAGCAGACCGTCACCCGGCCAACGGCGGCGATCTCCCAGGCCAAACTCCGGTTCGAGCTGGAGGACCTGGCCTCGCCGGTGACGGCGATCAGTTCGCCGATCCAGTACCGGGATTACGACACGCTGCTGCAGCACCCGAACCGGGTCGAGGACGTCAGCATCGACTATCAGCGACTCGTCGATGTGTTCGACGTTGAGACCGGCACGCCTGCGGTGATCGACATCCCGAACCGCCCCTTCATCGTGCGCCGCCATCAGTACTTGCTACCGGACCGCACCCGGCTCACTGCGATGCGAGGCTGGCTCGCCGCCCGCGCCGGGCGGCAGGTGCCTTTCTGGGTGCCGACCTGGGAGCGTGGCCTCGAAGTCGCCCAGCCCTTCGCCTTGGATGCCACGGAAATTCTGGTCCAGGGCCGGGGCTTCGCCACCTACTACCAGGCCATGCTCGGTAGGCAGGACGTGGCCTTCCTCCACAACGACGGCACCTGGTTCTTGCGCCGCATCACCGGGTTCGAGTTCGTGGACGGGGTTGTCGAGCGGATGCGGATCGACGCCGCGCTGGGACGGGCCTGCGTGCCGTCCGATTTCCGGATCGTCTGCTTCCTGGAATTGGCCCGGCTGGAGAGCGATGCCGTCGAGATCTTCTTCGAGACGGATCGCGTGGCGCGGGTGACCTTGCCGCTTCGGAGCATCAACGGATGACCTATCAGAACCAAGAAAACAGCCTCCATGCCGGCCAGCCGATCGAGCTGTATCGCTTCGCGCTGGGGACCACCATTTGGCGCTACACGTCGGCGCGGGATGCCGTGACCTACAACGCCGAGAAATACATCCCGGCGCCGATACGGCGCTCGGAGATCGAGCAGACGCAGGAGTTCGGCCGCGCAATGCTGAATCTGGAAGCGGCACTCGATATCGGCGTGGTGCAGTCCTTCATCGTGACCCCGCCCGATGGCGTGCTGTCGCTCACGATCTTCCGCCAGCATCTGACTGACCCGAACGCTGAGTTCATCACCTGGTGGAAAGGCCGTGTCGTGTCGGTGGTATTCAGTGGCGTCACGGTGCAGATGCGTTGCGAGCCGATTTTCACGACGCTCAAGCGTTCGGGGCGGCGGGCGAACTACCAGATCAACTGCCGTCATCCGCTCTACCACGGCGGCTGCAAGGTCAACGCGGCCGATTACAAAACGGCCGGCATCGTCGAGAGCGTGGCGGGGCTGGAGGTGACTGCGTCCGTCTTTCTGCCCAAGCCGATTGCCTGGTTTGTCGGCGGACGCCTCATGGCCGCCGGGGCGCAACGGATGATCGTCGCCAGCTCCGGCGGCGCGGTGACCCTCTCGGCGCCGATCCCCGGCCTGAAAGCCGGCGACGCCTTCGAGGCGTATCCGGGCTGCGACCACACGCTCGCGACCTGCGCCGCCAAGTTTGGCAACCAGCTGAACTACGGCGGTTTCCCCTACATCCCGGTGAAGAACCCCTTCACCGGCGACGCCATCGTTTGAGGCTTTTCCATGTGGCAATACCTGATCGTGTGGGTGATCACGACGGTCCTGTCGTCGCTGCTCGCCCCCAAGCCCAAGACCACCACGCCGCAGCCCGGCGATGTCGATGCGCCGGTCGCCGCGACCGACAGCCCGATCCCGGTGTTGTTCGGCACGCGGACGATCAAGCAGCCGAACTGCGTCTGGTTCGGCGACGTGCGCACGGCGCCGATCAAGACCAAGGGAGGCGGCAAGAAATGAGCGAACCCCGCATGGCTACCCATCTCGATGCCAAGGCGCTCGGCTACTGCAACGCCGGACTGCGCCGATGGTTTCCGCGCGACGGGGTGACTTTCGACGACTTCCGCCGGCAGGGCGTGACGACCGACTGGCTGCGGGCCACCGGCGACGCGATGGCGATCCGGCTGGCCGAGTACGCTGAGCGGGCTGAAACGGGAGCCAAGGCATGAGCGGCGGCGGCAAAGGCAGCAAGAGCGTCACGGTCGGCTACCGCTACTACGCCGGGATGCATCTGGCGCTGTGCCACGGGCCGGTCGATTCGCTGAACAAGATCGTGGTCGGCGAGCGCACGGCCTGGTCGGGATCGCTAACGTCCAGCGGACAGATTGCCATCAACCAGCCCGACCTGTTCGGTGGAGATGACCGCGAGGGTGGGATTGTCGGCGCCGTGGACCTGGTGATGGGCAACGCGGCGGACGGTCCGAACGACTACCTCGTGGCCAAGCTGGGAACCAATGTGCCTGCCTTCCGGGGCGTGGTGTCGCTGGTGCTACGTCAGCCGCAACTGTCGGCGATGAACCCCTACATCAAGCCCTGGAGCGCGGAACTCACGCGGATCATCCGCCGATCCGACGGCTCGCCGCAGTGGTACTCGGACAAGGCCGCCATCGCGGGCGACATGAATCCGGCGCACATCATTTATGAGTGCCTGACCGACCGCACCTGGGGCCGGGGCTACAGCTCGGCAGAGATCGACGACGCCTCCTTCCGTGCCGCTGCCGACACGCTCTATGCCGAGAATTTCGGGCTGTCGATCCTGTGGGATCAGCAACAGGACATCGAGGCCTTCATCGAACGCATCCTGCAGCACATCGACGGTTCGATCTACGTGAGCCCCCGCACCGGCCTGTTCACCTTGAAGCTGACCCGCGACGACTACGATCCGGCGACGCTGCTGGAGCTGAACCAGACCAACGTGATCCGGCTGGAGTCTTTCGAGCGCACCTTGCCGGAGGAGCTGATCAATCAGGTCACACTGTCCTACCACGACCGCACGACCGACAAGAGCGTGTCGATCTCGGTGCAGGACATCGCCGGCATCGAGCGATCCCTGGGGGAAATCAAGGACGCCAAGGTCAGCTACGAGGGCGTGGCCAACGGCGCCTTAGCCGCACGCCTCGCGATGCGGGATCTGCGCCAGCTTTCGTCCACTCTGGCGAAGATCACGCTGGTGGCCAACCGCACGGCCGCCAGCCTCAACATCGGCGACGTGTTCAGACTCTCCTGGCCCGAGCTGCGGATCGAGCAACTGATCCTTCGGGTCGCGCAGATCAGCTACGGGACGCTGGCCGACGGCCGGGTGCGGATCACCTGCGTCGAGGACGTGTTCGGCCTGCCCGATGCCGTCTATCTCGCACCCGCCGAGAGCGGCTGGGTCGATCCCCGGCAAGCGCCTATCGCGGCGAATTTCGTGTCAGTGAGCGAACTGCCGTACTGGACGATTGTTCACGAGATGACGGGCGAGTCGGCCGCCGCCCAGGCCGAGATCGATCCGAATGGCGGGTTCCTGTCCGTCTCCGTCGTGCGACCCTCGGATGCGGCGATCAACTATGCAGTGCTGACCCGACAGGGCTCGGCGGCCTTTGAGAAGATCGGCGTCGGTGACTTCGTCCCCTCCTGCGTGCTGGCAAACGATATCGGGCAAACCGAGACAGTACTGAACGTGCTGTACGGGGTGGACTTGGATTTGGTCACGCTGGGCACCTACGCGCTGCTCGATGGCGAGCTGGTCGCGGTGAAGGCGGTGAATGTCGCCGCCGGCACGGTAACGGTGGATCGGGGCGTCCTGGACACGGTGCCGGTGAAGCATTTGGGCGGTGCCCGGCTGTACTTCGTCGAGGGCGGGCAGTTCTACAACACGAGCCAGTACCTGAGCGGCGAGACGGTGCAAACCAAGGTGCTGCCAGCTACCGGGATGGGCGTTCTGGCCGAGGCGTCGGCACCGGCGATCAACTACACCTTCGCCAAACGGCAGACCCGCCCCTATCCACCCGGCAAGTTCCGCGTAAACAACCTCGACTATAGCCTCAGCTACATCACCGGGGAGGTGACGGTCAGCTGGGCGCACCGCAGCCGGGTGCTGCAGACCGCCTATCTGGTGACGCAAGGCGAAGCGAATATCGGTCCGGAGACCGGCACGACCTACACCGTGCGCATCTACGGCGAGGCCGGCACGCTCAAGCACACCGAGACGGGACTGACCGGCACGAGTTGGACCTATCCGATGGCCACTGAGATTGCCGACAGCGGCCTGAATCGTCCGAACGAGAAACTGACCGTCAAGGTGGAGACGGTACGCGACGGCCACAGCAGCTGGCAGGCCCAACAAATCGACATCCCCGAGTGCCGGGGCTACGGGATGTTCTATGGGGCAAGTTATGGGGAATGACTCCACCACAATCCATTGGAGAGAATGACATGGCAGCTCTGCAAGGCCCGAACTTGGGCGTGAACTACGGCTGGGCCGCCCGCGAGTCGGGCTGGAACACGGGGATGGACGCCAACCTGAAGCTGCTCGATGCGGTGCTGCAGCTGTCGGTGAAGTCGCGCGCGCAAGCCACGCCGCCGGCCTCGCCCGCCAACGGCGACCGCTACATCGTGGCGGCCAATCCCACCGGTGCCTGGGCCGGAAAAGCCGGCCAGATTGCCGTCCGCATCGATGCGGGGTGGTCGTTCCATGCTCCGAAGATCGGCTGGACCTGCTTCATCGAGGACGAGGGCGTGCTCTCAGTCTACAAGGCCTCCGGCTGGAGCCCTGGCCTCGCCTTCTGATCATTACTTTCGCCCACCTGAAACCCGCCCTCGAGGCGGGTTTCGCATTTCTGGAGACCACCCATGACTGAACCTGACAGCAAACCAGCGCTCGTCGAGAACATGCTCCTGCTGCGCAAGGAGGACTTCGACGAACTGCTCGACCGTGCCGCCGAACGCGGAGCCGAGCGTTGCCTCGCCCATCTCGGCCTGGAAAACGGCCACGCGGCGCGCGACATCCGCGAGCTGCGTGATCTGCTGGATGCGTGGCGCGATGCCCGGCGCACCGCGTGGCAAACCTTCATCAAAGTGGTCACCACCGGCATCCTGGCCGCGCTGCTGGTCGGTGCCGCCATCAAACTCAAACTGATGGGAGGCCCCCAATGATCGAGACTCTGCTTGGCGGCCTCCTCGGCGGCGCCTTCCGTCTCGCGCCGGAAATCCTGAAATGGCTCGACCGCAAGGGCGAGCGCGGCCACGAACTGGCGATGCAGGACAAGGCACTGGAGTTCGAGAAGCTGCGCGGCGCGCAGCGGATGGCCGAGATCGGCGCGAGCGCGGATGCGGCGTGGAACGTCGGTGCCATCGAGACGCTGCGCGAAGCCGTGCGCACGCAGGGAGAGAAAACCGGCGTGCGCTGGGCCGATGCGCTGTCAAGTAGCGTGCGGCCCGTGATCACCTACTGGTTCATGGCGTTGTACTGCGCGGCCAAGACGGCGGCGTTTGCGGCCGCCGTGACTGCCGGCGCGGGCTGGGGCGCGGCCATCCTGCACGCCTGGACGGAGGCTGATCAGGCGTTGTGGGCCGGCGTGCTGAACTTCTGGTTCCTGGGGCGCGTGTTTGATCGGGGGCGGTCGTGATCGAGGTGCCGCAATCGGCCATCGATCTGGCCAAGCGCTTCGAGGGCTTCCACCGCGTTCCGAAAACCGATCCGGGCCGCGCGTATCCGTACATCTGCCCGGCGGGGTATTGGACGATTGGCTTCGGCCACCTCTGCGATGCCCAGCACCCGCCGATCACCGAGGACGAAGCGGAAGCGTATCTCGCCCGCGACCTGAACACGGCGCTGGCCGCCACGCTGCGCTACTGCCCGGTGCTGGCCACCGAACCCGAAGGACGTCTGGCGGCCATCGTGGATTTCACATTCAACCTCGGCTGCGGGCGCTTGCAGACCTCGACGCTACGGCGGCGGGTGAACCAGCGGGACTGGACCGCTGCCGCGACGGAGCTGCGGCGCTGGGTGTACGGTGGCGGGCGCGTGTTGCCGGGCCTCGTAGCCCGGCGTGAAGCCGAAGTACCCCTGATCCTGCGATCCACGGCTAGCTGATCGAGCCAAACTAGGCACAAGGAGCATATTCATTATAAAATAGGCTTCACGTGCATTTTCTGGTGACAAGATCGTGGCCTTCGAAAGCGTTGAAGAACTCATCCGGGCGGCGCGCAATGGGCGCAGCCAGAAGGAATTCGCCGACCTGCTAGAGGTCGATCAGTCGATGGTGAGCAAGTACGAACGGGGCAAGGCCAGCCCGCCGATCAGCGTCATCAACCGCTGTATGCGTCTGGTGCATACGGCGGGAGGCGAAACGGCTCCGTCGGCGGAACAGCTCGCCGAACGGGTGCGCGTGACCTTGGCCGACCCGGACTTGGGACAGGTGCGCTCGGCGCTATCCCGCTTGGTGGACGCCTTCGCGTCCGAACATGCGCAGACCCGCACGACGGGCGCTGCGCCGCAATGACATAGGAGGCCGTATGGCGACGCAATCGACCATCGAGTGGACAGAGCAGACCTGGAATCCGACCACCGGCTGCACCAAAGTCTCTCCGGGGTGCAAGCACTGTTACGCCGAAGTGATGGCGCGACGGTTGCACGCGATGGGCGCGCCCGGCTACGAAAACGAGTTCAAGCTCACCGTGCATGAGAACCGGCTGGAGCAGCCGTTGTTGCGCAAGAAGCCGACTACGTACTTCGTGAACAGCATGAGCGACCTGTTCCACGAGGCCGTGCCGGACAAGTTCCTCGACCGCGTGTTCTCGATCATCGAGGCCACGCCGCAGCACACCTACCAAATCCTCACCAAGCGCGCAGAGCGCCTGCCGGAGTATTTCGCGCGGCGGGCCTGCCCACAGAACGTGTGGCTGGGCGTCTCGGTGGAGGACAAGAAGTACGGCGTGCCGCGCATCGACCATCTGCGCAAGGTGGATGCGCACATCCGCTTCCTCTCGGTCGAGCCGTTGCTGGAGGACTTGGGCCGCATCAACCTGCGCGACATCCACTGGGTAATAGTCGGCGGCGAGTCAGGTCACAAGGCCCGACCGATGCGCGAGGAGTGGGTGGCAAACGTGCAGGCGCAGGCCGAGGCCGCTGGCGCGGCATTCTTCTTCAAGCAGTGGGGTGGCTGGGGTTCGGACGGCGTCAAGCGCCACAAGAAGGCGAACGGGCGCATCTTCCGTGGCCGCACATGGGACGACTACCCGGAAGCGGTGGCACAACCCTAGAAATTGAACGCGCCTTGGCCCTCGACGTTGGAGGCCGTGGCCCAGAACTTGTGCGGCAGCGAATGCTTGGCCGCCATCAGCAACCAGTACAGCGGCTGGTTATTACTGCCCGTGAGCAAGCGCATGTCGGTGGAAGGCCACACGCCAAGGCCTGCGACCTTGTCGCGCCAGAACTGGAATATCTGCTGCCGGAGTTCCTGCTGGCCCTGAATGATGGACACCTTCTCACGCCATCCGGGCGCGAAGGTGTCGAACGGCGAGTTGTCGGTGGTCGCGTAGGTCACGACGTTGCGCTGCAAGTCCATCTGGCTGATGTGAACCAGCATGTCGATGCGCTTGAGCGCTGACAGGGCGACGATGATGTCGAAGTTCAGCGCCGCCAGATCGAAGGGATCGAGAAACGCGAAATGCAGGCCATAGGCGTTTAGCTGGGCGATGACCTGTTTCACTGCATCGACTGCGGCCCCGTCGATCTCGACCACCGGTGCGCCCAGATTCCGCAGGCGGGTTGCGGCGGCTTGACGCCGCTGGGTATCGAGGTCGCCGATGAACACCTGCGAGAACGGCGCGTTGCCTTCCTGGCTCTTCTTCCACGCAGCGACGACACCGCCGTCAATCCATTCGCCGGAGTCCCGCACCTTGCATCGACCCGGGCCACAGAACAGGTCGATATAGGTCGCGCCCGCCTTGCCGGGGCCAAGATACTTAGCGCGGGTGCTGCGCGAAATGTCGATGTAGCGGCACAGGTAGTCGTGCTTCTCCTTGGCCCAGACGCCCACTTCTTCGGCAGGCAGTCCATCGTCCCCATCGATCAGTTTTCCCATCGCCTACTCCCTGCATTTTTGTACGAAGAAGCCGTTCGAATGCGTTCGCCCTTCCCCTCAGAGCCGGAACAGCTTCTTGATTTCATTCTCCGCCGTTACCGGCATGTCATCCTTTTCGTACTGCCGAACATTGGCCACGATAGTCCGTGCTCGCGTAATTTCGTTGTTCACCCACTGCGAGTACGACGAGCTGGTATTCAGGTTTTCGATGATCGTAAGAAAATAGTCCTTCTGGTTTGAGAGGAACCAGAAGCTCAGGCCGCAGACCCATTTCTCCATTTCAAAGGATTGGAACGGAAACCCGGCGGTTGCATTCCAGTATTTGAACAGCCGAATGGAGGGCTTGATCAGCGATTTATGCTCTTTGTTCTTGGCTTCGAGCGTGGAGTTGAAGTCATTCGGGTTGGTTGTCATCCAACCGCCGGAGCCATTCGGGATTTGCAGTTCGCCGAGCCATGTCGTCGTTGCAGGCACGAGGTCGAACCTGATGTGGTTCAGTTCGAGCACGATGGTCGGGCTGGACTGCCGGATTTCCGATGAGCTGTAGTACTTCTCGACGAAAGTCTTCAGACGATTCAAGTACGTCTGCGGCGTGGCATTGGTCTCGCTGAATACGATCATGTAATCGATATCCGAGTGCTCATCCATCGAGCGCGGCAAGATCGTGCCCCGCGTTGAGGAGCCGAAGCGGAAGTGCTGCTTGATTACACCGCTGGCGAAATGCAGCCCGATCCGGGTTTGCAGCGTCGAAATCGAGGTTGTGATTGACGACTGCTCAGTCGAAGAAAGCACGGCGTTGCTGGCCGTATCCGTGAGAAAACTCAATACCGACATCCCGTCACTCCTCCCTGTCCACCTTGTGCGTTGATTCGCCTTCCTCGATACCCCTGCGTGCGGCGACGAACGCCCTACGAGGAATGCTTGGACTTTTCTGGTTCAACTCGTTACGCGCGGTCGCCAGAGCCTTCAACTTCTCGGGCATCTCGTCCAGCCGACCCACCTGCAGCAGTTCGATCTCTCGGAAGAAGCGCGCTTCATTTCTGAGGGCCAGGAATTGCCCTGCGGCAGCCCTATGCATTGCCGCACGCTCATTGGGCTTGAGAAACGTCATCAACCCCGTCAGCAACGATGCCAGCAATGCGAATGCGCTTGCTAATTCCGGCTGGCTCTTGACCAGCGTGGCCCCAGCGATCGCCGCGAGAGCCGTCGCGGGAATCCCCAGCCAGTAGTTACGCCGCACCCAAGTATCCTCAGCGTTGAAGTGCCCTTTGCTGGAATACGTCGCATCCTCCTCAAGGCGCTCGGCTTCGCGGCGTAATGCGGCAATCCTGCTCTGATCGGTTTCGGACGATTCGCTCATGGTGTGTCGTGCCTCCTCGCATCGGCTTATTGCGCCTGCTGGATCGCCCGACGCAGCGATGCAGAGACTTCCCAGACGTTGGACTGGCCGCCCATGTATCTAGAAACCTTGATGTGATTGTTGCCTTCGAGCAGGTTCAGCACGAAGTCGACGAAGGCGCGGGGCTTGTCGACGCGCGTCGCCAGTTCCTCGTTGATGCGGACGTTCTCGTTGATCAGCAGCGCGGCGATCCGGGCGACCACGTCCTGATAGCCCTCGACATATGCCTGCGCAAACTGCTGAAAGCCGTAGTCCGTCAGCACGACATGCGACAGCGGCGCGCCGAGAACGCGCCCGATCTTGATGTAGTAGTGCTGCTCGAGAATGTCCAGCGAGTCGAGCAGTTCCTGCTGCGGCACATCTTTGAGCGCCGTTTCCGCGCGCAGCCGATCCCAATCCACAAGACCGGCGTCCTCGTCGATCTGCACTCTCGCAATGACGCGCAAGGCCAAGTCATCAACCCGCGTCAGACCTGAGATCAAGGGCGCTGGCCCAGAGAACCGGGCGGGCGGCTGGCCGATGGTCGGCTTGTCGTCCACGTCGAAGATGGCCGACAGGATGCGCTGCAAGCTCTGGTCGTAGTCGGCGAGGTCATCGACCTTCTGCCATAGGGTGGATCGCAGGCTTTCGGGTACTTCGCAATCGTCGATGACGACGGGGATCAACCGCGTTCCACGACTGATCCTGTTGACCACCGAGGTGTTCAGTTCTTCCCGAACCCAAGGCTTCTGGACGCTGACCTTGGACAGGACGACGATGACAGCCCGCGCCTCTTTCAGCCCTTCCTCGAAGATCTTGTCCACCAGACTGTCGCCCGGTTTCATCTCCCACTGGTCGAGCCACGCATCGACGCCATTCTCGCGCAAGCGCCGCGCGAAATCGATGACGAAACGATCCTTGTCCTCGCTGGCTTGGCTGACGAAGACCTTGGGCGCGCTCATTCGCCCGCCTCGAATTCCGCGCTCTTGAACTTCAGCACGTTGCAGTTCTCCTTCACCGCGCGCTGAAGGCCATCATCGAAGCCGGTCGGCGATTCCGCCTGAATCTCAATGGCGATCCGCACCTTCACGCCGGGGCGCAGGGTGAACTGCTGCACGACCTCGTCCACCACATCGGCGAACTGCCGCTTGGCCTGAATCGGATCGAGGTCGATGCTGGCGTAGAACTGCTTCTTGGCGCTTGCCGCGCCGCCAGTTGCAGCGCCACCCTTGCCGGAATCCTCGACGTGTGGAGGGATGCGACCGTCGCCCGTCACCACGACTGTCGTCGCAGCGCCGCCCGAATCGGCGGCCTTGGCGCGGGACGCTTCCTCGGCTGCGCGCAGGCTTTCCATATAGGCCGCTGCGGTGAGCGGTTCGATCAGCAACAGCGACGAATCCATGATCAGCGACGTGCGCTTGCCGTAGCTGAAGCCCACATAGCGCACCTTGTCGCCATCCGGTTCCTTGCCCTGCGCGAAGCCGAAGAACTCGCGGCTGTCCGCACCTGCGCCCATCGTGGTCTGGAACACCGCGTCGTCCTTCAGACGCGGCAGGTAGAGCTGCTGGCAACTCTGCTGCCACACGTTGAGGGCGCTGGTGTCCTTTGCATCGTCCTTCCAGAACCAGTCTTTCAGCACCTTGGCCAGATGGATCGGTGCCCATTCGCTGATGAGCAGTTCATTCTCCTTGAGCACGCGCTCGATTTCCTGCGACCAATTCTGCGCGCCGGGGTTGAGCGGGAAGTGCTCCCACTTCACTTCGGACAATCCCTTGCCGGGCCGGGCTTCCTGCACCGGCGCGACCAACCATTTGTAGGTTTCGCGGATCATGCGCCGCGCCGTTTCCTCTGCCTGATCCAAGCTGGCTTGCGCCTGCTTGGCCATCAGGTTGTCGAGGACGATGCGGTTGTCCTTGTAGTCACTGACGATGCTGCGCCACGCGAGGTGCGAGCGAACATGATCCTTCAGGCGGCTCACGCTGTCGTAGTCCGCCGCCACGAAGATCAGGCGGTTCTGCTTGAAGCGTGGCTGGTCGCCGCGCTTCTTCAGAATCTCGGTGGCGCGGTCAATCGCAAGGCTCTGGCCGCTCTTGCTGAAGGCCGCATCCGGCGGCAACACCACCAGCCGCAGCGCCCAGTCATCGGGCACATCGCCGCTGCCGGTGAAGATGTGGATGCCGCCGAACACCCCGCTGGCAAAGCTGCGCTGCACGCGCTCGCGGATCGCGGGGAACACATCTTCCTTGTCCTGAAAGCGGCGCTTGCGCTCTTCCATCTCGCGCCGCAGGTTCGGGCGCGTGTCCAGCCAGAAACGATTGTTGGCGGCGTTCAGGTAGTGCAGCCGGTCGCCCAAACGCCGCAGCGCGTCCTTGAACAGGTTGGGCTGCTGGCCGGGCTGGGCCACGCCCAAGATCACGCGCTCCAGTTCCAGACCGCGCACGCCCTGGTTGGATGTGCTGGGCGCGCTGCCTAGAAAGATGGCGCGCGCGGCGCGTCGGCAGGCTTGCACACTGCCGAAGCGGGTGTCCTTGTTCTCGATCTCCCAGGTCTCCGAGCGCTCGCCATCCACGTCGCGCTCGATCACCGGCGTCCAGCCCTGCGGCAGGTAGTAGAGCACCTCGTTCAGTGTGTCGGCATCCATCAGCGGAAAGCTGCCGGGCATGATCAGCGGGTCGTTGTTGCCGTCCTTCCACAGGCGGTGGATCACCTTCGCCATCAACTTCAGCACGCCGCGCGTGCGCTGGAAGTTGTCCAGCGTTGACCAGTCCTCGTACAGACGGTCGAACACCTCGGGGTGGATCGGGTAGGCATGCGTCAGCCGCTCCAGATACTTGCTGTCCTGCGTCTCCTGCGGGAAGTCGTCGCGGTTCTCGATGTAGTAGTCCGCGAACGAGCGGCAGACCGACTCCATCGCCAGTTTGTCGTTGATGTTGCTGAAGAGCCGCCGACGCACGATCTCGAACGCCTCCTCGGTCGCCACCGGCTTCCACAGCGCCTGGATGCGCCCGAAGTAGTGCGAAAGAGAAGCCAGTGCCTTCTCGCCGCGCTGGCTGCCTGCTTCCTTGGCGGATTCCGGCAGCGAGGCCAGCAACACGGCGGTCGGCACGGCCTTCAAGGCTTCCGTCAGCGCCTGCACGAAGCTGAGGTTGGAATCGAAAGTGCCGCCTGTTAGTGCCTTGCCTTCCTCGAACTGGCGTACATAGGCCACCAGCTCGTCGATCAGGATGACGCAGGGCGCGTAGCGGGCCAGCAGATCGGCCAGCACGTCCTTGCCCGGCGACGTGCCCGAGGCGTCGGCCTCAGCCACCAGCGCGTAGCCCTCGGCCCCGCCCAACTGCCATGCCAAGTCGCCCCACAGGGTGCGGATGCTCTGCCCATCCTTCACCACCGGCTGGTTGGGTGAGGACTTGATGCCATCCAGCACGGCGATGCGCGCCTTGGGCAGTTCCGTCACGCCCGCCGCGTCGAGGATAGCGGGCACGCCCTGCAAGTCGCTGGCGGGCGCTTCGCCCTTGGCGAGGTGATAGACCGCCAGCATGGTGTGTGTCTTGCCGCCACCGAACGCGGTTTGAAGCTGGATCACCGGGTCGCCGCCCTGGCCTGCAAGGCGCTTGACCACCGAGTCCAGCAACAGCCGCATACCTTCGGTGATGAAGGTGCGCTGGAAGAACAGCGCCGGGTTCTGGTATTCCGCGTTGGCCGTGCCCGCATGCACGCGCGACAGATCCGCGGCGAATTCAGCCTGCTGGAACTTGCCTTCCCGCACATCGGAGTGCGGTTCCGCGATTTCGCGCCAAGGTTTCAATGCCATGTTCTTCCCCTCAGATGTCCAGTTGAGCTTGCGAGCCGAGCACGCCCGCCTCGCCAGCGGCCTGTTCGATGGCGCTCCACGCGGTGACGAGTTCGTTGTAGGCACGGGCTTCCTCGGCCCAGCCTTTGCGTTCGCACAGGGTGTAGAGGCGGTAAGCCAGAGCACGGATGGGTTCGGCGCGGGCGGGCATACGGGCGAGCAGCGCACCAGCACCGAATTCGCCGTCTTGATTCAGTGCTCGGATCAGTTGGTGCAGCGCCTCCCACACCGGGAGGCGCACGTCCTTCTCCGGCTGCCAGTCACGCGGCATTTCCGCCCACTTGAGCAGGCGAAGTTCGCCCTTGCTCGAATCCACCACGCCGCTGGCTTGCAGGCCACCGACGCTGGTGCCCTTGGCGCGGGCCAGCACATCGGCATCGCCATACTTGCCGGTGGCCCAGCCTTGCTGCTCGAACCAGTGCAGGCAGAACTGCGTGTCGTGGTCGAAGTCGTCCTCGGCAAGGAAGCGGTTGATCAGTTGAAGCGCGGTGCGCACGTTCATAGGCGTGCCGTCGGCTTCCAGCACTGTGGCGTACTGGCTGAAGATCGCCATGCCGGGCCCGATGATGGCTTGCGACAAGTCCACCGGCGCAACGGGCGAATTGACGCCGCCGCGCGTCATTTCGTCCAGCGCCTCGGGCAGCGTGGCATTGAGTTCGCGGATGAACTCGCGGCGCGAAACCGTGGGTGCATCGGTGGGGCGCTGGCGGCAGACGAGGATGATGCTGGAAGCCAGCGCGTTGGTCCCGGAACCGATCATGCGGTTGCCCAGTTCGGTGCGCATGGGCCAAGTGCCAGTCAGCGCGAAACCGGCCTTGAGCACGGCTTCGAGGAAAGTTTCCCACCCCGTACTGGAAGTGCCAGCTAGGTCCTTGGTCTCGGACTGTTTGAAGGCGTAGTAGATGGTGACGGGAAAAGCCGGATGCGCCTGCCGTGCCAAGTTGTGCAGTGCCTCAGTCATACCATCAAGGAAGAAGCTTTCCGCTTGCTCCTTGCTCCCGTGACGATAGGACGCGGCAACCAGTTCTTCGGCCTTGGGCACAGCCAGCGTGGCGAACAGACTCGGGTAAATAGGTTTCAGCGAGCGGCGCAGCCAGACATAAAAGAAGTCCGATAGATCGGCGTAGCCAATGTTGTCGTAGTAGGGGGGATCTGTAGAAACAAGCTTGTTCTTGCTGGTCGTTTGTGTCTGCGCGTCCTGTTGAACAACACTTCCCCCTGCTCTGGCAGGGAACAGTTGAACTGCTTTCACGCCCCACTCAATATTGAACATCCAGTTTCCGCTGGATTCCGAGAAGGGGTTTCCTTCCGCAAAGTCCCACGTCATCGGGATGGCCTGCCGTCCAAACGTGTTGCGTAGCGCCTCCATCTTCGGGCTACTGTCCCACGAGCAAATGGTCGAGCCACGATCTGCGGTTCGGCTAATCGCAAACGCCACATACACCCCAATTGCCTGTGCATACGCCGTCGCGCCAGAACCTCCCTCATCGAGGCTACGGCCGTCGTCAGCCATTCCMVCCGCCAACGCGTCGGCCTTGACCTTGGAAATCGTTTCGCCTACCAGATCGGAGAAGGTGGTCAGCGCCACCAGTTGGCGCGGGGTGAAGAGGTCACCCCATTCGGACAGGCCATAGGGCACGCACGTACCG
>NZ_VLJN01000028.1:0-33756 GCF_007829435.1 Cupriavidus gilardii J11
TGCACTCGACACTGGGCTATGACTCGCCCCAACGCTACGAGGACAAATTCAGCCAGGAAACAACCTAAACACCTGTCTGAAAAAACTTGACCACCACAGTCGAGCGTCTCGCAAGGCGGCGGACATCATGAACGTTCGTTGTCCCCCTTACTGACGGTGGATGTAGGCGCCGGTGGCCGTGCAGCGCCTGCATCGCTGCTGGCGCAAACATGTATGTTCGGGCTTTGGCCGTCATCATTGTCAAACGAAGGAAAGAAGTCCACCATATGGTGTGCAAACAATATACCGATGCGACCAGTCTTCTTGTTGAAACCCAGATCTCGCGTCCTGGCAATTCGTTCCATTTGTTTTTGCACATTAGGCTTCAAACAGCTGTTTAAATAGCGAACAAAGCCCTCGACCACCTTGATCTCATTCTTTAGTCGCTGAAGCCCCACGGCCTTGACGTCTACGCCAATTGTTCTTTCCCACATCGACCTGTACTGCTTGAATATTGGAACAGTTCCATTGAAGTACACCTCGTTGAACTTCAGCTTTTCCAGCACTACATTGCCATGCAGAAGATCATTCCGTTCATTTACAAGTGAATGATATTGCTTGCAGGCTTCATCGCCGTAATTGATTGCCTTCTCAAAGCCAATGCAGTTCATATGGAGTGTCTTCACGCGAATATCAATGGGCTGGCGAATAGTGTGTTCCTTCAGTCGCTCATCCATCTTAATTTCTGGCCGCATTAAGACGAAGAGGAGCAGATTAACATACGATTCCGCCATGACCGGCAACATGGATCTAACACCGAAACAAAGTCCGAGTCCCTTCGAATATCGATCTGCAATATCACCCCATAGATCAGGGAAGAACTGTTCCGCGCTATTAATATCTGGCAACGCTTGGTCTTCCGGGCGCAGTTCAAGCTGATCGATTTCCTGCACCATATTTTCGACAGCGCTGGCCAGACGCCGATAAGGATTGACAAATTCGGTCCAGTCCTCAAGCGATTTCCGAACCTCCGACATCTTTCGACCGTAGTTTGAGAAATCCATCTTGACTTGAGAAGTCAAGATTGCAATATCACCCGCTTCAACCGGCTCTCCTCCAAAAAACCACACTTCAGTGCGGAAGTTGAGTTCTTGGAACATGACCATGCCCGTGGACGTACGAAAGGCCCATTCCCAGTGCACCAAGTTATCGGAATCGTTCCGTCGAAGAAAGTTTTGAATTCCGTTTGGAGCACCAAAACGCGCGGCAAAATAGACATACAGATCAGCTGGTGGTATCTCGTTGCGGAGAATAAGCACACCTGACGCCTTTGGGCGATCGGGAGCGTTTAGCATCTCCACAATATCTTTAGGATGAATAAACTTCCAGGAGGCAACAAAATCGGATGGGATGGCCATGACTGATCAAAAAGCAAAAGCGATCATGAGATCGTAACAGCAGTGGAAATGAAGGTCGCACCTTGTGGGTGACCTCTGGCTCCTGTCCCTCGATGTTTTCCCCTTCTTCATTACAAGCCAGCATAAAGCTGTCAGCGATGCGCATGGGGCAATCCGGCGCCATGCCGCTCATGGGCATCATGATGAAGCCACAGAGGAGAAGCCTGGCTTGGCACCAGGGGATCAGTGCAAAGGCTGTGCGCAGGCGTACCGGCGGCTTGGCGCGTCTTCTTGCGACGCTCTTGCGACGTCCAGTCGACCCCGGTCAGGTACTGGCGCCAGGGGGAACCCGGCGCGGAAAACAGCCAACGCTCGTGCCATTAAATCGGAGAGCCACGCAGATCCGCATGCCTTCGGAGGCAAGAACTCAAACGCCGCTGCCAAATCACGCCCAAATGAACAGAGCCCCGGGATCGCGAAATCTCGGAGTTTTGCTCTTGGAGCGGTCTTTGGTTAGCGGGCCATCCTTTTTCGCGTAGAAGCGAATGGCGAGGAGTGGTGAGCACGATTGAGCACTTCGGCATACCACGAATTGCGCCGGATTGGATGCGCCTTCAACGTCAGCCGCCGCTCCAGGAGCCGAGCCTAAGGTTGGTCCAGCGAACGGAACGTAGTTGGCGGATAGGCCCGCTATGATGCGGCGGGCCAAGATCAGTATCGTGTGATCAAAAGTGCCAAGCGCGACGAAGCACTCTCTCGAGAAGCGCGCCTTCTCGATCTGTCACCGCCTTGCGCTGCCGCTCAGCAACCGGGAACCGATACACAGCAGCGCTTTTGCTCGGGCTACCCTTTTGGATGCTGCAGTCGAATAGTGATGTATGAGCCACAGCCGGAAGGGGTTCCTGTAGTGGTTCGAAATTTAGCGGCAGTTGCCTGTCTCGATCCATGCTAGCTCCGGCGTTGGTCATTTGTCTTCTGAGCTGCCTCCACCGAGGCCCTCGACAGGGTCAGGTACAACTTGAGGCAGGCCGAATTGTAGACTACGGACGGCCATGGACTCAAGGGTAGGGATTGCCTCAAGCGTTATAGCGGTAACAGGGTATGGTGGCCTCGCTCGCATCTTTCCACTTTGCGGATCCTTACGCCCCTCGGCGTTCGCGGAGAAAAATTTAAGAAACCGCGAGGGTGCGACACCGTCGAACGGCAGTATGCGAACCTTCAAGCCATCTCCCTCGCGCTCGGTGATTGCATCTGAATGCAGTTTTGTCGCTAGGCTCTTGCGATAGGGTTCAAGGAAGTACACCTCCTTAATGCCTGCGGCTACTATGTGGCGCGCACAGGAATGGCATGGGTATGTAGTTACAAAGAGCCTACCGCCGCGCACCTTGGCGCCATGTGCTGCACCCGCGTTCAACAGGGCATGCATCTCAGCATGTACCGCCCTAGAAAATTCGATTAGGCCCTTCAACTGGCTGCCATGCCGAATAAGTCCGATCGCTTCTGCTTGTTTATCACTGTTTATAATGCCTCCTCTGACCAGACTCGATACGACCGCACGGGCAATAAGGTCCTTTTCTTCATCATTGAAACAGTGACCCCCTTCCAGATTCCAGCACCGATGATCCTTGTCGACCGATGCACTGGAGTCAATAGTTTCATAAAGTCCGCCGAACGGTCGTGGAACGTCATTCCAGCCCGTGGATAGAACTTCACCGTCTGAACTTAATAACGCCGCGCCCACTTGGCGCGATAAGCATGCAGAGTTACGGGCTGCCGAGTACGCAGCATACATCGCTCGCTCATTTTGAGTCGGAGTAGCAATCCTGGTGCCGAGCATGAGGTCGAGGAACCGTTTCGCACGCGAACGCAATTGTGAATCAGTACCGGAGTCGACGCGAAGGAAAAAATCAGATTGCGGAAATGTCTCTCGGACCTGTTGTCCGTAGTCGACTTCCTCTCCAGAGTCTCGGTCGATAAGTAGATGAACGTGATCACCTCGATTGGTACGTTTGGAAAGGCGATCAATACGGATCTCGATCGGTGCGTAAACGCCAATCACATGCAGCATGTCGCCGTAGACCGACCTTAAAAGGCGAAGCTCATCGATGTTCTTTATCGAGTCGATTATGTGGCAACAGCGAATTGACACTATGGGCTTTAGATCGTCATCTGAGTCCTCATCGAACAACGTTGCCTGCGGCGCATTGTGTTCGACGTTCAGCTCCTCTCGGGCGAGAGTGATGGTCTTAATAGCGACACGCGCCAAGTACGCGTTACCGTGTTGCTCTCGCAACTCATTGCCTTTGTCGATGAGTTCCTTCGTGGAGCAGTCTGGGCTCAACCCGGCGAGCTTCCGGATCTCATCGCTAAGGCGAATAATAGAAACGTCTTGATAGTTGTAGTCCGTACCCTTGAGCAGATCCTGAAACGTTTTTGCCACTTCATGAAGCGGAGTTCCCATTGGCCCACACAAGGCAATCACGATTTCCGCGGTAAGCGATTTGTCGATTGCACCTTGGTCATCGAGCGCGGAGATACTACGTCGACGTTGCCCTTGCGGTTGTACGACTTCGAGATTTGTTCTTGCCATGGGACCCAGTATGTGTTCTGTTTTAACGCAGGATAGCGCGAAACTATTCACCTTGGCGATGAACTATGCTGGGGATCCCTGTTGCAGAGAAGCAACTAGGGTTCCACCAAACTCCCTCGCTGGCCGCATGTCGGCGCACTTGAACCCCTTTCACTCAGTGGACGCATCGGTTTTTGCTCAGTAGCCTCATGGCCCAAGATGCAGCCGGACGCCTCTGGAGGGTAGTACAACTCGATAGTGGATTTAGCCGCTGCGCCTCGGCGAGCTATCAGTCCAGTACGTAGGTAGTACACTCACCAGCTTGCCGCGCCTTCGCGCTCTTACGTTAACTTACTGAATCTAAAGTACTTTTGGTTTACCTTGCTTACGTCTCCTTTCCCTTGTAAATCAATAATTTATTGATTTACAAGGAAATTTGTAATCATCAGGTGGCGGGTTCGAGTCCTGCAGCCGGCACCAATTACAGGGGCTACGGGCATCATCCCGTAGCCCCTTCGTTTTTGGTCCTTGCTCGAACACAGGACCCCGCGTCGCGACCAGCGGACTTACTTCGGCAGCCCGGCCTCGAACCGATCAACCCAATGTTGCAATGCTCGCCCGTCGACGGCACGACCGTTGGTTGCGGCGCCAGCCTGAATGCGCTCCGCCATGTCCCCGAACAGAAACGGCAACCATTCCGTCAGCTTGGCAGTATCGGGGACGACTTCAAATTGCCAGACCCGCTGAGCAAGGCGCAGCATCGCAATGCCTCGCGCCGCGATTTGAGCGACGGTCCATTTGTCGCAGAGCATGCCTACTTGCACTTCGGAATAGCTGCCGGTCCGGTATCGCTCGGACTTGCCTGTGATCCCGTCGACCGAACAGTATGGATCGTTCGAGAGCGAGGCGTTGCGTGACCGTGACAACAGCACAAGGTTGCCGATGGAGTTAGTGACGGCATGCTTCAACGCTTCGGATGAGCGGCCATCCAGCGGCACATGTTCGGCCCAGGCGCGATGCGGCTTCTGCGGGTAAATATGCTCCACGGAGTCGTCCCAGCCGAACTTCTCCCATGACTTGCGTTCCGGACGGCCGCGATCGCCACGCAAGCGCTCTTCCCATTGATAGATCAGCAACTTGCCGAACTGCCAGTTGTAGAAGCCATCGCCCTTGCGCAAGTGGTCCGCGATGACGTCCCGGACTCTGCCTCCATGGAAATAGCCATTCCACGGGAAGCGCGGGTCGATGTACTGTTCCGTTCCCGGGGCGACGTTGCTGGTCAGTGCGCGGACGAAGTCGGCCGCAAACGCCACGGCCTCGAGAGCCGGCGCCGGGGGGACAAGGTCCGGCAGGTTCTCGTAGAGTGGCTGCCCAGCGTGGGCGAGGGCATATGCGCACCGATTGATGTCGCTTTGCCCGACGTTGGATTGCTTGTCGTTAGCCAGAACCACGAGCACGGACAGGCGTTCGGCCTCGAATGCGAGCCGCTGGAACGGCTCGCACCATGACGTGTCGCGCGATGGATCCATCGTGAACTGCGGAACGTCGTGCGAAATGCGGATCAGCGCCCAAAGCAGCAGCGGTCGGGACGTGGCGGCGGGTGTCCGCTCCAATGCAACAAGCTGCCGGCAGACTTCGGCGGGAAGGTGGGTGGGTTCATTCAGGTAGTACCAGCAGACTGCGGCATTTTCCAGGCTCCTGACATATGTGGTGATATCCCGGGGCGAGACTTCCCTGTACGACGAAAATTCTTCCTCGAACAATTGAGTGCCCAGCCATTCCGCCCGCCGCTCGTGTCGGAACCAGCCCAGGGAATGGGCGCGCAGGAATTCCTCGTCGCTCAGTAGCGAAGCGCCTTTGCCCAGCCAGGTGTAGATTCCCTTCCAGCATTGGTGAACCTCCGCTGCGGCATTCCGTCCGGCTTCCTTGTCCGCGGCGTTGGCGGCGAGATAGATCAACCGGTTCTTGAGCTTTTCCAGGGTGGAGAGCGGCTTACCACGGTTGTTGATCGTCTCGAAGGCAACGTGAATGTCAAACTCGGGCTGAATGACCAGCACAAACAGTTTGAAGCGCTCCAACAGCGCCATCACAAGGCCTTCGCGCTCTTCTGGCGAAGTCTCCGCAGCGCGACGTTTGAAGTATTCGGCGGCCCGCTCCATATTGCGCGCATAGAAGGAGCGGTGATCCGCCAGGCGAGGCGCCATATGCTCGCGGCCGAGCGCGTAGTAATCGAAATAGGTCTGCAGCGCCTCGTTCCGGCGAAACTCGACTGGAAAACCCACGCCGCGGAGCGCCTTTAGCATGAGAGAAATCGATGTCAGGCGCTGCTGCCCATCGATGAGTTCTGACACGCCCGATTCGTCCCCGCCCGGCGATAGCATGATGGCGCCGGCATAGTGCTGTGCATGGCCCCGGCGCACAACATTGAGGGCATCGTCCCACAAGGATCGCCATTGTTCTTCGACCCATGCGTAACCTCGCTGAAACTCCGGCACAACCAGACGATTCCCACGGCTGACTTCACCGACCGTGGTCAGTGCCGCGCTGTCAAAAGCCATTCTTCATTTCTCTCTTATTAGTTTCCTGTCAGAAGTGCGCGCTTCATTTGTTCTATTTTGGCCTCTATTATTATTCATCGGCGGGCGCTCGCACATTCGGTGCCCCAGGAAGTAGGGAACGCTGTGCCATGGCATGGGAAACAGGTTCCCCCCTCCCGCGAGCGGCAGAGGGAGTAAGGGATGCGATATCGTGTGCCCTTCTAATGGCATACTGCGCCCAAGAACTCCCAATTTCGCGCCCGTGCGCCCATGGTCCCCTCCCACGACTCCCTGCTGGTCCTTTTCTCGGTTCTGGTCGCGATTCTTGCCGCCTATACCGGTCTCGACCTTGCCAGCCGCGTTTCCGCCGCGAAGGGCCGGGCCGCACAAGGCTGGCTGCTGGGCAGCGGCATGACGTTGGGGCTGGGCATCTGGTCGATGCACTTCGTCGGGATGCTGGCGTTCCGGCTGCCGATTCCGCTGGGATACGACCTGACGCTGACCGTCGTGTCTCTGCTGGTGGCGGTGGGTGCGTCGGCGTTTGCGTTGTGGATGATCTGCCAGAACGAGATGTCGGCGCGGCGTCTGGCCGGCGGGGCCTTGCTGATGGGCGGTGCGGTGGCCGGCATGCATTACACCGGCATGGCGGCCATGCGGATGCGGCCGGGGATCGACTACGACATGGGGTTGGTGGCGCTGTCGATCGGGATCGCGGTGGTGGCCAGTGGCGTGGCGTTGTGGATCGCGTTCCAGTTGCGCCGGCGCGTGCATCGCTTCCAGCAGGCGAAGCTCGGCGCGGCCGTCGTGATGGGGCTGGCGATCGCGTCGATGCATTACACCGCAATGGCGGCGGCGACGTTCCCGTTGGGCTCGGTTTGCCTTGCGGCCGGTACCGGGCTGGATGGCGACACCCTTGCGCCCTCCATCCTGATGACGACCGTGTTCGTGCTGGCGATCGCGCTGCTGACATCGGTGCTGGATCTGCGGCTGGAGATGAGGACCGCGGTGCTGGCCGAATCGCTGGCGGCGGCCAATGCCGAGCTGACCTTCCTGGCGCTGCATGACAAGCTGACCAAGCTGCCGAACCGGGCGCTGCTGGAGGATCGCTTCGAACAGGCGATCCAGGCGGCCGAGCGTGAAGGGGAGCGCTTCGCGGTCATGTTCCTCGACCTGGACGGCTTCAAGGCGATCAACGACGCATATGGGCACCAGGCCGGCGATCAGCTGCTGACCGAGGTGGCGGCGCGCATCCGCGATGCGGTGCGGGCGGTCGATACCGTGTCGCGCGTCGGCGGCGACGAATTCGTACTGCTGCTGCGCGTGAATACCCCGGAGGATGCGGGCGAGCTGGCGAGCCGGCTATTGCACGCGCTGCGCGAGCCGATGACCGTCGCCGGCCATCCGGCCACCGTGTCGGGCAGTATCGGCATCGCGATGTATCCGGAAGATGGCACGGACCAACGGGCGCTGATGCGGCATGCCGACGCGGCGATGTATCACGCGAAGGGCCAGGGGCGCGATGCCTACTGCTTCTTCGAGCCGTCGATGAACCAGCATGCGCAGGCGCAGCAGTCGCTGGCGCAGTCATTGCGGCTGGCGCTTCGCAACGGCGACCTGCAGCTGTATTACCAGCCCAAGGTGTCTGCTCCGGAGAACCGCATCCTGGGCGCCGAGGCGCTGCTGCGCTGGGAGCATCCCACGCTTGGCATGGTGCCGCCCGATCAGATCATTCCGCTGGCCGAGCGTACCGGGCTGATCGTGCCAATGGGCGAATGGGTGCTCGATGCCGCGTGCGCGCAATTGGCGCTGTGGCACGCGCGGGGCCATGCCGACTGGACCATGTCGGTCAACCTGTCGGCGTTGCAGTTCGCCGATCCGGGATTGGTCGATACGGTTCAGGCCACCATTGCGCGTCATGGATTGCCGGCCAGCAGCCTGATCCTCGAGATCACCGAGTCGGTGGCGATGCGCGATGTCGATCTAAGCCTGACGGTGCTGCGCCGGCTGGACGCCATGGGCGTCCGGATCGCGATAGACGACTTCGGCACTGGCTATTCGAGCCTGCTTTACCTGAAGCGGATTCCCGCCTGCGAGCTGAAGATCGACCGGGGTTTCGTGCGGGATCTGGCCGAGGGCGGCGAGGACGCCGCGATCGTGTCCGCGATCGTCGCACTGGGGCAGACGCTGAAGCTCAAGATCGTGGCCGAGGGGGTGGAAACGGCGGCGCAGCAGGACTTCCTGACACGGTTGGGCTGCGACATGCTGCAGGGCTTCCTGCTCGGGCATCCGGTGCCGGCGAGCCAGTTTCCGGATCGGACGGATGCCGGTCGGGGCTTCGCGGGCGGAGCCGCCATGCCGGCCTGAACGCGCCGTCTCGGCGGCGCGTCGCCTGACGTACCGCTGTCAGTGGTGATGGTGGTGGTGATGCGTCCAGCTCAGATCACCGGAACTCACATACGATGCCACCGCGTCCTTGTCGCCGGTGGCATGCCGCATCAGTTCGCCACATTTGCAGAAGCCCTGGTACGGGGTGATATGCGAACAGGCCGACACCTTCTGCAGGAACAGCGTGACGGGCTTCGCGCATGACTTGCATTTGAAGGTGAGGGTGCGTGCGGGTTTGCTCATGGTGGGCTCGTGTGACGTTTGCCTGGGCGGCGAAGGGAGGGATCATACCAACACCGTGGGAGCGGCGCCGGTGGCGGGATTGCGGTCCCGCGCGGCGGTTCCCGGCGCGGTGGGTTTGCTACACTGCCGCCATTCATTCATCCCGCAACACCCCTAATCAAAATCGGACCAGCCGCATGGCACAGTACGTCTATACGATGAACCGCGTGGGCAAGATCGTTCCGCCCAAGCGTCAGATCCTGAAGGACATTTCCCTCTCCTTTTTCCCCGGCGCCAAGATCGGCGTGCTGGGCCTGAACGGCTCCGGCAAGTCGACGCTGCTGAGGATCATGGCGGGCGTCGACAAGGATATCGAGGGCGAGGCCATTCCGATGCCGAACCTGAACATCGGCTATCTGCCGCAGGAGCCGCAGCTCGATCCGGAACAGACGGTGCGCGAGGCCGTGGAGAGCGGCCTCGGCGAGGTGTTCGAGGCGCGCAAGAAGCTCGACGAGATCTACGCGGCCTATGCCGAGCCGGATGCCGACTTCGACAAGCTGGCGGCCGAGCAGGCCAAGTACGAGGCGATCCTGGCGGCCAGCGACGGCAACAATGCCGAGCAGCAGCTGGAAGTGGCCGCCGACGCCTTGCGGCTGCCGCCGTGGGAGGCCAAGGTGGGCCACCTGTCCGGCGGCGAGAAGCGTCGCGTGGCGCTGTGCCGCCTGCTGCTGTCCCGGCCCGACATGCTGCTGCTCGACGAACCGACCAACCACCTCGACGCCGAGTCGGTCGACTGGCTGGAGCAGTTCCTGACCCGCTTCCCCGGCACCGTGGTGGCGGTGACCCACGACCGCTACTTCCTCGACAACGCGGCCGAGTGGATTCTGGAACTGGACCGCGGCCATGGCATTCCCTGGAAGGGCAACTACAGCTCGTGGCTGGACCAGAAGGAAAACCGGCTGAAGCAGGAAGAGGCCAGCGAGTCGGCGCGCCAGAAGGCGCTGAAGAAGGAACTGGAGTGGGTACGCCAGAATCCGAAGGGCCGGCAGGCGAAATCGAAGGCCCGTCTGGCGCGCTTCGACGAACTGAACAGCCAGGAATACCAGAAGCGCAACGAGACCCAGGAAATCTTCATCCCGGTAGGCGAGCGTCTGGGCAACGAGGTGATCGAGTTCGAGAACGTGTCGAAGGCGTACGGCGACCGACTGCTGATCGACAATCTGAGCTTCAAGGTGCCGCCCGGCGCGATCGTCGGCGTGATCGGCCCGAACGGCGCCGGCAAGTCGACGCTGTTCCGCATGCTGACCGGCAAGGAACAGCCCGATAGCGGCCAGATCAAGATCGGGCCGACCGTGAAGCTGGCCTATGTCGACCAGAGCCGCGATGCGCTGGACGGCAACAAGACGGTGTTCGAGGAAATCTCGGGCGGCGCGGACATCCTGACGGTGGGCCGCTACGAAACGCCGTCGCGCGCCTATATCGGCCGCTTCAACTTCAAGGGCTCCGACCAGCAGAAGCATGTCGGCTCGCTGTCCGGCGGCGAGCGCGGCCGGCTGCATCTGGCCAAGACGCTGATCGCCGGCGGCAATGTGCTGCTGCTGGACGAACCGTCGAACGACCTCGACGTGGAAACGCTACGGGCTCTGGAGGACGCGCTGCTGGAATTCGCCGGCTGCGTGATGGTGATCTCGCACGATCGCTGGTTCCTCGACCGGATCGCCACGCACATCCTGGCCTTCGAAGGCGAATCGCACGTGGAGTTCTTCGCGGGCAACTATCAGGAATACGAGGCCGACAAGAAGCGCCGGCTCGGCGAGGAAGCGGCCAAGCCCAAGCGGATCCGGTATAAGCCGATTTCGCGTTGAGTTGATGTTGCCCTCTCCCCCGCCCCTCTCCCGCCTTGCGGGAGAGGGGAGAAAAGCGGCGGTGGTCGATATGCTGGTGGCGTGCTCCCTCTCCCGCAAGGCGGGAGAGGGGCCGGGGGAGAGGGCAGTCACCATTACCACCCGCTCCCCATCACCGCACCCCATCACCCGCGCCGCAACCTCACCAGACTGATCTCCGACGGCGCCCCGAACCGCTTCGGCGGTCCCCAGTACCCGGTACCCCGGCTCACATAGATCCACAGCGATTCCAGCCGATGCAGCCCGGCGACATAGGGCTGCTGCATCGGCACGAACAGATTCCACGGCCAGAACTGGCCGCCATGCGTGTGTCCCGACAGTTGCAGGTCGAACCCGGCCGCCACGGCCGCCGGCGCGGTGCGCGGCTGGTGCGCCAGCAGGATGCGTACGGCGGCGTCTGCCGGCGCCCCGGCGAGCGCGGCCTGCGGATCGCTGCGATGTGCCGGATCGAAATGGCCCGCGCTGAAGTCGGTGACACCGGCCAGCACCACGCGCGCGCCGTTTCTTTCCAGCGCGACATGCTCGTTGAGCAGCACGCGCAATCCAAGCCGGCGCAGCTCCTCGACCCAGGCATGCGCGCCGGAATAGTATTCGTGGTTGCCGGTGACGACGTACACGCCGTTCTTCGCGCGCAGCTGCGCCAGTGGTGCGGTATGCGCGGACAGTTCTTCCACCGTGCCGTCTACCAGGTCGCCGGTGATGGCGACCACGTCAGCCCGCAGGCCGTTGACGCGCTCGACGATCCGCTCCAGATAGGGCCGCTTGATGGTGGGCCCGACGTGGATATCGCTGATCTGCGCGATGGTGAAGCCATCGAGCGCCGCGGGCAGGCCGGCGATGGGTACATCGGCGCTGACCACGCGGGCGAGGCGGCGCGCGTTGAAGAAGCCCCACAGGGAGACCAGCAGCGCCAGCACGATGACCGCCACCGCGCTCCACATCGGCAGGCGGGGCGGATACCAGCCCGCCAGCAGGCATGCCAGCAGCACGATGTCGCGCGCCAGCGTAAGCAGCAGCAGCGTCGAGAACAGGCCCATCGCCACCATGCCGACCCAGGCGATCCGGTCGCCCCACGGCGCCTCGAACCGGCGCGACAGCAGCGCGGCGGGCATGGCGATGGTGGAGATCATCAGCCACAGCGTGGCCAGCACATGGCCGGCGAGCGGCATCGGCAAGGCCGGCAGCAGGCGCACGCCGATATAGAAGTGCAGCAGGGCGACGATCAGCGTAGCCGTGCCGATGGATCTGCGCGGTGTCATGGTTTCCCGGGAGTGTCGGCGCGCCCACCGCCGATGGCCCGTGCCGGGCGCATCGGCCCATGGCGGGCACGAAGACTCACACAATACCGGGGTTGGTGGCTTCACGCACGAAGGCCACGACCGCTACACGGAACTACCGCGCGGACCAGACCGCGCGCCGCACCCCGGCCGCCGTTACCAGCCCATAGGCGGTGATGCCCAGCGCGACGCCCAGGAAATGGCCGTCCAGCCCCATGCCGGCCACATGGGCCAGCACCCAGCCGCCTCCCGCGGCCAGTCCGATCCGGCACAGCCCAGCGGCAATCGGCCAGCGCATTCGGCCCGCGCCCATCGACGCGAAATACAGCGCCATGCCCAGGCCAAAGCCGCCGAAGGCCGGTCCCACCCACGACAGCGCGCGCGCCGCGATGGCGGCCACCTCCGCGTCGCTGGTAAACCAGCCGGCAAAGCGCGCCGGCGCGAGCCCGACCGCCACGCCAATGGTGCCCGCGATCGCCAGCGCCAGCAGCGCGCCGATCCAGGCGATCCGGCGGGCGGTCGCCCAGTCGCCGGCGCCCACCGCGCGGCCTACCAGAGCGGTCAGTGCGGAGCCGACGCCGAAGGCCAGCGGGATCATCAGGAATTCGAGCCGGGCGGAAATGCCATAGGCGGCCACCGCCGCGGTGCCGTAGGGACGCAGCTGCGCGGTGACCAGGATGGTGGCCAGATTCGCCAGCGCCGCCAGCCCGCAGGCGATCAGCCCGACCGACAGGATGCGGCCGAACAGCCCCGCATTGGGCCGCACGCGCAGTACCGGCACGAAGCCCGCGCCGCCGCGCCAGACCACCATCGCCATGGCGAGCGCCGCGGCCCACGAGACCAGCGCGAAGGCGGTACCGATGCCGGCCAGTCCCATGCCGGCAGGTTCGGCAAGTGCCCAGGCCAGCAGCGGGAAGGCGATCCACATCAATCCCAGCACCCGCGCGGCCAGCGCGTGCCGGCCACCGCCGCGCAGTACCGACGCAAGCGTGTTGGCGCACCAGGCCGGCACCGCGCCGGCGCCAAACAGCCATATGGCATAGGTAGCGGCGGCGTCGGCGGCGGCGGCCCCGCCCACCGCACCGAGCACCGCATGCGGGAGGATGGCCAGTGCCACGGCGAATGCCAGCCCCGCCGCCAGCGCGATGATCATCGCGTGCAGCACCAACGCCGACGCATCGTCGCGCTTGCCGGCGCCCAGCGCGCGCGCGATGGCGGAGACCACCCCACCGCCCATGGCCCCGGCCGACATCTGCTGCAACAGCAGCGCGAACGGCAGCACCACGGCCCAGCCGGCCAGCGCGGCGGTGCCTTGCCGTGCCGCGAGCCACGTTTCGATGAGCTGCGCGATGGCTTGCAGCAGCGCGATCAGGCTGGTTGGCGCGGCCAGCCGGACGATGCTGCGCAGGATGCCGGCGGGCGGAGTCGCCGGGAGGTCGGAGGTCGGCGCGCACGCTCCCCCGGAAGTCTGCATGGCCGGCGTGCCGGTCTCGGGCGGCGGCGTCATGCGCGCTCCTCTTGCGTATCGGCGGCGTTCACGTCGTCCCGTTCCGGACTCCCGGTGGTGCCGTTCGCGGCGAAGCGCTGGCGCAGATGCGAGCCGGCGCCCGGGCCCGCCACCACGCGCAGGTCTTCCACGGTAATGGCGGTGCCGTCGGCGCGGGTGAGCGTGGGCGGGGCGATTTCCGCGCCGGTGCGGTCGTCGACAAGGCGGGTGAGCGGGCCGCGCGCATCGGTCAGCCACCGGTCTGCCCAGGCCTTCAGCGACACGAACGCGGGAAAGAAGTCGCGGCCCATTTCGGTGAGCCGGTATTCATGCCGGGCGCTGCCTTCCAACGGTACCCGTTCCAGCACGCCATGCTCGACCAGCGTCTTCAGCCGCGCGCTCAGGATATTGGGCGCGATGCCGAGCTGGCGCTGGAAGTCATCGAAGCGGCGGCTGCCGTAATACGCCTCGCGCATCAGCAGAATCGCCCAGCGCTCGCCCAGCACCGCCATCGACCGGGCAATGGGGCAGGGCATGCTGGCGAAATCGGTGTGCCCCATGTCTCCTCCACTTTCAATTTGAAAGTATTTTAGCTTGCAAATTGAAAGTGGTGTGATGCGTGCCACGGACGGCACCCGCCCCGACGTTGCCACCTTGGGCACTGGCCGGTACAGTCCCCGTTCCCGTCAAACACGCCGGCATGGCCGTGCCCGGCCGGGCACCGGGCCGGCCGGCGGGCTAGCCAGCGTGCGTGTTCTGCGCGAGGACGGCACGCCATGCGCGACGGGGGAGACAGGGCTGATCTACGTGCGACAGCCGGCGTATCCCGACTTCACCTATCGCAACAACGACGCCGCCCGGCGCGCCATCGAGCGCGACGGCAAGGTGACCCTGGGCGATATGGGCTATGTCGACGACGACGGCTACCTGTTCGTGTGCGACCGCGCCTCCGACATGGTCATCTCCGGCGGCGTGAACATCTATCCGGCGGAGATCGAGCACGAAGTGGTGCGGTATCCGGGTGTTGCCGATTGCGTGGTATTCGGAGCAGCGGATCGGCCCGTCATTGCGAGGGCGCCATGGATGAGGCGAACGAGGGGGCGGTCGGCGGTGCCCCGGGCGTCTACCCGGCGGCAGGCGCATGGACAGGCGCATGGTATCGGTGGGCGTATAGTTATGGCCTTCACGGCCGCGACCCGATGACATCGACACCGCCGCAACGCCGCCGCCCCCGGGCGGCCCAATGCGCCGTGGCCGCATCGCCCCGCCATGACAGACCCGCAAAACCGACCCCAGCAAACCTCTTCAGACCCCGCTGACACGCCGGCCCAGGACGCCGACCTCTTGCGCGCGCTGCGTCGCAGGGCGCGTCGCGCAGCCTCGCGCAAGACCCGGCAGGTGGGCCGGATCTCGCGCACCACCATGCGCTATGCGGTGTTCATGTGTGGCGCCGGACTGGTGGCGCTGTTTTCCCTCGTCTTCGCCTGGATTGCCGAGACGGCGCTGCACTGGAACCGCGAACTGACCCATGCCACGCCGTGGCTGGGCTTCGTGATGCTGCCGTTCGGCCTCGCCGCCTTGCGCTGGATGACGCTGAGGCTGGCGCCGCAGGCCCGCGGCAGCGGCATTCCGCAAGTGATCGCCGCGGTGACGCTGCCGCCGGCCGGTCCGGCGCAGTCGGTGCTGGTATCGCTGCGGCAGGCAATGTGGAAGGTGGCGTTGACGGCCGGGGGGCTGGTGGCCGGCGCGTCGATCGGCCGGGAAGGGCCATCGGTGCAGGTCGGTGCTGCCGCCATGCTGGCGTGGGGCAATTGGTGCCATCGGCATCTGCGCTTTCGCTTCGGGTTCCATCCCAATGCGCTGATTGCGGCCGGCGCGGCGGGCGGGCTCGCGGCGGCGTTCAATACGCCGCTGGCCGGCGTCGTCTTCGCCATCGAGGAGTTGGGACGGGGTACCGCCGTGCGCTGGGACCGGCTGGTGCTGTCCGGCGTGCTGACCGCCGGCTTTCTGTCACTGGCGCTGTTGGGCAACAATCCCTATTTCAACGTGCGCACGCCGATCCTGGCGCTGAACGAGGCCTGGGGACCGGTGCTGCTGTGCGCGCTGGTCAATGGCGTGCTGGGCGGCCTGTTCGCCAGGGCGCTGGTACGCGGCGTGCCTGGGCTGTTGCCGGCGCGTTGGCGCCATTGGCCGTCGGCGCATCCGGTCCAGGTCGCATTCGCATGCGGGCTGGTGGCCGCGGCGCTCGGCTGGATGACGGGCGGCGCCACGTTTGGCACCGGCTATGAGCAGGCGGCCGGACTGATCAACGGCCATGCGAATGCGGAAGCGGGCACCACGCTGTGGTTCGGCGTCGCCAAGCTGGTGGCTACCGTCGTGTCGTATTTCGCCGGCGTGCCAGGTGGCATTTTCACGCCGGCGCTGGCCATCGGCGCCGGTCTTGGCGACAACGTGGCCCATCTTGTAAGCGGCATGGCCGAGCCGCGCGTGCTGGCGCTGGTGTCGATGGCCGCCTTCCTGGCTGCCGCCACCCAGGCACCGATCACCGCGAGCGTGATTGTGATGGAAATGACGCGCTCGCAGGACCTGACCCTTTTCCTGCTGGCCGCATCGCTGATGGCCTCGTTCGTATCGCGTCAGTTCAGTCCGCATCCGTTTTACCATCACGTCGGCCACGCATTCCGCCGCGAGGCGCTGCATCTCGAACGAAAGGCGGCGCATGCGGCGCCCTAGCCAGAAATGCCGGAGAAATGCCGGGATGAGGGGCCACATCGCGGAACATCGTTGCGGGCCCACGCTCCAATGCCGGAGCTGATTTCAGGAGTTTTCATGCGATTGCATCTCGCCGGCCTGCTGCTTGCCGGCCTGACGGGCGCCGGCCTGGTGGCCGCGCCCATTGCCGCTTCGGCGGCGGAACCATCGGCCAAGGCGGCCCCGGAAGCCAAGGGCCGCAGCGCCGCCGCGCCGGAAGGACAAGGCATGGCGGATCTGTTGGCGCCGCTGCTCGGCACGCTGCAGATCGGCACGCCGATGCCGCAGTTGCCCGATTGCGCGGACAAGCGCACGCCGGACGGTACCGATGTGACGGCTTTCTGCGTTGAATTGCGCGGCGACGGCATGATGCGGCAGGTGGGCGTGCCGCGCGCACAGCGTCCCGCATTCATGGATGGCCCGCATGCGCTCGCGCTGGTCGACCGCAATGCGCTGGTGGGGGTGATCGTGCCCACCGACGGCATGCGTTCGGAGCAGGTGGCGATGCAGTCGCTGATTGCGCGCTACGGCAAGCCGTTCCGGCAGGAAACCGTGCCGATGCTGGACAAGGGCGGCCAGAAGGTCGAGACCCAGCACGCTGGCTGGATGAAGGCACCGCTGACCGTGGAGCTGTACGCGATGCCGGACGATCCGCGGACCGGCAGCATCGAACTGCTGCTGCCGCGTGCCCGCACGCTGATGGCGGCGCGCGATGCCGAGGTCGACCAGCAGTTGAACCCGCAGGCCGGCGCATCGGATGCGAAGGGCAAGGCCGGAGCGAAGGCACCGGCGCCGGCGGCCAAGCCGAAGGATGCCAGGCCGGGGAGCTGGTAAACCGGCGGCGTGGGGATTGCTGTGACTGCCCTCACCGCCGGTCACCCAATCCCCCACGCCTTCACCCCACCGCCCGCCGTCGATCGATCTTCCGCGCCAGCACGATCGACGTGCTGGTCTGGTTGACGCCGTCGACCGCGCCGATCTCGTCGAGCAGCGCGTCCAGCCGCGCATGGGAATCACAGCGGATCACCGCCATATAGTCCACCGGTCCGCTGACCGAACTCAGTTCCACCACCTCCGGAAACCGCTGCAGCGCCCGCAATACCGTCGGAGCCGCCTTGGGCTGTACCGAGAGTCCGCAAAACGCCAGGATGGCGTTGTCCTCCATCTGCTGGCCCAGCCGCACGCCATAGCCGGCGATGATGCCATCACGCTCAAGCCGTGCGATGCGCGCCACCACCGTGGTGCGCGCGATGCCGAGCCGCCGCGCGAGGTTGGCCGCGCTCTCGCGCGCATTGGCTTGCAGCAGCGACAGCAGGTGACGATCGATCGCGTCGAGTTCGGTCATGGCGGAAAAGAGAGCGACAGAGGAGAGTGATAGATGAAGTGACGTAAAGCTTCGTCATTTCGTCGGATTATGCCGCTTTTTTGTCGACTTCGCGGGTTCAATCCGACAGCAGAGTCGCCCATACTGATTGCACGACATCAGCGTCCACGCCAGCGGACTGGCATGCCGCGTATCGACACCCGCACCCGAGTCGGAGCAATCCCATGAAAAACAACCTCGACCTCCCGGCCGTCACACCCTTTCCCTTTCCCGTCACCGTGCTGGGCGCCGGCAAGATCGGCCGCACCATTGCCGCCATGCTGCACGGCACCGGCGACTACGCCGTGACCGTGGCCGACCGCGACAGCCACTGCCTCGCCGCGTTGCCCAATGGCGTGGCCGCCCGGCTTGCCGACCCGACCGACCCGGACGTTTGCGCGGCGCTGCTCGATGGCGCGGGCGCGGTGCTGAACGCGCTGCCGTTCCACGCCGCCGTGCCGGTCGCGACCGTGGCGGCGGCCCTGGGCGTGCACTACTTCGATCTGACCGAGGACGTTGCCGCGACCCGGGCCATCCGTGCGCTCGCGGCCGACGCGCGGGCGGTGCTGATGCCGCAATGCGGCCTCGCGCCGGGCTTCATCGGCGTGGTCGGGCATGAACTGGCCCAGCGTTTCCTGCGCCATGGCGGCGAGCTGATCGAGCTGCGCATGCGCGTTGGCGCTTTGCCGCGCTACCCCAGCAACGCGCTGAAATACAACCTGACCTGGAGCACCGAAGGGCTGATCAACGAGTACTGCAATCCTTGCGATGCCATTGTCGATGGCAGGCGCGTCGAGGTGCCGGCGCTGGAAGGGCTGGAGCGCTTCGCGCTGGACGGCATCGAATACGAAGCCTTCCATACCTCCGGTGGCCTTGGCACGCTTCCGGAGACGCTGGCTGGCCGGGCCCGGCATGTCGACTACAAGTCCATCCGCTATCCTGGACATTGCGCGGTGATGAAGCTGCTGCTCGACGACCTGCGCCTGCGCGAACGGCGCGATTGGCTGCGCGACATTTTCGACAGCGCCATCCCGCAGACGCAGCAGGATGTGGTCGTGATCTTCGCCAGCGCCACGGGCCGTGTGGCTGGCGCCGACGGAACGCCTGGTCCGCTGACTCAAGCCTCGTTTTCGGCCCGGGTCGGCGGCGCCGATACCCCGGACGGCCATTTGAATGCGATCCAGCTCACCACCGCGGCGGGCATCTGCGCGGCGCTCGACATGGTCGTCGGCGGTCAGTTGCCGCGGCACGGTTTTGTCCGCCAGGAGGACATCGCCCTGTCCGACTTTCTCGCCAACCGTTTCGGCAGGCACTACACCTGCCATCCGCTGCAGGAGGCACTCGCATGAAAGCCGATGCATTCGAGCATTGCTGGCGCGCCCTGGGGCTGGCCCGGCCATGGCGCGACGGGGCCGGTGCCCCGCCGCGGACGTTGCCGGTCCGCTCGCCCATCGACGGCGAAATCTTTGGCGAACTGCCGGCGTGCGATGCGGCAGAGGCAGACGCCCGCATCGCGCGCGCCCGGGAGGCGCAGTCCGCGTGGGCGCTGGTGCCAGCCCCGGCGCGCGGCGAAGTGGTGCGGCGCTTCGGCGAGGTGTTGCGAGAGCATCGGACCACGCTGGGCACCCTCGTGTCGCTGGAGTCGGGCAAGATCCTGCAGGAAGGCATCGGCGAAGTGCAGGAGATGATCGATATCTGCGACTTCGCGGTGGGACTGTCGCGGCAGCTGCATGGGCTCACCATCGCCAGCGAGCGGCCGCAGCATGCGATGCGCGAGACGTGGCATCCGTACGGCGTCTGCGGCGTGATCTCGGCCTTCAACTTCCCGGTCGCGGTATGGGCCTGGAATGCCGCGCTCGCGCTGGTCTGCGGCAATGCCGTCGTATGGAAGCCCTCGGAGAAGACGCCGCTGTGCGCGCTGGCGGTGCAGGGCTTGCTGGAACGCGTGATCGAGGCTTCGGTGCCCGAACATGCCGGCATCACCACGGTGCTGTGCGGCGGGCAGGCAATCGGCAAGCATCTGGTCGAACATCCCGCCGTGCGGTTGATCAGCGCGACCGGGTCGACTCGCATGGGCCGCAAGGTCGGCATGGCGTGCGCCGTCTACTTCAAGCGCAGCATTCTCGAACTGGGTGGCAACAACGCGGCCATTGTCGCGCCGTCCGCCGATCTGGACCTGGCGGTGCGCGCGATGACGTTCGCGSCGGCCGGTACCGCCGGCCAGCGCTGCACCACGCTTCGCCGAGCCTTCGTTCATGTCGACCGGTTCGAGGCGGTGCGCGACCGGCTGGCACAGGTGTTCGCGCGTCTGCCGGTGGGCGATCCATTGGAAGACGGCACGCTGCTCGGACCGCTGATCGACCATGCCGCCGGCGACGCGATGGCCGACGCGCTGGCCAGCTGCCGCGCGCAAGGCAACGTCGTGCACGGCGGCGAGCGACTGCTGGCGGACCGCTTTCCGCATGCGTGCTATGTGCGTCCGGCGCTGGTCATCACCGACACGCAGCACGACACCATGCTCACGGAGACCTTCGCACCCATCCTGTACCTGATGCCCTATACCTCGCTGGATGAAGCGATCGCGCTGAACAATGCCGCCGAGCATGGGCTGTCATCGTGCATCTTCACGGAATCGCTGCGGGAAGCGGAACGCTTCCTGTCGTCGGCGGGCAGCGACTGCGGCATTGCGAACGTCAATATCGGCACCAGCGGCGCCGAAATCGGCGGCGCATTCGGCGGGGAGAAAGCCACCGGCGGCGGTCGCGAGTCCGGGTCGGATGCGTGGAAAGGCTATATGCGCCGGGCCACCAATACCATCAACTATGGCGACGCGCTGCCGCTCGCGCAGGGCATCCGCTTCGACTTCTGAAGGCGCGGCCCGCCGACGTTGCGGTGCCCGTTGTAGTCTGCCGTAACACGCCTTACAGAGCGTTGACCCTGTATTACCGTACCGCCCCGTATAACGGTGCCATCACGTTGTCGGCGCCATGGCGGCAGCCGGCGTATCGAGGGGCAGCAAATGAAAGGCAAGGGCTTGGTGGTCGGCGCAATTGCGGTGTTGGCAGCGGGACTGGGCGGCTGCGCGGTCTATCCGGCGCCGTACGAGGCCGGCGTGGCGGTGGCCGCGCCGCCCGTCTATGTCGCGCCAGCGCCGGTGGTGGTGGCGCCGCGGCCGTACTACGGTCCTTACTACCGGCCTTATCCGTATCGCGGCTACCATCGCCATCGCGACTGGCGGTAAGCCGGGGCACGGCGCCGCTTGATGCGAGCAATGCGGCGAGCAATCCGGCGAGCAATCCGGCGAGCAATACGCAAATCGCCTGTAATGGTCAGATCTGGCCGTTCAACCCGCCCCAGCCCGGCGCCAGGGTTTGCGGCACATCGATCAGGTCGAGCACGCGGCCGACGGTGTGGTCGACCAGCTCGGCGATACTGGCGGGCTTCTGGTAGAAGCCGGAGACCGGTGGAAACACGATGCCGCCCATTTCGGTGACCGCCACCATATTGCGCAGGTGCGCCAGGTTCAGCGGCGTTTCGCGCACCATCAACACCAGCTTGCGGCGTTCCTTCAGCGTGACATCCGCCGCGCGCGTGATCAGGTTGTCGGCCAGCCCGTGTGCCACCGCGGCCAGCGTGCGCATCGAGCAGGGCGCGATCACCATCGCATCGGCGCGGAACGAACCGCTGGCGATGGTGGCGCCGACGTCCCGCACGTTGTGCACGACGTCGGCCAGCGCTTCGACTTCAGCCTTGCCGACATCCAGCTCGTGCTGCAGGTTCATCACGCCTGCTGGCGAGACCAGCAGATGCGTCTCGATTCCGCCGGCCGCGCGCAATACCTGCATCAGGCGAACGCCGTAGACGGCCCCGGTGGCGCCCGTAATGGCGACGATGATGCGCCGCGGGGCCGCGGCGATCGGCGCGGGGTCCAGCTTCAGCCCTTCAGCAGGGTTTGCAGCTCGCCGCTCTGGTACATCTCCATCATGATGTCCGAGCCACCGACGAACTCGCCATTGACGTAGAGCTGCGGGATGGTCGGCCAGTTGGCGTATTCCTTGATGCCCTGGCGGATGCCATCGTCTTCCAGCACGTTGACGGTCATCGGCGCGTCCACGCCGCAGGCCTTCAGGATCTGGATGGCGCGGCCGGAGAAGCCGCACATCGGGAACTGGGCGGTGCCCTTCATGAACAGCACGACGGGGTGGCCCTTGACGATCTGGTCGATCTTTTGTTGCACGTCACTCATGATCTGGCTTTGGATAAAGGCGAACAGGGCGCCGGGCCGGCACGCGTGCATGACGCGGTGGCCGCAGGACGCCGGAAGGTTGGGGAAGCGCGTCAAGAGCGCGCGCGAGAATGGGACGATTCTACCGGATTCGCCGCCCCGCTTCAGCGCGTCCGTCGGTAGCCCGCTGGTGCCAGTCAGCGTGCCGGGCCGGTCCAGCGGCCGCCGCTGCAGCGCTCGTTGCCGCCCAGGTCCCGGTCGGTGAAGACGTCGGCAAAGCCGGCGTCGCGCAGCAGCGCCCGGGCATGCTCGCCCTGGTCGTAGCCGTGTTCCATCAGCAGCCAGCCGCCCGCACGCAGCCGCCGCGTGGCGCCGTCGACGATGGCGGCCAGATCGGTCAGGCCGTCGGCATGGTCGGTCAGCGCATCGACCGGCTCGAAGCGCAGGTCGCCGCTGGACAGGTGCGGATCACCGGCCGCGATATAGGGCGGATTGCTCACGATCAGGTCGAAGCGCGTTTCGCCGGGCAGCGCGCGATACCAGTCCGACTGCAGAAAGTGAACGCGAGCGCCCAGCGCTGCCGCATTGGCACGCGCGATGTCCAGTGCGTCCGTCGAGATATCGGTGGCCCACACGTCGGCATCGACCCGCTCGCAAGCGAGCGTCACAGCCAGGATGCCGGACCCCGTGCCCAGATCGAGCACGCGCGGCGGCTCGCCCGTGGAGGCCGGCGGCAAGCGGGCCAGTGCGGCCTGCACCGCGATTTCCGTGTCAGGGCGCGGGATCAGCACGGCCGGGGTGACGCGAAAGACGCGGCCATAGAACTCCCGCTCCCCGATCAGATAGGCCATCGGCTCCCCCCCCCCCCCCTCGCCACGGAGCCGCCGCGCCAGCAGTCCGATGAACGCGGCGTGCTGCTCCGCGGTGAGCGGTTGCGTATCGCGCGTGATCAACTGCGTGCGATTCAGGCCGGTGACGTGGGTCAGCAGCATGCGGGCTTCCAGCGCCGGCAACCCGGCCCGGATCGCGGTGGCCTGGGCGACCGCCAACGTGGCGTCGACAGGCAGGTCGCTACCGGCCGGGACAGTCTCCGACGCGGCCGCGTGCGTGGCGGCTTGACCTGCCGCGTGCGGGTCGGAGGAGGAATCGCTCATCGAAGGCTCAGAACAGGCGGAATAGTGAAACAGCCCCGCGAGCGGCATGCCTTCGCGGGGCTGTGGGCAATCGGGCGCAAGCCGCCGCGGCATGAACCCGCGCGGCACACCCTTACTTGTTGACAGCGTCCTTGGCCGCGTTCGCGCCCTCGTTGACGGCGTCGCGCGCGGCGTCCTTCGCATTTGCCATGGCCGAAGCCGCTTCGTCCTTGGCGCGGTCGGCGGCGGCCGATACGTCGGAGGCGGCATTGCTGGCGGNTGCCATGGCCGAAGCCGCTTCGTCCTTGGCGCGGTCGGCGGCGGACTCGGCTGCCGCGGCCGCATCGCTGGCGGCGGCCTTCGCAGACTCGGCCGCGCGATCCATCGCGGTGTCCGGATTCGGAGTCGCGGTCTCTTGTTTCTCGCCGCAAGCCGCCACTGCGGCCGTGACCATCAACAACGCGAGCAGTTTTTTCATGTGGGCCGTCCTTTTATCGTGTTCGGGGGAAGGTGTGACGCCACTCAAAGTGGCGTTTTAGTCTTTTTCGATTATAGCGACCGAACCTGTCAGCACCATTGCTGTTTCATGGACTTACAAGAAATACAGCGCAAATACACCACATTGCCCATCAAACTCCCCTCTCTGACTCTCCCCTCTCCCGCTRGCGGGAGAGGGGCGGGGGAGAGGGAAGTATCAGCATGAAGAAAACCTGAGGCTCATATCCCCATGCCCGCCACACTCCATCAACCCTCATCCCCCAACGCCGCCAATTGATCCGCCTGATGCTCCGCCGCCAGCGCATTGACCAGCTCGTCAAGATCACCGTCCATGATCATGTCGATCTTGTACAGCGTCAGGTTGATGCGGTGATCGGTCACCCGGCCCTGCGGAAAGTTATACGTGCGGATCCGATCACTGCGGTCCCCCGACCCGATCAGGTTGCGGCGCGTGCTGGCCTCCTTGGCCTGCGCCTCGCGCAACTGCATGTCCTTGAGTCGGGTGGCCAGCACCTTCATCGCCTTGTCCTTGTTGCGATGCTGGCTGCGATCGTCCTGGCATTCCACCACGATGCCGGTGGGAAGGTGCGTCAGCCGCACCGCCGAATCGGTCTTGTTGATGTGCTGGCCGCCGGCCCCTGACGCGCGGAAGGTATCGACGCGCAGGTCGGCCGGATTGATCTGGATCTCGGTGAGCTCGTCCGCCTCGGGCATCACGACCACCGTGCATGCGGACGTATGGATGCGGCCCTGCGCTTCGGTGGCCGGCACGCGCTGCACGCGGTGGCCACCCGACTCGAACTTGAGGCGGGAGAACGCGCCGTCCCCCGCGATGCGCACGATCACTTCCTTGTAACCGCCCAGGTCGGACGCCGATTCGCTCATCACCTCCACCTGCCAGCGGCGCCGCTCGGCATAGCGTGTGTACATCCGCAGCAGATCGCCGGCGAACAGCGCACTTTCCTCGCCGCCGGTGCCGGCTCGGATTTCGAGGATCAGGTTACGGTCGTCGTTGGGGTCCTTCGGCAGCAGCAGCGTTTGCAGGCTGGCTTCCAGCGATTCGAGGCGGCCGCGCGCCGACTCGATCTCGTCGGCGGCAAACGCCTTCATCTCCGGATCGTCCAGCAGCGCCTGCGCGGTGACCAGATCGTCCTGGGCCTGCCGATAGGCGGCGTATTGCTCCGCCACGGGCGACAGCTCGGCGTGTTCGCGGCTCAGCTTGCGATACTCGTCGATATCCGCGGTGGCATTCTCGCGCGCAAGCAGCGCGTTGACTTCGTCAAGACGCTCGGCCAGTTGGTCGAGCTTGGCTAGCATGCTGGCTTTCATAAGGGGAGGGTGCCTGGAGGGGCCGGCGCAGCGTTCGCGCGACCTGGAATTGGGGATCTGCCGCCCGGGCGGCGACACGAGGCAGGGCGCGCTGCGCCCCGGAGGCGAACGGGGCTAACGTTCGGAGTGGCTGCTGTGGCGGAACATGCCCGGCACCAGACGCAGCAGCGCGTCCCGGTCCTCGCCCTGGGTGTGATTTAGCGCGTGGGTCGGGCCGTGCAGGAACTTGCGCATCAACGCGCCCGACATCGCTTCCAGCACCGCTTCGGGATCGTCGCCACGCGCCAGCATCCTGCGGGCGCGTTCGAGCTCGGCCTGCCGCATGGCCTCACCGCTGGCCTGCAGGTCGCGGATCACCGGCACCACGCTGCGTGTTTCCAGCCAGTGCATGAAATGCTGCACGCGCGTTTCGATAATGGCCTCGGCCTGCGCCACGGCGGSCYGCCGCATCGCATTGCCTTCACGCACGATGGCGCCAAGGTCATCGACGGTATAAAGGAACACGTCGTCCAGCCGCGCCACCTCCGGTTCGACATCGCGCGGCACCGCCAGGTCGACCATCATGATCGGGCGGTGCTTGCGCTGCTTGACCGCGCGCTCCACCGCACCCAGGCCGATGATCGGCAGCGAGCTGGCGGTGCTCGACACCACGATATCGAACTCGTGCAGCCGTGCGCCAAGTTCGGACAGCCGGATCGCCTCGGTGTTCAGGCCCTGCTCGGCCAGTTGCTCCGCCAGCTTTTCGCCGCGCTCGACGGTGCGGTTCGCGACCACGATCTGGCGGGGCTGTTGCGCGGCAAAGTGCGTGGCGCACAGTTCGATCATCTCGCCGGCGCCGATAAACAGCACGCGCTGGCCCGAAATGCTTTCAAAAATGCGCTGGCCGAGCCGCACCGCGGCAGCGGCCATCGACACCGAATGCGCGCCAATCTCGGTCTGGCCGCGGACTTCCTTGGCCACGGCGAAGGTGCGCTGGAACAACTGGTTCAGATAGGTACCCAGCGTGCCGGCTTCGCCGGCGGTGCGCACGGCGTCCTTCATCTGCCCGAGGATCTGCGTTTCGCCCAGCACCATCGAATCGAGACCGCTGGCCACGCGGAAGGCATGGCGCACCGCCTCCGACTGGGGCAGCGCATACAGGTGCGGCGCCAGTTCGTCGGCCGGGATGTTGTGATGCTGGGACAGCCAGCGCAGCGTGTGCTCGAAACCTTCGTCGCCCGACAGCAGCAGGTCGGTGGCGCAGTAGATTTCCGTGCGGTTGCAGGTGGACAGGATGGCGGCTTCGGTGCCGCGGGTGCCGGCCAGCTGCGCGCGCAATGCGGCCAGCGCCGGCTTGACCTGCTCGAGCGGAAACGCCACCCGCTCGCGCAGCGAGACGGGCGCCGTGGTGTGATTGATTCCGATCGCGAGCAGTTGCATTGTTGGGGACGTTTTTCCGGGCCGGCGCGTTCGGTGTGCCGGACCGCCGGCTTCTCGCACCCCGGGTGGCCGGGTGCCGCCGGAACGGCTGACATTATACCGCCCGGGCGCGATCCTTGCGTCCGGAGGCCCGGCACTGTTGCATCTGCGGTATCGTTACGCCCGCCGCGCGCTTGCGCAATGACGTGCGTCAAACATTCGGGGAATCGGGACGATGCTGGGGATCTTCTTGGTGGGGCTGGCGGTCGGGCTGGCGGCCCGGGCGCTGCACCCCGCTGGACGGACCATGACCGTCGCCATGGCGTTGCTGCTCGGCGGCATTGGCGCGCTGGTCAGCTTCTATGGCGGCCGGGCGCTACGGCTGTTCATCGACGGCCAATTGTCCGGCTGGACGGCCGCCATCGTGGGGGCGGCCTTGCTGGTCGGCGTGGCGGGCCTGTGTACGCGCTCGCGGCGGTGACCGGCGCCGCCGCGCCTTCTCAGCCGCCTTCCCGCCGCGCCGAGAGCAGGCGGCGGACGATGCCCTCGGAGTAGTGGCTGGCCACCTGGGCCAGGAAGCTCGAAAAATCGACATGCGCGCTGTCGTCCGCGCGGTCCGACACGGTGCGGATCACCGCGTGCGGTACCCCATATTCATGGCACACCTGGCCCACCGCCGCGCCCTCCATCTCCACCGCAAGCAGGTCGGGCAGGCGCTGACGAAGCTCCGCCACGGTCGCGGGGGCGCCGATGAACTGGTCGCCGCTGCCGATCATGCCCAGGTGCAGTCGCGGCGCATCCACACCGAACCGCTCCCGAACCGCGGCCGGCACGGCCGTGGCGAGGTCTTCCCGCACGAAGCGGTCGGCAGCCGTCCGCAGCGCCCCGGTCAGGGTCGGATCGGTCGGGAACTCCGCGTGGCCCAGCAACGGCACGAGATGGCGCGGAAACAGCGGGCGCGCGTCCATGTCATGCTGCACGGTCCGGTCGGCGATGACCAGGTCACCGACCCGCACCTCGGGGCCCACGCCCCCGGCCAGACCGGTAAAGACCAGTTCCGTCACGCCAAACTCCCGGATCAGCGTCACGGTGGTGGCGGCGGCGGCCACTTTGCCGACACGGGCCAGGACGAGCACGCACCGCTCGCCATATAGCTCGCCGACGTAGTAATCGCGCATGCCAATGCGGTGCACGGTCGCGCGGGCGTTGTCATGGCGCATCGCGGCGATCAGGCCGTCGACTTCGTCGTGCAGGGCGGCAAGGATGCCTAGGGTCATGCTGGGACCGGGAAGGGGAGTGGGAAAGGCGAAAGGATAGCGGTTGGGGAGAGGGCAGTCACAGCCTACCGCCCCCCGATCCTTTGCTACAGTGCGCACGACGGCACACCCAGGCGTTGCCGCCGACCGACATCGAAGGAGATCCTCACCGCCATGCCCCTTGCCCATCTCGCCTCGCTATGGTCCGCGCGCGCCGCGATCCGCCATGCACTGGCGGACTGGCATGCACGCGGGCTGCTTCTCCCGCAAGCGGCACGGGCGGCGTGGGCCGACACCGAGCCCGATGCGGCAGCATGGCGGCGCTGGCTCGACCGCGCGCTGCTGCTGCTCGGTGTCGCACTGCTGTGCAGTGGCGTCATCGCGTTCTTCGCCTTCAACTGGCAGGCGCTGCACCGCTGGACTCGCTTCGGGCTGCTCGGTGCAGTGGTGATTGCGCTCGCCGCGTACGCGTGGCGGCGCCCCGACCGCGACCTTCGTGCCGCGGCTGCGCTGTTCGCCGCGCAGATCGCCAGCGGCCTGCTGCTTGCGGTCATCGGGCAGGCCTATCAGACTGGCGCGGACGCATGGCAATGGCTCGCGTGGTGGGCATTGCTGAGCGTGCCATGGGCGCTCGCGGCGCGGGCCGCGCCACACTGGTGGCTGGTCTTCGCATTGATCAACGCCGCGCTGATGCGCTGGTTCAGCATTCGTCTCGGCGCTGGCGGCCTCATTGAACTGCTGTTCGGCATGATGGGCGGCAAGCCGGCGGCATTGACGCTAACGACGGCCGCGCTGGCGCAGCTGGTGGTCTGGCTGGGCGCCGCCCGGTTCGTACCGGGCCTGGGCATGCGCGGCAACGCGGGCCCGCGTGCGCTGGCACTGCTGGCCAGCGCGCATGCCACCGGGCTCGCTCTGGCGGTCCTTTTCTCGCGCGGATTCGATCCCGGCATGCTGGGGGTTTCGCTGCTCGCGCTGGCCTTGCTGGGCGGATGGTTCTGGGCCGGCCGCTTCGACATCGTCGCGTTGTCCGGCGTGGCGCTGGCGTTGATCGGCATCGCGGTAGCGGCAGTGGGACGGCTGGTCTTCGAAAGCAATCGCGACATGAGCGGATTCCTGCTGCTCGGCTTGCTGACGATCTGCCTGTCGGCTGCCGCGGCAACGTGGCTCACGCGCCTGCACCGACGCCATGCGGCCGTCGGGCAGACCGGCGCCTCCGCGAACGATCATGCCGGCGCACCGCGCCCGCCTTCGCATGCGGCACGTACGGCATGGAACCAGTTGCTCGCGACCGGGGCGGTGAGCGGCAACATGCCGGAACCGGTCGATGCGCCATGGGCCGTCCGCCTGCTGACCGGCCTGGCGGGCTGGCTGGGGGCGGTGTTCTTCCTGCTGTTTCTCGTCGGCGCGGTGTTCATGGCCACGCGGGAAGACGGCGCTGCCATGGCGCTGTGCGGTCTTGGATTGATCGCGCTGTCCGCGCTGCTGTATTGGCGCCGGGCCGGACATACCGGGGTCGAGCAATTCGCGCTGGCAAGCAGCCTGACCGGCCAGGGCCTCGCGCTGTACGGCTGCGCCGACACGCTGGGCGGGGCGCGAGCCATCGAAAGCGCCGGCTTCTGGCTTGCGGCCGGCGCGGCGCAGGCGGTGCTGTACGCGGTCGTCGCGAACCGCCTGCATCGCTTCCTGTCCGCGGCGTCGGCTTGCGGCGCGCTGGCGCTGTCACTGGCCATTGCGATTGCCCTGGGTGAACCGGACCGGTGGCAGGCCATTGTCTGGTCGCTCGTGCTGCTCGCGCCTTTGGCGCTGGCATGCAGCGCGCTGTTCACGCTCGCCGAGCCGCGAGTGGCGGGGGGGGGCGGGGCCTTCGGGCCCTTGGCTTTATAGGGACCTCAAGTACTGGGCCCCGCCATCGACGCCTTGCTGCTGTGCGGGCTGATCGGCGCGCTGGCCGTCACGGGCATGAGCCATCCGCTCGGCGTGATGCTGGACGACGCCAGGCCGATTGCCGGCGCGCACTGGCTCGCAGGAGCGGCCGTCGGCATCGTGCTGGTCGGCAGCTGTGCGGCGGAAAGCCGCCGGCTGGGCATCGACGCCGGGCACACGCTGGTCGCTCTGCTGGCAACTGCCACGCTCGCAGCGCTGATGACGGGCGCGCCGGGTGTGGTCGCCGGCCTGCTCGCCGTCGGCCTGGGCCTGCGCCGTGCGTCGCCGGGGTGGCTGGCCATGGGCGTGGTGACGATCGCTCTCGGTTTCGTGTGGTACTACAGCGCCTTGCATTGGACCCTGCTGGTCAAATCGGCCACGCTCGTCGTCGCTGGCGTTGCCGTGCTGCTGCTGCGCGGCCGCATGGAACCGCGCCGCCAATCGGACGATGCGGCAAGGGCGGCCCTCACGGAGGGCGGATCGTGAAGCGCTGGATCTGGATTGCATGCGTGCTGACGCTTGCGGCGGCGACGGTATCGATCGTAGCCAGCGAGCGGTTGCTGGCCCGGGGCGAACCCATGTTGCTGCGGCTGGCGCCCGTGGACCCGCGCTCGCTGATGCAGGGCGACTACATGGCCTTGAACTTCGCCATCGCACAGCCCATCGTCCAGGCGATGGCGGATGCGAAGGAAAGCGGCACCCGCGTGGCCGTGGTGACGCTCGACCGCAAAGGCGAAGCGAGCTTCGTTCGCCTGCATCGCGGCGAAGCGCTATCCGGCCACGAGCGGCTGCTGCGGTTCCAGGTGCGGCCGTCACGATGGGGTGCGCAACGGGTGCAGGTTTCCACCGATGCTTATTTCTTCGAGGAGGGGCAGGGCGAGCGCTACGCCAACGCGCGCTTTGGCGAGTTCCGGGTCGATGCCGACGGCAACGCGCTGCTGGTGGGCCTGCGGGGCGACGATGGCAAGCCGATCTGAACGTCGCCAATGACGCCGAGCGCCCGTCCGTCGCCCTTGTCGCCGCGGGTGCTGCTCTGCACCGCGTTGGCCATGCTGGCTTTCGCCGGCAATTCGCTGCTGTGCCGGCTGGCCCTGCGATACACCGATATCGACGCGGTCAGCTTCACCACGATCCGCATGCTGTCTGGCGCGGCGATGCTCGGGCTGCTGGTGCGCTGGCAGCATCGCGGCCGCGCCGCCATGCCGCGTGCGGGAAACTGGCCCGCCGCCCTGGCCCTGGTTGCCTATGCGCTGTGCTTCTCGCTGGCCTACGTGCAGCTCTCCGCCGCAACGGGCGCACTGCTGCTGTTCGGCGCGGTGCAAGCCACGATGATCGGCCGAGGCCTGTGGATGGGAGAACGCCCGGGGGCGCTGCAAATCGCCGGCTACCTTCTCGCGGCGACCGGACTCGCCGGCATGCTGTGGCCCGGCCTGACGGCCCCTCCGCTTGTCGGTGCATTGCTGATGCTGGCCGCCGGCGTGGCGTGGGGCATCTATTCGGTGCTCGGCAAGCGCGAGCCCGACGGCGTGCTGTCCAATGCGGGCAATTTCCTGCGCGCGTCCGCGCTGATGGCGCCGCTCTATCTCATATCGCTGCATTGGGCACGCCATGACGCGACCGGCGCGCTGTACGCGGTGCTGTCCGGCGCGGTGGCATCCGGAATCGGCTACGCGATCTGGTACGCCGCGCTGCGCGGGCTCAGCGTGACGACGGCGGGGCTGGTGCAGCTCAGCGTGCCGGTGATCGCGGCGGCTGGCGGCGTGGCGCTGCTGGGCGAGGCGGTGAGTTGGCGGCTGGTGGTGGCGTCGGGGGCGGTGCTGGGTGGGGTGGCGGCCGCGATGTGGGCTGGAAGAGGACGGCGGTAAACGGCTCGGCGCGTGTGGCCTAGTTCTGTAGGGAGAGCCTCAGTTTGCGCAGCGCTATCAATAATGGCGGGATGTCGTCCTGAATAATGCTCCACCGCTGGATCGATTCAGACACGCACCGCCGCGCTTTCAATCACCGGGCGCAGCTCCGGTCGCAAAGCCTTGTCGGTCACCAAGTCCACGGCGCAGCCCAATGGATCCTCCAGATAGAACTGGACGCCAAAATAGCGTGCCGATGTAGCCGGCCCGTCAAAAGAGACCAGTACATCCACATCGCTGTTCTCCCGAGCGGCGTCTCGGGCGGTGGAGCCGAACAAGGCCAGTTCTGTGACGCCAAACCGGGCAGCCAGGATGGGCTTGCTCTTGGCCAACAGGCCGATAGCTTGTGTACGTCTCATGGCGGGTCCCTTGTTTAGCGAGTATGAGCACCTTCCGTGAAGCTTCGAGTGGAACTTGACGCTACGACCCCCATTCTGTCGGAGCGTGGCCGCCATATAGCGGGCTCGAGCAGCGGGACAAAGAGCGAGTGAATTGTCGAACCGACGGGCTCAGACGTTGAACAAAAAGTTCATCACATCCCCATCCTTCACCACATACTCCTTCCCCTCCGCCCGCATCTTCCCAGCTTCCTTGGCTCCCTGCTCGCCCTTGCAGGCCACAAAGTCCTCATAGGCAATCGTCTGCGCCCGAATGAAGCCGCGTTCGAAGTCGGTGTGGATCACGCCAGCCGCCTTGGGGGCGGTGTCGCCAACATGGATGGTCCACGCCCGCACTTCCTTGACGCCCGCCGTGAAGTAGGTCTGCAGGCCCAGCAGCTTGAAGCCGGCGCGAATCACGCGGTCCAGGCCCGGTTCCTCCATGCCCAGATCGGCCAGGAACACGGCCTTGTCCTCTTCCTCCAGGTCGGCGATCTCGGCCTCGATGGCGGCGCATACCGCCACCACGGGTGACTTCGTTTGCTCGGCGTACTGGCGCACCGCATCCAGGTGCGGATTGTTCTCGAAGCCGTCCTCCCGCACGTTGGCGACGTACATCGTCGGCTTGGCGGTGATCAGGCAGAACGGGCGCAGCGCGTCCCATTCCTCGGGCGCCAGATCCAGCGTGCGCACGGCCTTGGCCTGGTCCAGCACCGCCTGCGCCTTTTCCAGTACGGCCACGAGCCGCTGCGCTTCCTTGTCGCCGGCGCGTGCCGGCTTGACGTAGCGGGCCAGCGCCTTCTCGACGGTCGCGAGGTCGGCCAGAGCGAGTTCCGTGTTGATCACCTCGATATCCGACAGCGGATCGACCTTGCCCGCGACGTGGACCACGTTCGGGTCCTCGAAGCAGCGCACCACGTGCGTGATCGCGTCGGTTTCGCGGATATTCGCCAGGAACTGGTTGCCCAGGCCCTCGCCCTTGGAGGCGCCGGCGACGAGACCCGCGATGTCGACGAATTCCACCGTGGCCGGCAGTACACGCTCCGGCTTGACGATGGAGGCGAGCACATCCAGCCTCGGATCCGGCACTTCCACGACGCCGACATTGGGCTCGATGGTGCAGAAGGGATAGTTTTCGGCGGCGATGCCGGCCTTGGTCAGGGCGTTGAACAGCGTGGACTTGCCGACGTTGGGCAGGCCGACGATGCCGCATTTGAGGCTCATGGTGTCAGGCGGTGGATTGCAAAGCCAATATTCTAGCGGATGGGGGCGCCGCGCCGTGCCGCACGGCAAGCCATCGGGAATGGACTCGGCCGTGGCTATAATCGCCCCATGACCCCTCCCACCGCGCCCGCGCATTCCTCCTTTTCCCGCTTCAAGGTCGCCGTCGTCGGCGGCGGCATCGTGGGCAAGACCTGCGCGCTGCTGCTGGCGCAGCAGGGCATGGACGTGGCGCTGATCGCGCCGCGCAACGGCGCGGCCGCCGCGCCGCCCGCCGTGGGCGAGTGGGACAGTCGCGTCTACGCCTTTTCCGCGAGTTCGCAGGCATTGCTGTCGCGTCTGCGGGTTTGGGAGGCGCTGGATCCAGCGCGGATCCAGCCGGTGCATGACATGCGCGTGTTCGGCGACGACAGCGCTGCCCGCCCCGAAGGCGCGCTGGACGGTGATCTGCATTTTTCCGCCTATGCCGCCGCGGTGCCCCAGCTCGCATGGATCGTCGAGTCCGGCCACGTCGAGCGCACGCTCGATACCGCGCTGCGCTTCCAGCATCAGGTCCATTGGTACGACCATGCCGCCACCGTGTTCGAGCGGGATGAGCATGGCGTGACCCTGACGCTGGCGG
>NZ_VLJN01000028.1:33806-54786 GCF_007829435.1 Cupriavidus gilardii J11
CGGCGCCCGCTCGTGGCTGCGCCAGCAGTGCCATATCCCTGTCAATACGAGGCGCTACCGCCAGCTTGGCGTGGTGGCGAATTTCACATGCGAGCAGCCGCATCACGGCACCGCGTTCCAGTGGTTCCTCGGCGCGCCGGCGAAGCTGATGGCCGATGAGGAGCCCGTCAACGGGGAGATCCTGGCCATGCTGCCGCTGCCGGGCAATGTCGTGTCGATGGTGTGGTCTGCCGACGAGGCGCATGGCCGCGATCTGCTGGCGCTGACGCCTGAGGCATTGAGCGAGACCGTGATGGCGGCCGCCAGCGGTGCGGTCGGCCGGCAGTTCGGCGCACTGCGCTGCGTGACGCCGGCGCAGGGTTTTCCGCTGGTGCTGCAGCATGCCGAGTGCATGGTGCAGCCGCACGTGGCGTTGGTCGGCGACGCCGCCCACGTGGTCCACCCTCTGGCAGGGCAGGGTATGAACCTGGGTCTGCGCGACGTCGCGGAACTTGGCCGCGTGATGGCCGACAAAGAGTCGTTCCGCGCGGAAGGCGATATCCGGCTGTTGCGCCGCTACGAGCGCGCGCGCGCCACCGATCTGCTGTCGCTGACGGCGGCCACCGACGGGCTGCACCGGCTGTTCTCGATGCAGGGCGGCCTGCCCCGCCTGGTACGCAATACCGGCATGCGCGCGGTGGGCGCGCAGTCGCTGCTCAAGCGCTTCCTGATAGGGCGCGCGCTGGGCTGATGGCGGAAGTGGTCCGATGGAAGCGGTCCGACAAGTCCAACACCGTCAGCCCGGTCATCACCGTTCCGCCCCTTCGCTCCCAACCCTGTATTCCGGAGTCACCATGCTGCTATTCCTCGGGCGCCGTGCCCGCCCGATCGCCCAGGCCGCGCTGCTGACCGCGCTGGCGGCACTCGTTCCGGCCGCGCTGGCTGCCGCCGATCCGGCCGCTGACCGCGTCAAGGCCGCCGTTCAGAAGATGCTGGCCGGTCGCGGCGAGGTCAAGAGCGTGCAGAAGACGCCCGTGCCGGGCATCTACGAAGTCAATATCGGCACCCAGCTCGTCTACGCCGACGCGACCGGCCGCTACATCATGAACGGCGAGTTGCTCGATACGCGCACCGGTACCAACTTGACCGAGGAGCGGCTGGCCGAGGTCAACCGCATCAACTGGGCGGACCTGCCGCTGTCGCGCGCGATCAAATGGACCAAGGGCGACGGCAGCCGGCAGATGGCGGTCTTCTCGGACCCGAACTGCGGTTATTGCAAGCGCATCGAGCAGACCTTCCAGCAGATGGACAACATCACGGTCTACACCTTCCTGTACCCGGTGCTGTCGCCCGATTCCGAGACCAAGGCGCGCCAGGTATGGTGTGCGGCGGATCGCACCAAGGCGTGGCGCGACTGGATGCTGTCGAAGGGCAACCTTTCCGGCGCCGGCAATTGCAAGACGCCGCTGGAGGAAAACCTCGCGCTTGGCCACAGCCTGAATATCACCGGCACGCCGGCCGTGTTCTTCACCGACGGCACGCGCATTCCCGGCGCGGCCGATGCCGCGACGCTGGAACGCAAGCTCGCGAGCCTGAAGAAGTAATACCCGGGGGCCCCGGGCCGCGGCGCTCTTCGCTTCCCGCTTTGCTGTTCATCCAGACGCCGGCGCGGCAGCGTACCGCTGTTCCCGCCGCCGACACCGGCGATCGCACAAGGAGACATCATGAGCTTCCAGGCATTGCTGCTGACCCAGGTCGACGGCCAGACCCACGCCGCGATCGCGCGCCTCGACGACGACCAGTTGCCGCAGGACGGCGACGTGCTGGTGGCGATCGACGCGTCCACCATCAACTACAAGGACGGGCTGGCCATCACCGGCCGCTCGCCCGTCGTACGCAAATGGCCGATGGTCGCCGGCATCGATGGCGCGGGCACGGTGGTGTCCTCATCGCACCCGCGCTGGAAGGCCGGCGACAAGGTGATCCTGAACGGCTACGGCGTCGGCGAAACCCATTGGGGCTGCCTCGCGCAGCGGGCGCGGCTGAAGGGCGACTGGCTGGTGGCGCTGCCCGATGCTTTCACGACGAAGCAGGCGATGGGCATCGGCACCGCCGGCTATACGGCGATGCTCTCGGTGCTCGCGCTCGAACGTGCCGGCGTCCGTCCGGACGACGGCGAGGTGCTGGTAACCGGCGCCTCCGGTGGAGTCGGCACCGTGGCGATCGCGGTCCTTGGCAAGCTGGGCTATCGGGTGGTGGCATCCACCGGCAAGGCCGACGAAGCCGACTTTCTGAAGGCGCTTGGCGCGGCGGAGGTGATGGACCGCGCCGCGCTGTCGGCGCCCGGCAAGCCGCTGCAGAAGGAGCGCTGGGCCGCGGTGGTCGACGCGGTGGGCTCGCACACGCTGGTCAATGCCTGCGCCCAGGTCCGCTACGGCGGCGCGGTAACGGCATGCGGTCTCGCGCAGGGCATGGATTTCCCGGCATCGGTGGCCCCCTTCATCCTGCGCGGGGTGACGCTGTACGGCATCGATAGCGTAATGGCACCGATGGCCCGTCGGGAGGAGGCCTGGCGCCGGCTCGCCGAGGATCTGGCGCCCGATCGCCTTGCGGCAATCACGAAGGAAATCGGTTTGGGCGAGGCCATTGAAGCGGGCCGGCGCATCGTCGAGGGCGGCATGCGCGGGCGCGTGGTGGTCGACGTCAACCGCTAGTCCATCAAGGGCGTGCAATTTCTTTGATTCCTTGACGTTTGGGCGGTGCCGGGTTGCGGCGCGCCGGCGAGCGTGCGCAGGACGCTACAATCGTGGCCATGACGCCGATCCACTACGCCATCGCCCCGCTTCATCCGGAAGCGCATCTGTTCGCGGTCACGGTCACCGTCGACACGCCCGATCCCGCCGGCCAGCGATTCTTCCTGCCGGCGTGGATTCCCGGCAGCTACATGATCCGCGAGTTCGCACGCCATATCGTGCGGATCCGCGCCGATGCCGGCGGCGAGCAGGTGCCGCTGACCAAGCTGGACAAGGACAGCTGGCAGGCCGCGCCGGTCGATCCGGCGCGCGGTCCGCTGACGCTGTCCTATGAGGTGTATGCCTGGGACCTGTCGGTACGGGCGGCGCATCTCGATACCACGCACGGCTTTTTCAACGGCACCTCGGTGTTCCTGTGTGTCGAAGGGCAGGAGGACCGGCCCTGCATCGTCGACATCCATCCGCCCGAGGGCGAGGCGTACCGCAGCTGGCGCGTCGCTACCGCGCTGCCCGAGGCCCCGGGCCGTGCAGGCGCAAAACGCTACGGGTTTGGCCGCTATCGGGCCAGCGATTACGACGAGCTGATCGACCATCCGGTCGAGATGGGCGACTTCGTGATGGGCACCTTCAAGGCGTGCGGAGCGCAGCACGACGTGGTCTTTACCGGCCGCGTGCCCAATCTCGACATCGACCGCATTTGCCGCGACCTGAAGCGAATCTGCGAGACGCAGATCCGCTTCTTCGAACCGCGCACCGAGCGCGCGCCGTTCCTCGACAGCAACCGCCGCTACGTCTTCATGACGATGGTGACCAGCGAAGGCTATGGCGGCCTCGAACACCGGGCCAGCACCGCGCTGATGTGCGCGCGCGGCGATCTGCCGACGCGGGGCGACACCGAGCCGCCGGGCGAGGGCTATCGCGGTTTCCTGGGGCTCTGCAGCCACGAGTATTTCCATACCTGGAACGTCAAGCGTATCAAGCCGGCCGCCTTCGTGCCCTACCGCCTGCGCAGCGAGACCCATACGGCGTTGCTGTGGCTGTTCGAGGGCTTCACCAGCTATTACGACGACCTGTTGCTGCTGCGCAGCGGCTGCATCAGCCAGGCCGACTACGTCGAACTGCTGACCAAGGCGTGGAACGGCGTGCTGCGCGGCAGTGGCCGCACCAAGCAGAGCCTGGCGGACAGCTCGTTCGATGCGTGGACCAAGTACTACCGCCAGGACGAGAACGGGCCCAATGCCGTGGTGAGCTACTACACCAAGGGCTCGCTCGTCGCGCTGGCGCTCGATCTCACGATCCGCGCGCGCACCGCCGGACGCCGCTCGCTGGACGATGTGATGCGGGCACTGTGGCGCCGCTATGGCCGCGACTTCTACGCGCCCGGTTCCGCGCAGCACGGCGTTACCGAGGCCGACGTGCACGCGCTGATCGACGAGGTCAGCGGCCTTCGGCTGTCGGCGCAACTGCGCGCGTGGACCGAGGGCACCGGCGAGCTGCCGCTGCCCGCGCTGTTCAAGCCTTTCGATATCCGGGCCAAGCCCCGGGGGCCGCTGCGCACGCCGTCGCTCGGCATCAAGACCCGGGCGGAAGAGGGTTGGGTGCGCGTCCAGCAGGTGCTCGACGGCGGCGCCGGCCAGGCCGCCGGACTGTCCGCCGGCGATTTGCTGGTGGCGGTCGACGGATTGCGCGTGACCGCGAACGGCCCCGGCCAGCTCGACAAGCTGCTCAGGCGCTACCGCCCGGGCGATCGCGTGCCGGTCCACGTGTTCCGGCGGGACGAGCTGCGCCAGCTGGAAGTGACCCTCGCCCGCGAGGCCGCCACCGAGTACCGCCTGGTCTTCGAAGGGGATCGCAATCCCCTGCGCGATCGCTGGCTGGCGCACTGACGGAAACACGCTTCCCGTCGGCATCCCAGGCATGCAATACGCGCACGACCCCCGCACCTTCGTTTTCTCGCACTACGTCTATCGCGGGCTGCGCTCTGCCACCGGCGTGATCGGCGCCACGCTGATCGCGCTGCAGCTGGCCGACTTGCCGACCGCGATGGTGGTGTCCATGGGTGCGCTGTGCACCAGCCTGATGGACCTGCCCAGCCCGCTGAACCACAAGTTCAACGAGATGCTGGCCAGCGTGCTGCTGTGCACGGCGGTAACGCTGCTGGTGGCGCTGGTCACGCCATTTCCTCGCGTGCTGCCGTTCCTGCTGGTGCTGGTGACGTTCCTGTCCGGCATGATGACGGTCTACGGCAACAAGACCTTGCCGTTGCAGTTCTCCGCGCTGTTCGTGATGACGCTCACGCTCAGCGAGGACTTCGTGGTGCGCCGGGCGGTCGAGCACGCATTGCTGTTTGGCGCCGGCGCGGCCGCCTACATGGCCTATGCCATGGCGGTCAGCGGGGCCTTGCAGCGTCGGACCAAGCAGCAGATCCTGGCCGAATCGCTGTACGAGCTGGCCGCCTATCTGGAAATCAAGGCCGGCTTCTACGACGCCGGCAATGACTACGACGAGCAGTTCAACGCGCTGGTGCGCCAGCAGATCGTGGTGGCGGAGCGCCAGCAGGCCGCGCGCGACCTCGTGCTGCGCGGCCACCGTACGCACTATGACGGGCTGCTGGTGCAGGTGCATCTGCGCATGCTCGATCTGTACGAGTACATCCTGTCCACCAATACCGACTATCCGCTGCTGCGCCATACCTTTGGCGGAACGCCGGTGCTCGATGGCCTGCGACGGCTGATCCGGCTGATGTGCCAGGATGTGGAGGCGATCGCCTACGATGTCACGCGGGGCAGGCCGTCTTACGCGGAGATCGACTATCGCGACGCGCTGCAACAGGTCGCCGACGAACTTGCCGCGCTGCGCCATCACCATATCGACCCGGCGGCAATGAACGCGCTCGGGGAAACGCTGGACATGATCAAGGGCGCCATCGCGCTGGTCGAGCAGCTGCATCTGGCTTCACGCACGCCGGTCGAGCCGGGCGAGGTGTTGCCAGGTCCGGACATGAAACCGTTCCTGACGCGGCAGCGCTATGAGTGGCGCGCCATGCTGGACAACATGCACTGGCGTTCGCCGTCGTTCCGGTTCGCCGTGCGGCTGTCGCTGGCGGTCGCGGTGGGGCTATGGGTGGCCAACCACGTTCCCTATGCCGCCCACGGCTACTGGATCCTGCTGACCATCGTGGTGATCCTGAAGCCCAACTTCAGCATGACCAGGCAGCGGTACAACGACCGCGTGATCGGCACGCTGATCGGCTGCGTGATCGCCGCGGGCATCCTGCGCGTGGTCGACGATCCGCTGGTGCTGCTGGGCGTGCTGTTCCTGTCGCTGGTGGCGAGCGCCACGTTCGTCACCATCAAGTACCGCTATACCGCGATCGCCGCGTGCGTGCAGGTACTGGTGCAGATCCACCTGCTGATGCCGCACAGCGGCACCGTGGTGGGCGAGCGGCTGATCGACACGGTGATCGGCGGCGTGATCGCGTCGATCTTCAGCTTCGTGCTGCCGAGCTGGGAATACCGCTCGATTCCGCGGCTGGTGGAGAACGTGCTGAACGCCAACCGGCGCTATATCGCCGCCACGCGGGACCTGTTGCTGCAACGTGCCGCCGACGACCTGGACTACCGCATCCAGCGCAAGCAGTTCATGGACAGCCTGTCGGCGCTGATCGGCTCCTTCCAGCGCATGCTGGATGAGCCCAGGAGCCGGCATCGCGCGGTGGACAACCTGAACCGATTCATCGTGCAGAACTATCTGGTGGCCGCGCATGTTGCGGCGGCGCGCATCCTGGTGCGCCAGCATGCGCGCGAGCTGGACATGGACGCGGCCCGCAGCGCGGTGGAGGCGGCCACCGAGGCCGCCACCCGCAGCCTGCAGCAGGCCAGCGAGCGGCTGCAGGAGGGCGATCGCGGCGAGGGGCGCGGCGCGGGCTTTGTCCGCCGTCGCATGGCGGTGCCGGCCGGCGATCGGGCGGAAGTCGCGCACGCGGTCGAGGAGGCGCCCACGCACTCGTATGCCGACGCCATGGCGAAGGCCGACACCGATGACGCCGTCGAGCGGCGCGCGCGCCTGGCCGACTCCGCCGATCGCCGCCAGACCGAAATGCTGGTAGAGGCCGCGGGGACTCCCGAGCCGGGCGCGGCCGGCAGTTCGACCGGACGCGCCGCGAATGCGGTGCTGGAGCGGCGCCTGCGCGCGCTGCGCGCCGATGCGGCGAAGATCGCGCTGCGCACCGGCGCCATCGGCCGCGCGGTCCGGGAGCGTGCCTGATCTCGCCGACGGCCGGGGCGCTGTTCTATGATCAGGGAGCGCCCGGCCATTCGCGGGCGCGGGCGTCCACAGGAGGGATCGGCAATGGAAACCTGGCATATCGTGGCGCACGGCAACGTGCAGGGTGTCGGCTACCGCGCGGCGTGCGAGGATCTGGCGATCCAGCTGGGCTTGGGCGGCTGGGTGCGCAACCGTGCCGACGGCAGCGTCGAAGTGATGGCTTACGGGCCGCCCGAGCGGCTGATGGCGCTGCGCGACTGGATGGCAAGCGGCCCGCCATCGGCGCAGGTCGAGCGGCTGGTGGTGGAGCCGGGAGAGGGAGAGTTCGAGTTGTTCGAGTGGCGGCCGACGGTGTAGGCCGGGGCCGTGGCGACGGTACGGATGCTGTTATTCCCCTCACCCCCGGGTAGCGGCCAACACGCATCACCGCGGCCGCCAGTCGATGGCCGCCTGTCCATGCGCCTCCAGCCAGTCATTCGCCTTGCGGAAATGCCCGCAGCCCAAAAACCCGCGATGTGCCGACAACGGCGACGGGTGTGGAGCTTCCAGCACGCAGTGCTCCCCCTGCAGCAGCGCCCGCTTGGCCTGTGCGTGGCTTCCCCACAGCATGAACACCAGATGCGGCCGCATGGCCGCAAGCTGGCGTATCAGGCAGTCGGTGACGGCTTCCCATCCGCGCCTGGCATGGCTGGCGGCCTGGCCCTGTTCGACGGTCAGCACCGTGTTCAGCAGCAGCACGCCCTGCTTGGCCCAGCCCTCGAGGTTGCCCGATACGCTCGGTCGTGCGATGCCTGCGTCGCCGTATTCGGCGGCGATCTCCTTGAAGATGTTGCGCAGGCTGGGCGGCACGCGGACACCGTCGGGCACCGAGAAGGCCAGGCCGTGGGCCTGCGGTACGTCGATGCCGTCGACGGTGCCCGTGCCGTGATACGGGTCCTGGCCGAGGATCACCACCTTGACCGCCTCGGGCGGCGTCAGGTGCAGCGCGTGAAAGACATCGTGCGGGAAGATCGGCTTGCCGGCGGCGCGCTCGCCATCGACGAACTCGCACAGCGTTCGCCACGCCGGTGTACCGAGGCAGGGCTCGAGCAGCGCGCGCCATGACGGCGGCAGTGCCGCCAACTGCTTGTCGAGCGGCGTCGGGCCTTCGCCACAGGCGGCCGAAGGCGCCGGCCTGGATTGGGCAGGCGCCGACTCGCCATCGAACAGGCTGCCTTGTCCTTCACTGGCGTTCCGACGCCGCATCATCGCTCCCCGGCTGCCGGCAGTCCGGCCAGTGCATAGCCACGCGCGGCCTTGCTGCGATCCGATGGCGTAATCGGCGCGACGGCTTGCAATTGCCCGGCAAGCGAGCGCAACGCCTGACCGGCGTCCGCCACGTTGCCCGACAGGAATTCCAGTTCCAGCTCATGAATCGGTTCGCGCGCCGAGCGGCCGGGTGCGGTGATTTCGCCAAGGTCGAGCGCGGCTTCGATCTGCGCGCCGTCGAAGCCGATCCGCCAGGTGCGGCGCCGGAAGTCGGTGCGGAACACCGGCTGCAGGCGATCGTACAGTGGCGCCAGCAGCGAGCGGGCCGCTTCGGGAAGGCGCTCCAGCTCGATGGCCTCCGCGCTGACCGGCGTTTCCCATTCCTGACGCGTGGCCAGACCGTCCCGGCTTTCGCCAGCGCTCTTCAGCGTCTGCAGCCATTGCCCGCCATGCCGCCGCAACCGCAACGCCGCCCGCGCAGCCGCCAGTTCCCGTTGCGGCGTATCGAGATAGACATTGGTCAGTGCGAAGTCGCCGTCGCGTTGCCCGTTGGCGTCCAGCCAGCGCACCAGCGCGGCGGATGCGGCATCGTCTGGTATGGCGAGCTTGAGCTCGATTTCCTGCGCCATCGCGATGTGCCCCGCGTCAGGCAAACAGACGGGCCAGCTCCGCGCCAGGGTCCCTGGCGCGCATGAAGGCTTCGCCGACCAGGAAGGCATGCACATTGGCCTCGCGCATGCGCGTCACGTCGGCCGGCGCAAGGATGCCGGACTCCGTGACGACGAGCCGGTCGGCCGGCATCGCGGGCAGCAGCGACAGCGTGTTGTCCAGCGATACCTCGAAGGTGCGCAGGTTGCGGTTGTTGACGCCGACCAGCGGCGTCTTCAGCTTCAGCGCCGCATCCAGTTCTGCGCCGTCGTGCACCTCGACCAGCACGTCCATGCCCAATTCGTGCGCGCACGCTTCCAGATCCGCCATCAGCCCCGCATCCAGCGCGGCGACGATCAGCAGGATCGCGTCCGCGCCCCAGGTGCGCGCCTCGTAGACCTGGTACAGGTCGACCATGAAGTCCTTGCGCAGCGCCGGCAGCGGGCAGGCGCCGCGGGCGCGCTTCAGGTAGTCGGCGTGGCCCTGGAAGAAGCGCTCGTCGGTCAGCACCGACAGGCATGCGGCGCCGTGATCAGCGTAGCTCTCCGCGATGGCTTCGGGCACGAAGTTCTCGCGCAGCACGCCCTTGGACGGGGAGGCCTTCTTCACCTCGGCGATCACGCCAGCCTGTCCGGCGTCGATCTTCGCGCGCAGCGCGGCGCCGAAGCCGCGAGGGGCGAAGCCCTTCTCGTTGCGCAGGCTCTCGGCCTCGGCCCTCAGGCTCGGCAGGTCGCGACGCTTCTTCGCGGCGCTGACTTCGTCGGCCTTGACGGCCAGGATCTTCTGCAGAATGTCCGACATGCCGCGCCCCTTAGTGGAACTGGCGCGTGGCGCGCACGAACTGGTCGAGCTTGGCCCGCGCCGCGCCGCTGGCGATGGCCTCGCGGGCGCGCTCGATGCCGTCGGCGATCGAGCTCGCCACGTTGGCCGCGTACAGCGCCGTGCCGGCATTGAGCACCACGATCTCGCGCGGCGTGCCGGCGACATTGTTCAGCGCCTCCATCACCATTTCCTTGGATTCGATGGCGTCGGCCACCTTCAGCCCGCGGTTCGAGATCATCTGCAGGCCGAAGTCCTCGGGATGGATCTCGTACTCGCGCACCTCGCCGTCCTTCAGTTCGCCCACCAGTGTGGCCGCGCCCAGCGACACCTCGTCCATGCCGTCCTTGCCGTAGACCACCAGCGCGTGCTGCGCGCCCAGGCGCTGCATCACGCGCACCTGGATGCCGACCAGATCCGGGTGGAACACGCCCATCAGGATGTTGGGCGCATCGGCGGGATTGGTCAGCGGCCCAAGGATATTGAAGATCGTGCGCACGCCCATTTCCTTGCGGATCGGCGCGACGTTCTTCATCGCCGGATGATGGGTCGGCGCGAACATGAAGCCCATGCCGGTTTCCTCGATGCACTGGCCCACCTGCTCGGGCGTCAGCATGATGTTGGCGCCGAGGGCGTCCAGCACATCGGCGCTGCCCGACTTCGAGCTGACGCTTCGGTTGCCGTGCTTGGCGATCTTCGCGCCCGCCGCCGCTGCGACGAACATCGACGTGGTCGAGATATTGAACGTATGCGAGCCGTCGCCGCCGGTGCCGACGATGTCGACGAAGTTGGCGCGATCGCGCACCGTGACCTTGTTGGCGAACTCGCGCATCACCTGCGCCGCGGCGGTGATCTCGCCGATGGTTTCCTTCTTCACGCGCAGCCCGGTAAGGATGGCCGCGGCCATCACCGGCGAGATTTGCGCCTGCATGATCTGCCGCATCAGGTGCAGCATCTCGTCATGAAAGATCTCGCGGTGTTCGATGCAGCGCGTCAGCGCTTCCTGGGGCGTGATGGCCATGGCGGTCTCGTCGGCTTGGCGGTAAAGAGGGGATACGGTCGGCGTGGCGGCGGGAGCGAGCGGACTGTCGRGCCGCTTCATTTCGCCACCTTCAGGAAGTTGGCGAGCATCGCGTGCCCGTGCTCGGACAGGATCGATTCCGGATGGAACTGCACACCCTCGATCGCCAGTTCGCGATGGCGCACGCCCATGATCTCGCCGTCCGGCGTCCACGCGGTGACTTCCAGGCTGTCAGGCAGCGTTTCGCGCTCGATCGCCAGCGAATGATAACGCGTCACGTCGAACTGTTTGGGTAGTCCCGCAAACACGCCTTGCTGCGTGGTTTCGATACGGCTGACCTTGCCGTGCATCACTTGCTTGGCCCGGACCACCTTGCCGCCGAAGGCCTCGCCGATGGCCTGATGCCCCAGGCACACGCCCAGCATCGGCACCTTGCCGGCGAAGTGGCGCAGCACGTCGACCGAGATGCCGGCCTCGGCGGGGCTGCACGGCCCCGGCGAGATGCAGATCCGCTCGGGCGCCAGCGCCTCGATCTCCTCGATCGTGATTTCATCGTTGCGGTAGGTCCGCACGTCGGCGCCCAGTTCGCCGAAGTACTGCACCAGGTTGTAGGTGAAGGAATCGTAGTTGTCGATCATCAGCAGCATGGCCGTTCCTCGCTATCTTCAGAAATCCGAGTCCAGGCCATCCTGGACCTGCTCCGCCGCGCGGATCACCGCGCGGGCCTTGGCTTCGGTTTCGCGCCATTCGGCTTCGGGGTCGGAGTCGGCAACGATGCCGGCGGCCGCCTGCACGTACAGATTGCCGTCCTTGACGATGCCGGTACGGATGGCGATGGCCAGATCCATTTCGCCACCGAACGACAGGTAGCCCACCGCGCCGCCATAGATGCCGCGCTTGCGCGGCTCAAGCTCATCGATGATCTCCATCGCCCGCACCTTCGGCGCGCCGGACAGCGTCCCGGCGGGGAAGGTGGCGCGCAGCACGTCGAGATTGCTCATGCCGGCTTTGAGCGTGCCTTCGACCGAGCTGACGATATGCTGAACGTGCGAGTACTTCTCGATCACCATCTTATCGGTCACCTTGACCGAACCTGTTTCCGCGATGCGGCCGATGTCGTTGCGGGCCAGGTCGATCAGCATCACGTGCTCGGCGATCTCCTTCGGATCGTTCAGCAGTTCAGTGGCCAGTTCGGCGTCACGCTCGGGGGTGTTGCCGCGCGGCCGCGTGCCGGCCAGCGGGCGGATCGTCACCACGCGCCGCTCGCGGCTTTCGCCGTTCTCGACGCCGCGCCGGGTTTCCTGCCGCACCAGGATCTCCGGCGACGCGCCGACGATCTGGAAGTCGCCGAAGTTGTAGAAGTACATGTACGGCGATGGATTCAGCGACCGCAGCGCGCGATACAGCGACAGCGGCGCGTCGCGATAGGGCTTGGTAAGCCGCTGCCCGATCTGCACCTGCATCATGTCGCCGGCCATGATGTATTCCTTGGCCTTGTGCACGGCGGCCAGGTAGTCGGCCTTGTCGAATTCGCGATAGACCTCGGTCTGCACCGACGGGCTGGTGACCGGCACGTCGACCGGCTGGCGCAGCTTCATGCGCAGATCGCGCAACCGCTGGCGCGCGCGGGCATAGGCTTCGGGCACCGACGGATCGGCATAGACGATCAGGTAGAGCTTGCCGGACAGGTTGTCGATGACGGCCAGTTCCTCGCACAGCAGCAATTGGATATCGGGCAGGCCGAGGTCGTCGGGCTTCTGCGTGGCGGCCAGCTTCTTCTCGATGTAGCGCACCGCGTCATAGCCGAAGTAGCCGGCCAGGCCGCCGCAGAAGCGCGGCAGCCCCGGTCGCAGCGCCACCTTGAAGCGCTTCTCGAAACTGGCGATGAAATCGAGCGCGTTGCCCTCGTGCGTTTCCACCACCTTGCCGTCGGTCACCACCTCGGCGCGCTGGCCATAGGCGCGCAGCAGCGTGCGGGCGTGCAGGCCGATGAAGGAATAACGGCCGAAGCGCTCGCCGCCGACCACGGATTCGAGCAGGAAGGTATTGACGCCGCGCGTCTGCGACTGCGCCAGCTTCAGGTACAGCGACAGCGGCGTTTCCAGATCGGCGAAGGCCTCGGCGATCAGCGGGATGCGGTTGTAGCCCTGGTCGGCCAGCGATTTGAATTCGAGTTCGGTCATGGCGGTCCTCTGGGACGGCAGCGCCGGGAGTTCGCGCTTGGCGCGGCAAAAAAGCCCGGCGTGCGGATCGGAAAGGGGCTGGATGGCCGAAGCACCGGCCCCGTCGGGCGGCCGGCGCGGATCGCTCCTTCGCCAGGCCGAGGGGGCGTATTGCGCGTTCTAGCTAACGCTAGCAGGGATTGCGGGCTCGGGGAACACTAGAGAGCCAGCATCTGTCGGCGAGACCGGCAAGGCACCGTGGCATCGGGGCGGGATGGCGGGTTGTCCATCGCGCCGGGCCGGCGGGCTTGCCGGAGTAACCGGACCCTCTTGTACCGTGACTACCGTGTAAGTACTGGGAGGGGCGGTCAGCGGAGTCGCGAACGCACTTTACGCCTGTTGGAAGGCGCGCCAGCGACGCCAGGGCCAGGCCTGCCGATCACTGTCAGAAAAGATGCGTTTGCGATTGACGAACATTGATTTGAGTTCTGCGATGGAACTACCGGGATTTACTGCACGGACTACTGCAGGGATGACTGCAGATGTGCTGCCAGAACCTCGGCGGCCGTGACAAGCGAATCGACTATACCATCGGCGTCGACGCCTTGTACAGGGTGGCCGTGGTTGTAACCATACGGCACCAGCAGCACGCCGATGCCGGCGGCGCGTGCCGCCAGCGCGTCGTTCTCGGAATCGCCGATGGCCGCCATGGCCGTGGGCTCCAGCCGGAATGCCTCGCAAACCTTCAGCAGCGGCAGCGGGTCGGGCTTGCGCAGCGCAAACGCGTCGCCGCCATAAACCAGGTCGAAGTAGGGTGCCAGACCGGTCTTCGCCAGCAGCGGTTCCGTGAAGTCGTACGGCTTGTTGGTGACGCAGGCGAGCCGCATGCCGGCCGCCTTCAGGGCGGCCAGGCCGGCCTCGACGCCCGGATACACGCGGGCATGGTTGCCGTTGATGCGCAGGTACTCGCGGTTGTACAGCGCCAGCGCGTCGGCGAACAGCCCGTTGGCGGCAGCCGGCGGCAGGCGGGCGTCAAGCACGCGGCGGATCAGGTTCTCCGAACCCTTGCCGACGAAGCTGACGATTTCCGGCTCTGGCATCGGCGCCAGCTCGCCATGGGCGGGATGCTGCCGCGACAGCGCATGAAGCATCGCGTTGACGGCGGCATGGAAATCGCCGGCGGTGTCGACCATGGTGCCGTCCAGATCGACGATGACTCCCTTGACGCCGCGCCAGTCGGTGCGCTTGAGGGTCGCGCCCTGCATGTCAGCGCCCGACCTTTGCGAGTTCGTCGCGGAATGCCGACAGCACGCCGCGATAGCCGCCGTCCGCGTCGGGCTTGCCGAACACCGCGGAGCCGGCGACGAAGGTGTCCGCCCCCGCCGCGGCGATCTGCGCGATGTTGTCGACCTTGACCCCGCCATCGACCTCCAGCAGGATCGAACGACCGGTGCGGGCCGCGTAGTCGTCGATCCGCTGGCGCACCGCGCGCAGCTTGTTCAGCGTTTCGGGGATGAAGGCCTGGCCGCCGAAGCCCGGGTTGACCGACATCAGCAGCACCACGTCCAGGCGGTCCATCACGTGGTCCAGGTAATGCAGCGGCGTGGCGGGGTTGAAGACCAGGCCCGCCTGGCAACCGTGGTCGCGGATCAGCGCCAGCGAGCGGTCGATATGGTCGCTCGCTTCCGGATGAAAGGTGATGATATTGGCGCCGGCCTTGGCGAAGTCCGGAATGATCCGGTCCACCGGCCGCACCATCAGGTGCACGTCGATCGGCGCGGTCACGTGCGGACGGATGGCCTCGCAGACCAGCGGGCCGACCGTCAGGTTCGGCACGTAGTGGTTGTCCATCACGTCGAAGTGGATCCAGTCGGCACCGGCCTCGGTGACGCGGCGCACTTCCTCGCCCAGGCGGGCGAAATCGGCGGACAGGATGGACGGGGCGATGCGATAGGTGGGCGTGGTCATGATCGGCGCGGGCGTGTTGGGGACGGCGTGGACAGCCTGGACGGTGTGGAATGCGGCGCCCGGAGGCGCGAAAACCCGCCATTTTACGCCCGCTGGCACGATCGCGCCGGCCGGGACTCGACTTGCCGCTGCCGGGGGCTTGCCGCACAATGCCGCTACCATGTCCCCGACGCCACCCCTCCCAGCCGGTCCACAATGAGCGAGTACGCCTTCTCCGTTTCCGTGCGCACGCAGTATCTGCCCGACCAGTCGGACCCCGACCGGGGCCGGCACGCCTTCGCGTACACCATCACCATCCGCAACACCGGCGAGGTCGCCGCGCAACTGATCTCCCGTCATTGGCAGATCACCGACAGCGACAATGCCACGCAGGAGGTCGCCGGGCTAGGCGTGGTCGGCCACCAGCCGCTGCTCAAGCCGGGCGAGCACTTCGAATACACAAGCTGGGCCACCATCTCGACGCCGGTGGGATCGATGAAGGGAAAATACTTCTGCGTGGCCGAGGACGGCCACCGCTTCGAGGTGCCGATTCCCGAGTTCGCACTGGTGCTGCCGCGCATGCTGCATTGATGCACGCGCACCACGCGCGGAACCTAGCCGGCCTGGGGCTTGTCCCTCGATGCGTCGTCGTCGGCCGCCTGTGCCGCCGGCGCGCGCGACGGATGATCGGCCGGCGCGCGGGTGGGACGTGGGTGCTTTTTCGCCGTGCCCATGGTCCACACCACGATGAAGATCAGCAGAAACAGCGCCACGCCGGCTTCGAGGGCGAACAGCAGCATGGGGTGGTCTTGGAAGAAGGCGCTCATGGTGGTTTTCGCGTTTCGGGCCGCGGCGGACTGACCGCATTCATCGGGCAGATCGATGCGGGCATTGTATGGCATCGACCGCGGCTTCGAGCCCCCGGCCCGCGATGCTTTCCTTGAACACGATGACAGACCACGATTCCGTGACCCGAGCTATCCCACTCGACCGCCATATCCTCCGTCCCAGTCTTCCCGCTGACCGCGCACCCGCGTCCTTTGGCCGGCTCCAGCGGCCAGCGGGCGGCGCGATGCCGTCGTGGCGCGCGGGCCTTGCGCTGTCGGTCGGCGCCGCGCTGCTGGCCGGCTGCATGAGCGGACCGCCGCCGCGTATCCAGGGCCAGCAGCCTCCGGCCCCTGCCGCGCCACAAGGCCAGGGCAAACTGCAGGCCGCGGCGTGGAACGAATTGTCGGGCTGGGCGCAGGACGATGTGCGTGCGGCCTGGCCGGCGCTGCAGGCCAGCTGCCTGGTGCTGAAGAAGCGCGCGGAATGGCGCGACGCCTGCTCGGCCGGCCTGATGGTGGATGCCGGCGACCCACAGGCGATGCGCGCCTATTTCGAACAGCATTTCCAGCCGTACCGCGTGGTCAACGGCGACGGCACGGACAGCGGGCTGGTCACCGGCTATTACGAACCGATCCTGCACGGCTCCCGCACGCGGCAAGGCCAGTACCAATACCCGCTGCATCGCAAGCCGCCGCAGTGGGGCAACCGGCCGCTGCCGGCGCGCGCGGCGCTGCTGCGCGATCCCGCGCTGCGCGGCCACGAGCTGGTGTGGGTAGACGATCCCGTCGAGGCCGCGTTCCTGCAGATCCAGGGCTCGGGGCGCATCCGCCTGACGGACGGCACCATGATGCGGGTCGGCTATGGCGGCACCAACGAGCAGCCGTTCCGCTCGTTCGGCAAATGGCTGCTCGATCGCGGTGAAATCACGCCGGCCCAGGCCACCATGCAAGGCATCAAGGCATGGGCGCGGGCCAATCCGGGCCGGGTCGACGAGATGCTGAACGTCAATCCGCGCTACGTGTTCTTCCGCGAGCTGCCGCCGTCCAACGACGGACCGATCGGCGCGCTCGGCGTGCCGTTGACCGCTGAACGTTCGATCGCCGTCGATCCGGCCACCATCCCGCTCGGGGTTCCGGTGTTCCTGTCCACCACGCGGCCGTTGTCGGCCGAGCCGATCCAGCGGCTGATGTTCGCCCAGGATACCGGCAGCGCCATCAAGGGCGGCGTGCGCGCCGACTTCTTCTGGGGCGCGGGGGACGCGGCCGGTGAAACGGCCGGCCGCATGAAGCAGGCCGGCCGCATGTGGGTGTTGATGCCGCGCGGCGCGACTAGCGTGGCCGCTGGTCGATGATGCGTCGCGCCTTGCCGACCGAGCGCTCGATGCCGCCGGTCGGCAGGACGTCGATCGATACCGATATGCCGATATAGGCCTTGATGGCCTGTGCCAGCGCCTCTCGCGCCGCGCCCGCGGCCTCCGGCATGGCGCCATGGGCGCACTCCACGCGCACCGTCAGCGTATCGAGCGGCCCCTCCTTGGCCAGCACGCACTGGTAGTGCGGCGCCAGTTCGGCGTGCTTCAGGATCAGTTCCTCGATCTGGGACGGAAACACGTTGACGCCGCGGATGATCATCATGTCGTCGGAGCGACCCGTCACCTTCTCCATGCGCCGGAACGCCGGGCGCGCCGTGCCGGGCAGCAGCCGCGTCAGGTCGCGGGTGCGATAGCGGATGATCGGCAGCGCCTCCTTCGACAGCGACGTGAACACCAGTTCGCCGAAGGCGCCGTCCGGCAGCACTTCGCCGGTATTGGGATCGATGATTTCGGGATAGAAGTGGTCTTCCCAGATGGTGGGCCCATCCTTGGTCTCGGCGCATTCATTGGCCACGCCGGGGCCCATTACTTCCGACAGCCCGTAGATGTCCACCGCCGAAATTCCCATGCGCTTCTCGATCGCCAGCCGCATTTCCGGCGTCCAGGGCTCGGCGCCGAAGATGCCGACCTGCAGCGAGGTCGACGCCGGATCGATGCCTTGCCGTTCGAACTCGTCGGCGATCGCCAGCATATAGCTGGGCGTCACCATGATGATTTCCGGGCGGAAGTCCTGGATAAGCTGCACCTGCCGCTCGGTCTGCCCGCCCCCGAACGGGATCGCGGTGAGACCGGCCTTCTCGACGCCGTAGTGGGCGCCGAGGCCGCCCGTGAACAACCCATAGCCATAGCTGATGTGCACCTTGTCGCCGCGCCGGGCTCCGGACGCCCGGATCGACCGCGCCATCACGGTGGCCCAGGTGTCGATGTCGTTCAGCGTGTAGCCCACCACCGTGGGTTTGCCGGTGGTGCCCGACGACGCGTGGATGCGGGCGACGCGATCCTGCGGCACCGCGAACATGCCGAACGGATAGTTGTCGCGCAAGTCCTGTTTGGTGGTGAACGGGAAACGGGCCAGATCGGCCAGTGTCTTCAGATCCTCCGGATGCACGCCGGCCTCGTCGAATTTGCGGCGGTACACCGGCGAGTTCTGATAGGCATGGTTCAGCGACCATTTCAGGCGCTGCAGTTGCAAGGACTGCAGTTCGTCGCGGCTGGCGGTCTCGATCGGCTCCAGCGGCAGATCGGTCAGGCGCGTGCTCATCGTTGTCTCCTGCGGATGGGGCGAAGTGCTTCTTGTGTCGGGGGGGCCGTTATCAGGCCGGATCGCCGGCGTGGGTGCTATCGGGCGGCGACACGACATGTCCCTTGATCTGGGCCGACTTGCCGCGGAACATCGCCACCACTTCACCGTCGCGATTGGTCACCCTGATGTCGTAGATGCCATGCCGACCGGACAGGATTTGCTCGATCGCCTCGGCCGTCAGCACGTCGCCGCCCTTTACGGGCTTCAGGAACTCGATGCTGCAACCGGCCGCGACCGTATTGATGTTATGGCTGTTGCAGGCGAAGGCGAAGCACGAATCGGCCAGCGTGAACATCAGGCCGCCGTGGCAGATGCCGTGTCCGTTCAGGAATTCATCGCGGACAGGCATCGACAGCCGCGCATAGCCGGGTCGCACCGCTTCGATCGTGATGCCAAGCCAGCGGCTGCATTGGTCGGCTTCGTACATGCTGGCGGCCGCGGCTTCGGCGAGCGCCTGGGCGTCGTGGGTCAAGCGGATCTCCTTAGGAGTGCGTGATGGCGTGACGGTGGTCGGGCATGCGCTGTCTAGCGCCCGGTGAAGCGGGGTGCGCGCTTCTCAAGGAAGGCCCGCACGCCCTCGGCGTAGTCGTCGGATGCGCCCAGCGCGCGTTGCATGTCGCGCTCCATGTCGAGCTGCGCGTCCAGCCCCTGCGTCGCGCTGGCGTGCATGGCGCGCTTGATCGCCGCCAGCGCGCGGGTCGGCTGCGACGCCAGTTGTGTCGCCAGCGCCAGCGCCTGTTCCGGCAGCAACGGGTCGTCCATCGCCTCCCAGATCAGGCCCCAGCGCTCGGCTTCCTCGGCGCTCAGCTTGTCGCCCGTCATCGCCAGCCCCAGCGCCCTCGCCATGCCGATACGCTTGGGCAGGAACCATGTGCCGCCGGAGTCGGGCACCAGCCCGATCTTGACGAAGGCCTGGATAAAGCTGGCCGAGCGCGCCGCCAGCACCATGTCACACGCGAGCGCCAGATTCGCGCCGGCGCCCGCCGCAATGCCGTTGACCGCGGCGACAACCGGGACCGGCATGGCCTGCAGGCGGCGAATCAGCGGATTGAAGTCGCGATCGATCAGATCGCCCAGGTCCGTCATGCGGCCCGGCGTGAAGTCGAGGTCGGCCAGATCCTGCCCGGCGCAGAAGCCACGTCCGGCGCCGGTCAGCAGCAGCGCCCGTGCTTCCCCGGCTTCCGCCCGATCGAGCGCGTCTCGCAGCGCGGCATGCATGTCCCCGGTGAAGCTGTTGAGCTTGTCCGGTCGGTTCAGGGTGATCAGGGCGACGTCGCCGTGCCAGGCCAGCAGCACGGAGCCGGCTTCGATGGCGGATCGGTTGGGCTGGGACTGCATGGGATTGTCTCCTGCCGTTTTCGTTGATGGCGGACTTCGCATCGACACGGTGTGCCACGCGGCGCCTTGGCATTGTAGGTAGGAATACCGTCGATCGATAAAATTGACCGACCAGTCGGTCGGAGAATGGTAGCACTATTCGGCGTGCGCGAGTATCGTCACGCAGTCTGACCGCGCCCCGGCATCGGTCGATTACGCTTGGCTACCGCAATACGAACCTCGCTGACCCAAAGGAGACAAAAAGACCATGACCTACGACAACATCCTCGTGGAAACCCGCGGCCGCGTCGGGCTGGTGACGTTGAACCGGCCCAAGGCGCTGAACGCGCTGAACGACGCGTTGATGGACGAACTGGGTGCCGCGCTGCTGGCCTTCGACAATGACGATGCGGTCGGCTGCATCGTCATCACCGGTAGCGAGCGCGCCTTCGCCGCCGGGGCCGATATCGGCATGATGGCGAAGTACAGCTATATGGACGCCTACCTCGGCGACTACATCACCCGTAATTGGGAAACCATCCGCCGCATCCGCAAGCCGGTGATCGGCGCCGTGGCGGGGTACGCGCTTGGCGGCGGTTGCGAGCTTGCGATGATGTGCGACATCATCATCGCGGCGGACACGGCCAAGTTCGGGCAGCCGGAGATCAAGCTGGGCACGATGCCCGGCGCGGGCGGTACACAGCGGTTGCCGCGTGCAGTGTCCAAGGCCAAGGCCATGGACATGTGCCTGACCGCTCGCATGATGGACGCCGCCGAGGCCGAGCGCGCCGGGCTGGTGTCCCGCGTGGTGCCGGCCGACAAGCTGCTCGATGAGGCACTTTCCGCGGCGGAGACCATTGCCGGTTTCTCTCTGCCGGTGGTGATGATGATCAAGGAGTCGGTCAACGCCGCATATGAAACGTCGCTGGCCGAGGGTGTGCGCTTCGAGCGCAGGCTGTTCCATGCGACTTTCGCAACCGAGGATCAGAAGGAAGGCATGGCCGCCTTCGTCGAGAAGCGCGCGCCCGCCTTCAAGCATCGATAGCCGAAATGAGTCCCTCGCGCCGCTTCGCACAAAAAGATGACAAAGGTGTTGCATCGCGGCGCGGGCTCCCGTAGTATTCGCCCCTCGCTGCTGAACACCGCGGCGAAGTTGGCAGGAAAGGGCAGGTCGGGCGGGGGGCAGCAAGCCCAAGCGCAGACAGGCCCGGCGGCAAAAAAAGTGCGCCGCACCTGTTGACGAGAAACGAAACGCGCTGCATAATCTCGTTTCTCTGCTGCTGACGCAGCAAGGCAACGAAGCAACAGGCAGTAAGC
>NZ_VLJN01000029.1 GCF_007829435.1 Cupriavidus gilardii J11
ACAGATTGCGGCCATCGAAGATCGCCGGCGTCTTCAGCCGCCGCCGGATCTGCGAGAAATCCGGGCTGCGGAAGACCTTCCACTCGGTCACGATGATCAGCGCATCGGCGCCGTCGAGCACGTCCATCTGCGCATCGCTGAACGTGACGCGGCCGAAGCCGCCTTCGATATCCGCCAGGTCCTGCTCCAGCACGCGCCGCGCCTCGGGGATCGCGATCGGGTCGTGCAGCCGCACCGATGCACCGCGCGACACCAGGTCACGCACCAGCACGCGCGATGGCGCTTCCCGCATATCGTCGGTATTGGGCTTGAAGGCCAGGCCCCAGACCGCGAAACTGTGGCCGCTCAGATCCTCGCCGAAGCGACGCAGCACCTTGTCGCCCAGCACATGCTTCTGCGCATGGTTGACCGTCTCGACGGCCTCCAGGATCCGCATCGACAGGCCGTTCGCCGCCGCCGAGCGCATCAGCGCCTGCACGTCCTTGGGAAAGCACGATCCGCCGTAGCCCGCGCCGGCATACAGGAAACTGTAGCCGATGCGCGGGTCGGAACCGATACCCATGCGCACCAGTTCGATATCGGCGCCCACCTCGTCCGCCAGATTGGCCAGTTCGTTCATGAACGAGATCCGCGTGGCCAGCATCGAGTTGGCGGCGTACTTGGTGAATTCGGCCGAGCGCACGTCCATGTAGAAAGTGCGCTCATGATTGCGGTTGAACGGCGCATAAAGCGCCCTCATGATGGCCTTGGCATGCCGGCCGGCGGCATCGTTGTCGCAACCGATCACGATGCGGTCCGGGCGCATGAAGTCCTCGACCGCCGCGCCCTCCTTCAGGAACTCGGGATTGGACACCACCGAGAACTGCAGGTCCTCCAGTCCGCGCGCCGCCAGTTCCTCGCGGATCACCGCCGCGACCCTTGCGCCGGTGCCGACCGGCACCGTCGACTTGTCGACCACGATCTTGAAGCCGGTCATATGACGGCCGATACTGCGTGCAGCCGCGAGTACGTATTGCAGATCGGCCGACCCGTCCTCGTCGGGCGGGGTCCCCACGGCGATGAACTGGATGTCGGCGTGGTCGACCGCGGCCGGGATGTCGCTGGAAAACACGAGCCGGCCGGCATCGCGGTTGCGCTGGATCAGCTCTTTCAGCCCCGGCTCATAGATCGGCATGCCGCCGTCGTTCAGCATGGCGATCTTGCGTTCGTCGACATCGAGGCAGAACACATCGTTGCCGAGTTCGGCAAGGCAGGCACCTGTGACAAGCCCGACATAGCCGCTGCCGATGATGGTGACTTTCATGAAGACAACTCCGGATGAACGATGCGATCAGGTCATGCGGCCGGTATCAGCCAAGTGCCTCGGTACGGCGGGGCGCATAGGTCTCCCACCGATTGCAGCCGGGACACTGCCAGTAGAACAGCCGGGCGCGGAAGCCGCACTCCCGGCAGGTATAGCGGGCCAGGTTGCGTGTGCGCAGTTGCAGCAGGTCGCGGATGACGACATCCTGCTGCGCCTCGTCGGTCTGCGGCGACGCCGGCASCGMTKCSGMCGKMGCKGYRWCGGCSSCSTYGSCSGCCSSGMYGGCCACGGCCGCGCGCGCATCGAAATAGCGCGTCAATGCCTGCAGCGATGGCTGGCGGCGCAACTGGTCGCGCATCAATGCGGCGGCCGCCTCGGGCCCATGCAGTTCCAGTTCGGTGCGGTAGGCGGTGTCCAGCAGTTCGGGCGCCAGCCCGGTCTTCAACAGCCCGCGCAGCCATTCGATCGCGGTGCCCTGCTCGCCCATCTGCCGATAGGCCTTGACCACGCGATCGGCCACCAGCGGCAGATAGCTGGCATCCTGCCGTTCGATGCCGAGCCAATGCCCCAGCGCGGCCGCGGTGTCGCCGGACGCCGCGGCGACATCGCCCAGCAGGATCGGCGCGCGCACATTCCTTGGATTCTCCCGCAGCGCCTGTTCGAGCCAGCCGATGGCCTCGTCCGGCTGCTTGCGCTGCAGCGCGTCCTGCGCCAGCTCGCAGCAGAACTGCGCGATCTGCACGCTGTAGTCCTGCGCCGTGCTGCCTTGCAGTTCGCGCGCCGCGTCGATGGCCTTGCGCCATTCCTTCTCGACCTCATACAACTCAAGCAGCACGCGCTTGGCCGGATCCGCATACGGGCCGGACATCAGCGTCCGCAGCGCATCCTCGGCGCGATCGAGCAGACCCGCGCGCAGGTAATCCTCGCCAAGCTCAAACAGCGCATGCTCGCGCTCCGCATCCGGCAGGTCCGGCCGCGTGGCGAGATTCTGGTGCACACGGATGGCGCGCTCCGTTTCGCCGCGACGGCGAAACAGTGCGCCGAGCGCAAAGTGCAATTCGGTGGTTTCCGGGTCGAGCCGGGCGACCTCGATAAAGGCGTCGATCGCCTTGTCGGGCTGCTCGTTGAGGAGGAAGTTGAGCCCCTTGAAATAGGAGCGGGGCAAGGCGCCCTGCTCGCTGATGACCTGCCGCAGGTCGAGGCGGGCGGCCATCCAGCCCAGTCCGAAGACGATCGGCAGCGCTAGCAGCCACCAGGTTTCAAAGGTCATTATTGCTCAGACTTTCGGGCCAACAACGTTATAGGGCACGCCCGCCTTCGGGGTCGGCATGGCCGCCTTTCCCGCTGGTTCCCCGACGCCAGCGCCCGCCATGCGGCGCAGCCGGGCGATCTCCAGGCGTTGGCGCATCAGTCGCGGCGCCACGGCAAGCAATGCGGCGAGCGCGCCCGCCACGAAGGCGGCCAGCAGGATCAGGATCAGCGGCGCGCGCCAGACCATATCGAAGAACAGCTGCAATGACACGTCGGCGGTATTGCGCAGTGCCAGCACGAAAAGCAGTGCGAACAGCACGATACGGATGATCCAGGCGACAAGTTTCATGCGGATGGCGGCTAGGCGTGATGTCCCGGCATTGTAGCGGAATCGATTCACCGCACGGGATGATGTGAAGGGGCTCTTTGTGCTGGATCGGGCTTGCGGGCGGGGATGCGGAAGGGTCGGGACATCTGTGCCTGGTGGGTTGTGACTGCCCTCTCCCCCGGCCCCTCTCCCGCTTTGCGGGAGAGGGGAGCAAACCGACGGTGTTTCAAATGCCAACGGTGTTCTCCCCTCTCCCGCTCGCGGAAGAGGGGCCAGCGGAGAGGGCAGTCACAGCCAACCCAACGCCAAACAAAAAAAAACGCTCCCATAGGGAGCGCTTTCTCCATCCAGGGCCGAAACCCCGGATCGATCACGGCATCAGGACTGCACCAGGTTCAGGCCTTCGCCTTCCTGCATCGCGCCGGACAGGCCGCCCACATGCGACACCGGCTGGCGGTCTCCGGCATGCAGGCCATGGCCGTTGGCGATGCCGCTTCCGGCACCGTCGTTGCCATTGGCCTGCGCGGTGCCGTTGCCCTGAGCCGTGCCAGCGTTGCGATCTACCCGCTCGCGCAACTCCTTGCCGGCCTTGAAGTGCGGTACCCGTTTTTCGGGCACCAGCACCCGTTCACCCGACTTGGGATTGCGCCCCACGCGCGGCGGCCTCCGATTGAGCCCGAAGCTGCCGAACCCGCGGATCTCGATGCGATGGCCATCGGCCAGCGCATCGGACATCGCGTCGAGAATCGTTTTGACCGAGATGTCCGCATCGCGCAGCAGCAACTGCGGAAAACGGGCAGCCAGTTTTTCGACGAGCTCGGACTTGGTCATGGTATCCGCGCGTGAGTTGGACGATCGCGATTACTGGTTGTCCTGGCCCAGCTTGGCCTTCAGCAGCGCGCCGAGGTTGGTCGTGCCGGCGGCGCCGGTATCGGCCTGGAACTTCTGCATCGCTTCCTGTTGCTCGGCCGAGTCCTTCGACTTGATCGACAGGTTGATGTTGCGCGACTTGCGGTCGATGTTGACGATGGCAGCCGTGACCGACTCGCCTTCCTTCAGCACGTTGCGCGCATCTTCCACGCGGTCCGCCGAAATCTCCGAAGCGCGCAGATAGCCTTCGACGTCGTCAGCCAGCTGGACCACGGCGCCCTTGGCGTCGACCGACTTGATCGTGCCGGTGACAACCGAGCCCTTGTCGTTGGCCGAGATGTAGTTGTTGAACGGATCGCCCGACAGCTGTTTGATGCCCAGCGAGATGCGTTCCTTGTCCACATCGATGCCCAGCACCACGGCCTCGACTTCGTCGCCCTTCTTGTACTTGCGCACGGCCTCTTCGCCGGACTCTTGCCACGACAGGTCGGACAGGTGCACCAGGCCATCGATGCCGCCCGGCAGACCGATGAACACGCCGAAGTCGGTGATCGACTTGATCTGGCCGGTCAGCTTGTCGCCCTTCTTGTGGTTGCGGCTGAAGTCGTCCCACGGATTGGCCTTGCACTGCTTCATGCCCAGGCTGATACGACGCTTGTCTTCGTCGATATCCAGCACCATGACTTCGACTTCGTCGCCCAGCTGGACAACCTTGGACGGGGCCACGTTCTTGTTGGTCCAGTCCATTTCCGACACGTGCACCAGGCCTTCGATGCCGGCTTCGATCTCGACGAACGCGCCGTAGTCGGTCAGGTTGGTCACCTTGCCGAACAGGCGGGTGCCTTGCGGGTAGCGACGCGAGATGCCGACCCACGGATCTTCGCCCAGCTGCTTGACGCCCAGCGAGACGCGGTTCTTTTCCTGGTCGAACTTGAGGATCTTGGCGGTGATTTCCTGGCCAACCGACAGCACTTCGCTCGGGTGACGCACGCGACGCCATGCCAGGTCGGTGATGTGCAGCAGGCCGTCGATGCCGCCCAGGTCGACGAACGCACCGTAGTCGGTGATGTTCTTGACGATACCGTTGACGATGGCGCCTTCCTTCAGGGTTTCCATCAGCTTCTGGCGCTCTTCGCCCAGGGTCGCCTCGACCACGGCGCGGCGCGACAGCACCACGTTGTTGCGCTTGCGATCCAGCTTGATGACCTTGAATTCCAGGGTCTTGCCTTCGTACGGCGTGGTGTCCTTGATCGGACGCACGTCGACCAGCGAGCCCGGCAGGAACGCGCGGATGCCATTGACCATCACGGTCAGGCCGCCCTTGACCTTGCCGGTCACGGTACCCGAGATGATTTCGCCGTCTTCCAGCGCCTTCTCGAGGTTCAGCCACGACGCCAGGCGCTTGGCCTTGTCGCGGGAAAGAATGGTGTCGCCATAGCCGTTCTCGAGCGCGTCGATGGCCACGGAAACATAGTCGCCGGCCTGCACTTCGAGTTCGCCCTGGTCGTTCAGGAACTCCTCCACCGGCACGAAGGCTTCAGACTTCAGGCCGGCGTTGACGACCACAAAGTTGTGGTCGATGCGCACCACTTCAGCGGAGATCACTTCGCCAGCCTTCATATTGGAGCGGGCGATCGATTCCTCGAACAGTGCAGCAAAGGATTCGTTGGTTTGCAGGTCGGACATAAACGTAGGTTTGCAATCCGCAATACGCTGGCCGGCGCGACGATCGCGCTCAGTCTGCCAATGCAGCGGGGTCAGGTTGAACAACACCGGTGCGGCCCGCGGTTCATCGCGGCCGTTTCCACCGGCAGCCCTTGCGGCAGGCTAGGCCGAAGTGACGGGGTCGATCATCGGCCCCAACTCGGCATGCCATGCCAGCACTTGCGAGACCGCCTGATCCACCGTCATGTCGGAGGTATCGAGCAGCCGCGCGTCTTGCGCGGGCCGAAGCGGCGCCGCCGTACGGGAGCGATCCCGCGCGTCGCGTGCTTCCAGATCACGCAAAAGGTCTTCGATACTAGCAGAAATTCCCTTATCAATCAATTGTTTATAGCGCCTGCGAGCGCGTGCCTCGACACTTGCCGTCAGGAACACCTTCAAGCGCGCGTCCGGAAAGATCACCGTCCCCATGTCGCGCCCGTCGGCCACCAGCCCGGGCAGCTTGCGGAAACTGCGCTGCAACGCCGTCAGCGCGTCGCGCACGGGCTGATGCACGGCGAGCGCGGAAGCGCGGTTGCCGACGGCTTCGGCGCGGATCGCCAGGCTCACTTCCTCGCCGGACAGCCACACGCGATCCGGCCCAAACTTCACATCGAGACGGCTGGCAAGCCTTGCAAGGGCCGACACGTCGGCCAGGTCCACGCCAGCGCGTTCGCTGGCCAGCGCCACCAGACGGTACAGCGCCCCGCTGTCGAGCAGATGAAAACCGAGCGCATCGGCAACCTTGTGCGCGACCGTGCCCTTTCCCGAAGCGGTGGGGCCGTCGATGGTGACGACTTCAGCAATAGTCATTGTCAATCGAAATAAGAGGCACAATAAATTTGTGACCCTTATTGAGAACCGTTATCATTCAATCAACTTAAAGACGGACCGCCTCATTACCGGGCGGCCCGCCGCGAACATGCGAGGCAATCTACCATGGCAAAAACCCTGTCGTTCGGCGTCATGCATCTGGGTATCGCCTTCAGCGTCACTTATGCGCTGACGGGCAGCCTGGCGATCAGCGGCGCCGTCACTTTCATCGAACCCGCCGTCAACACGGTCGCCCACTACTTCTTCGATCGTTACTGGGAACGGCGGCAAGCGGCCCGTGAAGGCCGGGCTCCGGCGCCCAAGTCAACGGCACGTGGGCTCATCCACGCGCACTGACCGCCGCGGGCGACTCAGCCCACGATGCGACCGAACACATCGAAGTAGTCGGGAAACGTCTTCGCCACGCAGCGCGGATCGTTGATGCGCAGCGACAGCGGGCCGAAGGCCGCCAGAGAGAAGCACATCGCCATCCGGTGATCATCATAGGTGCCAATGCCGTCGGCGGGCGAGCGCCACTGCTTCGGCGGCGAGACCTTCAGATAGTCGTCCCCCGCGTCCACGGAGGCACCGAGCTTACGCAGTTCGGTGGCCATCGCGTCGATGCGGTCGGTTTCCTTGACCCGCCAGCTGCCGATATTGGTCAGCGTGGTGGTGCCCTCGGCGAACAGCGCCGCAACGGCGAGCGTCATCGCGGCGTCGGGAATATGGTTGCAATCCAGTTCGATGCCGTGCAGCCGGCCGTCCTCGCGCTCCACGCCACGAACCTCGATCCAGTTGCCACCGGCCATCACGTTGGCGCCCATCCGGTTCAGCGCGTCCGCAAAGCGGACATCGCCCTGGATGCTGGCCAGGCCGACACCTTCCACGCGGACCGGTCCGCCGCCGATGGCGCCGGCAGCCAGGAAATAGGAAGCCGACGAGGCATCGCCCTCGACGAAGATCTCGCCCGGCGAACAGTAGCGGGCGCGTGCCGGAAGCACGAAACGCGACCAGCCGTCGCGCTTCACGTCCACGCCGAAGCGCGACATCAGGTTCAGCGTGATCTCGATGTAGGGCTTGGAAATCAGTTCTCCGACCACCTCGATCTCGATATGGCCTCCGGGACCATCGGCCATCGGCAGCGCCATCAACAGGGCCGTCAGGAACTGGCTCGATACGTCGCCGCGCACGCGGATTGGACGGTCAATGCGGATGGTCGCAGGCCGGATGTGCAGCGGCGGATAGCCTTCCGCGCCGAGATAGTCCACCGACGCACCGATCTGCCGCAGGCCATCCACGAGATCGCCGATCGGCCGTTCGTGCATGCGCGGCACGCCCGACAGCCGATAGTCGCCACCCTGAAGCGCCAGCGCGGCGGTCAGCGGGCGAATCGCCGTGCCGGCATTGCCCATGAACAGCTCGGCGGCCTTGTTCGGGAACACCCCGCAGCCGCCGCTGACCAGATAGTCGTCGCCATCCCTGCGCCACGCGATACCCAGCGTGGCAAGGGCCTGCAGCATGACGCGGGTGTCATCGGAATCGAGCAGATCGCAAACCCGCGTCTCCCCCTCGCTGAGCGCGGCCAGCAGCAGCACGCGGTTGGAAATGCTCTTGGAGCCGGGAAGCCGGACAGTGCCGGAAGCGCGGGTGAAGGGACCGATCGTCAGATGTTCCATGGTGGGCGTCGAGTGGCGAAGGCGACAATGGCCGAAAACTATGGGATGGGACGGCTGGTTGCGGACAAGGCCACGTGCAACGGCCAATGCCGTCGTCCATGCCTGGCGGACCGGCGCGGGCTTATGGCTCGGCGTCGGCCACCGCCTCGCGTTGCGCGCCCCACTGGAGCCGCACCTGGCTGGCCCTGCGGAACAGCCGCTCGAGGCCCTCGCCATTGCCAGTCTCGATCTGCGTGCGCAGGTGCGCCAGCATCGATTGATAGGTGTCAAGCTCGCGCAGCAGCGCATCGCGGTTGGCCAGGCAGATATCGCGCCACATCTCGGGCGACGACGCGGCGATGCGGGTGAAATCGCGGAAGCCGCCGCCGGCGCAATCCAGCTTCAGCGACGCATCCTCGGCATTGGCAACCTGCGCCACCAAAGCATAGGACAATAGATGCGGCAGATGGCTGACCGCGGCGAACACGGCGTCGTGTTGCAGCGCGGACATGATCTCGCAGACCCCGCCGGCGGCCTCCCACATTGCCCGCACGGCGGCCACGTCGGCGCGGACATTCTCCTGCAACGGACACAGCACGATCCGCTTGCCGTCGTACAGGTCAGGCAGCGCGGCTTCGACGCCGTTCAGTTCACGGCCGGCGATCGGGTGCGCGGGCACGAACTGCGCGACCTTGTCGCCGAGCGCGGTCTTGGCCGCCATGATGACGTCACCCTTGGTACTGCCGGCGTCGGTAACGATTGTGCCGGGCTGCAGGTGCGGCTCGATGGCGTGCAGCAAGGCGAAGGTCTGCGCGACTGGCGCGCACAGCACGATCACGCTGGCGCCGGGCACGGCCTCCTCCAGCGTGGCTGCACGGTCGATCACGCCTAGCGCCAACGCCCGCTCGGTGGACGCCGGCGACCGGCCGACCCCGACCACTTCATCTACCACACCGGCGCGCTTGAGCGCGCGCGCCAGCGAACCGCCGATCAAGCCGACGCCCACGATGACGACACGGGAAAAATGCAGGGCAGTCTCGGCCATACGCGATCAGAACCAACGGGAAAGATGGGGAAAGCCGGCATTGTAGCCGCTTGGGGAGGCGATACGGCGGGGCGGGTCGGCGCGGGCAGGCGTGTTGCAAGCCGCCGGGTCCCCGCTTGCGCGGGGACGACGACTTCACCGCTCAGCCCAGCGCTTTCTCCAGCGCGGCGATAAACGCGGCGTTCTCTTCCGGCAAGCCGATGGTCACACGCAGCCACTGCGGCAGGCCGTAGTTGCCCACCGGGCGCACGATCACGCCCTGCTTCAGCAGCGCCAGATTGACCCGGGCTCCGGCATCGTTGTCGTCGCCGACTCGCACCAGCACGAAATTGCCATAGGAAGGCACGTACTGCAGGCCCAGCCGCTGGAACGCCGCCACCAGCTGCGCCTTGCCTTCGCGGTTCAGCGTCGCGCTGCGGGACAGGAATTCCCTATCAGCCAGCGCCGCCACGGCGGCGGCCTGCGCCAGCGAATTGACGTTGAACGGCTGGCGGATGCGGTTGAGCAGATCGGTGAGCTCGGGCTGCGCCACCGCGTACCCCACGCGCAGGCCGGCAAGGCCGTACGCCTTCGAGAACGTGCGCGACACCATCAGGTTCGGGTACTTGCGCACCCAGTTCACCGACTCGTACTGCAATTCGGGATCGAGGTATTCGTTGTACGCCTCGTCGAGCACCACCACCACGTCCGAGGGTACCTTGGCGAGGAAGGCCTCGATATCGGCGGCGGGCAGGAACGTACCGGTGGGGTTGTTCGGATTGGCGATGAAGATCAGGCGGGTGTCCGCGGCAATGGCCGCCGCCATTGCGTCGAGATCGTGGCCGTAGTCGCGCGCCGGCACTTCGATGGCGCGCGCGCCGACTTCCTGCGTGGCCAGCGCATAAACCGCGAACGAGTACTGCGCGTAGATGATCGACTCGCCCGGCTTGACCAGCGCGTGCGCTGCCAGCTCAAGGATATCGTTGCTGCCATTGCCAAGGGTGAGCCAGTCGGCCGGCACGTCGTAGCGGGCGGACAGCGCCGCCTTCAGTTCGAAGCCGTTGGCATCGGGATAACGGCCCAGTTCAGCCACGGCGGCCGCCATCGCGGCCCGCGCCGATTCGGGCATGCCCAGCGGATTTTCGTTCGACGCGAGTTTTACGATGGCCGCCTCGTCAAGGCCGAACTCGCGCGCGACCTCGGAGATCGGCTTGCCCGCGATGTATGGCGAAATCGCCCGTACGTATTCCGGTCCGAACTGCTTGCCCTGTTGTGCCATCTCGACTCCTTGCTGGTGCGGCAGCGGCGGGCTCCGCCCGCCGCTCGCCATGTCGTTCGCGTGCCGCTCGCACGCCTACTTGCTGGACGGATACGAGCCCAGCACCTTGAAATACGCCGCGTTGCGCTTCAGTTCCTGCAACGCTGTCGCGACCCCGGGATCGCGCTGATGCCCTTCGACGTCGACATAGAAGTAGTACTCCCACGCGCCGCTGCGCGCCGGCCGCGATTCGAAGCGGCACATCGACACACCGTTGTCCGCCAGCGGCGCGAGCAGCTGGTAGACCGCGCCGGCCTTGTTGGGCACCGACAGGATCAGCGAGGTCTGGTCGCTGCCCGACGGTTCGGTCTCGTAGCGGCCGATCACCGCGAATCGGGTGCGGTTGTGCGGATCGTCCTGGATATGCGAGCGCACGATATGCAGGTGATAGCGATTGGCCGCCGATTCGCCGGCGATTGCCGCCACCGTGGGATCCTCGCTCGCCATGCGCGCGGCCTCCGCGTTGCTGGACACCGCCTGCCGCTCCAGATGCGGATAGTTTGCCGTCAGCCAGTGCTGGCACTGCGCCAGCGCCTGCGCGTGCGCGCGGACCACCGTCACGCCCTTCATGTCCGGCGTCGACGCCATCAGGTTGTGATGCACCTTCAGCGCGATCTCGCCGCTGATCTTCAGCGACGTCTGCAGGAACAGATCGAGCGTGCGGGACACCGCGCCCTCGGTCGAATTCTCCACGGGCACCACGCCGTACTCGACGGTACCCGCCTCCACGGCGCGAAACACTTCGTCGATGCTGGGGCACGGCACGCCGGACACCTCGTGGCCGAAGTGCGCGTACAGCGCCTGCTCCGAGAACGTGCCGGCCGGACCGAGGAAGGCAACCTCCAGCGGCTTTTCCAGGCCGCGGCAGGCCGACATCACCTCGCGCCAGATCGCCGCCACGCTTTCGCCGAGCAACGGCCCTGGATTGGCGGCCTGCACCTTGCGTATCACCTGCAATTCACGCTCCGGCCGAAACACCGGGGCGCCGAACTTCTTCTTTACTTCGCCGACATCGAGCGCCAGCTGCGCGCGGCGGTTCAGCATCGCCAGCAGTTCCCGGTCGACCGCGTCGATCTGCTCGCGCAGCGGCGCAAGCTCCACCGACAGCGCGCGCTCCTGCTCCTCGGTCGGCATGGCCGGCTGGCCGCTCCCGCCCTGTGGGGCGATGTCCTTGTCTTGGCTTGTCATTGTATGAATCCGGCTTCGCCACTCCATTGCGAAGTGGCGTTAAGAACGAACGATCCGCGCAATATTCTTTCGCCAGCCGCCCGCGCGAGGCGAGCGGCCGCGGCCCTTACGCCGCGCTGCGCTCGAATTCGCGCATGTAGTCGATCAGCGCGGCCACGCCCTCGAACGGCATCGCGTTATAGATGCTGGCGCGCATGCCGCCGACGGACTTGTGGCCCTTCAGTTGCAGCAGGCCATTGGCTCGGGCGCCGGCCAGGAAGGCATCGTTGCGCGACTCGTCGGCAAGGAAGAACGGCACGTTCATCCGCGACCGGCAGCTTGGATCGATCTCGTTGCGATAGAACGCGCTCTGGTCGAGAAAGTCGTACAGCGCCTTCGCCTTGGCGATATTGCGTTGCTCGATCCCTTGCACGCCGCCCTGCCGCTTCAGCCATTGAAAGACCAGCCCGGCGATATAGATCGCGTAGGTCGGCGGCGTGTTGTACATCGAGTTATGTTCATTGACGATGCGCCAGTTGAACGCCGATGGACACAGCGGATGGGCAAAGCCGAGCAGGTCCTCGCGCACGATCACGATGGTGACGCCGGCCGGGCCGATATTCTTCTGCGCACCCGCGTACACCACCTGCACGCGATCCCAGTCGATCGGACGGGACAGGATATGGCTGGACGCATCGGCGACCACCACGCGGCCGTGCGCCTGGCCGATATCGGGAACCTGCTGGAACTCGACGCCGACAATGGTCTCGTTCGTGCAGAGGTGCACATACGAGGCGTCGCCGGACAGGTTCCAGGCCGACACGTCGGGAATGCGCACGTAGCGCTGTTCCTTGCTGCTGGCGGCAATATGGACATCGCCGTAGCGGCGGGTTTCCTGCTCGGTCTTGACCGACCAGGTACCGGTGATCACGAAGTCCGCCTTCGGCTTCTCCGCGCTGGCACGGCGGATAAGGTTCAGCGGCACGATGGCGTTCTCGCCGATGGCTCCACCCTGCAGGAACAGGATGCGGAACGACTTGGGCACCTGCAGCAGCTCGCGCAGGTCGTCGAGCGCCTGCTGGTGGATCGACTCGAACTCCTTGCTGCGGTGGCTCATCTCCATCACCGACACGCCGGTGCCGCGCCACGACAGCATTTCCTCGGCCGCCTGCTGCAGCACCTCGGTGGGCAAGGTCGCCGGGCCGGGAGAGAAGTTGAAAACACGTTCTGCGCTGGCGCGCTGCACGATGGCGGCGAGAGACGGGTTCTGCGGGTCGTTCATGAATGCAAAGAAAAATGGCTGCCGGGAGATGCCCAAGCAGCCATTATTACCCAAACCGACCGACGAAGGGGCGCGCCCGTCGCTGGACGCTCGCGCTTCGCGCCGTATCGCCGACACCCGCGCCGGCTGGCGGCCCCACGGCGGACCGGCCTGCGCGAGGCTTACTTCGCGGCCGCGGCGACCTCCTTCTCGGCGGCGTCGCGCATCGACTTGCCGACTTGCGGGCCGTACTTCTGCATCATCGAGCCCCAGATTTCCTGGGTGGCCTTGCCCTGGCTGGCCATGAATTTCTGGCCGGTCGGCGACTTCAGGAAGGTGGTCAGGTCGCGGATTTCCTCGGCGGTGTAGTACTTGCCGAAGGCATCGTAGTGCGCCTTGAGCGCGTCGTTCTTGAACGCGTCGGTGGCGAACTGCTTGCCTGCGCCATCGACCATCCGTTGGACCGCGCCGTTCTTCTTCAGCTTCTCGACGGCGGCCTGCTTCTGCTTGTCGGACAGGGTCTTGTTCTCGACCAGCACCTGCTCCAGCACCAGCGGCGCTTCCTGCTTGGCTCCAGCCTGCCAGTTCTCGGCCTGGCCCTTGACTGCCTGCTCGGCCTGCATGACGGTCAGCAGTTCCTTGATCGCTGCCGTCTTGTCCGCGTCCTGGGCGTGGGCGTGCTGCGCCACCATGAACGTCGGAACGAAAGCAGCCAGAACAGCAATACGTCGATAGGTGTTGAGCATTATGACTCCCTGAATAATTCGTCCGGTTTAGTCCGGTCTGTCTCGAGCCTAGTTCCGGCCCGTATTCCATTGTTGCAACTGATTACGATTACCTACGATTGGGTATCGGCGTCGCCCGACCCCGCATCGTCACCCGGGACACCGCCCTCGCCGCCTTCGTTGCCCTCGTTGGCCACGTCGTCCGTTGCGTCATCGCCGTTGACGCCATTGTCGGCATCGCTCTCGACGATGCGCTGCAGGCCGGACAGCTTCGTGCCTTCTCCGACGTTGATCAGCGTCACGCCCTGCGTGGCGCGACCCATCTCGCGGATCTCCGCCACGCGCGTGCGGATCAGCACGCCGCCGGTGGTGATCAGCATGATTTCGTCCTCCGGCGACACCAGCGCCGCCGCGACCACGCGGCCATTGCGCTCGCTGGTCTGGATCGCGATCATGCCCTTGGTGCCGCGGCCGTGTCGAGTGTATTCGCTGATCGGCGTGCGCTTGCCGTAGCCGTTTTCCGTGGCGGTCAGCACGCTGCCGCCGCCGTTGCCGTCCTGCGCGTTTTCGGCCGGCGCCACCAGCATGCCGATCACCGTCTGGCCATCGTCCAGGTTCATGCCGCGCACGCCGCGGGCCTGGCGGCCCATCGGACGCACGTCGTTTTCGTCGAAGCGCACCGCCTTGCCGGCATCCGAGAACAGCATCACATCGTGCTGTCCGTCGGTGATCGCGGCGCCGATCAGGTAGTCGCCCTCGTCCAGGTCGACGGCGATGATGCCAGCCTTGCGCGGGTTCGAGAACTCGGTCAGCGCGGTCTTCTTGACGGTGCCGCGCGCGGTAGCCATGAAGATGAAGTGCTCGGCATCGAACTGGCGCACCGGCAGGATCACGGTGATCTTCTCGCCTTCCTGCAGCGGGAACATATTGACGATCGGGCGGCCGCGCGACGTGCGGGAGCCCTGCGGCACTTCATACACCTTGAGCCAGTACAGACGGCCGCGGTTGGAGAAGCACAGGATGTAGTCGTGGGTGTTGGCCACGAACAGCGTATCGATCCAGTCGTCTTCCTTGGTGGCCATCGCCTGCTTGCCGCGACCGCCACGCTTCTGCGCGCGGTACTCGGAAATCGGCTGGCTCTTCATATAGCCGCTGTGCGACAGCGTCACCACCATGTCCTGCGGGGTGATCAGGTCCTCGGTGTCCAGTTCCGTGGCGTTCAGTTCGATCTGCGAACGGCGATCGTCGCCGAACTCCGCGCGGATCGCGGTGAGCTCGTCCGAGATGATGGTGGTGATGCGCTCGGGGCGCGCCAGGATGTCCAGCAGGTCGCTGATCGTGGCCATCACGTCGCGGTATTCCTGAACGATCTTGTCCTGCTCCAGCCCGGTCAGGCGCTGCAGACGCATCTGCAGGATTTCCTGGGCCTGCGAATCCGACAGGSGGTAGAGGCCGTCGGCCTGCATGCCGAATACCGCCGGCAAACCGTCGGGACGGTAGGCAGCCCGCCCCCCCGGGGTGTCGCTTTCGGCACGCGACAGCATTTCGCGCACCAGACCCGAATCCCAGTTCTTCGCCATCAGTTCCTGCTTGGCGATCGGCGGAGTCGGCGCGGCCTTGATGATCGCGATGAACTCGTCGATATTGGCCAGCGCCACCGCCAGCCCTTCCAGCACGTGGCCGCGCTCGCGCGCCTTGCGCAACTCGAACACGGTTCGGCGAGTGACCACCTCGCGCCGGTGCGACAGGAAGCAGTCCAGCATCTGGCGCAGGTTCAGCAGGCGGGGCTGGCCGTCCACCAGCGCCACCATGTTCATGCCGAAGGTGTCCTGCAGCTGGGTGTTCTTATATAGGTTGTTGAGGACGACCTCGGGCACCTCGTTGCGCTTGAGCTCGATCACCACGCGCATGCCCGACTTGTCGGATTCGTCGCGGATGTCGGAGATGCCCTCGATCTTCTTCTCGGTGACCAGTTCGGCGATGCGCTCCAGCAGCGTGCGCTTGTTCACCTGGTACGGCAGCTCATCGATGATGATCGCCTGCCGCTGGCCGCGGTCGATATCCTCGAAGTGAGTACGTGCTCGCATCACCACACGGCCACGGCCGGTGCGGTAGCCCTCGCGCACGCCCTGGATGCCATAGATGATGCCGGCGGTGGGGAAATCGGGCGCGGGAATCAGCTCGATCAGTTCATCCACGGTGGCCTGCGGATTGCGCAGCAGATGCAGACAGCCGTCCACCACCTCGTTCAGGTTATGCGGCGGGATATTGGTGGCCATGCCGACCGCAATACCCGACGAACCGTTGATCAGCAGATTTGGAATGCGGGCCGGCAGAATGTGCGGCTCATTTTCCGAACCATCGTAGTTCGGAATGAAATCGACCGTCTCCTTGTCGATGTCGTGCAGCATTTCATGCGCGATCTTCGACAGTCGGATTTCGGTGTAACGCATCGCCGCGGCATTGTCGCCGTCGACCGAACCGAAATTACCCTGGCCGTCGACCAGCATGTAGCGCAGCGAGAAATCCTGCGCCATGCGGACGATGGTGTCGTAGACGGCAGTATCCCCGTGCGGATGATATTTACCAATCACATCGCCGACGATACGGGCGGACTTCTTGTAGGGACGGTTCCAGTCGTTGTTCAGCTCGTGCATCGCAAAGAGCACTCGCCTGTGCACCGGCTTCAGGCCGTCCCGGACATCGGGAAGCGCGCGTCCGACGATCACGCTCATGGCGTAATCCAGGTACGAGCGACGCATTTCCTCTTCGAGGGAGACCGGAAGGGTTTCTTTGGCGAATTGATCCATTGCGGCGTGGCTGTGGGAGTGGAAACACCCGGGAAATGGCCGGCCTCCGGGCGGAGTCCGGGCTACGGGTAACACGCCATTCTAACATGCCGCGGGAGGGCTCCCGACGGTCCCGAAGGCCCTGTCCCAGCGCGCGCGAAGACACGGGCCGGACACCGTGAAACCTTGATGGCACAAGGCTTTGCGGGCATCGCCAGGGGGCATGTTGCACAAACACCACAGGCCCCGAAGCCATGGATTGAATCGAATATATTTACTTCTTAGGAAACGAGCCTTGTGGCACAATTCCCCAGCGAAGAGCCAGACATTGTTCGAAGTGGAGCATTCGCCACGTCGAGAAGGTTATACTCCGAAGAATGTATGACTTGTTTTCGTCCATTTGCTCGCAGTAACCCTGCGGTGATCTCATCCTGAGAGGAGAAATATGAAAAAATTTGCCAAGCTCGCGCTCGTTGCAGCTACCGCAGTAATGGCCGCATCCGCTCAAGCCCAATCGTCGGTCCCCTACGAAAAGAAAGCCGTAAACGACAACTGGGGTAACGGTACGAGCGAGTACGTGTGGAAGAATGGCACGAACGAGCTCTGCTGGCGCGATAGCTCCTGGACCCCCGCCACCGCGAACGCCCAGTGCGACGGCGCGCTGGCCCCGGCTGCCGCTCCGGCCGCCCCGGCTCCGGCTCCGGCCGCTCCGCCGGTCGTCTCCAGCGAGAAGGTCACCTTCGCTGCCGATACGCTGTTCGACTTCGACAAGGCCGTGCTGAAGCCGGAAGGCCGCGCCAAGCTGGACGACCTGGTCTCGAAGCTGTCGGGTATCACCCTGGAAGTCATCATCGCCGTCGGCCACACCGACTCGTTCGGTTCGGAGCGCTATAACGATCGCCTGTCGATCCGTCGCGCCGAAGCTGTCAAGGCCTACCTGGTGAGCAAGGGCGTCGAAGCCAACCGTGTGTACACCGAAGGCAAGGGCGAGCGTCAGCTGAAGGTCGATCCGAAGTCGTGCAAGGGCAACCGCACCGCGCAGATCGCCTGCCAGCAGCCGAACCGCCGCGTGGAAGTGGAAGTCGTCGGTACCCGCAGCGCCCGCTGATCGGTTCTCCGATGCTTCGAAAAGCCCAGCTTGCGCTGGGCTTTTTTTTTGCCGCCGGCGAGCGGGTGGCCGCCTCATTCATATGTCATTCTCCCGTGCGATAAAGCGCGGTTCCGACCCGCGCGGCCATGCGCCAGGGCTCGGCATATCGTGACTACACCGACGGGAGAACCGCATGGAAGCGCTGCAGAACATCAACCTGCCCTCGCTGATCGACACGCTGGTCAGCCTTGGTACGGCATTCCTGCTGGGCGGCGTGATCGGATTCGAACGACAGTACCGGCAGCGCACTGCCGGCCTGCGCACCAACGTGCTGGTGGCCGTCGGCGCGGCGGTATTCGTCGATATCGCGAACCGGTTGAGCGGCCATGATGGCGCGGTGCGCGTCATCGCCTACGTCGTGTCCGGCGTCGGCTTTCTCGGCGCCGGCGTGATCATGCGCGAAGAAGGCAATGTACGCGGCATCAATACCGCCGCGACGCTATGGGGTTCGGCCGCGGTGGGCGCGGCCGCCGGGTCCGACCTGATCATCGAAGCGGTGCTGGCAACCGCCTTCGTGCTCGCGGCCAATACGCTGCTGCGGCCCATCGTCAATGCGATCAACCGCCAGCCGCTCGATGTGGACTCCGTCGAGGTCACCAACACCGTTCATGTGATTGCCGTCCGCGCTCACCAGAAGACCGTGATGGCGCAGCTCGAAGCCGAGCTGGAACGCAGCAACTTTCCCGCCAGCGACCTCGAGGTGCGCGTGTTCGGCGACGACGAGGTCGAGATCGAGGCCACGCTGGCGGCCACCTCGGTGGATGGCGCGGAACTCGATGCGCTGGTGCGACGCCTCGCACCGTTGCCGGCCGTGCGGCAGGCGTTCTGGAGTCCGAGCACCACGGAATAAGCGCAGCGCGGCTGCACCGGCGCCGCGCGGACCGGGTTTTTTGGTAGAGTTGGCGCAATCCACAATATCCCGCGCCGCTGGCGCGCACCGTTTCATGACGCCGAACTCCCCTGCCACCCATCCCACTGTCGAAACCCGCAACGTCACGCGCAACGCGGACATGAAGGAGATCGACAAGTTCAGCGAGATGGCGCACCGCTGGTGGGACCCCGCCAGCGAATTCAAGCCGCTGCACGACATCAACCCGCTGCGCCTGGGCTGGATCGACGGCATCGCCGATCTGCGCGGCAAGCAGGTGGTCGATGTGGGCTGTGGCGGCGGCATCCTGTCGGAAAGCATGGCCAAGGCCGGTGCCACGGTCAGGGGTATCGACCTGTCCACCAAGGCGCTGAAGGTGGCCGACCTGCACAGCCTGGAGTCGGGCATTGCGGTGACATACGAGGAAATCGCGGTCGAAGCCCTGGCGGCACGGATGCCGGCGAGTGCCGATGTGGTGACCTGCATGGAGATGCTGGAGCATGTGCCCGATCCCGCGTCGGTGGTACGGGCCTGTGCGACGCTGGTACGCCCGGGCGGCCACGTGTTCTTCTCGACCATCAATCGCAATCTGAAGGCTTACATGCTGGCGGTGATCGGTGCCGAATACGTGCTCAAAATGCTGCCGCGCGGCACCCACGACTACGAGAAATTCCTGAAGCCCGCCGAGCTTGCGCGTTTCGCGAGGCAGGCGGGGCTGGACCTCGTCGATATGCGCGGCATGGTGTACCGACCGCTGTCGCAGGTCTACGAATTGAGCGACGACACCGACGTCAATTACATGATGGCGTTCCGCCGCAACGCCTGAGCCGCCATGCCGACCTTTGACGCAGTCTTCTTCGATCTCGATGGCACGCTGGCGGACACGGCGCCGGACCTTGCCGCGGCGGCAAACCGGCTGGTGGTGGAACAGGGCCGCGAGCCGGTTGCCTATGAACTGCTGCGCCCAGTGGCCTCGCACGGCGCCCGCGGGCTGATCGGCGCCGCATTCGGCAAGGGTCCCGACGACCCGGATTTCCCTGCGTTGCGCGACGCCTTCCTGAACTACTACGAGGCCGATATCGCGGTCCGGACGCGGCTCTTCGATGGCATGGAGTCCGTGCTGGACGCGCTTGAAACCGCTGGCGTGCGCTGGGGCATCGTGACCAACAAGATCGCCCGCTTCACCAACCCGCTGGTGGCGGCCATCGGCCTCGCACCGCGCGCCGCCGCGGTGGTCAGCGGGGACACCACGCCCTATCCCAAGCCCCATCCGGCTCCCCTGCTCCATGCGGCCAGCGTCAGCGGCGTCGCACCGGAGCGGTGTGCCTATGTGGGAGACGACCTGCGGGACATCCAGGCCGGCAAGGCCGCGGGCATGACCACCATCACCGCGGCATATGGCTACTGCGGCGAAGGCGAGCCGCCCGAGCGCTGGGGCGGCGACCATCTGGTCCGCCACCCTTCCGAGTTGATTCCACTGCTCATGCCGGCGCTGGCAGCGCGGTAGCCGATCACGCCGGAACCACGCCGTACGCGCCCCGTCGAAAGCAGGTACAATCTGTTTTCTTGCACTGGGGCCGACCTGGTTTCGACGTGGGTTGCAAAGCAGTGGAGGGCATACCGAGGACCCGTCACCTCGTAAATCAATGGGAATGAAATAACTGCTAACGACGAACGTTACGCACTGGCAGCCTAAGGGCCGCCGTCCTCGCACTGGCTCGCTGACGGGCTAGGGTCGCAAGACCACGCGAGGTCATTTACGTCAGATAAGCCCTGCGGGTGTCACGACTTCAGGGACGAAAACCAAGTGACTCGCCGTCGTAGAGCGTGTTCGTCCGCGATGCGCCGGTTAAATCAAATGACAGAACTAAGTATGTAGAACTCTCTGTGGAGGGCTTGCGGACGCGGGTTCGATTCCCGCCGGCTCCACCAGTATTCCGCGACATTCGATGTCGTTCCGAGACCCGCGACAGCGTGAGCTGCGCGGGTTTTTACTTTTCGGGGGAGTACCGGCTCGGCGGACCCAACGCCCCCGACAGCATCGGAACCAGCATCTGCGCCGCGGCCCCCGTCAAATGGTTCCGATCCTTGTACAGGCTCAGCTGATTCGCTCGTAGTGGCAAATGCCGTCGTCGCATAGCACGGACGCCGGATCGAGCAGAGTTGCGCCGGTGTCGTGCGAGACGGCGCGTAGCAGCTTCTGGATGCCCCTCTCCCGCTTTACGGAAGAGGCGCAGTGGATGGCGGACCCGGTTGGATCGTCTACGCTTTGTCGGAGGTCCTGCTGTCCCGGGGCCCACACACTGCTACGGAGACATGCACATGCAACCACCCACCATCATTCCGCATCTATGGTTCGACCGCGAGGCGGCGGAAGCCGCCCGGTTCTATGCGACGGTGTTCCCGGATTCCGCTGTCGACTACGTCACGAGGATCCACGATACGCCTTCCGGAGACTGCGACGTGGTTCGGTTCACCGTGTTCGGGCAGCCGTTCATGGCAATCTCGGCGGGGCCCTTGTTTCAATTCAACCCCTCGATGTCCTTTATCGTGATCGTGGATCCGGCCCGCCATGCCCAGGCGCGGGAGCGGATCGATGCGATGTGGCAGCAGCTGGCGGAGGGCGGACAGGTATTGATGCCGCTCGATGCCTATCCATTCAGCCCGCATTTTGGATGGCTGAACGACCGCTATGGCGTGTCGTGGCAGTTGATGCTGGCCAATCCTGGCAGCGAATCACGTCCTGCCGTGGTGCCGGCATTGCTGTTTACCGGGTCGGCATGTGGGCAGGCGGAGGCCGCCGGTACATATTGGCGAGCTGTGTTTCCAGGCTCACAGGCTGGGCAACTCGTCCGCTGGGGTGCCGGGATGGAGCCGGAGCGGGAGGGCTCGGTGATGTTCTCCGACTTTCGATTGGGAAATACCTGGCTGTCCGCGATGGACAGCGCCCGGCCGCACGACTTCGGTTTCAACGAGGCGGTGTCGTTTGTCGTGCCTTGCGAGGACCAGGCCGAGATTGACCGGTACTGGGCCCGCCTTTCGGCGGTGCCCGAAGCGGAAGCATGCGGATGGTGCAAGGACCGCTTCGGCGTGTCCTGGCAGATCGTGCCGGCGGAAATGGAGAAGCTGATGCGCAGCGGCGAACAGTCCAACATCGACCGGCTGGTGCAGGCCATGCTGCCGATGAAGAAGCTGGACATCGCGGCGCTAAAGGCCGCTTTCCACGGCGGCTAGTGCCAGGCGGCGGCACGGCACGCGCAGCAGCCGCGTGCCGGCTGCCTCTCGGGATCGGGTTACCCGCCGCGCAAGGGCGCCACAATCTACTTTCCGCCCGAGTGAACACGGACGACGCGCCAGTCGCCGGTCACGAGCATATAGTCGCCGCCAACCCCAACCCAGCGCTGTCCCCGCGGTGGTCGCGGCAGATCGTAAGCCTGATAGTTGTCGATCACATACTGCCGATCGCGATAGGCCGTCGGCAAGCGGTCGCCCTGCTTGAACGGACCGGTTTCATACATCGAGGCACTGGGGCTTCCGGGCGGCCCGCCCGTCGGCGTGGCGCGTTCGCCCTGGGATTGCGCGCCTCCGCGTTGCATGCCGGCTTCGCCCTGAGTTCCCGGCCCGCGGCGTTGCATTCCCGAGCCGCTGGTGCTCCCGGGCTGCCTGCCTGTCGGGGTGGCGCGTTCGCCCTGTGACTGCGAGCCCCGCTCCATGCCGGCGTCACCCTGAGGTATCGACCCGGTACCGCCGCCGGACTGCATGCCGGCACCGCCTTGCGAGCCTGAACCCTGGCCTGTGCCGGGATAGCCCGCGCCCTGACCCTGTTGGGCCATGACCGCCGACGTGCCGAACAGTCCGGCCGCAACCAGCAGACCCAGCCACTTCCTGTTGTTGTTCATCGAAGCCTCCTGTTTAAGTAGGACAGCGATGTCACCGTAGCACCCGGATGGGGTGGGGGCAATGTGGGCTTGTATCCGGATATTTCTGCGGGAGGGGACTGGTTGCTCTCTCACTCCCCTCTCCCCCGGCCCCTCTCCCGCCTTGCGGGCGAGGGAGGGATGGTCTACAGGAAGCGGTCGAGGAGTTTGCGGCTGGGCTTGTCCAGTGCCTGGGGATTGCGGATCAGATAGTGAATGCCGTGGTTGTCGGAGATCAGCAGCGTGCCGCCCGCGAGTCGGCGGATGTCTTCCTCGCCGCGCAGCACCAGCGTGGTCGGGCCGCGATCGGTTTCGACGTCCCAGCTGCTTGGCGTGGCGAACGTCGAGACCCGGGTGATGCGGCGGATCTCCGGCATGAATTCGCGGCCCGCCAGTTCCGCTTCGACCAGCGCCCGCTGCCCTTGCGGCAGGTCGGCGAGGCTGTCGAGCCAGGCGAGTTCGTGGCCGTCGGCGCTGACCAGCGCCACGCCCCCGTCCGGCGCGGTGATCGGAAACGCGCGCACGGCCACCACGCCCTCGTGGACGGTGCCGTCGGCGGTAGTCATCACAAGACGCCCGAAAGCGTTGCGCGACAGCTGAAATGCGTTGGCTTGCATCGGCTCTGCTCCCTTACTGCACCGCGACGTCATGGACCGGCGCCTCGATCGTCGTGCCGGCCGGTTCGAGGTCGTCGGCTTCGGCATCGACGTTGCGCGCCTGAGCCTGGTATAGCTTGTAGTACGCGCCCTGCCGCATCATCAGTTCCTCATGGCCGCCGACCTCGACGATCTTGCCGCGATCCATCACCACCAGCCGGTCGGCCTTGCGCAGCGTCGACAACCGGTGCGCGATGGCGATGGTGGTGCGGCCCTGCACGAGGTTGTCCAGCGCCTTCTGGATTTCCTTCTCGGTGGCCGTATCGACCGACGAAGTGGCCTCGTCCAGGATCAGGATGCGCGGGTCGATCAGCAAGGCGCGCGCAATCGAGATGCGCTGGCGCTCGCCGCCGGACAGCGCCTGGCCTCGCTCGCCAACCAGCGAGTCGTAGCCATGCGGCAGGCGCAGGATGAATTCGTGCGCATGGGCGGCGCGCGCGGCGGCGATGATCTCCTCCCGCGTGGCGTTCGGCTTGCCGTAGGCGATGTTGTCCGCGATGGTGCCGAAGAACAGGAACGGCTCCTGCAGCACCAGCCCGATATGGCGGCGGTATTCCGACACCGGCAGCGAGCGGATGTCGGTGCCGTCGACCCGGATGGCGCCTTCGGACACATCGTAGAAACGGCAGATCAGGTTCACCAGCGTGCTCTTGCCCGAGCCGCTGTGGCCGACCAGGCCAATCATCTCGCCGGGGCGGATACGCAGGTCCAGCCCCCGGATCACGGCCCGGCTGCCGAAGGCGACGAACCCGACGGACCCACCAGCGCGACGACCTCGCCGGCCTTTACCGTCAGCGACACATCCCGCAGCGCCGGTTTGCCGGCCCTGCCATAGCGGAAGCCGACGTCGCGCAGTTCGATGGCGCCGGTGACGCGCTCCAGATGCACGGGCCGCGCCGGCTCCGGCACGCTCGATACGTGGTCCAGGATGTCGAAGATACGCTTCGCGCCTGCCGCCGCCTTCTGCGTGACCGACACGATGCGGCTCATCGAGTCAAGCCGGGTGTAGAAGCGACTGATATAGGTCAGGAACGCGACCAGCACGCCGACCGTGATGGCATCGCGCGAAACCTGCCAGATGCCGAAGATCCATACCACCAGCAGGCCCACTTCCGTGAGCAGCGTGACGGTCGGAGTAAACAGGGACCACACGGCGTTGACGCGGTCGTTGATCGCCAGGTTGTGCCGGTTCGCCTCGCGGAAGCGCTCGACCTCGCGGCGTTCCTGCGCGAAGGCCTTGACCACGCGGATGCCGGGAATGGTGTCGGCCAGCACATTGGTGATCTCGGACCAGTTGCGGTCGATCTTCTCGAAGCCGTGGCGCAGCCGGTCGCGTACCTGGTGGATCATCCACGCAATGAAAGGCAGCGGCACCAGCGTGACCAGCGCCAGCCACGGGTTGATCGAGATCAGGATGATCGCGGTCATCATGATCATCAGCACATCGGTGGCGAAGTCCAGCAGATGCAGCGACAGGAAGACGCAGATGCGGTCGCTCTCGTTGCCGATGCGCGCCATCAGGTCGCCGGTGCGCTTGCCGCCGAAATACTGGAGCGACAGCTTCAACAAATGCTCGTAGGTCGTGGTGCGGAGGTCCGAGCCGATGCGCTCGGACACGCGGGCGAGCAGATAGGTGCGCGCCCAGCCGAGGCTCCACGCCACCAGTGCGGCGCCAAGCAGTCCGCCCAGATAGAGACGGACCAGCCCGTAGTCGATCGGCACGCCGTTCTGGAACGGGATCAGCACCTTGTCCATCAGCGGCATGGTCAGGTACGGCGGAACCAGCGTGGCGCCGGTCGACAGCAGCGTCAGCACGAAGCCCGCCAACAGCTGCATCCGGTAGGGGCGCGCGAAGCGCCACAGCCGCAGCAGCGCCCATGTCGACGGCGGCGTCTCCAGTTCGCGGCTGCATTGCGGGCATTCGTCCTCGCCGGGAGGCAGCGGCGCGCGGCAGGTCGGGCAGACGCCCGCATCGTCGGCGTCCGCCATGGACGCGCCGCCGCTGGCGATCCGGTCGCGCTGGGCATGGAACTGGTCGATCAGCCGCAGCGCGTCGGGATTGTGGCCCAGCGTGTAGTGCCAGGCATCCAGCCGCCGCTGGCCGTCCTGCAATTCCAGCGTGCCGACGCCGGCGTGATCGCTGTGGTGCAGTGTGAGGCCGGGCGCGATACGCCACTGTTGCCACGACGCATCACCGCCGGATCGGGCCAGGATGCGGCGCTCGGTGACAACCAGCGCGCCTTGAGTAAAATGCAGCGTTTTGTCGAGATCGATCGCCATCCAGGCCAGCACCGCCTCGTCCGGGTCCCCGTGTTCCAGTCGTTTGAGTTCAGCAACGACCTCCGAGCGCAAGGGCTCGGGAAGCGCGACAGCGGAGGGAAACTGCGGGGTGGGTTGCGTCATGTTAGGCACGGCAGGCGTCGCCCGGTCGAGCGGGGCGGCTGGGCCGACCACGACATGGAGAACGCTCGGAACGAAACGACAGGTCTTGAAACGGTGGSGGTTCCGGTCATATGGCCCGCCGATCCGGCGCAAGTATACATAAGCCACCACGACGCGCAGGAGTCTTGCGCACTGCACAATCGCTTTTTCCACGGGAAGTCAACCGGGTCTTTGCTGTAACGTTATTGAAAGGTTAGGCTTCCGACTCCCGGGCGTCCCGCCCATGCCTTAAGTCAATTCATGAAAAAAAAGGACATTGAGATTTTCGATGTCATGTCGCTGCGCGGCCCCAATATGTGGACATATGGGCCGGTGCTGGAGGCGTGGGTCGATATCGGCGAACTGGAGGAATACCCCTCCAACAAGATTCCCGGCTTCTACGAGCGCCTGTCGACGTGGCTGCCTTCGCTGATCGAGCACCGTTGCAGTATCGGCGAGCGCGGCGGCTTCCTGCAGCGGCTGAAGGAAGGCACCTGGCCCGGGCACATCATGGAACACGTGACGCTGGAGCTGCAGAGCCTGGCCGGCCTGCCGGGCGGCTTCGGCAAGGCGCGCGAGACCCCGATACGCGGCGTCTACAAGGTAGTGGTGACGGCCTGGGATGAGCGCGTGGCCCGCGCCGCGCTGTTCATGGCGCGCGATCTGGTGATGGCCGCGATCGAGGATCGTCCGTTCGACGTCGACGCGGGGGTGGACGAACTGCGCCGCCTGATCGATCGTCACTGGCTCGGCCCGAGCACCGCCTGCATCGTCTATGCTGCCGACGACCGTCGCATTCCGGCGCTGCGGCTGTCGGATGGCAATCTGGTGCAGCTGGGCCACGGCGCGCGCCAGCGCCGCATCTGGACCGCCGAGACCGACCGCACCAGCGCCATCGCCGAAAGCATCTCCCGCGACAAGGACCTGACCAAGTCGCTGCTCGAATCGTGCGGCGTGCCCGTACCCGAGGGCCGGCTCGTGGACAGCGCCGAGGACGCCTGGGATGCCGCAGAGGACATCGGCGTGCCGGTGGTCGTGAAGCCCTACGATGGCAACCACGGCCGTGGCGTGTTCACCAACCTGCTGACCCGCGAGGAAGTGGAAGCCGCCTACGCGGTGGCCATCGAGGAAGGCAGTGGCGTGATCGTCGAGCGCTTCGTGCCGGGCAACGAGCACCGGCTGCTGGTGGTCGGGGGCCGGCTGGTGGCGGCCGCGATGGGGGAATCCGCGAGCGTGGTGGGCGACGGCAAGTCGACCATCGACGAGCTGATCGAACTGCAGCTCAATTCCGACCCGCGTCGCGGCAGCACCGAGGACCACCCGCTGAACCGGGTGCGACTGGATTCGGCGGCGCGACTGGAACTGAAGCGCCAGGGCTTTACCGCCGACTCGGTGCCGCCCGAGGGCCGCCATGTGCTGATCCAGCGCAACGGCAACGTGGCGTTCGACGTCACCGATCGCGTCCACCCGAGCGTTGCCGCGCATGCCGCGCTGGCAGCCCGCGTGGTCGGGCTCGATATCGCCGGTATCGATCTGGTGGCCGAGGACATCTCGCGTCCGCTGGCCGAGCAAGGCGGCGCGATCGTCGAGGTCAATGCCGGCCCTGGCCTGCTGATGCACCTGAAGCCGGCCGCCGGCGAGCCGCGTCCCGTGGGACGCGCCATCGTCGACCATCTGTTCCCGCCCTCGGCGGATCCCGACGCGCCGGCCGATGCCGGCCGTATTCCGCTGGTGGGCATCACCGGCACCAATGGCAAGACCGTGGTGGCCAGGCTGGTGGCGCGGCTGCTGCAGCTGTCGGGCCGSCATACGGGCCTGGCATGCAGCGATGGCCTGTACCTGGACCGGCGGCTTGTCGAGGGCGGCGACCGCGCCAATTGGGAGGCCGCTACCCGCATCCTGAAGAACCGCGCGGTCGAGGCCGCCGTGTTCGAGAATGACAGCGGCACGATGTTGTCCGAGGGACTGGCGTACGACCGCTGCCTGGTCGGCGTGGTCACCAATATCGATACCCCGGACCACCTGGGCCAGTACTACATCGAGAACGCCGACAAGATGTACAGCGTGCTGCGGACGCAGGTCGACGTCGTGCTGAAGCACGGCGCCGCGGTACTGAACGCGCGTGACCCGCTGGTGGTGGAGATGGCGGACCTGTGCGACGGTGACGTGATCTTCTTCGGCATGAGCCACGAGCTGCCGGCGATCGTCGCGCACCGCGCTGCCGGCAAGCGCGCGGTGTACGTGCGCGACGGCAAGGTGATGCTGGCCACCGGGGCCAGCGAAACGCCGCTGACCGAGGTGACGTCGATTCCGCTGGCCTACGCGGGCCGCGTCGCCTTCCAGGTCGAGAACGTGCTGGCCGCCGTGGCCGCGGGCTGGGCGCTGGGCATCTCGCACGACCTGATCCGCGCCGGCGTGGTGACGTTCGACGTGGGCCAGGTCGATGCGCCGGGCCGCTTCACGCTGTTCGAGCGCAACGGCGCCACGGTGATCGTCGACGACGCGCACAACGCGCCTGCGCTGGAGGCGCTGATCAAGGCGCTGGACCGCTTTCCCTCCGATCGCCGCATGGCGGTGTTCGGCGCGGGCGTGGACCGCCGCGACGAGGATCTGGTCGCCCAGGGCAAGCTGCTGGGCCAGGCGTTCGATCGCGTCTTCCTGTGCGAGGACCGCTCGGTGTCGCGGCGATTGCCCGACAGCGAGGCGCGCGCGCTGCTGAAGAAGGGGCTGTACGAAGGACGGCGCGTGACCAAGATCATCGACGAAGGCGTACGGCGCGCGGCAATCGACACGGCGCTGTCGCAACTGGTGGCCGGCGACCTGCTGGTCCTGCAGTGCGACGAAGGCAGCGCGGGGCCGACCATGGAACAGGTCCAGCACTGGCTCGGGCAGCCCGCCCGCCGTCACTGAAACGGCCGAAGCGGCGAAGCAAAAAAGGAATTGGATTGATGGAAGTCTCACGCATCCGCGCGTTGCGCGGCCCGAACCTGTGGTGCCGTCACACCGCGATCGAAGCCATCGTGGCCTGCCCGGACGAAGCCGGCTCGATCGAGGACCTGCCCGGCTTCGAGGAACGCCTGCGCGCGCGTTTTCCCGGCATCGGCCCGCTACGGCCCGACGACCAGCACGGCACCGTGACGCTCGCTCACGCGCTCGAATGCGCGACGCTGCGACTGCAGGCCGCGGCTGGCTGCCCGGTCACCTTCAGCCGCACCTCGGCCACCGTCGAGCCCGGCACCTGGCAGGTGGTGGTGCAATACAGCGAGGAAGAGGTTGGCCGGCTGGCGCTGGAACTGGCGCAGGCGCTGTGCCGGGCCGCGCGTGACGATACGCCGTTCGATCTCGCGGACGCGCTGGCGCGGCTGCGTGAACTGGACGAGGACGTGAGGCTCGGCCCCAGCACCGGCTCGATCGTCCATGCCGCCATCGCACGCGGCATTCCGTACCGCCGGCTGACGCAGGGCAGCATGGTCCAGTTCGGCTGGGGCAGCCGGCAGCGCCGCATCCAGGCCGCGGAAACCGACATGACCAGCGCGGTGGCGGAATCCATCGCGCAGGACAAGGAGCTGACCAAGAGCCTGCTGCACGCGGCCGGCGTGCCGGTGCCGCTGGGCCGTTCGGTGACCAGCGCCGAGGAGGCCTGGGAGGCCGCGCAGGAAATCGACGCGCCGGTGGTGGTCAAGCCGCGCGACGGCAACCAGGGCAAAGGCGTGGCGGTGCGCATCCGCACCCGCGAGGAAGTGATGGCGGCCTATGAGGTCGCGGCCGAGATCAGCTCGGACGTCATCGTCGAGCGCTATATCCCGGGCCACGACTTCCGGCTGCTCGTGGTCGGCAAGCAGCTGGTGGCGGCGGCGCGCCGCGATCCGCCACAGGTGACCGGCGATGGCGTGCATACGGTGCGCGAGCTGGTGGACGAGGTCAACCGCGACCCGCGCCGTGGCGAAGGCCATGCCACTTCGCTGACCAAGATCCGCTTTGACGATATCGCGCTGGCGACGCTGGCCAAACAGGGGCTGACCGCCGACTCCGTACCGTCCAACGGCACGCGCGTGATCCTGCGCAACAACGCCAACCTGTCCACCGGCGGCAGCGCCACCGATGTCACGGACGATGTCCATCCGGAGATCGCCGCGCGCGCCGTGGCGGCGGCGCAGATGGTGGGACTCGACATCTGCGGCGTGGACGCTGTCTGCGAAACCGTGCTCAAGCCGTTCGAGGAGCAGGCCGGCGGCATCGTCGAGGTCAATGCCGCGCCGGGCCTGCGCATGCATCTGCAGCCGTCGTATGGCAAGGGCCGCGCGGTGGGCGAGGCCATCATCTCGACCATGTTCGGCGACGGCGACGATGGCCGCATTCCGGTGGTCGCGGTGTCGGGCACCAATGGCAAGACCACCACGGTCAGGCTGATCACCCACCTGCTGGCCGGCAGCGGCCTGCGCATGGGCATGACGGGCACCGATGGCGTTTATATCAACGGCCAGCGCATCGATACCGGCGATTGCAGCGGGCCGCGCAGCGCGCGCAATGTGCTGATGCATCCTGACGTCGACGCGGCGGTGTTCGAAACCGCGCGTGGCGGCCTGCTGCGCGAAGGGCTGGCCTTCGATCGCTGCGATGTCGCGGTGGTGACCAACGTCGGCGCTGGAGACCACCTGGGGCTGTCGTATATCAGCACGGTGGAAGACCTGGCGGTGCTCAAGAGCGTGATCGTGCAGAACGTCGCGCCGCACGGCATGGCGGTGCTCAATGCCGCCGATCCGATGGTGGCGCGCATGGCTGATGCCTGTCCGGGCGCCGTGACCTTCTTCGCCCGCGATGCCGACCACCCGGTGATGGCCACGCACCGCGCGCAGGGCAAGCGCGTGGTGTTTGTCGACGGCGACCATATCGTCGCGGCGGAGGGGGAGCAGCAGGTGCGCATCGCATTGGCCGATATCCCGCTGACGCGGCGTGGCACCATCGGCTTCCAGGTGGAGAACGCGATGTCGGCCACCGCCGCCGCGTGGGCGCTGGGGATCGACTGGAACGTCATCCGGCGCGGGCTGGCGACCTTTGTCAACGATGCTTCCAGCGCGCCCGGCCGCTTCAACGTGTTCGATTATCGTGGCGCCACGCTGATCGCCGACTACGGCCACAACCCGGACGCCATCCAGGCACTATGCGACGCGGTGGAAACCATGCCGGCGCGCCGCCGCGTGGTGGTCATCAGCGGCGCGGGGGACCGGCGCGACGAGGACATCCGCCGGCAAACCCAGATCCTCGGCGCGGTGTTCGACGACGTGGTGCTATACCAGGATCAGTGCCAGCGCGGCCGTGAAGACGGCGAAGTGCTGGCGCTGCTGCGCGAGGGGCTGGAAGGCGCGACGCGGGCTCAAGCGGTGGAAGAGATCCGTGGCGAGTTCCTCGCCATCGATACGGCGCTCGCGCGGCTGCAGGAGGGCGACCTTTGCCTGATCCTGGTGGATCAGGTTGAGGAGGCGCTGGAGCATATTGCGCGGCGGATCGGGGAGGCGGGGTAAGGGGCGCTGGGGTTGAGGGCGTTGGCTTGGGAGGTTACTGCCCTCTCCCCCGCCCCCTCAATGCCTCCCCGGCAACGACAACCGTCTCTCCAACACCCGCTGCACCCCCGCCAGCAGCGTGCTCAAGACCCAGTAGATCGCCGCCGCCGCCAGATACAACGGCAGCGGCTGGTAGGTCGACGCGATCAATTCCTGGGTGGTGCGCAATAGCTCGGTGACCGTGATCACCGAGACCAGCGACGTGTCCTTGATCAGGCTGATCAGGCTGTTCGACAGGCTCGGCACGGCGATGCGCAGGGCCTGCGGGCCGACCACATAGCGCAGCGTCTGCGCCGGCGTCAGCCCGAGGCTATAGGCGGCCAGCCACTGGCCGCGCGCGATGCCCAGAATTGCCCCCCGCATGCTTTCGGACAGATAGGCGCCGACATTCAGGCTCAGCGTCAGCACGCCCGCTGGCGTCGGCTCCAGCGCGATGCCGATGCCGGGCAAGCCGTAATAGACGACAAAGATCTGCACCAGCAACGGCGTGCCGCGCATGATGCTCACATAGACTCGCGCGATCGTCTTCAGCACCCGCGAGCGGCCGATGCCCATCAATGCCACGATCAGGCCGATGACGAGGCCGAACGCCATCGACGACACCGCGAATTTGATGGTGAGCAACATGCCCTGCAGCAGGACGGGCAGTGAATCGATGACGAGAGACAGGCCGGGCATGGTGGGGACGGGCTACCGGCTACTTACCGGCGGGCTTCGTCACGTCGCTGCCAAACCACTTGACGGACAGTCTGGTCAGCGTGCCGTCCTTGCGAAGATCGTCGAGCGCGCGGTCCAGCGCCTGCGCGAACTTCGGATTGTCCTTGCGGAAGGGAATCGCCACCTCGGCCTCGCCGCCCTTCACTACCGCGCCGGGCCGCAACGGCAGGTTCGCGGTCTTGATCAGGTACTGCACCATCAGCCGGTCGTTGAGGGCCGCATCGACACGCTGCGCCGCCAGGTCGCGCAGATACTCGGGCGCGCCCGGATACGTCTTCACGTCGATGCCGGGCACCGACTTGGCCAGCTCGTTGTAGTTGCTGCCAAGGCTCACGCCCAGGCGCTTGCCCTTCAAGTCCTCCAGCGACTTGAACTCCCGCTTGTCGTCCTTGCGCTGGATCAGCTGCGCGGCCGAATAGACATACGGCTTGGAGAAGTCGAGCACCTGCTTGCGCTGCGGTGTGACCGAGACCTGGTTGACGATGATGTCGAATTTGCCCGCCTGCAGCCCGGCGATGATGCCGCTCCATTCGGTGGTGACGAACTCCGGCTTGACGCCCAGCTTGGCGGCCACTGCCCGCGCCACGTCGACATCGAAGCCCTCGAGCTGGTTATTGGCGCCGCGATAGCCGAACGGCGGATAGGTCCCTTCCAGGCCGATTTTCAGCACGCCGGCCTGTTTGACGTTGTCGAGCAGATCGGCGGCATGGGCTGCCACCGAAGCCGCCGCCATGGCGGTTGCCAGCAGCGGCGTGGCGATCAGGGTACGAATCCAGCGAGCGCGTAAGCCAATCATCGAAATCTCCAGTCAGGGATAACGTAAGTGCCGGCCATGCGGGTGCATTGCCGCGCCGCGCCAGCCACCCACGATGATAGGCAGGAAAGCCCGGGGCCGTGATAGGGGATAAGCCTAAGGCACTTTCTATCCGCCGCGAACTATCGATTCATTATGGCTATATAACGGCCAGACAGGACGCCGCAAGGCGGCGCGCCCGTCGCATTGACAGTCCGTGCCCGGCTGCACCATCATCAGACGCCCTTGTTGCGGCGGCCCCGCTCTCTTCATGTTCGTCCTGATCCTGCTGTTGCTGGTGTTGACCAGCGCCTTCTTTTCGATCTCCGAGATTGCCTTGACGGCCGCGCGCCGCACCAAGCTGCAAACGCTGTCGGAGCGCGGCGACCGGCGCGCCACCAAGGTCATGCTGCTGAAGGAAGAGCCCGGCAACTTTTTCACCATCGTGCAGATCGGCGTCAACACGGTCGCCATCCTGGCCGGCGTGCTCGGCGAAAAGCATGTGTCCGACCTCGCCTTCGCACTGGTATCGCCCTATTTCGGCACGGCGATGGCGGAACGGGTCGCCAATATCGGCGCCTTCCTGCTGGTGACGCTGCTGTTCATCCAGTTCGCCGACCTGATTCCGAAGCGCATCGCGATGACGTTCCCGGAGAGCTGCGCACTGGTGGTGATCGGTCCCATGCTATGGCTGCTGCGGCTGCTGAAGCCGCTGGTCTGGCTGTTCAACGGCGCGGCCAATGCCACGCTGAAGCTGTTCGGATTGCCGACCAAGGCGGTCGAGCAGATCACGTCCGAGGATATCGCCGCGATGGTCGACGCGGGGGCCGAAGCGGGCGTGCTGCACAAGCACGAAATTCATCTGATCGAGAATGTGTTCGAACTTGATTCGAAGAGTGTCACGGCGATCATGACGCCGCGCGATGAGGTGATCTACCTCGCGCTGGACGAGACGCTGGACATGGTAAGGCGCAAGCTGGTCAAGCATCCCCATGCGCAGTACCCGGTCTGCGGGCACGACCTGGACGATGTGCAAGGCTATATCGAGTCGAAGGACATCCTGCAGCTGATGCTGGCCGACGACGCGGATACCGCCCTGTCCAACCTGGGTCGGCACTTGGACAAGAACGTGCTGGTGATACCCGATACGCTGACGCTGTCCGAGGCGATGACGCGCTTTCGCGAGATGCACCAGCGCTTCGCGGTGGTGATGAATGAGTATGGGCTGGTCGTGGGTATCGTCACGCTGGACGATATCGTCGGCGCGCTGATGGGCAATATCCTCTACGGCACCGAGGACGACCAGATCGTGCGCCGGGACGACGATTCCTGGCTCGTGGACGGCGTCACGCCGCTGGTCGACCTGAAGAAGGCGCTGGACCTGGAGGCACTGCCCGCCGAGGACTATGTCGATACCGCGGCCGGCCTGGTGATCTACACGCTCAAGCGCATTCCCAAGAAGTCCGAATATATCGAGACGGCGGGATATCGCTTTGAAGTGCTGGACATCGACCACCACAAGATCGACCAGCTGCTGGTATCGCGCCTGCCCGGGGCAACGACGCCACCAGCGCCTGAGCAGGCGTAGCCGCGCCAGCGCGCGGAACCGCCGGCAACGGCGCCGCCGCCGCGGCCTCGCGATACCGCTCCACGCTGGCCGGCAGGCGATAGACCGCGATCCACGTACCCATCGCCAGCGCCACCGCCCCCGCCACGCCGGCGAGGCGCAGCGCCGGCAGCCGGCGCGGCGCATGCAGTGCCAGATAGAGGCTGGCCAGCAGCAGGATCCACACCATGCCCAGCATGTAGCCGGCCAGCACGTCGGACAACCAATGCATGCCCAGATAGAGTCGCGACAGCCCGATCGCGACAACGCTGGTGATGGCCAGCGTCAATACCGGGATGCGGATGCGCCAGCGTTGTCCGATGCATAGCAGGAAGGCCAGGAAGCCATAGGTGACCATGCTGCTGGTGGCGTGCCCGCTTGGAAAGGAGAAGGACTCGACGCCGCCATAGATGCTGGCGGGCCGGGCACGTTCGATACCGGTCTTCAGCGCCAGCACGCAAAGGCGTGCCCCGATCAGCGCCACCGCCCAGTAGATGGCCGGCGCCCACGCCCGCCGCCAGGCCAGCCAGGCGAACACCGCCACGCCAACCGCCACCGAAATGCGTGCGCCGCCAAACTCGGTGATGGCCACCATCACGGTATCGAGACCATCGGTTCGCCAGGCCTGCAGGCCGGCAAACACCGCCTGATCTATGCGCAACAGCGGGGCCTGCGCCACGACCGCCAGACCCAGCCACACCAGCAAGCCGCCACAGCCGATCAGCACGGCACCGGCCGCCGCCAGCAACAGCAGTTCCGCGGCTTCGCGCTTCAACAGCGCCACGGTACGCGGCCAGCGGGTGGACCACCGGGTATGGGCCGCACGGTGGGCGTGCACGCGCAGCCAGTCCAGTGCGTGCAGCACGGGACGCAACAGCAGCAACACCACGCGCACCAGGCACAGCGCCACAACAACGAGCGCCACAAACAACAGCAAGGCGGTCAGCAGCAGGCCGGGCGTGGGGCGTTCCAGGCCGGCCGACGAGGCCAGCGACATCAACCATTCGAGCATGGATTCTCCCGGCAGCGATGATGGCCCCGGGGGGCCAGACTGAAACCGCCATGATAATTCCGGCGTGAAGCCCCGCCTCAAGGATGCTGACGGCGACTATCGACTATCGGCTTGCGAGTGTCCGGGGTTCGCATTATTTGCAATGGAACACGGCCATGCCCTGTGCGTCGATATCGCCGCCGGACCGGACACGCCATGGCGCGATCAGCAGCGCGCCGTCTCCGTCGGTATCGCCGAGCGTCACGCCGACGCCGGACCCGCCCGCCAGCAGGGCGCCGGCGTCGAGACCGAAGGCATCAGCCGTGAACCTGGAGTCGCGTACGACGGGGACCGTGCCGGCCGATGTGGCGATGCGAAGCGACACGTGCGCCTGTGCGACACCGCCGTTCACGTCGAGCGATGCCTCGCCCTCGACCTTGACCGGCGTCGCGCCGGTCAGGCCGCTGGCCGGACTGAAGTGCGCCACGCAGTGACGGGCGCCGTCGTCAGGCAACCCGACCGGGGCGCGGTAGACGACATACTGGGCGCCGTCTGCGTTGGCGTAAGGCGTTGCCGCGCCATCGGCATCGCGCGTACTGCGGTAGGCGCCGCCCTGCCAAGTGCCCATGGCAAAGCCCGCGTTGCCGTCGATGCCGGTGACACGCACATCGGCATCGGCCGCGTAGCGTCCGACCGTGCGCAGGCTGCCATCGGGCTGCTGCTCCAGCGTGGTGGTCGTGCCCATGCCAAGCCGCACCTCACGGCTCATGAGAATCCACCGGTTCTCGGCCGCCGGTCGGAACGGCGTTGCCACGTGGCCCGTCGCGTCCGGCGAGGGGACCGGCTTGTCACCGCCATTGCCACCCGGGGTGTCACCGTCGCCATCGCCCCCACAGGCGGACAACAGCGCCACGCTCGCTACCACCACACCATACCGCCAGCCGTCTCTGCCACTGCGCATCGCACGCCTCCGTTTCGGTTGGGCGCCGGCCAGGGCGGACGGCGCATCGAGGGAAGCAGCGTAGCGGGGCCGGAAGGGCGTGGAGCGGGCGTTAGCAAAATTTGACGTTGTGTGGTTCGGGTGTCGGACGTGGGCGGATTTGAGACGGCCCTCTCCCCCGCCCCCTCCCGCCTGCGGGAGAGGGGTCGGGGGAGAGGGCCGTCACATCTTCCGCCCAGACCTACTACGCTATACGGGAAACACCCCGGAGACCCCCATGGCCGATGATGGCGTACAGCATCTGCACCCCAAGCTGCGGCAGGTCAGCAACGGCAGCGAGCGGGTCAACCGCCTGAGAGCCCAGTATTCGCAATGCGTGGCGAGCACCGCGCCGCCGCTGCCGCCGTCGGCCGACCGGCAGTTGCGCGTGGCCCAGCACGACCGCGATGCGTTTGCGGCAGGCGCCGCCGATTACTCCTGCCTGGCAGTGCATCGCGGCCGGGTCAGCCGGCCCCGGCGGGAGGCCATGACGCCGGCCGACGATGTCTACGTCAACGTCATCGTGGAGATCGAACCGGGCGCCAGCGAAGCCCCCGGGGAGGTCGCGCGTATCGTGTCCCGCATCGGTTCACAGCCGCCGCGCATGGCCAAGGTCAGACGCGGCGGCGACGGCCTGCGCGCTCCCGTGCTGCATCGGCGCAACCTGATCGCAGCCACCGTGCCGATAGCCCAGTTGCGCCCGCTCGCCGCGCTGGACGGCGTCCGCTATGTCCATTACCATCGTCACTTCCTCCTTTTAATGGCTCCACACTTGCCGCGCCTGCCAGTGCCGATCGCGGGCTCTGGCACGCCTGTCGCGCCCACGCCGCGCCGCGTGATGGTGAACGGGCAGCCCCAGCGCGGCGACGGCGTGCTGATCGGCATCATCGACGTCGGCGGCTTCGACTTCGCGCACCCGGACTTTGTCGACGCCGACGGTCGCACGCGCTTCGTATCGATCTGGGACCAGGGCGGCGACTTCCGCCCGCCGCCTGCCGGATTCGGCTACGGCAGCGAACTGACACGCGAGCGGATCGACGCGGCGCTGGAAGTCGCGTCCAAGGGCGGACCGCCGGCCACCGAACTGGAGCGGCAATCGCAGCAGCAGTCCGGCTCGCATGCCACTCATGTGGCCAGCATCGCGGCGGGCAATGCAGGCGTGTGTCCGGGCGCGCGGATCGCCGGCGTGCTGATCAGCGTCGAGCCGCCGGCAAGCGACTACGAGGCGCGCCGGTGGACTTTCAGCGATGCGTCGCGCGTGCTGCACGCGGTGGAGTATCTGGTGCGCTTGGCCGAGCGCGAGGGGCTGCCGCTGTCGATCAACATCAGCCTGGGCACCAACGGTGGGCCGCACGACGGCGCCAACGGCACGTGCCGCTGGCTCGACGCGCTTCTCGGCATACCGGGCCGCGCCATCGCCATTGCCGCCGGCAACGCCGGCCAGGAACGGCCCACGGAGGAGGACCGCTTCGGCTGGATGATGGGGCGCATCCATACCAGCGGACGCATCGCCGCCCGTGGCCTGACCGTCGAAATCGAATGGATCGTGGTGGGCGACGGCATCGCCGACCTGTCCGAGAACGAGCTTGAGATCTGGTATGGCGCGCAGGACCGCTTCACGGTCGCGGTACAGCCGCCCGGCAGCCAGCAATGGTACGAGGTGGCGCCCCGTGAATTCATCGAGAACCGGCGGCTGCCGGACGGCACCGTGCTGTCGGTCTACAACGAGCTCTACCACCCCGCCAACGGCGACAACTACATCGGCATCTACCTGTCGCCGTTTCTCGATGCGCAGGCGTACGCGCCGATCGCGGCGGGCGTGTGGAAGGTGCGGTTGCATGGCGACGAAATCCGGGACGGCCGCTTTCATGCATGGATCGAGCGCGACGATCCGATGGAGCTGCAACGCCGTCGCGAACTGGCGGCCTACCGTTTTCCATCGTTCTTCGCCGAGCGCAGCAACGTCGATTCGCATTCGATCAACTCGCTGGCCTGCGCGCGCTGGGTGATCGGCGTGGCAAACGCCGATACCGGCCAGGGCCGTGTGCACATCACCAGCAGCCAGGGGCCAACGCGCGACGGCCGGCACAAGCCGGATATCTGTGCCCCCGGCACGGGCATCGTCGCGGCCAACGGCTTTGCCGACGGCGGCTGGATCGCGATGACGGGAACCAGCATGGCGAGCCCGTACGTCTGCGGCACTGCCGGCCTGATGCTGGCCGCCAAGCCCACACTGACGGCGGCGCAGTGCCTGGGCATCCTGCGCCGCACGGCGCGCCCTCTGCCATCGCACGATTACGACTGGCGCAACGACGCGGGCTACGGCCTGCTCGACCCGGCCGCGGCCATCGTCGAGGCACGGGGATTCGACCGGCGCGACGAACGGCGCGACCCGCCGCTGCGGAGGTTCGGATGAAGATCCGGCTATTCCAGGCGTGCGACGGCGATTGCCTGCTGCTCGAAGCGCGTTCCGGCCACCGCATGCTGTGCGACGGCGGCAGCCCGTCGGCGATGCGCGATGTCATCGCGCCCGTGCTCGCGCGCCACGCACGCGACGGCGAGGCGCTCGATCTCGTCTATGGCTCGCATCCCGGTGAAGGCCAGGTCGGCGGCGTGCTGGTGCTGCTCGAGGCCGCGTTGCAGTGGCGCGTGCATGATTACCATGTCGCGCGTGGCGATCCACCGGCGCGTCCGCCAATGGCGCCGCCCGTACCGCGTATTGGCGCGGTATGGCATAACCCGCTGCACGACCTGCTCGCTCGCGATGCCGGGGCGTTGTACGGCCTTCTCGCGGACGGCGCGCGTGCGATGCGCAGCAGCCGTGTGCCGCAGCTGGAAGCGCTGGGGCGCGAGTTCGCGACGATCGCCAACGCGCTGCCGCAGGGAATGCGGCTCGCGCGGCTGCTGCAGCGGGACTTGCTGGATATTCCGCGCAATGTGCCGCTGGATGTGCCGGCCGGCATGGCGCCACAGCGGCACCGCGACGCATCCACACCGATGCGGGACGCGGCGCTGATGCTCGCCGGGACCGGAGCACCCGGCCATCGGCTCGGTTCCCTGCGCCTGCGCGTGCTGTCGCCGACGGAGGACGACCTTTCGCGGCTGCGCTCGCGGTGGAACCACTGGCTGCGCGATCCTGGCAACCGCATCCGTGCCGATGCGCTTCGCGAGCGCTATGCGGCCAATGTGCTGGCGATGGCCGACGGCCGCGCCGGCAATCCCTTCGATCTGCGCGATTGGGACGGCACGTCATCGTATCGCGGCTTCAGCATGCCCGATATCGCGTCGCTGGTCGTCCATGTCGAGGAGGATGGACACACCGCGTTGCTTGGCGGCGACGCCCCGCCAGACATGGTGCTCSCCGGCCTGGAACAGGCCGGGCTTCTGACCGATGGTGCGGCGCATGTCGATGTGCTGAAGGTTCCGCGTGGCGGCGCGCAGCGAAGCATGACGCCCGCCTTCGGCCGCGCCGTGTCCGCGGATCACTATCTGTTCTGCGGCAATGGCGCGGACGGCCATCCCGAGGTATCCGTACTCGATGCCTTCGTTGCCTCGCGACTGGAACGGACCACGCGGCGTGGCCCCCGCCCCTTCACCTTCTGGTTCACCACGACATCGGCCGCGCAGATGCAACAGGCCAATATCGCGCAGATGGAACGCGTGGAACGCTGGGCCGAAACCGCGCTGCGCAGGCATGGGCAATGGCTGCGCGTGCGCTTCGTCGAACGCGACCATGCCACGCTGACATTGCGCTGAAGCCGCGCACGCCGCTACTTGACGCCGTGCTCCAGCGCGATGGCGGGCCCGCATAACCGCTGCGCGAGCCGCGCGTCCAGCTCGCGGGCCACCTCGGTGAAGCACCCGCGCATCTGGTCCGCCAGGCTTGGCAGGCCCCGATGGCTGGCGCGGAGCATGTGGATCTCGAACGGCAGCGCCGGGCGGATCTCGTGCAGCGACACCGCGTCGGCATCGGCGCCCAACGCCGTGTACTGATCGAGCAAGGCGAGACCGAGTCCGCTTTCCACCATCTTGCGCGCCAGCGAATAGGTCTGCACCTCCACCGTCGAATGCGGTTCCAGCGCGTTGCGCGCCAGCACCTGTCGCACCATCACGCCGAGCGAGCTGTGGTCGTCGTAGCCGATAAAAGCGCGTTCCATCAGCCGCGCCATCGGCAGCGGCGTGCGGCGCGGCGCAGTGACTACGGGCTGGCCTTTAGGCGCGGCCAGCACCATGCGGCCCTCGGCGACGGGCAGCGCCGCGATGGCCTCGTGCGGCGGTGGCGCGAAGGCGAAGCCGATATCGATCTGATGCCGCAGCAGGCCCTGCACGATCTCGTCGGTATGGTGGGTCAGCACCTGCACCTGCGTGTCGGGATGGCGCGCGCAGAAGCGCTGCAGTGCGGGCACCAGCAACGGATCGGCGAGGCTGGGCGTGGCGGCCACGCGCAGCCGTCCGGCGCCCTTGTGGCGCAGGCTCTCCGACACGCGCCGCACCCGGTCGATCTCGCCGTATAGCCGCTCGACATCGCCGTACAGCGCACTGGCCTCCGGCGTCGGCCGCAGCCTGCCCTTGGCGCGATCGAACAGACGGAACCCGAGCGATGCCTCGGCATGCTGCAACACGCGCGTGACCACCGGCTGCGAGACATGCAGCAGCCGGGCGGCCTCGCTGACGGTGCCGGTCAGCATCACGGCGCGGAACACTTCGATCTGTCGCAAACGCATGGGAAGGAATGGCGCGAGCCCGGGTATAGCCTGAAGACATATTCTGGCACGTCTTCGCATTGGGCAAGAGCGCGCGGCTGCTCTACCCTAGCCGGCATTGGGAACGGGCAGTCGGAACGACAACATGAAGGTGGTGATTACCGGGGCCGGCGTGGTCGGCATGGCCACGGCATGGCAGCTTGCCAACGAGGGGCACGAGGTCACGGTGCTGGAGCGCCGCGACGGACCGGGGCTGGAGACGAGCTTCGCCAACGGGGGACAGCTGAGCTACAGCTATGTCGCGCCGCTGGCGGGACCCGGCGTACTGGCCAAGGTGCCCGGCTGGCTGCTGCGGCGCGATGCGCCGCTGCGCTGGCAACCTCGGCTGGACCTGGCCCAATGGCGCTGGCTGGCCGGTTTTGTACGCGCCTGCACCGCAGCGCACAGCGACGCCACCACGCGCAAGCTGCTGCGGCTCGCGTTTCATTCGCGCGATCGCATGCGGGACCTGCTGGCGCGGCATCCTTTCGACTTCGATTTCGCGCGGCGCGGCAAGCTGATCGTCCATCGCGACCCGGCGAGCTTCGACGCCGCGCGTCGGCTGCTGGCCTTCCAGGCGTCGCTCGGCAGCGAACAGCAGGCGCTGGACCGCGACGCCTGCGTCGCGCTGGAACCGGCGCTGGCCGGCATCCGCGACCATATCGCTGGCGCGATCCATACGCCCAGCGAGGAAGTGGCCGACTGCCATCGCTTCTGCGTCGGCCTTGCAGGCCTGCTGCGCGGCCACGCCCATGTCTCGATGCGATTCTCCACCGCGGTGCGCGCCATCGTCCGGCGCGGCGATACCGTGACGGGCGTCGAGACCGACCACGGCTTCGAGCCCGCCGACGCGGTGGTACTGGCTGGCGGCGTCGGCAGCGCGGCGCTGCTGCGCCCGCTGGGACTGCGCGCGCCGCTGTGGCCGCTGAAGGGATACAGCATTACCGTGCCCGTGCGCAGCGGCGCTTGCGCGCCGCATATCAGCGTGACGGATTTCGCCCGCAAGATCGTCTATGCGCGGATCGGCAATACGTTGCGCGTGGCCGGCATGGCGGACCTGACCGGCCGGCCCGACCGGCCCGATACCCGCGTCGACCCACAGCGCGCCGCGACGCTGGTAGATGAAACCCGCTCGGTGTTCGGCGATCTGGTCGACGGGCAGGCACTGGACGATCTGCAGCCATGGGCGGGGCAGCGGCCGGCGACGCCCAGCGGCCTGCCGTTGATCGGTCCGTCGCGCGTGCGCGGGCTGTGGCTCAACATCGGCCACGGCGGCCTCGGTTTCACGCTGGCGATGGGCAGCGCGTCGCTGCTGGCCGACCTGATGGSGGGMCGGGCGCCGGCCGTCGAGGCCGGCGACTATCGCGCCACCGTGGCCTGAAGCGGCAGGCGGCGGATTGAACCGGGCAAACCCTGTCGGTGCGCGCCCTAATGCCGCCATGCACCGCGATCGTGCTAAATGCCGAGCACAGTGCTTGCTAGCCAATGTGCCGTGAAACAGATTTTTGCATTCACAACGAGCCGTTCCACAACCAAGGAGAGCCTCACCATGATGCTGCGCAAGACGCCCCGCCCGTTTGCTGCCGAAGTTCGAACCCCGCGCCGCGCGGCTGTCCGTGCCATGCTGGCCGCCACGGCGCTTTTCGCCTCGTTCGGCCTGTTCGGCACGCAACCCGTGCACGCCCAGCAGAACGACACGCTGGCCAAGATCAAGCAAACCGGCGTGATCACCCTGGGCCATCGCGAATCGTCGATTCCGTTCTCGTACACCAACGGCCGCGAGGTCATGGGCTACTCGCACGAGATCATGCTGGCAATCGTCGACAAGGTGAAGACGCAATTGCAGATGCCCAACCTGCAAGTGCGCCTGATCCCGATCACCTCGCAAAACCGCATCTCGCTGATGCAGAACGGCACCATCGACCTGGAATGCGGCTCGACCACCAACAACCTGGAACGGCAGAAGCAGGTTGGCTTCACCAACAGCATCTTCGTCTACGGCATCCGCATGCTGGTGCGCAAGGACGCCGGCGTGAAGGACTTCGATGACCTGAAGGGCCGCAACGTGGTCACCACGGCCGGCACCACGGGCGAACGCCTGCTGGTCAAGATGAACGGCGAAAAGGCGATGAACATGAACCTGACCGGCGCGAAGGACCACGGCCAGGCCTTCCTGATGCTGGAGAGCGGCCGCGCGGTGGCCTTCGTGATGGACGAGCCGCTGCTGTACGGCGAACTGACCAAGGCCAAGAACCCGTCGGAATGGACGGTGGCCGGCACGCCGCTGCAGACGGAAAACTACGCCTGCATGCTGCGCAAGGACGATCCGCAGTTCAAGGCGCTGGCAGACGGCGTGATCGCCGACATGATGAAGTCGGGCAAGGCCGAGCAGCTGTACAAGAAGTGGTTCCAGTCGCCGATTCCGCCGCGCAATATCAACATGAATTACCCGTTGTCGGCGGAGATGAAGGAGTTGTACGCTAATCCGAACGATAAGGCGTTTCAGTAATGGGTGGCGCCCGTAGCACGGCCATAACGCCTCCGTAGCGCGTCCGGCGCCAGAAACAAGAACCCGCCAGAAGCTTAGGCTTCTGGCGGGKTTTCCTGTGCATGGGGCCATGTCGCTAGAAGCATCCTATAGCACTAACCCAATTTTTGCCGGAGGTCCGTTTTTCAGAACGCAGTTCCCATTCCCGCAAGCTACTTCACCTCGCAATCCAAGGCTGGGATGAAGCGGAACCATGCACTCGCACACAAGCATCGTCTGCGATATATTCCGCGGCTTGGGCCAGGTGGACCCTGGTGCCCGGCCATCCGGACGCAAGCTATTAATAGGATGGCTTGATTCCCCTGGGACGTCATTCCCGCACAGCGTCGGAAGGCTTCCGCCGAACGGTCGCGACGACCTGGACCTGGTAATCGACACGAGCGACCTAGCGCCAACGTGCGGGTGATGCTGAGCAGCGCTCTAGACGCCTTAGCTTGCCGCGATCGCAACTGCCCATGGTCTTAGCGCCGTTGCGCCAAGATCAGCCAGTCCGATGCAACTGATGGGTGCTCCAATCCTAAACGGCGCCGGCCCCCTGTCGGCAAGAGCGACGAGACTTCTAGAGAGGATCTCGTCCGCCCGTTCCCCTTGCGCGTATGCAGCATCCCTCGCATATCCCACGAGTTGCGGGCACGCGTCGAGGATGGCCGCAGAGGCTGAGCGAGGATCTCGAAACCACTTGCACTCAATGATCGAGAGTATGCGCCCGGTTCTTTCGATAACAATGTCAGCACGGGCGGTGCCCGTTGCGACCCCCAGGGAGGTCCCCAGGTGCTTCGCTTTGATTTCACCAAGATCGAGGTGCGTATCTGGTCGTCGCGGGATAGCCCTCTGCCATCGAATTTCGATGTCGCCCACCTTGGCTGCCGGTCGTCCGGCCGAGAATGACGCATCGAGTACACAGGGGTGGCCGGTCACCCCGGCCAAGGCTTCGCCCGCTTCCAGAAGGACGGCAAGCTCGAATTTTCTCCATGTCTCCATCACGGGCAATGTGTCACCGGCTAAAAGAGCGACGATGCTCTCCGGCTCGAGCGCGTCGATACCGGCGAGAGTTGTGGCACAGTCCCAGGACAGCCGGTAGATCGGTGCTCGGGCCTTCGCCGCCTGCCTAAGCTCGTGAGATGCTATTCGAGCGCGTCCCGCAGGTGTGGCCAAGAGATCTCGGATGGGGGCCACCCGGAGGGCCTCATCTAGAATGGCGAGCCGTTCTTTGGCGAGGCCGTCGAACAGCCCCCCTCCCGCATGCATCGCAGCCGCCTGGAGTGCCCTCCTAGCTGCGCGGAGCGTCATTGCCAGCACCCGGTTAGGACCGGATAGCCAGGTTGCCGACATTTCTGTTACGACGAACGCCGACGGATCTTGTGTGACGGCCTGCAAGACTGCTGAGGCAGCGGCATCGATCGGGCCGGGGAGATCGCCGGAGACCTCCCGACGAAAGCCGTCAAGTGTTGGGGCGACTTCGCGCGGCCGTCCGACAATACGAGCTGCCAGGGCTCCGACGGGGCCAGAAAGCGCCCACCACATCTTGAGGGCATCTACATCCTCTTGGCGCACGGAAGGTGCCGGACCACCATACGGAGACCTGGGCCGTCTTCCGAGCCAGCGCAGCAGGCCACGAATGCACATCGCGTCGAGGTCAGGCGGTGACGCTGTCAAGCCGAGAACTCCGCGCAGTCCAGCGCCAGCCTCTCGGCCCTCACCATGTCCAGCGCCCATTCCGTGGTGATTCCAGCCGCCAAGTCGGCCGCCTCCCGTGGGGAAAGTCCATCCATCAGCGGGAGGATGCACATGCGGAACGCGGAGAGGAACGTTTCCGCTGTGGCACCGCCGGGCAGCGCAAAAAAATCAACTCCGGGATCGAGAACCCGGATGGTCTTCATGAAGTCCACAATGGGAGCACCGCCAATCTCGCGCACAGCATTGACGGCCCTCCACATCGCGCCGATAGGGTTCACAGGAATAGGCGTGGGAACCGCAACGCCGATCCTGGCCGCCATTTCCGTGACGAACGAGTCGGGATCCGAGGGCGCCCCAACCTTAATCCAGGCGAACCGCCGGCTCAGGGCGTATGAGATTTGACCTAATTGGGTCTTGTCGTAGGTGTTGAGCGTGCAGATGAGACGCCAGGCCGGTTTTGGTGCATGCTCGTGGGCAGCCATGCCGGGACGTGGCTCGGCATGGATTACGTGGAACGGGCTGGCCGAATCGGCCGCATTTACTCGGCACGGCAGCGCGGAGGACTGTCCAGAGAGGATCGAGAACATCGGTCCGAGCACCTTATCTATGGGACACCGGTTGAGCTCGTCGATGATCGTCGGCTTGTCGAAGTTCCTTAGAAGTGCGCCAGGGATAAATCCGATAGCCCCACCACCGAGCGGTTGGTACCCACCTACGAGGTCTTGCTGACTCCATGCCGACGAGGCGGTAAGCATGAGGTATGAGCCGTCACCGTCATCATGTTCGGATACGTCCCGCGCCAGATATTCGGCGAGGGTTGTCTTGCCGGTGCCCGGTGGCCCGTAAAGGATGATATGGCGTTTCCCAGAGTTGACGGCGGCCTCGATCTGTCGATAGACGGACGAGTCTATCCCTACAAGCGTGGTGTCCTCGGCGAGTGCGAACGGAGCCTGTGCGGCGGCAGGTGCAAATACAGCCGCTAGGTCTGCAATAAGACGGTCGCGCTCTTCGTCCCGCGTTCCGTCATAAAGAGTGGCACCCACAAATTCCGCAATGGCGCGACCAACATCGCCGTACGTCGTTCCAGCACTATTGTTCGCCGCGGGGGCCACGGGTACCTTTACGATGCCACGGAAAGCAAGCCGATATGTCGCTCTAGCGGCCCCACCCCCAAAACTCACGGTCCCGGCCTGCGGATTGAAGTCGCTAAGCGGATCGCCTGATGTTCCTGCTCGAAGGGGCGTGGCGAATGCCACCACAAGGAGGTACTCCCAGCCGATCGGAAAATTCCACCGAGCCCCTGGAGCAGCCGGCCTCACAGCTGGCATGACTCTGAAGGCACACACAGCACAGGAGCCGTCACGATTGTTGATGTATCCGATCGTTGTGCCCATTCCGATTTGGTGCCCTGCTAGGTCAACGGCAAATCGCGCCGTTATGCTCCCTCCAGCCTGCACCTCAACTTGAGGGATCCAACGCGGGGGCTTACTCGAGATCGAATTTGGGTTCTGCCAAAAACCGGCCTCCACGCTTACCGGCTCCGCCAACATCAAGGCCTTTGTCCCCGAGCTCTTAATGGACAGTCCACGTGGGCCAAGCACAGTTGCCTGGACATCGTCTTTGAGGGCTTTAAACACGCCCAAAATGTCTTGCGTTGGGAGAGGAGCCGCCATGCTTTACTCATTCTTATTTTCCGATGGTGAGTATTTTCGACGTATGGCAAGCGTTGGTCAACTTTTTGACATTAGTATCGGTCGACATGGAATCGCATCATTAGTCCAACCGAACTAGTCCAGATCGCGTCGCGGCGTCCAACCGGTACGTCCAGTTTCGGGCGGAAAATCACACCACAATCTTTCCCGCCCGCGCTGCTAACCATCAGGCTCCACCCAGCCTTGTTGAGCCGCCGTTGGCGACGAGCGGTACCAGCGCTTCATCCACCGGCTGTGAACATGGCGTGCATATCGAGTAATTAGTGGGGCGAGAGCGCGCCGCTTCCAGCCCGCGCTGGAAGCGGGCCATTGCCCCACGGATATACTCACTCGACAGCTCGATACAAGCCCACTTGCGACGCAAGCTCTCTGCCACCATGCCGGTAACACATGATCCCGCAAATGGGTCCACCACAAGGTCGCCAGGATCCGTCAACATTCGGATAAAATACTCGGGAAGCAGAGAGGGAAACCGAGCAGGATGAATGTCAATTCCGTTCTTCCGGCAGTAATCTTGGTATTGACCATTGCTTTCCGTATTGGCGATAGCGAGCAAGTTCGGCGGCACGGAACCGCCATTGTCCTTCGAAAACTTTTCCGATATGTCGTGTCCTGATGGCCGGAGTTTTGCTTTGTAGCCATTCTTGAGGAGCCCCCTCATAGAGTCGGAATACGGCGCCAGGACGCGCTTGTTATTCGCCTTCGGATATGGCGTTTTCGAGAGCCACCAAACACAGTTCACCGCGTCCTTAACGCGTACTCGACGGATGTTGACCCATTCAGCAGGAGATGGAAGCTTTGCTGGATTCCACCAGTAGTGCTCCTGCGCGAGGTGAAATCCGAATTCTTCGCAAAGCATGATCAACAGCTTGAAGTGGTAGAGAGACCGAGTTGGCATGCCGGGCTTCCATGCCCCTCCGATGTCAATTACCAGGCTTCCGTCGTCTCGAAGGACCCGGTTGAACCCTTCGGCAAACGGCCGGAACCACTCACAATACGCTGCTGCGTCTTCATTACCATAGGACTTTTTGCGCACCAAGCCAAATGGGGGTGAGGTCACGATTAGGTTGACGGTATTAGGCTTCGCTCTGTGATGCAGGTATTCAAGAGAGTTGCCGCTGTAGATCTTTCCTAGCCGGGTTTCATGGGCGACTGAGAAGGGCCCAAGGCTTTCGCCATTGACTGGCTCGGGTTTCTTGTCTTGCTTGACTGCTACGTTATGAAGATGCCGAATATAGTCGCTTAGTGACTTGAAGCCCAAGACCCTCGCGGTCGCCTCCATTTCGCGCCGTTCATTGACGGTCAAGCGAAGGCTCGCGATGTTATCCCTTGGTTCGGAGACGTGCGGACGGACCATGCGTTTCCTTGAAAAATCTTACGGTTGTTTTAGAGCTACGTTTAACTTAAAGATTATTGTAATACATTAACCCACACCAGTGGCAACTTTTCACTCGCAGGAGAGCCGTTGAGTAGTCAACGAAGACGGCCGTGGAGGCCTTTTAGCGCGTCAAACACGAGGGCCTCGCTGCCATGTGGCCACCGGGTTCGATATGGGAGACGAGATGAGCCTCGGACCCGTGGCTGCTCGCGTCAGCATCTCCTGACTTGCGCGTATGGTTAGGAGCTTCTCGATGCGACCAGTCGTCAGCATCAGAGGTCGAAGACATGGGCAGCAGCAGGATTCGTTCCGCCCTGGGTCCGAACGCCCAAAATAGTCGATCTCGTGGCAAGTACGAGCGTCCGAGCGACGGACATGCAAGCATGCTACGAAGCCGGCGCTCCGCGGCAGACCTCATTTATCCTCATCCATCCCGCAATCTCAATGAGGGTGACGAAATACAGCGGCTCGTAAGTCGCATCGCCGTACGCGATGCTCCGACCACAGCGCAGAGGTAATTCGCGCAGCGCGGTTCGTAATGGTGTAAGTCTGCTCGGCACTCGTCGGCAATCTAACGACGTCTGCCGAGACGTCCGCTTAGTATGCCAAGCCCACGGATCCAGGCCGATTGGATTTTAAGGCGTGAGATTCGTGTTGAGTTAGGGAGCCACCGGATCGGTCCCAGCACTAGCACTTCCTGCGTTCGTATTACAGCGATATCAACAAGGGGCGCGGAATAGCACAACAATCTCGAGTTCGAATGCTGACGGGCCCGTATGGAGCGCTTTCAAAGAAAAAGCCCCGTAGATTCTCTATCTCTACGGGGCTTTTTGGTTTTCCAGGATCTGCCCCGGAAAATTATGGCGGAGAGGGTGGGATTCGAACCCACGGTACCGTCGCCGGTACGCCTGATTTCGAGTCAGGTACATTCGACCACTCTGCCACCTCTCCTAAACTGGGTCGCTGCGCGGCGAAACAGAGATTATAGGGAAGTCGCCGATGAGGTGCAAGGGGTTCGTTCAGGAAATTTATGCGGAGTGCTGGCGGTGTTGGCTGGGCTGTTACTGCCCTCTCCCCCGTCCCGCTCCCCCGCCCCTCTCCCGCGCAGCGGGAGAGGGGAGAAAACAGGCGGGTTAGGCTCAGCCCTCGACTTCCAGCTTCGTCACCCCACCCATGTACGGCTGCAGCGCCGCCGGCACCGACACCGAGCCGTCGGCGTTCTGGTAGTTCTCCAGAATCGCCACCAGCGTGCGACCCACGGCCAGGCCTGAGCCGTTCAGCGTGTGCACCAGCTCCGGCTTGCCCTGCCCCGCGCGGTAGCGAGCCTGCATGCGGCGCGCCTGGAAGTCGCCCATGTTCGAGCACGAGCTGATCTCACGGTAGGTGTTCTGCGCGGGAATCCACACTTCGAGGTCGTACGTCTTGGTGCTGCCGAAGCCCATGTCGCCGGTGCACAGCACGATGGTGCGGAACGGCAGGTCGAGCTTCTTCAGGATGGCCTCGGCGTGGCCGGTCAGCTCTTCCAGCGCGTCGAAGGAGCGGTCGGCCGGCACCACGTGCACGAGCTCGACCTTGTCGAACTGGTGCTGGCGAATCATGCCGCGCGTGTCCTTGCCATACGAGCCCGCTTCCGAACGGAAGCACGGCGTATGCGCGACGAAACGCAGCGGCAGCTGGTCGGCCGACAGGATGGTGTCGCGGACGATATTGGTCAGCGGCACCTCCGCGGTCGGGATCAGGTAGAAGTTCTCGATGCGCGCGCCGCCGTCCTCGCCCTCGCCGCCCATATGGCGCGGCACCTTGAACAGGTCTTCCTCGAACTTGGGCAACTGGCCGGTGCCGCGCATCGACGCGGCATTGACGATGTACGGCACGTACATCTCGGTGTAGCCGTGCTCGATCGTGTGGGTATCGAGCATCAGTTGCACCAGGGCGCGGTGCATGCGCGCGATGCCGCCGCGCATCATCGCGAAGCGGGCGCCGGTGACCTTGGCGGCGGTCTCGAAGTCCAGGCCCAGCTTTTCGCCGATATCGACGTGATCGCGCACCGGGAAATCGAACGAGCGCGGTGTGCCGACGCGGCGCACCTCGACGTTCTGGGTCTCGTCCTTGCCCACCGGCACGCTGTCGTGCGGCAGGTTGGGAATGCCCATCATCAGCTGCTGCAACTGAGACTGGATTTCGTCGAGCCGGGCGGCCGATGCCTTCAGTCCGTCATTGATGGAGCCCACCTCGGCCATCAGCGCGCTGGCATCCTCGCCCTTGCCCTTGGCGATGCCGATCTGCTTGGACAGCGTATTGCGCCGCGACTGCAGCTCCTCGGTGCGGGTCTGCAGCTGCTTGCGCTCGCCTTCGAGCGTCTGGAAAGCGGCCACGTCGAGTTGGAAGCCGCGCGTGGCAAGGCGTTGCGCCACGGCGTCGAGGTCTTTGCGAAGCAGCTGGATGTCGAGCATTTTGCGAATGAAGCGGATGAAAGCGGCGGGAAGGCCGGATGGCCCGGCGAGCCGGACATTTTACTGCACCGCCGCTATTCGGCGTCCTTGTCCGTGGACGCCGCCGCCTTGCCCTGCGCGCCGCCCTTCTTCTGCGCGCGGCGCCATGCTTCGTCCAGCTCGCGCAGATGGCGCAGCTTGTCGCCGATCTTGCCCTCCAGACCGCGCGGCGTCGGCTGGTACCAGCCTTGCGCCGACAGATCGTCCGGGAAGTAGTGTTCGCCGGCGGCGTACGCTTCCGGCTCGTCATGCGCGTAGCGATAGGCGTGGCCGTAGCCCAGTTCCTTCATCAGCTTCGTGGGCGCGTTGCGCAGATGCACCGGCACCGGCCGCGAGCGGTCCTTGCCGACGAAGGCCCGCGCGGCGTTGTACGCGTTGTAGCCCGCGTTGGATTTCGGCGCGACCGCCAGATAGATCAGTGCCTGCGCCAGCGCCAGTTCGCCTTCCGGCGAGCCGAGACGCTCGTACGTTTCGGCGGCATCGAGCGTGATGCGGGCCGCGCGCGGATCGGCCAGGCCGATGTCTTCCCAGGCCATCCGCACGATACGGCGCGCCAGATAGCGCGGATCGGCGCCGCCATCGAGCATGCGGCAGAACCAGTACAGCGCCGCATCCGGATCGGAGCCGCGCACCGACTTGTGCAGCGCGCTGATCTGGTCGTAGAACGCATCGCCGCCCTTGTCGAAGCGGCGCAGGTTCTCCGACAGCGCGCTGCCGAGCAACGCCGTGTCGACGGTGGCCGCGCCGGCGTTACGGGCCGCGCGCGCGACGATCTCGATGTTGTTCAGCAGCTTGCGCCCATCGCCGTCGGCCGACGCGATCACCAGTTGCAGCGCCTCGTCCTCCCACGCGAGCCCGCCCAGCACATCGCTGGCGCGCAGCGCGAGCTGGCGCAGTTCGGCATCGTCCAGGCTCTTGAGCACATAGACGGCGGCGCGCGACAGCAAGGCGCCGTTGACCTCGAACGACGGATTCTCGGTGGTGGCGCCGATGAAGGTGAACAGGCCGCTTTCCACATGCGGCAGGAAGGCGTCCTGCTGGCTCTTGTTGAAGCGGTGCACTTCGTCGACGAACACCAGCGTGCGGCGTCCATGGACGCGGTACTGCTCCGCGCGCTCGACCGCCTCGCGGATGTCCTTGACTCCGGACAGCACCGCGGACAGCGCGATGAATTCGGCGTCGAACGCATCGGCCATCAGTCGGGCCAGCGTCGTCTTGCCAACCCCGGGCGGACCCCACAGGATCATCGAATGCGGCTCCCCGGATTCGAACGCGACGCGCAGCGGCTTGCCCGGACCCAGCAGATGCTGCTGGCCGATGACTTCGTCGATATGGCGAGGACGCAGCCGCTCGGCGAGCGGCTGGCGCGAGGGGTCGGTGGGTTCGGAGAACAGCGAATCCGGCACGGTGTGGTCAGGCGTTCGGTGGAGGGGGGGAAGACGCCAGTGTAGTGCATTGGGGTGGTGGTCTGGCTGTGATTGCCCTCTCCCCCGCCCCTCTCCCGCTTTGCGGGAGAGGGGAGAAAACCGTTAGCCGTTGGAATGCCGTCGGTGTTCTCCCCTCTCCCGCRKGSGGGRGRGGGGSSGGGGGAGAGGGCAGTCACAGCCCAATCACAGTCCCACACCCCCTACCGCCGAAACACCACCACATCATCCACCTCCACCCGAATCCCGATCCAGTCGCCGATGCCATGGTCATGATGCGACGGCACCAGCGACAGCACCTTGCCGCCGCTGGCCAGCCGCAAGGTGTACAGGATCTCCGCGCCGCGAAACGCCTTGTGCAGGACCTGTGCGCGCAGCACGCTGGCATCGTCATGCACGATGTCGTCGGGACGGATCAGCACGTCGACCTCCGCCGTACCCCCTTCAACCTGTAGCGGCTCGCGGCTGCGCAGCGTTCCCAGTTCCAGGCTGACCGCGTCCGGGCCGATCATCCGGCCGGGCATCAGCACGCCCTGTCCGACGAAATCGCCGACGAAGCGCGTCACTGGCCGATGGTAGAGCTGGTGCGCGCTGCCCCACTGCTCGATGGCGCCGGCGTGCATCACGCCGATCTCGTCGGCCATGGCAAAGGCTTCGTACTGGTCGTGCGTGACGAGGATTGCCGTCGCGCCCTGCGTCTTCAGGATATTGCGGACCTCCAGGCTGAGCCGCTCGCGCAGGTCGATGTCCAGATTGGAGAACGGTTCGTCGAGCAGCAGCAGCCCGGGCCGCGGCGCCAGCGCGCGCGCCAGCGCCACGCGCTGC
>NZ_VLJN01000030.1:0-14469 GCF_007829435.1 Cupriavidus gilardii J11
GTTATTGGATAAGCCGGATATGCGCGATCGGAACACCATGCGAACACGCCTGATGCGCGCCGGACAACTGGTCGCCGCGCTGGCACTGCTGGCTGCGCTGGCCCGGCAGTTGCCGCCGACGGTCGCACCCGGTGCGACTCCGCGCCAGCGCATCGTGCAGATCGCGCTGCAGGAATGGCAGCGCTGGGGCGGCCAGACGATCCGCATCGGCCGCGACGACACCGCCTGCGTGATCCGCAGCCCGTTGCCGGTGCCCTCGCCAGAACCCCCGCTGTTGGCCGCTTCCGATGCCGAGACTGCCAATGGCGTGTCGGCCGATACCGACGAAAGCCTGGGGACGCGCAGCGTCGATTGCGGCGGCTTTCCCGATGGCACCGGCATGGAAGCCACCGCGCAGGGCTGCGCACTGGCGCAGCGCTACTGGGCCATCGTCGGCAAGACAGTCGATTGCGAACAGATCAAGCAAGGGCGGTGGGCCTGGTCCGCGGTCTTTATCTCGTGGGTGCTGCGGCAGGCGGGGCTGGACGAGCGCCAGTTCCTGACCGGCGAATCGCATTCGATGTACGTGGTGGATGCGCGCGATGGCATCCTGCCGGCGCCCGCGTTCCGCATCGAACCGGTACCGGCGATGCCGCGTCCCGGCGATATCCTGTGCGCCGGGCGCGGCCGCGACAAATACCTGACCAGCGCGGCCGAGATCGGCTTCGGCACCACCCCGATGCATTGCGATATCGTGGTCGAGGTCGATGCGGCGGCCCGCGTGGTCAAGACCATCGGCGGCAACCTGCAGCAATCGGTGTCGATGGAGTGGATCGAGCTGGGCGATTCCGGCCTGGTCGACGGCTTCACCAACTCGCACGCGCCATGGCTGCTGGTCATGCGCAACCAGTTACCGTGACGGGCGGCGGCTCTCGGCCGCTCTAGTCCGGCTGCCCGTCGAACAGGTCGAGCTGGGCGGTGTCGGGCTCGCTGGTCGCCACGCCGACGCCCAGCAGGCGCACCGGCAATTGCCGGCGGCCATAGCCCTCCCCCAGCAGCCGTGCGTAGACGGCGCGATCGGGACGATGGCCGCGGCATTCCACCGTCGTCGTTCGGAAATCCGCGAAGCGCAGCTTGACGGTGAGCTTGTGGATCGCGTCGGCAGCGCCGGCCCGTTCGATGCGTGCCTGCAGCGCCGCGATCAGGGTATCGAGTTCCGCCAGGCAGGCGTTCAGATCCGGCAGGTCCTCGGCGTAGGTTTCCTCGACGCTGACGGACTTGCGTTCGCGTTCGGGACTGACGCGCCGTTCGTCGATGCCGCGGCACAACTGGTACAGCCGCGCGCCGAAGCTGCCGAAATGGCGGTGAAACAGGTCCGGTGTCCATGCGCGCAGGTCGGCGCAGGTACTGACGCCCAGGCGCTTGAGCTTGGCCGCCGTAACCTGCCCCACGCCGTGGATGCGCTCGACCGGCAGCGCGGCGACAAAGGCATCCACCGCCTCCGGCCGCACCACGAACAATCCATCCGGCTTGTTCCAGTCGCTGGCGATCTTGGCGACGAACTTGTTCGGTCCGACACCGGCCGACACCGTCACGCCGACTTCCTCGCGCACCCGGCTGCGGATCTCCTCCGCGATGCGCGTCGCGCTGCCCTGCTGCCGCTGGCACATGCTGACATCGAGATACGCCTCGTCGAGCGACAGCGGCTCAACCAATGCGGTGTATTCCCGGTAGATGCCGAAGATGCGGCGCGACGCCTCGCGATACTTGTCCATGGCAGGCGGCAGGATCAGCAGATCGGGGCAACGCTTCCTTGCCTGCGCCGACGACATGGCAGATCGCACACCGAACGCGCGCGCTTCATAGTTGCAGGTGGCAATCACGCCCCGGCGGTCCGGCGAGCCGCCTACCGCCATTGGCCTGCCGCGCAGCGACGGGTCGTCGCGCATCTCGACCGACGCGTAGAAGCAGTCGCAGTCGCAATGGATGATCTTGCGCAGCGGTGGCGGCGCGGTTGCCGGCGCGCTCATGGATGTAACTGGGTACGGCTATGCACGTTGAGAATGAAGACGGCGCGAATCGCCCGGGCATTTATCCATCGCACCGATAGCAATGGCAGACGTCCAGATGACAGGCAGCGTTCCAATGTATCGATACGAGGAATGGTGCTGATGCCTGAGAATCATCGCCAATCCATCACGTCGATCGCTACTCCGGCATCGCGACCGCTTCCCGGCGCCGCCCCACCCAGAACCCCTCGGCCGCGTAGAGCGCCAGCGACAGCCAGATCAGCGCATAGCCCAGTTGCTTGTCGGCGGGGAACGGCTCGTGGTACAGCCAGACGCCCAGCAGCAGCTGCAGCGTGGGACCGGTGTACTGCAACAACCCCAGCATCGACAGCGGTATGCGGCGCGCGGCTGCAGCGAAGAACAGCAGCGGCACCGCGGTGACCGGTCCCGCCATCGTGGCCAGGAATTGCACCAGCGGACTGGCGTGCGTGAACCCGTCCTGGCCGGTGGAGAACAGCCAGCCAAGCGCGGTCAGCGCGAACGGAAACAGCAGCAGGGTTTCCAGCGACAGGCCCTCCAGCGCGCCCAGCGAGGCGGTCTTGCGCAGCAGGCCGTAGCCGCCGAAGGTGGCCGCCAGCGCAAGCGCGATCCACGGCAACTGCCCGGCAGCGAAGGTCAGCCATGCGACGCCGGCACTGGCCAGCGCAATCGCCGCCCATTGGACCGGCCGCAGGCGCTCGTGCAGGAACACCACGCCGAGCAGCACACTGAGCAGCGGATTGATGAAGTAGCCCAGGCTCGCGTCGACCACGCGATTGGCCGCGACGGCCCAGATATAGATGAACCAGTTGCCGCACAGCAGCGCCGCGCTGGCGGTAAAGCCCATCAGCAGCCGGGGTTGGGACCATACCGAGCGCAGCCACGTCCAATGGCGCCGGGCGGCAAGGATGATGGCGAGGAAGACCAGCGACCACACCATCCGGTGCAGCAGGATCTCGGCCGGCGCGATGCCGTGCAACGCCTTGATATACAGGGGCAGCAGGCCCCAGAGGATGTACGCCAGCAGGGCGTAGATTATGCCGGTCCGCATCGATGTGTCCTGTTCGAGCCCGGCATTCTACCGGTGCGGACGGCGGCTTGCAGGCGACCGAAGCAAGGCCCCGGCCGCCCGCGCGCGGTCGCTTACAGCTTGTGCGTGAAGCTGAATTGCGAGAACGCCTGCTCGGCCACGTTGAACCAGGCGGCCTCGTTGTTGCGGAACACCCGCCAGTCGTCGAAGATCTTCTTGAACGACGGGTTCTTGGCGCTTTCGTCGGCGTAGGCATCCTGGGTGGCCTTGAAGCACGCTTCCATGATCTCGCGCGAGAACGGGCGCAGCTTGACCCCGTTCTCCAGCAGCCGCGCCAGCGCCTGCGGATTCACGGTGTCGTACTTGGCCATCATGTCGGTGTGGGCCTCGAAGGTCGCCGTCTCCAGCGCGCGCTTGTACAGCGCAGGCAGCTTCTCGAACTCGGTGGCCGACGCATAGAACGACAGCTGCGCGCTGCCTTCCCACCAGCCCGGGTAGTAGTAGTACGGGGCGACCTTGTAGAAGCCCAGCTTCTCGTCATCGTACGGGCCGACCCATTCCGCGGCGTCGATGGTGCCCTTCTCCAGCGCCGGATAGATGTCGCCGCCGGCGATCTGCTGCGGCACCACGCCCAGGCGCGCCAGCACCACGCCCGCAAAGCCCGCGACCCGGTACTTCAGGCCCTGCAGGTCCGCCACGGTGCGGATTTCCTTGCGGAACCAGCCGCCCATTTGCGCATTGGTGTTGCCGCCCAGGAAGTTGACGACGTTGTATTCCTTGAAGAACTCGCGCATCAGCTTCATGCCGTTGCCGTGCAGCATCCAGGCGTTCTGCTGGCGCGCGGTCAGGCCGAACGGAATGGTGGTGTCGAAGCACAGCGTCGGGTTCTTGCCAAAGTAGTAGTAGCCGGCGGTATGGCCGATCTGCACGGTGTTGTTCTGCACGGCGTCCAGCACCTGCAGCCCAGGCACGATTTCACCGGCGGCGAATACCTTGATGTTGAACTTGCCGTCCGTCAGTTCCTTGACGCGGGCGGACAGCTTCTCGGCGCCCCCATAGATCGTGTCCAGCGACTTCGGAAAACTGGAGGCCAGCCGCCATTCGACCGCCGGATTGCTGCCGACCACGGCAGGCGCGGCGGGCGCGCTGGCGGCGCCACTGGCGGCGGGCGGTTGCTCCTTGCCGCAAGCGGCCAGGGCACCGGTGGCGGCCACGGCCGACGCTTTCAACAGAAAGGAACGACGTTCCATCGACTACTCTCCTCGTTTTCGAATTTTGATCCGGGCCTGCCGGCGTCCGCGCGTTGGCGGCATCGGCGGCCCGGGATAGCGCGTCGCACCGGGGTACGGCACGCCCGCGCAGCAAAGGGGCCCGTTATCGGCGCACACGGCCGACGCCGCCGCGCCCTCGTGGCGGCACCGTGGCATGCGCGGATAACAGGCCCGCAGCGCCCGTCGCGACCCGTCCGGACAGGCTGAACGATTATAGCGGTGCCCAATTCGCCACGGGCGGGCTTGAAACTCCGGGTTTTCGCTAGGAAAGTGCATCAATTTGCCCAAAATGGTGCGGTGCACCGGCGGCGGTCGGCGCAGCGGGGGTGTCGCACGTTGATATCGTGTGCCGCTGATCCTGGTCCGAATTTGTGGTCAGGCGCTCACGCTTGTCCCAGGTCGATGGATTTTGTAACCCTGCTTGCTGTCCAATCGACCCCGCTGCTAAAACCTACCGCTCCGTTCGCCGTTGCCGCAGTACAGTCGTCGCATGTCGTCCGCCAAGCCCGTTCTCCTCTGTCGCTCCTCCATTGCCGTCGCGACGTCACGCCTGTGCCGTTGGCCCGTGGTGGGCGTAATCGCGTGGAGCGTCGGCGCGTGCGCACAGACGCGGCCGGTGGCGGAAGCGGCTGCGCCGCCAGACCTGACGGCTTACCCGCGCGTGGCCGCATCGGTACGGGCGGTGCAGGCTCTGCAGGCTCCGGACGCTGCGCGCGATCCGCTGGCGGAACTGATCGACAGCCGCACGCCCGCCGCTTCCGCGGCCGCGACGGAAGCCGGAACCGCATCCGCCACTGCGGAATCGGCCACCACATCCACCGAGCTGGCGCCCGCCGATTCCCCCGAAACGGTGGCCGCCGCGGAAATGGACGGCAATCTGGTGGGACCGCCGGAACCACCTCCGCCCGCGCCGCCGGTGGTCGTGCTGTTTCCGCACCGTCTGGGCGAGTTTCCGGCGGTCGGCGGCCCGGTGCCGGGCGGCGAGGCGAGCACGGTACCCAACGATTCGCCGCCGGTTTTCGCCTCGTCGCTGCCCGACAGCGAGCCCGCGCAGGAGACCGTCTGGGGACTGAGCTATAGCGGCCGCGCCGCCTACGAGGACAGCCTGCACCACGTGAAGCCCTGCCCCGGCGGCAGCAGCCTGTCGACCGGCATCGGACCGGGCCTGGCGTGCCGCAGCAGCGGCGAGGTCAAGGTCAGGGAGCAACTGTGGGCGCTTGACGGCGGCGCGGCGGTCGAGGTGGTGGCGCAGGCCCGCGCCACCGACGCCACCAGCGTGAACGGCCGGCCCGCGCCGGTCGATCCCTATCAGCTCGTGCCGCAGTTCTATACGGCGGTAAGCGGCATCTCCGCGCTCGACGGCGCCACCATGTGGGCGGGCCGCCGCGATGCGTCGCCGTTCCTGATGTCGTCCGGCCTGCTGCCGCCGACCTCGAGTGCGATGCGCTTTGGCGTCGACGATGCCCGTATTGCCGGCGTCGGCCTCAGCTACCAGTACACGGCGCGCAACGACACCAATGGCCAGCATCTGCCAAGCTATCACTCCGTGCGCAGCGCGCCGATTCCCGTCAACGACAGGGGCACGCTGCAACTGGGCTTCACGCGCGTGGAAGCCGACGCACTGGACGCCAACGCCGGCAATGCGTGGTGGGCATCGGCGATGCACGAGCAGAAGGGCGTGCTGGCCGGCACTAGCGGGGACACCCGTCTGCTTTATCTGGGGGCTGACTGAAATGCGGCAGCGCCAGCCGCGTCGCGATGACCGGCTACACCGGCATGGGCGACACGCTGTCGCGCGTACGTCTGGCCGAATCCATGGAATGGAAGGGCCGGGCTGGGCTGGCGGGCTCCGTCGAATCCAGCATGCAATTCGACAACTCGGCGCTCGGCACGCTGCAATGGGTCTCCACGCGCGTACGTCCCGCGTATATCGCCAATGAACGATTCAAGCTGACCTTCGAGGTGGCGCACGATGAAATCTCGTCGGGCTTCGGCGTCAGCGGCCAGCGCACGGCATTGACGGTGGCGCCCACGCTGACGCTCGGCAAGTCGGCCGGCAATGCCAACCTGCGCGCCTTCTATACCTACAGCCGCGCCAACGATGTCGACGGCATCAGCTTCGCCCCGCCGGCCGAGGCGTGGGCCTCGCAGCCGTCGGGCTCGATCTTCGGCGTCCAGTTGAACCGCCGCTGGTAGTTTTACGCCCCTCTCCCGCAAAGCGGGAGAGGGGCGTATCAATCGGAACCGCAGCCCGCCCGGATCCAGCTACCCAAACCGCACGCAATAAACCGGCGGCAAATGCGCCGACACACAGGACCACCGTTCGCCGCAGTCCTCCGACACCCACAGGCCTCCGGTGGTCGATCCCATCGCCAGCCTGTCGCCACCGTCGTCGACCGCCAGCCCGTGGCGATAGACCAGATCGTAGGCGGGCGGCTCCGGCAATCCGGCGTGCAGCACGTCAAAGGTCGCGCCGCCATCGCGCGTGCGCGACACCGCCAGCCGGCCGTCCACCGGGATCCGGCATTCATCCTTGATCGCCGGCACGAACCAGGCGGTGTCCGCATCGCGGGGATGCACCGCCACCGCGAAACCGAAATGCGATGGGGGGTTTGGAACGCGCTGCCAATGGGTGCCGCCGTCGCGCGAGCGGTAGATGCCATCGTGATGCTGGACCCATAGTGCATCCGGATCGGCCGGACATTGCACCATGCGGTGCGGGTCCTGGATATTCGGATCGGCCTGACGCTCCGGCGGCATATAGCCGGCCATCATGCCCTCGGTAGTGCACTCCCAGCTTTCGCCGCCATCGCGGGTCTGCCAGACACCGCCGCACGAAATGGCCAGCGATACATGCCGGCTGTCGCGCGGATCGACGCAGATCGAATGGATGCCGGGATAGTCGTAGCCGCCGCCGAACCATTCGGCGCGCTCGGGGCGGTCCCATAGCGAACGGACCAGCGTCCAGCTGCCGCCGCGATCGTCCGAGCGGAACAGGCCGCCAGGGATCGTCCCGGCCCACAAGGCCCCCGGCTCGTCGGCACCGCCGGCCTCGAGCACCCACAACTGCTGCAGCGACCACGGCGCCGGCTTGGGCGCATCGTCGGAACGCGGCTCGGCATCGCGCAGCCGTTCGGCCTCGGGCTGCGGCGGATACACTGGTACCGCGCAGGCTTCCCAGTCGGCGGCGCCGGCATTGCGGCGCCACAGCTTGACGCCGAAGTGGCCCAGATTCAGGGCCGCATAACAGGCGCCGTCGCGCGGATCGGTCAGCACCATATTGACCGGCTCGCCGAGGAAATGCGCCCCGGTCTGTCGCCAGCGCCCGGACGCCTCGCGGGAGATTTCGAACAACCCCTTGCGGGTTGCGACTAGCAGCCGATCGTTCATGGGCGTCTCCTGGCGATTGTCGTGTCGCGCTGTCTCGCAGCGCTCGCGGTCAGCCTCCCGACAGCGCCTGTACCACGTAGACCCGGCTCTCGGGGCGCAGCGGATCGCCAAGCCGGACACGGTCCCGGATCATCGCGCCGTCGACGAACACGGCAACGTGCCGGCGCAGCGACCCCTGGTCGTCAAGAATGTAGCCGCGCAGTTCAGGCCGCTCGACGAAGACCTCGGCAAGCGCTTCCGCGACCGTTGCCGCCGGCACATCGCGCGCCGGTACCGGCACGTGGCGCTGGATCGCCGGTGCGAACGTGACATTGGGCATCGGGGGGCGGGATGAAAAAAACGATCCCTACAGTGTAGGCGTTGGAGCCGGGGGCAAAAGCCGGGAAGGAACCGGCGTCTTTGCCGCTCGCGCGACAAAGACGCCGCCTGGCAGTCCAGTCTTTTTTCACAACCTATGTCACGCTTCGACGGTGACGGCGTCAGCCAGGGCCGGCACCGAAGTACGCATGGCTTTTCACGACCAACACCCCGCAGCCATGCGCGGGTCGGAGTCTAGCAAGTCCGCGCGAAACTGGCACCCTCGCGAACGATTCGCGTCGCAATAGGTGCAGAAAGAATCATATATACCTCTCGAAAAGCGGCGTTGCGCGTGGGTACGTGGCGGCGCGTGCGGCGGCGGGTACACTGGCTCGAACAGCCGCGACCACGAGGAAACAATGCAGATTCGCGCGTACCAAGCCAGCGACGAAGCCGCTGTCATTGCCCTTTGGCAACGCTGCGGCCTGACCCGCCCATGGAACGATCCCAAGAAGGCGGAGCAGCTTCTGATCGAGCGGGGCTGCCCGAAGATGAACCTGCTCGTGCGCGCGGGCAATGCACAGGTCATCGACTTCTATCGCAGGCTTGGGTACGGACCGGATAAAGTCGTGAGCCTGGGAAAGCGACTGATACCCGACGAGTGGGGTTTTTTCGCCATAATGACAACGATCCACGGTCATATATCGTTGACATTACAGCGATTTACCCCTATGTTGGCATTATGCCGACCCCACCGCGCCGTCCCCCCAAGCACACGCCCGTATTGGTCAAGGCCTCGCTGGAAAGGCTTGGCCAGCGCGTGATCCTGGCACGCAAGATCCGCGAAATGACCCAGGAGCAACTGGCCATCCTGTCCGACGTGTCGCTGTCCACGGTCCGTTCCCTCGAAGACGGCGCGGACGGCGTGGCTGTCGGAAATCTGCTCAAGGTGCTGCTAGGGCTGAATCTGCTCGACCAGGTCGAAGAACTGCTGGATCCGCGTCACGATCCCGAGACGGTGGCCTTTGCACAGCGGCGGACGGGAGGCCGTTGATGGCGTCCGTCCCGGTCTGGGTCTGGCTTCCCGCTCGGGACGCCCCTGTCCATGCGGCTGATCTGGAGGTCGAGGCCACGGTACGCTTTCGCTACCGCCCTGACTATCTCGTCCGGGAAGACGCGCTACCACTTGACCCCGTGGAGTTGCGTCGTGTCCGCAGTGCGCGCGGCATCGTCATTCGGGCTGCCGATGGTCTTCCCGGTGTCATTCGCGATGCAAAGCCGGCCGGCTATGGTGCCGATCGGCTGATCGCTCAAGCCGGTGTCGACCTCGGACCACTGGAATTGCTCGAACGCGGTGTGCCGGACGGAGTCGGAGCGATCGAAGTGTGCGTCGATATCGAACGCAAGCTCGGCTGGTTGCCCAAGAGCCTTGACGAACTGAAGCCGCTGGCCGAGGCGCTCGATGCGGCCGCACCGGCCAGTCGCGCGTTGCGCAAACTCAACGAGGACCTCGACACGAGCGCTGGAGGGGAACGTCCGAAAGTCACCATCGTGCATGACGGACGTCTGTGGCTGGCGAAAATGCAGGATCGTGGCGATCGTCCGGCGCTGCCGGCACGCGAGTACGTCGCGATGACGCTCGCGCGCACTGCCGGAATCGACGCCGCGCAAGTTCTGCTGCATTCCTTCGGTGCGCATCAGGTATTGCTGGTCGAGCGGTTCGATCGGGCGGGCAATCCCTATCGGCCGGAACGCCGACTGTACGCCAGTGCACACACCGCGCTTCGCCTGCCACTGGATGCGGTTCGAGGCGATCCGCGGCGTTCGTATTTGCATCTCGCCGACCAGTTGCGCGTGTGGGCAAGAGGTCGCGGGGATTTGCGCGACCAAATGTGCCAACTATGGCGGCGCATGGCCTTCAATGCGCTCGTTGGTAACGTGGACGACCACCCGTTGAACCACGGCTTTCTGCACGATGGCAATGGGAACCAAGGATGGCATCTGTCGCCGGCTTTCGATATCACGCCGGTCATGACTGCCGTTGCCCAGCCGCTGGCGGAAGGACCAGTGCTCTCCATGGCGACTAGCGTTGACGGCTCGGCAAGGGCCAGCATACAGCGCCTGATAGCGGTCACGAACCACTTCGGTGTGGACGTGGAAGGCGCAAGCCAATGGCTTTACGCAACGGCAAAGTTGATCGCGGGCAACTGGGAGCCGATGCTGCGCAAGGCAGCCAGCCCCATCGTCGAAGATGCCTCGAGGATGGACGCGCTTGTCGCCGATGCCCGTGCGGCGTTTGCTTATAGCGAGTGGGTGGTTGAGAACCACGCCACCGGCTTTCCGTTGCGCGCTTTGTAGCGGCAATAACGGCCCTGAAAGCAACAAAGCCCGGCACTAGGCCGGGCTTTTGATTTCAGCGCCTCATCGTACGTTGGCCGTCACGGCCTGATGATTACCTGCGGGCTGACGACTACCGCAGGCTCCGCCGGGTAATACGCGGGGCCCGGCGGATAATAGGCTGCGGGCCTGTCCTTGCACTTGCGCTCTTCCTTGTATTCGCCGTTGCCCTTCCATTTCCGCTCGATCTTGCAGGGGCCGTCCCAATACTCTTCCTTGTATTCGCCACCCTTGTATTTGCGTCCATGGCCGTGGCCGGATTCGTCCTTCCAGGGATCGGCGTGCGTGTTGAACGCAGCGCTGGCCAGCGCAAGGGGCAAGAGGAATTTCAACACGGTACGGGTACGGGACGCCATGGGCTTCTCCTTTTTCGCGGAGGATAAGCCATGGCTCGGTCGGCAGGTGTTTCGGAGCCGTTACCGAAGTAACGTGGACTCTAAGGAGTCGCCGGCGATAGAGCTTGGTCGGACATGGCGAATGCGAGGCCACAAAAGAAAACGGACGCCGAAGCGTCCGTTTTCTTTTCAACCTGGTGGCCTGGGACGGAATCGAACCGCCGACACAAGGATTTTCAATCCTCTGCTCTACCGACTGAGCTACCGGGCCAAAGAAGCGAAACTATAACAGTGCAAAACACGTCGGTCAAGCCCTCGCGACCTATACAGGCTGACTGCGCGCCTACTGCTCCGCCGGTTCCGGCTTGTTGCGCGACAGTTCGACGCCGAGCTGCTTCAGCTTGCGGTACAGGTGGGTACGCTCGAGACCGGTCTTCTCTGCCACGCGCGTCATGCTGCCGTGCTCGCGCAGCAGGTGGTACTCGAAGTACGCGCGCTCGAACATATCGCGCGCCTCGCGCAGCGGCATGTCGAACGAGAATTGCATCTCGGCTTCGGGCAGGCGCTGTGGTGCGCCGTTGGCCTGGGCTTCGGCCGGCGGCGCTTCGGGTGCCGTGGTTACCGGCGCGGCGGGCGCCTGGGCTGGCGCCATGGTGCGCGGCCGTTCCTGGCCGCGGGCGAGCCCCTGCTCCACCGCCGACAGCAGTTTTTGCAGGGCGATCGGTTTCTCCAGGAAGTTCAGCGCGCCGATCTTGGTGGCCTCGACGGCGGTGTCGATGGTCGCGTGCCCCGACATCATGATCACCGGCATCGTCAACTGGCCCTGCGACGACCACTCCTTCAGCAGGGTGACGCCATCGGTGTCGGGCATCCAGATGTCGAGCAGCACCAGATCGGGCGTGCTGGACGCGCGATATTCCCGTGCCTGTTGGGCGTTCTCGGCTAATTCGACCACATGGCCTTCGTCGCTGAGGATTTCCGAGAGCAGTTCCCGGATACCCATTTCATCGTCGACTACGAGGATGGTTGCCATACTTTCCTCTTAACCCCTCCGCGGCGTTTCGGGCCGGACCGCAACACACTATGCCAGCTTGGCGAACAGGATGGAGATCTGGGCGCCGGCTACCTCCGCGCCCTCCATGCGGTTGCGCAGCTCGATGCGCGCACCATGTTCGTCAATGATCTTCTTTACCATCGCAAGACCCAGGCCAGTGCCCTTTGCCTTGGTCGTCACGTAGGGTTCGAACGCGCGGCTCAAAATCCGCGGGGCGAATCCCGGACCATTATCGGCGATGGTCAGCTTGACGGCCCGCCGGCTCTCGCCGGCAGCATCTTTGTATTCTACAGTCTCGGTGTGCAGAGCGATACAAGGCGCCGGACGGCCCGCCGCCAGGTTCTCCGCCACCGCGTCCTGGGCGTTTTGCAGCAGGTTATGAATAACCTGCCGCAGCTGCGTCGGATCGCCCTTGATATCGGGCAGGTCCTGCTGCAGGGACGGATGAATCACGGCATGCTCGTGCACCGCCGGATCGTCGATGCCATACAGGTGCAGCACCTCGGCGACCAGCGCATTGAGCTGCAGCGATTGCAACATCGCCGGCGGCGTGCGCGCATAGTCGCGAAAATCATCGACCATCCGCTTCATCGCCGCAACCTGGTTAACGATCGTGGTAGCGCCGCGCTTTAGCACTTCCGCGTCGGTCCCCTCCAATTTGGGGGTGAGCTTCATCTGCAGACGCTCGGCCGACAGCTGGATCGGCGTCAGCGGATTCTTGATCTCGTGGGCTAGACGCCGCGCTACCTCGCCCCATGCGACCGACCGCTGCGCGGAAATCACGTCCGAGATGTCGTCGAATACGACGACGAAGCCGGGTTCTGCCTGGTCCCGCGCGTGCTCGCTAGCGGGCAGCCGCGCGCCTCGCACCAGCAGTGTCAGCGGCTGTTCCTCGTCGCCGTGCGGCAGTTCGATCTGCTTCTGCCAGTGCGCGGCGCCGCCAAGCGCTTCGCTGGTGGTCTGCTCCTGGAAGGCCTGGCGCACGATTTCGCCGAACGCCGCCATGCCGGGGATCGCTTCCACCGGCTGGCCCACCGTTGGCGCGAGCGGCTGGCCGAAGATGCGCTCGGCGCCGGGGTTTGCGGTGACGAGCGCGAAACGGCGGTCCATCACGAGCACGCCGGCAGTGAGGTTCTGCAGCACGCTTTCGAGGAAGGCTTTCGATTGTTCCAGCGCGGCGCGGTTCTGCTCGACGGCGAGGCGAGCATCGGACAGCTGACGCGTCATCATGTTGAACTGCTGCGTCAGCATGCCAAGTTCGTCGCGGCTCTTCAGTTCGCGCTTGGGCGACAGATCGCCCTCGGCCACCTCGCGGGTGCCCTGCAGCAGCATCAGCAGCGGCCGGGCGAGCTGCCCGCCAAGCAGCAGCGCAAGCATCACGGCGATGAAGACGGCCAGGAACAGCGTCAGCGTCAGCGTGCCGATATACATCTTGCGCAGGCCGGTGCGGCCAAGCGCCTTTTCCTGGTAGTCCTGATAGGCGCGCTGGACCTCGTCGGCATTGCGTGCGAGCACCGGCGCGACCGGATGCACGATCTGCAGATAGCGCTCCTCGCGTACCGCATCGCCGATCAGGCCGAAGCCTGACGATGGATAGTCCTCGGCGCGGCGCTCCAGCGACAGGCCGGAACCGGCCCAGCGCGACTTGCCGTCGGCGCGCGCCGGTGGCGTGCCGAGCGCGGTTTCCTGCGGGGCAGGCGATTGCCCGAGCGGAATGATCACGCGCAGCCGGTACAGGTGTCCGCCGTTGGCGCGCTCGGGCTGCGGATGTCCGTCGGCGCCGCCATCGGTGCCCGGATCCGTGCCGCCTTCGACCGCCGCGTACCCGCCCGCCAGCCGCGCCTGTTCCACCAGCACACCGGAGGGCAGGCTGGGCACCAGCGTGGCGTAGTTGCTGGAAGCGCTGGCGATCACCCGTCCGCTGCCGGTGAAGACCGACGCCTCCTGCACGCCGTATTGCTCGCGCAGCCGGTTCAGTTGCAGCGAGCTGATCGGTTCCGGCGAGCTGATGATCTGCTCGCTGATCTGCCGCGACTTGGCCTGCAGATCGGCCAGCGCGCTGTCGATGGTGGAGCGCCCGAGATTGAGCCCGGCCTCCAGCGCGGTCTCGACGCGCACGTCGAACCACGATTCGATGCTGCGCGACACGAACTGCAGCGATACCAGGTAGATCAGCGCGCCGGGCAGTACGCCCACCACGCCGAAGAACACGGCCAGCTTGGTCATCAGCCGCGCGCCGAACTTGCCTCGGCGATAGCGCAGCCACAGCGCCACCGCGAGCGCGCCGATGATCAGCACCATCAGCACGCCGACCACCAGGTTGATCTTGTACAGCAGCGTGAAATAGCGGTCGAAGAACTCGGTGTTGGCCGAAGCGGCGGCCAGCAGCAGCACCAGCACCAGCGCCACCGAGACGATGGCGCCGGCCACCACGCGCGTGAGCACGCGTCGCAGTCTGCCGTCGAGGACGCCGGTCAGCGGGCCGATCATGGCTGGACGGGAGTTGCCACCGTTCCCTCGCGGGCCAGCAGCGTAGCGGACACGCGTCGGGACGCGGCAGGCTTGCCTTCGCTGGCGGGCGCGGGAGGTTGCGCCGGTGGTGGAGGCGGCGCCGTGGACGCCGGCGGTTGGGCTGTCGGCGCCGCGCTGGCCGCGGCGCCGTTGGCCG
>NZ_VLJN01000030.1:14577-42953 GCF_007829435.1 Cupriavidus gilardii J11
CCGGCGTATAGGTGAAACGCCGCCAATCGGACGACAGGTTCCAGTCCCGCGTGTTGACGGCGTTGATCTGGAACGGCTTGGGCAACTGCGACAGGKCGAGCCGCATGCGCACCTCGGCCTGGTATGGCACGCCAAGCCTGACGTCGTCGCGATCGAATATGCGCCAGCCACGGACCTGGCGGATGAAGTCCAGCGCGCCCTTCAGGCGCGTGAACGGAAGCTGCAGCCCGCCGGTCGATACGCGGTACTGGCGGGTCAGCGGATGAAAGGTAAGCCGGACACTGCGGCTGGTGCTGACAGGCTTTTCATCGAACCAGTACCAGCGTGGACGGCTGAGCTGAAAGTCCACGGCGAAATACAGCGGGATACCCTTGTGCAGGGCATCTTCCAGCGGGGGCGTCAGATCGAAGTCAAAGCTTGCATCGAGTTCGAAGCCGCCATCGTGGTATTCGATGCGGGCCTCGCGCAGCTCCATCGTCTGCGCGCCCGCGCCCTGCGCGAACACAAACTGAAGGCAGACCGACAGCGCCAGCCACAGCAACGCCCATGCTGCGTGCCGCCTTGCGCCTTGGTGCGGGCGTGCCGCAAGTCCGCATGCATTGCCGTCATGGGCGCGGAGGACGGGCAAGCGAAGCGGTTCGGGCATTGGATCAGCGGCGTTTCTGGAAGCGGGCGTAGAAGAAGCCGTCGCGGTCCGACGGCAGGCCATCATGGCTGCCGGACCCGCCATCAGCCACGCGATCGGTGGTGCTGCCGGGCAGCAGCTGGCCGGGCGCCTGCAATCGTATCGCATCTGGTAGCTGTGCACCAAACCACCGCGCCTGCTCTTCTCCCTCCGTTGGGAAAATAGAACAAGTCACGTAGACCAGAATGCCGCCCGGTTTCAGCAGCGGCCACAGCTGCGACACGATGCGGCGTTGCTCGTTGACCAGCTTGCCCAGATCGCTTTCACGGCGCAGCCAGCGGATGTCCGGGTGGCGCCGCACGATGCCGGACGCGGAGCACGGCACGTCGGCGAGGATGCGATCGTACTGGAGGCCGTCCCACCAGTCGTTGGGCCGGCTGGCGTCGCCGATCACCACATCGGCGTGCAGGCCCAGGCGGGCCAGGTTTTCACCGATGCGCTGGGCACGCGCGGCATCGCTCTCCACCGCTGTCACTTCGACATCCGCCAGTTCGAGCAGATGGCCGGTCTTGCCCCCGGGCGCCGCGCAGGCGTCGAGTACGCGCTGGCCGTCGGCCAGTTCCATCAGCGGGCCGGCGAGCTGCGCGCCGGCGTCCTGCACCGAGACGTCACCGTTGTCGAAGCCCGGAATCTGCTGCACCGGCAATGGACGCGCCAGCCGCACCGCCCGCGCGCCCACCTGCTCTGCCGGGATCCCGGCCTCGGCGAGGCGCCGCAGATAGTCGTCCAGCGGCACACGCTTGGGATTGACCCGCAGCGTCATCGGCGGCCGTGTGCCGGCATGCTCGGCCAATGCGGTCCATTGCGAGGGGTAGGCATCGCGCAGCAGGCGCAGCCACCATGGCGGCAGGTTCCAGCGTGCTTCGTCGTCGCGCCGCACCCGCGACAGCAAGGCGTCGCGCTCGCGCAAGAAGCGGCGTAGCACCGCATTGACCAGTCCACGTGCATGCGCGGACCTGGGATCGGAGGCCGCCGCGGCCACGGCCTGATCGACGACCGTGAAGGCGGCATAGCCTTCACGCTCACCGGCGTCGGCATGGGAGCCGGCATCCTTGCGCTCGCCTTCGATCAGCAGCGTCAGCGCCACTGCCAGCAACGAATCGACCAGCGGGCCCGGCGGGCGCGACACCATGCTGGTGACCAGCGCGCGTGCGGTGCCGAAATGGCGCATGGTGCGATAGGCCAGGTCCTGCAGCGCGCCGCGCGTGGCGGCGTCACGTACCCGGTCGAGCCGGTACTGGGCGGCCGCCGCTTCGATCGCCTGCGGCAATGCGCTTCCATCGTGCACCGCGCGCACGGCGGCGGCGGCGGCGAGCATCTGGAAGGCGAGGGAATCGGGAGGCAGGCGCATGAAAGAAGCAGGCAGAGAAAGCGAAAAAAGAAGCGGCGCGATGGCGCCACGGAACGCGTGCGCGACGGGAACAAGCGGGGCATTGGGCCGCGCATCAACAAAATACCCGCCGGCTCGAAGGCGAGCACGGCGGGCAGTTTACCCTGTCGCGTAAGGATTCCCGGCGTAGTCCGTCACACCGGATAGGTGCCGGTCTGCGCCATCTGCATCAGGCGGGCGATGCGTTCCTCGGTGGAGGGATGCGTCGAGAACAGGTTCGCGATACCGCCACCGGACAGCGGGTTCATGATCATCATCTGCGCGGTGGCCGGATTCTGTTCCGCCGCCTGGAACGGAATGCCTTGCGCATAGCGATGGATCTTGTCGAGGGCCATCGCCAGCGCCTGCGGGTCGCCGCTGATCTCGGCGCCGCCACGGTCGGCCTCGAACTCGCGTGCCCGCGAGATCGCCATCTGGATCAGCGACGCGGCCAGCGGCGCGAGAATCGCCACGGCGATGCCCGCGATGGGATTGCGGTTGCCCTCGCTGTCGCGGCCGCCGAAGAACATCGCGAAGTTGGCCAGCGCGGCGATCGCACCGGCCATGGTTGCCGCGATGGTCGAGATCAGGATGTCGCGGTGCCGGACGTGCGCCAGCTCATGCGCCATCACGCCACGCAGCTCCCGCTCGGACAGCACGCGCAGGATGCCGGTGGTGGCCGCCACTGCCGCGTTCTCCGGATTGCGGCCGGTGGCAAAGGCGTTGGGCGCGTCTTCGTCGATCAGGTACACGCGCGGCATCGGCAGCCCGGCGCGTTGCGCCAGCTGCTCGATCATGCCGTAGAACTGCGGCGCGCTGGCGGCATCGACCTCGCGCGCGTTGTACATGCGCAGTACCAGCTTGTCGGAAAACCAGTACGAGAAGAAATTCATGCCAAGCGCCATCAGCAGCGCCACCATCATGCCGCCGCGGCCGCCGATCATGCCCCCGATGACGATGAACAGCGCCGTAATGGCCGCCATCAGCATGAAGGTCTTGATCCAGTTGAACATTGCTTTGCTCTCCGTGAACTCGCCACTGCGGTTGGGCCGGATGCTGTCCTGCCGCCGCCGGGCGCGCTGACACTTAGATAGGTCCGGAGCGCGGAAATTCAACCGGTGCGCCGGGCGCGCGCGTCGCGGGGGCTCCTGGCCGGCGTCAGCGTATGTCATTGTCAGGCGCGGCAATGCCGAGCATGCAGATCTCTATCGGTACGACGGTGGATATTTCGACGATCATGCCGGTGCGTTCGACAGCACGCACCGCGCGCCGGACGCGATCGGCATGCCTTGCAGGAACGCCTGGGCCGGCAAGCGGCGTCCGCCGGCCTTCTGCAGCTCGGTAATCCGCAAGGCGCCTTCGCCGCAGGCGATCACGACGCCATCCGCGTCGGCCGACAGCACCACGCCGGGCTCGCCTTGCGCCGGCACCGCCTCGGCGCGCCAGCACTTGATCGCCATGTCGCCGATCTGCACGCTGGCGCCGGGAAACGGATGAAACGCCCTGACCTGCCGCGCCAGCACGGTCGCCGGACGGCGCAGATCGAGCCGCGCCTCTTCCTTGCCGATCTTCTCGGCATAGGTCACGCCCTCGCCGGGCTGCGCTTCGGACGGCAGCGCGCCATCGGCGGCGAGCCGGCGCAGCGCATCCACCACCATGCGGCCGCCCAGCGCGGCCAGCGTGTCGTGAAGGGCGCCGGTGGTGGCATCGGCCGGAATCGGCACCGCTTCGCGCGCGATCATCGCGCCGGTGTCCAGGCCCTCGTCCATCTGCATCAATGTAATGCCGGTCTGCGCGTCACCCGCTTCGATGGCGCGATGGATCGGTGCCGCGCCGCGCCAGCGCGGCAGTAGCGACGCATGGATATTGATGCAGCCATGGCGCGGCAGCGTCAGCACTTCCGCGGGAAGGATCAGGCCGTAGGCGGCCACGACCATCACGTCGGGGGCCTGCGCGGCGAGCGCTTCGATGGCAGCGGCGGCCTCCTCGGGATACTTGCCATGACGGCGCAGCGAGCGCGGCTGCAGCACCGGCGCCAGGCCATGGGCGACGGCGTGCTGCTTGACCGGGCTGGCCTGCAACTGCATGCCACGGCCAGCCGGCCGGTCGGGCTGCGTCAGCACCGCGACGACGGGAAAGCCGGCCGCTTCGATGTCGGCCAGCGCGATGCGGGCAAACTCCGGCGTGCCGGCGAAGGCGACGCGCAGGGTAGGTGTTGTCATGATGCGCTCCGGCGAGACAGGGTGGACGGTCCGAAACGACACCGGCCGCGAAGGGCGGCCGGTGGAACGGGAGGTTCGAAGGTCTGGAGAAGACTGGCGCTCAGGATAGCAGAGCCATCAATCGTGGGGCCTTACGCCTTCACGCGCGTGCGCTTCTGCAGCTTGGACTTGATGCGGTTCAGCTTCAGCGGCGACAGGTATTCGACGAACACCTTGCCCTTCAGGTGATCGATCTCATGCTGGATGCACACCGCCAGCAGATCGTCGGCCTCGAGCTCGAAGGCTTCGCCGTTCTCGTTTAGCGCGCGAACGCGCACGCGGTCGGGACGCTCGACGCGATCGTAGATCTCCGGCACCGACAGGCAGCCCTCTTCCCAGACCTTGCGCGTGTCGCTGGCCCAGACGATTTCCGGATTGATGAAGACGCGCAGTTCGTCACGGGTTTCCGACACGTCGATCACGATGACCTGCTCGTGCACATCGACCTGCGTTGCCGCCAAACCGATACCCGGCGCTTCGTACATCGTCTCCGCCATGTCCTTGACGAGCTGGCGGATACGGTCGTCGACCTGCGCCACGGGCTTGGCCACGATGTGCAGGCGAGGATCGGGATAGGAAAGGATGTCGAGTTTGGCCATGATGCTCAATGCGCAACGCGCTATGGGTGCCCAACGATGGGCGCTCGTCTCATTGCGCGCCCGGGCCTTGCTATTAAAAATCGGGTTTGTACTGCGCGAAATCAAGCCTCGCCGGAAGCACAGTCGTAGGTGCAACCGGCCCGGTCGTCTCTTCGTTGCTTGTTCGTTGCTTGCTCGCTGACTTCGCGTTGCTTCCTGGTGGCTTCTTCGTGGCATCCCGCCGCGGCGTTGGCCGTTTCATCGACACTTCACAACGTCGCGCGTGCGATCCGGCCTCCGGGCCGCGCAGCAAAATGGGCGATCTTACCAAAGATGACCGAATCGAGCCGGTTCGCGGCTCCCGCTGGCTCGTGTGGTTCACCGCGCTTCTGGTTCATGGCGTTGCCATGGCCGGCGTCGCGGTGTCGGCGCACGCCGTGGCGCCGTCGGTTCCGCTATCGCGGCTGCTCGACCATGCCGATCTCCCGGGCAGCGCCGTGGTGGCCGCGCTGCCCGAGGGCCGGCACCATGCGGGCACCGCGGAACTGGTCTATGCCTGCGGTCTGGAAACCGCGCAAGCGGGAGCCCATCGCGATTGGGATGCCTTTGCGGCTCCCGAGCCGGTGCGCGCGGTGAGCGACGGTGGCGTGCTGGGCTATCAGGCGCGCTATCTTGGCACCTTGCGGCGCATCGACGACGCGGCACCGGCCGGCCAAGTGTTCGTCACGCTTCGTGTGTTGCGGGCCGTCCGCGAGATTGGCCCGGGTGCGAGGCTGCTGCCGCACCGGGCGGTGTACGTCGGGCCGGATGACATGCCCGCCGCGTCGGAACCGAGTCCGCAGGCCGCGGTGAAGGCGCGTGTGGCGGCCATGCTGGCCGATGGCCAACTGGCGGGCAGCGGCCACGTGGTGGTTTTGGATGCCGGTGGCGCCGATGGGCTGGCGCGCGGCCAGGCGCTGGTGATCCGGCGGCGCGCCAGCGTTGCCGGGGCTCCCGCTGGCGACGCCTTGCCCGCCGCCCCCTTGTTGCCGGCCCCCGCACCGCCAGCGTGGATGGCGCCAGACCACGTCATCGCCCAGGCATCGGTGCTGGCGACCGCCAGCCATATCGCATACGCGCTGGTCACCGAGGCCACGGATGCGATTCGTGTCGGGGATGATGCACTTCCCGCTCTGGCGCCCACGCGATGAACGCGCCCTCCGCCGCTCCGCCCGCCGGGGTGCTGCCCGACGAGGATACCGTCGCGTGGCTGCGTCTTGCCAGCGTGCCCGGGCTCGGGCGCATCGCGGCGCGCCGGCTGCTGGCAGCGCTGGGCCTGCCGCGGCAGATCTTTGCCACACCTGCTGCCGAGTTGCGCCAGTGGCTGTCGCCGGAACAGGTGCGCGCGTTGCTGGCCAGTCCGGACAACGAGCGGGCCGCGCGCATGGCCAAGGCCGTCGAGTGGGCGCGTGGGCCGGACCACCATCTGCTGACGCTGGCCGACGCCACCTACCCTCGCGGGCTGCTCGACTTGGCCGATCCACCGCTGGTGCTCTATGCGCAGGGCAGGCTCGACCTGTTGCAGTCGCCGGGACTGGCGGTGGTGGGTGCCCGGGGCGCGTCGATGCAAGGCTTGCGCGATGCCGACCGATTCGCGCGCGCCTTTGGGGAGGCGGGCTTCGTGGTCGTGTCGGGCCTGGCCATGGGCATTGATGGCGCCGCGCATGAGGCTGCGCTGGCGGGCCGGCACGGCACCATCGCCGTGATGGGTACCGGCATCGATTGCATATATCCTGCGTGTCATCGGCCATTGGCGGCGCGTATCGCGGCCGATGGCCTGCTGCTGACCGAGTTCGATCCCGGTACGGCCGCCCGCAGCAACCATTTTCCGCAGCGCAACCGCTTGATCGCCGCCCTGTCCAAGGGGGTCTTGGTGGTCGAGGCCGCCCTGCGGTCTGGCTCTCTGATCACGGCGAGGCTGGCGGCCGACCTCGGGCGCGAGGTGTTCGCGATGCCGGGATCGGTCCATGCGCCGCTGGCGCGCGGATGTCACCGGCTGATTCGCGATGGCGCCAAGCTGGTGGAGACGCCCGAGGACGTGCTGGAGGAATTCGGCCCGGCCTTGGGCGGCGGGCGCGGTTCCGCCGCTGTGCCCGCCGCAGGGCCGCCCGCCGCTGCGCCGGCTGACCCGCTGGGCGCCGCGCTGGCGTACGATCCGGTCGATATCGATACCCTGTGCCAGCGCGCCGGCATGCCGGCGGATGCAGTCAGCGCGGCCTTGCTGGGGCTCGAGTTGAACGGTGCGGTGGAGCGCCTGCCGGGCAACCGATACCGGCGGCTCGGCTAGGGCGGCCGGGAATCGCTACAATCGGCCGGATTGCCCGTCCCCCGTGCCTGAAAAGGCTCATGTTTAGAGAATCATGGCCGTTTACTTTCCCGAACGCGATGCGGCAGCCCTCGTCGCCGCCTTGCGGGCGCATCCCGAAGGGCGTCTGGTCGCGTGTCTTTGCGCCGAGTGGTGCGGCACCTGCCGGGATTACCTTCCGGTCTGGGAGCAGCAGGCGGCGCGGCATCCGGCCGACTGCTTCGTGTGGATCGATATCGAGACGCATGCCGACGCGCTGGGCGACGTCGATATCGAGAACTTTCCCACCGTGCTGGTGCAGGACAAGGCGGGCGGGCCGCCGCGCTTCTATGGCACGCTGCTGCCGCACGCGGGCACGCTGGAGCGGCTGCTGTCGCATGGCGCCGCCATGCCTAGCCTGGATACGGCTCCCGATGTGCTGGGCTGGTTGAATCCTGGCGGCGCCGGCGGGTCACAGCAGGAAAAAAGCGGCGGCTGAGTCCCGCGCGGCGGCGCCGATCGGTATCCGGCTTGCCTTGCACCGCCGTCGAGACCCCGCTTATTATTGGCGCCTCATGGCCCCCGGCGGGTCAGGAAGCGTTCTGTTTACATATAGTGCTGTGCCAATCGCGGGTCGCCGAAAGCGGCGGCCCGCAAGGATTCCACCATGTCCAAAGCTCTCATCATCGCGGAAAAGCCCTCGGTCGCCGCCGATATCGCGCGCGCCCTCGGCGGCTTTACCAAGCATGACGAGTATTACGAGAGCGACGATTACGTGCTGTCGTCGGCCGTCGGCCATCTGGTCGAGATCGCCGCGCCGGATGACTACGAGGTCAAGCGTGGAAAGTGGAGCTTCGCCAACCTGCCCGTGATCCCGCCGCACTTCGACCTGCGCCCGATCGCCAAGACCGAATCGCGGCTGAAGGTGCTGAACAGGCTGATCAAGCGCAAGGACGTGTCCCGCCTGATCAACGCATGCGACGCCGGGCGCGAGGGGGAACTGATCTTCCGGCTGATCGTGCAGCAGGCAAAGGCCAAGCGGCCGATGCCGCCCGTTGCCGCTCCGAGGCCGACTGGCTGGTGGGCATCAACGGCACGCGCGCCATGACGGCCTTCAACAGCAAGGGCGGCGGCTTCTTCCTGACCACGGTGGGCCGGGTGCAGACGCCGACGCTGTCGATCGTGGTCGAGCGCGAGGAGAAGATCAAGCACTTCGTGCCGCGCGACTACTGGGAGGTACGGGCCGAATTCATCGCCGCGGCGGGTTTGTACGAAGGCCGCTGGTTCGACCCGAAGTTCAAGAAGAACGAGTTCGATCCCGAGGCGCGGGAGTCGCGGCTGTGGAGCGAGGCCGAGGCCAAGAGCATCGTCGCCGCCTGCCGCGACAAGCCGGGCACCGTGACGGAAGAATCCAAGCCGTCGACGCAGCTGTCGCCGGCGCTGTTCGACCTGACCAGCCTGCAGCGCGAGGCCAATTCCCGTTTTGGCTTCTCGGCCAAGAACACGCTGGGTCTGGCGCAGGCGCTGTATGAAAAGCACAAGGTGCTGACCTACCCGCGTACCGATTCGCGCGCGCTGCCCGAGGACTACATGGGTACGGTCAAGCAGACGCTTGACATGCTGGCCGACAGCTCGCCGAACTATCTGCCGCACGCGAAGAAGATCCTGTCCAGCGAGTGGGTGAAGCCCAACAAGCGCATCTTCGACAACAGCAAGATCAGCGACCACTTCGCCATCATTCCGACGCTGCAGGCGCCGAAAAACCTCTCGGAGCCGGAGCAGAAGCTGTACGACCTCGTGGTGCGCCGTTTCCTGTCGGTGTTCTTCCCGGCGGCGGAGTACCAGGTGACCACGCGGATCACCGAGGTGGCTGGCCATCACTTCAAGACCGAGGGCAAGGTGCTGGTCAATCCCGGCTGGCTCGTGATCTATGGCCGCGAGACGCAGGGCGACGATGCCAACCTGGTGCGCGTGGACAAGGACGAGAAGGTACGCACCGACAAGGTCGAGGCGGTCGGCCTGACCACCAAGCCGCCGGCCCGCTACAACGAAGCCACGCTGCTGTCGGCCATGGAGGGAGCGGGCAAGCTGGTGGACGACGACGCGCTGCGCGAAGCGATGGCCGGCAAGGGCCTTGGCACGCCGGCCACGCGCGCGGCCATCATCGAAGGGCTGCTGACCGAAAAGTACCTGGTGCGCGAGGGGCGCGAGCTGATCCCCACCGCCAAGGCGTTCCAGCTGATGACGCTGCTGCGCGGGCTCGGCGTCGAGGAACTGACGCAGGCGGAGCTGACCGGCGAGTGGGAGCACAAGCTGGCGCAGATAGAGCGCGGGCGGCTCAAGCGCGACGAATTCATGCGCGAGATCGCGCAGATGACGCAGCAGATCGTCAAGCGCGCGAAGGAATACGACAGCGACACGATCCCGGGCGACTACGCCACGCTGGCCACGCCTTGTCCGCAATGCGGCGGCCAGGTCAAGGAGAACTACCGGCGCTTCGCCTGTACCGCCTGCGAATTCTCGATCAGCAAGATCCCGGGCGGCCGCCAGTTCGAGATCGATGAGGTCGAGACGCTGCTGCTGAAGAAGGAGATCGGTCCGCTGCAGGGCTTCCGCAGCAAGATGGGCCGGCCGTTCGCCGCCATCCTGAAGCTGGCGCGTGACGACGAAGGCCACTACAAGATGGAATTCGACTTCGGCCAGAACGAGGACGACAACGACGGCGAGCCGGTCGACTTCAGCGGCCAGGAGCCGGTCGGCACCTGCCCGAAGTGCGGCGGCGCGGTGTTCGAGCACGGCATGAAGTACGTCTGCGAGAATTCGGTGGCGTCGCCCAAGGCGTGCGACTTCACTACCGGCAAGATCATCCTGCAGCAGGAGATTTCCCGCGAGCAGATCGGCAAGCTGCTGAACCAGGGGCGCACCGACCTGCTGACCGGCTTCAAGTCGTCGCGCACCGGCCGCAACTTCAAGGCCTATCTGGTCAAGCAGCCGGACGGCAAGATCGGCTTCGAATTCGAGGTGCGCGAGCCCAAGGCCGGCGCGAAGACGGCAGCCAAGGGGGCGGCCGCCAGGAGCGCCGGGGCCAATGCCGAGGCGCCGGCGGCTAAGACGGCGGCCAAGACCGCCACCAAAACGGCCACAAAGGCCGCCACCAAGACGGCCGCCAAGGGGGGCACCAAGACGGCCGCTGCAAAGGCACCGGCCAAGAAGGCGGCGCGCGCCAAGACCGAGGCCAGCGCGAACGAATAAGGCAGGCGCGCCGGCGTCATTCGCCGGTGCGCTGCTTGCCCTCTTCCAGCAGGAAATCGATAAACGCGCGCACCTTGGTCGGCAGGAACTTGCGGCTGGGATACACCACGCTGATGTCCCGGCGCGGCAATTGGTACTGCGGCAGAATGTGCTGCAACCGCCCGGATTCGATACTTGGCCGGGCCAGATACGACGACAGCATGGCAATACCAAGATCGGCCAGCGCCGCCTGGTGGGCCAGCTCGGCGTTGCTGCACACCATGCCGGGCCGGATCGGCACGGTCACCTCGCCCTCCGGGCCCGACAGCGTCCAGGCGTGTTCCGCATTGGCCAGACGCATGGCGATGCACCGGTGCACGGCCAGATCCTGGGCATGACGCAGCGGCGGATGCGCTCGCAGATAGCCGGGGGACGCGCACAGGATTATTTCGGCCGACAACAGCGGCCGCGCCACCAGGTGCGATCCCAGCCCCAGGTCGGACAATACGATGCCGACATCGCGTCCCTCCTCGACGATATCGACGATGCGGTCCGACAACTGCACGTCGAACACCACATCGGGATAGCGCTCGCGGAAGCGCGCTAGCATTTCGGGCAGCAGATGCAGGCCGAACATCACAGGCGTGACAATGCGCAACGTGCCGGACAGGGACTGGCTGCGCGCGGTGACCAGCGATTCCGCTTCCTCGACGTCCTCGAGAATCTGTTGGCAGCGCTGCAGGTAGCTTTCTCCCGCGTCGGTCAGCGACAGGCTGCGCGTGGTGCGGTTCAGTAGCCGCGTGCCCAGATGGGTTTCCAGATCGGCCACATAGCGGGTGACAACCGCATTGGACATTTCCAATTGTTGCGCCGCACGGGCGAAGCTGCCCAGCTCCACCACCTTGGTGAAGACGCGCATCGATTGCAGCCGATCCATCGCATAGTCCCCCTTGTCCAGGTCCGATTTTTCCACAGACCGATGGATTTGTTGTCTTATTTAGAACTAATCATTGTGGAGGGCAATGTTTATTCATATAAGGGAAATGCCTAATATGCGTCCATCGGATGCCGCACCGCAGCGAAATCGCCGGACGCGCGGGCATCCCTCTCTGTGGAAAGGACGCATCATGAAGATCTCCCGCATCGCTCTCGCTACCGCCGCCGCCGCTATCGCCGCGACCCTGACTGCCGCCCCCGCCTTTGCCAAGGCCGGCAAGTTCGATCCTTATACCGATGGCGCCAAGATTGGCCAGTTCGACGTGTTCACCGATGGCGCCAAGGCCGGCAAGATCGATCCGTACACGGACGGTGCGAAGATCGGCCAGTTCGACGTGTTTACCGATGGCGCTGCCCGCTAAATGCGCTCCAGCCGGCGATCAGGCCGGCAGGTAACAAAATGCCCGTGCGAATGCGCGGGCATTTTAGTTTGGGGGCAGTCACAGCCACGGCCACCGGCCCCACAATGACAACGGGCCGCGGAAGCGGCCCGTCTTCATTCACCGGCGATCGTCAATCGTCGTGCCGATGACCGCGCCGGTGATAGCGATGCTTGTTCTTCTTGTACTTGCTCTTGTAATAACCGCGGTTGCGATCGTCAGCGTACGAGTTGCTGCGCGAGATATTGCCACCCAGCGCGGCGCCAGCACCGCCGCCCACCGCTGCACCGAGCAGACCGCCGGTGCGGCCGCCCATTGCGTTGCCGGCCGCCGTGCCGGCACCACCGCCGAGCGCGCCGCCCAGGATGGCGCCCGTACGCTCGCGCCGGTTGGAGCTGATCGCGCCACCGGCGCCGCCGCCCACCGCGCCGCCGATGACGGCGCCGGTCGAGCCGCCCAGCGCGCCGCCCACGGCGGCGCCGGCCACACCACCCAGGGCGCCGCCAAGGGCGTTATTCATATCGCCCGCGAATGCCGGAACGGCGGAGGCCGCGAAGGCGAGAGCCAAGGTCATATTGCGAACGAGTCGGCGAGACATGATGTTTTCCTCTGGTTGCCAAACTGTGATCGCAGTGTAGAGGCGCAATCAAAAGATTGCTGTAACCGCCTGTAAGGCTGTATTACTGCTGGAGAAAGGCCGTTGGCGGCGCCTGGGGACTCCAAGCCCGGGCTTCGCGAGAGGAGGACGGCTCGGCTGCGTTGCCCTACGGGACGAGTGCCCTCGTATAAAAAAACTTAGCTGGAGGGCCGGATCTATGAAAAACTTGGCCTTGGTATAAAAAAAATGGGCACAAGATGATCGGTTACGAATTTCTTCTGTCGAGAATCCCCGTGCGGATGATGCCCCCCATTCGCCCGGCGCAAGTCCGGCCGGTCACCCGGATCGAGGAGATGCCGGACCTGCTTGCCGTACCACGCCACGTGGCGCCCGCCGAAGGCGCGAGCCTATTGGATCATGTGCTGTTTGCACTCAAGCACGAGACGCTGCAACTGGCGATTCTCCATGAAGCACTCAAGCTGGTTCCCGCGGAAGAACTGGTCGCGGCGCTGACAGTTCAGCGCCAAGGCTCTTACCTCCGGCGAGCCGCCTTCCTATGGGAAAAGGCCAACGAGCGCGAACTTCAGTTGCCATGGGAGAGCACTGGAGGCAATTACGTGGATATGTTCGATCGGGACGCCTACTACACAGGCGGCGTTTGGGAACGAAACGCCAAGTTCAGAGTGAGCTTCAACGGCATCGGCCCCTACCAGTTTTGTCCGGTCGTGCGACGGGATCCCGCCCTTGAGCAGCGCGGCCGGGCTGTCCTGGAAAGGCTCGCGGCCTGGGCCGCGAATCCACAGAATGCCGAACTTCTGGATCGCGTGATGGGATGGGCCTATCTCAGCGAAACGCGCGATTCGTATGCCATCGAACACGAAGCGCCATCGCCGGACAAGGAGCGCGCGTTTCTGCAGGCCATGGAGCACCTTCGCGACCGGATTCCCCTATCGGAAGATTATCTGGTCGATTTGCAGAATGTCGTCATTACGAACGACCTGCGATCGGAGAGCGCGTTTCGGGGCCAGCAGAACTGGCTGCAACGCGGGGGCCACGGCGCCCTTGCGGTGCGGTATGTGCCCCCATCACCGGAGGTCCTGCCATGGTTGATGGACGGCTTCATGCGCATGGCAAATCGCCGCAGTGGCGACGTGCCCCCGCTGATGATGGCGGCTCTGGTCAGCTTCGGATTCGTATTCCTGCACCCTTTCATGGATGGCAACGGCCGCGTATCACGGCTACTGGCGCACCACAGCCTCAACTACGACGAAGCGTTACCGTCGGTGAATGGCAATCCCGCTATCCTGCCGCTGTCCGTCGCGATGAAAAAAAACGAAGCCGGATATCTCGCTGCGCTGGAAGCGTTCAGCAAACCGGCGCGAGCCCTGTGGGATGTGGTCTATATCGCTGACAATGACTTCCTGTTTGATTTCAAGTCGTCGCCGATGATCTATGCCCACTGGGCGGGACAACAAGCCGTGTCGTTCGTGACACAGTGCGCCGAGGCAGCGTTGGAGCAGTCGCTCGTCGATGAAGCCATATTCATCCAGGCCTACGACAAGGCATTCGACCAGATCGACCGGGAATTCGATCTGCCGAACCGGACCATCAATCTGCTGATTCAGTGGATCCGGCAAAACAATTGCCGCATGCCGCAGCGACGGCTGACCGCCGCCGAGGTAGCGACGTTGGAGCCGCACCAGATCGCACGTATCGAGGCCATCGTCGCCGATTCCTTCAGGCCCGTGGCAAACGGGTCATAACGGAGGAATCTGCCCGCAGCGCTCCGCTCCTTTCATAACAAAACAAAAGGCTGCCCCCGGGCAGCCTTTCGTCCTCTACTTCATCGCGTCCCTCCCGCGCTGCGAGACGGCTGCGGCGCTAGCAGCACTTCCCCTGCCCGCCGCCGTAGCGCGCCTCCTGCCGCTCGCGGAAGAACTCCTCGTAGGTCATCGGCGGGCGGTCCGGATGGGTGTTCTCCATATGGTCCAGGTAGGTCTGGTAGTCGGGCAGGCCGACCATCAGCCGCAGCGACTGGCCGAGGTAGCGTCCCATCTTGCCGATTGGTTCCAGCATGGTGTTCCTCCGTGTAGCGGGTGCGATGCGCGGTCAGCGTTGCACATCAACGCTGCGAGGCCGCCGCCGGCAGCGGTTCGAACGGCGTTTCGATCGCGGTCGGGCGGTTGCTGGCCGAGGCGCGCAGGCCGGTGCGGAAGCCGTACACGACGATCGACAGCACGACGAACATGAACAGCGCGCACAGGCCGGCGTCCAGATAGTTGTTGAAGACGATCTGGTTCATCTGCTCCATCGTCTTGGCCGGCGCCAGTACCTTGCCTTGCGCGATCGCGTCGGAAAAGCGGCTCGCGTTGGACAGGAAGCCGATCTTCGGATCCGGATCGAAGAGCTTCTGCCAGCCGGCGGTCAGCGTACAGATCAGCAGCCAGATGGTCGGTGCCAGCGTGACCCACGCGTAGCGGCCGCGCTTCATCTTGACCAGCACGCACGTGCCCAGCACCAGCGCCACCGCCGCGAGCATCTGGTTCGAGATGCCGAACAGCGGCCACAGCGTGTTGATGCCGCCCAGCGGATCGACCACGCCCTGGTACAGGAAGTAGCCCCACGCGGCCACGCACAGCGCGGTGGCGATCAGGTTGGCCGGCAGCGAGTCGGTGCGGCGCATCGACGGCACGAAGCTGCCCAGCAGGTCCTGCAGCATGAAGCGGCCGGCGCGCGTCCCAGCGTCGACGGCGGTCAGGATGAACAGCGCCTCGAACAGGATGGCGAAGTGGTACCAGAACGCCATCATGGCCTGGCCCCCCACCACCTGGTGCAGGATGTGCGCGATGCCGACGGCCAGCGTCGGGGCGCCGCCGGCGCGCGAGATGATGCTGTTCTCGCCGACGTCCTTGGCCGTCTGCACAAGCACGTCAGGCGTGATCACGAAGCCCCAGCTCGACACCGCCTGGGCCACCGCTTCCGGCGTGGTGCCGATCACCGCGGCCGGGCTGTTCATCGCGAAGTAGACGCCCGGCTCGATCACCGCCGCGGCGACCAGCGCCATGATGGCGACAAAGGACTCGGCCAGCATCGCGCCGTAGCCGATGAAGCGGGCGTGCGTCTCGTTCTCCAGCAGCTTGGGCGTGGTGCCCGACGAGATCAGCGCGTGGAAGCCCGACACCGCGCCGCAGGCGATGGTGATGAACAGGAACGGGAACAGGTTGCCCGACCACACCGGGCCGCCGCCGTCCGCGAACTGCGTGAAGGCCGGCATCTTCAGTTCCGGCGCGACGATCAGGATGCCGATGGCCAGCGCGATGATGGTGCCGATCTTCAGGAACGTCGACAGGTAGTCGCGCGGCGCCAGCAGCAGCCACACCGGCAGAACGGACGCGACGAAGCCGTAGCCGATCAGCATCCAGGTCAGTGCCTTGCCGTCGAAGGTGAACAACGGCGCCAGCGTCGGGCTTTCATGCACGTACTGTCCGCCGACGATGGCGAGCATCAGCAGCACGAAGCCGATCACCGACACCTCGCCGATGCGGCCCGGGCGGATGTAGCGCGTATAGACGCCCATGAACAGCGCGATCGGAATCGTCACCGCTACCGTAAACGTGCCCCACGGCGAATCGGCCAGCGCCTTGACCACGATCAGCGCGAGCACCGCGAGGATGATGATCATGATCATGAAGCAGCCGAACAGCGCGATCATGCCGGGCACCGTGCCCATCTCCGACTTGACGAGGTCGCCCAGCGAGCGGCCGTCGCGGCGGGTCGAGATGAACAGCACCATGAAGTCCTGCACCGCGCCGGCGAACACGACGCCGGCCAGGATCCACAGCATGCCGGGCATATAGCCCATCTGCGCGGCCAGCACGGGGCCGACCAGAGGACCGGCGCCAGCGATGGCGGCGAAGTGGTGGCCGAACAGCACCGCCTTGTTGGTCGGCACGTAGTCCAGACCGTCGTTGTGGCGCCAGGCCGGGGTCATCCGGTTGGCGTCCAGCCCCATCACCTTGTCGGCGATGAAACGGCTGTAGTAGCGGTAAGCGATCAGATAGATGCAGATCGCGGCGACCACGATCCACAGGGCACTGACGGCTTCGCCGCGCGACAGTGCAACGGTGGCGAAGGCAAACGCGCCGAGTACGGCAACGGCCAGCCACATCAGGTGTTGCCCGATGCGATTCATATAGCAGGTCTCCTCAGACCACGTGGAAACAAGGCTGTCCGCGAAGCGGGTCCGGCCGAAGAAGCAAGGAACGGGCGCGGGCTCGCAACCCCGGTGCGCGGGGGCGGCGGCGTGCGGACGTACGGCGGCAGGTGTCTCCGGGTCAGCGGCGCGCCCGGTCCCGAAACTTCCGGTCCGGATCTCGTCTGGCGGGCAGGCGGTGGGCCGGCGCGGGCGCCGGCATCTCGCGTGTGCGAGGACGCGAGGGCCCGGCATGTGGGTCGCGCGTCCGGCGTGTAGTATTGACACCCGCACACGGCGGCACAAGCGCGAAACTACGCAACCACCGTACGTAGTACTACGCAATCGCACGGCGCCATGCCGCCTGCCGGCGTTCAGTGTTTACCCCCAGTCCGATGAAACTCCGTCAGAAAATCCTGCTGCTCGCGGTGGCGCCGCTCGCCGTCGCCATGCTCGCCATTGCGCTGGCCGTGCGCTATCAGGCCAACGCGCTGGTGAGTCACGAGCGCGCGCTGGTGGAGGCGGCGTACCTGCAGAGCAAGGAGACCGAGCTGCGGCACTATGTCGAGTTGGCGCAGAGCGCGATCGCCCCGCTGGTGCGCTCGGGGCGCAACGATGACGCCACCCGACGCGCGGCCATGGAGGCGCTGGCGCAGCTGGACTACGGCGCCGACGGCTACTTCTTCCTGTACGACCTGCGCGGCCGCAACCTGATGCATCCGCGCCAGCCCGAACTGGTCGGCCGCGATCTTTGGGACATGCGCGATCCCGCCGGCGCGCCGACGATCCAGCAGTTGATCGCCACGGCGCGCGGCGGCGGCGGCCCGGTCCGCTACCTGTGGGTGAAGCCTTCGTCGCGTCAGGTCGCGCCAAAGCTCGGCTACGTGGTCGCCGTGCCGGAATGGGGATGGATGCTCGGCACCGGCATCTATCTCGACGACGTGGAACAGACGCTGCGCCAGCTAGATGCGCGTGCGGCGACGGACATCCGCGCCACGCTGGCATGGATCGGCGCGATCGCGGCGATCAGCATCCTGCTGGTCGGCGCCGGCGGGCTTGCGCTCAATGTCAGCGAGCACCGCGAGGCCGACGCGAAGCTGCGGCAGCTCGCGCAACGGGTCGTGCAGTCTCAGGAGGACGAGCGCGCGCGGCTGTCGCGGGAGCTGCACGATGGCGTCAGCCAGCTATTGGTATCGGCAAAACTGGTGGTCGAGGCCGCGCTGAACCGGCTGGCAAAGGCGCCCGCCGACGGCGCCGCCGTCACGCCGGTGCTCGGCATGGCGCTGAACCGGCTCGACACCGTGTTTCGGGAGGTGCGGCGCGTGGCCCACAATCTGCGCCCTGCGCTGCTGGACGACCTCGGCCTGCAGGCCGCGCTCGAACACCTTGCCCGTGAAATGCAGGGCACCGGCTCGTTGTCGATCGAGGTGACCCGGCGTGGCGATCCGGTGCCGCTGGCCGACGATGCCGCCACCGCGCTCTATCGCATCGCGCAGGAGGCGCTGACCAACGTCGAGCGTCACGCCCATGCCAGCCGCGTGCGCGTGACGCTGGCTTATGCGGGTGCGGGCGTCGCGCTGACGGTCGATGACGACGGCGCCGGCTTCGACGTGGGCCGCATGCAGCACGATCCGCGCCGCGGCATCGGCCTGCGCAACCTGCGCGAACGCATCGCGGCACTGGGCGGCGAGTTCGATATCGCCTCCGGTCCGCATGGCACGCGCATTACCGCACGCCTGCCGGCCACCACCGCCTGGCGTCCGGCCCGCCATGCCGATGAGGCGCCCGCCGCTGCGGCCGATTCCACTGGAGCCCAATCTTGATCTCGCCGCTGCTTTCCGGCCCACCGGCCCGTGTGCTGCTGATCGACGACCACGCGCTGGTGCGCGACGGCATCCGCATGCATCTGTCGCTGCAGCCCCATCTGACGGTCATCCACGAGGCCGACGACGGCGAGGCGGCGCTCGACTGGCTTGCACGCGCACCGGACACTGCGCTGCCGGACCTGGTGATCACCGACGTTGGCATGCGTGGCATGGGCGGCATCGCGCTGACGTGCGAACTGCATGACCGCTATCCGGAAATCGCGGTACTGGTGCTGTCGATGCACGACAACCTGGAATATGTTCGGCAGGCGGTGCGCGCCGGCGCCCGGGGCTATGTGTTGAAGGACGCGCCTGCCGACGAACTGCTGGCGGCGATCCAGGCGGTGCTGGCCGGTCGGGTGTTCTACAGCGCCCGCATCGCCCGGCGCATGGCGGAAGAAGGCCCGGGAGCCGGGCCGCTGGACGCGCTGACGCCGCGCGAGCGGGAGATCCTGAACAGCATCGGCCGCGGCATGGCCAACAAGGAGATCGCCGCGGCGCTCGGTGTGTCGGTGCGCACGGTGGAAACCCACCGGCTCAACCTGAAGCGCAAGCTCGGCATCGAGGGGCGCGCGGGGCTGGTGAAGTATGCGGTGGAGCAGCTGGGTGGGGAGGCTGCGGGGGAGAATTGGGATTAACGGGCGGCGGCGTTCGTTTGCCGGGGTGAGGGCAGTCCAGCTTCAACGACCGCGCAAAAAAAACGCCCACGCGCAAAGCGTGGGCGTTTCTTCGACAGATTGACTTAACGCATCAAGCCGCCAGCCGCTTGGCCAGCGCGTCCTTGGTTTCGGCCAGCGCCTGCGGCAGATTGTGTTTGAGCTGGGTGAACAGCTCGTCGTGCAGGGCCAGTTCCTGCTCCCACGCGGCGCGGTCGATCGAGGTCACCTTGTCGAACTGCTCGGCCGAGAAGTCCAAACCTTCCCAACGCAGGTCCTCGTAACGCGGCGAGGTACCGAACACATGCTCGGCGCCCTGACCGCGGCCCTCGACGCGGTCGATCATCCACGACAGCACGCGCATGTTCTCGCCGAAGCCCGGCCACACGAAATTGCCGTCCTCGTCCTTGCGGAACCAGTTGACGCAGTAGAACTTCGGCAGCTTCGCGCCCGAAGCCTCCAGCTTCTTGCCCAGCGCGAGCCAGTGGCCGAAGTAGTCGCTCATGTTGTAGCCGCAGAACGGCAGCATCGCGAACGGGTCGCGCCGGACCACGCCCTGCTTGCCGGCGGCGGCCGAAGATGAAGGCGTCGATCGGCACGCCGGCAGGGTTGTCCCAGTTCTCGTCGATCGACGGGCACTGCGACGCGGGCGCGGTGAAGCGCGCGTTCGGATGCGCGGCCTTGGCGCCGGTCTCCTTCGCGATCTCCGGCGTCCAGTCCTTGCCCTGCCAGTCGATCAGATGGGCCGGCGCTTCCTTGGTCATGCCTTCCCACCACACGTCGCCGTCGTCGGTCAGCGCCACGTTGGTGAAGATGACGTTTTCCTTCAGCGTCGCCATCGCGTTGTAGTTGGTCTTCTCGCTGGTGCCCGGCGCCACGCCGAAGTAGCCGGCCTCCGGATTGATCGCGTACAGGCGGCCGTCCTTGCCCGGCTTGATCCATGCGATGTCGTCGCCGATGGTGGTGACCTTCCAGCCCTCGAAGCCCTTGGGCGGGATCAGCATCGCGAAATTCGTCTTGCCGCAGGCCGACGGGAAGGCGGCGGCCACGTGGTACTTCTTGCCCTCGGGCGAGGTCACGCCCAGGATCAGCATGTGCTCGGCCAGCCAGCCTTCGTCGCGGCCCATGGTCGACGCGATCCGCAGCGCGAAGCACTTCTTGCCGAGCAGCGCATTGCCGCCGTAGCCGGAGCCGAACGACCAGATCTCGCGGGTCTCGGGGAAGTGCACGATGTACTTGGTCGGGTTGCACGGCCACGGCACGTCCTTCTCGCCGGCGGCCAGCGGCTTGCCGACCGAGTGCACGCACGGCACGAACTCGCCGTCGGCGCCCAGCACGTCATACACCGCGCGGCCCATGCGGGTCATGATGCGCATGTTGACGGCGACATACGGGCTGTCGGACAGCTCCACGCCGATGTGCGCGATGGGCGAACCGAGCGGGCCCATCGAGAACGGCACCACGTACAGCGTGCGGCCGCGCATGCAGCCGTCGAACAGCCCGTTCAGGGTCTGGCGCATTTCGGCCGGCGGCATCCAGTTATTGGTGGGGCCGGCGTCTTCCTGTTTCTGCGAGCAGATGAAGGTACGGTCCTCGACACGCGCCACGTCGGACGGGTCGGACAGCGCCAGGAACGAGTTCTTGCGCTTGGCGGGATTCAGGCGCTTCATGGTGCCGGCCGCGACCATCTGGTCGCACAGGCGGTCGTATTCCTCCTGCGAGCCGTCGCACCAGTAGATGCTGTCGGGCTTGGTCAGCGCCGCCACTTCGGCGACCCAGGCGATCAGCTTCTGGTGCTTCACCCAGGCCGGGACGTTCATTGCCGGCGTGCCTTGCATGGTGGGATGGTTCATTGTGGTACTCCAAAGCGAAAGGAAATCTTTGGCAAAGCCTGGCCGTTGGCCGGTATCGGTGAGCGCGATAAAGGCGCGATGGGGCCGCTGCGCATGCATCAGGGACCACTTCCGTCGAAAGCGGTTCCGCACGTGCGGTCCTTGACACGCGATGGCACACGCGGGTTCCCGGCCATGACCCGCCGCTGGCTGCGGGCGTCGGCCCGCGATCCGGTCGGGCCGTCACATCCGGTTACAAGTCCGCCCGCGCAGTCTCGGGATATCGATCGCGACGGACCGTGGGCCTGCGCTACAGTGGCGGTTTGCCCGAGCGCGCCTCTACACGGATGCCAATCTGGTTTTGTCCGGCGGCGGTATGGACGCGGGAGAGTACCTCGACCGACAATCCATGACGCAACCGGAGGCGGCAAGGATACCACCGCTGTCGTCCTCCGTTTTTTGCTCTGCAACAAGCCCGCGGGTGCCCAGTGGCTGTAAAAGGCGCCCCGGCCGCATGCCGTGGTGGCCACCATAGCGGTCAGCGGCGCGGCCGGTCTGTGGGCATGCGAACGAACCACCTGATTCCCGACCCTCCCCAAACCACCGACGACTTCGCGATGAAAATTGCCGTACTCGATGACTATCAGGACGCCGTCCGCAAGCTGCCCTGCTTCCAGTTGCTGCAGGGGCACGACGTCAAGGTCTTCAACAACACGGTCAAGGGCGTGGGGCAGCTGGCGGCCCGGCTGTCCGACGTCGAGGCGGTCGTGCTGATCCGCGAACGCACCCGCATCAGCCGGCAACTGCTGGAAAAGCTGCCCAAGCTGCGGATCATCAGCCAGACCGGGCGCGTGGGCTCCGGTCCCGGCAGCCATATCGATGTCGACGCCGCGACCGAGCGCGGCGTGGCGGTGCTGGAGGGCGTGGGCTCGCCGGTGGCGCCGGCCGAGCTGACCTGGGCGCTGATCATGGCGGCGCAACGCCGGATCCCGCAATACGTCGCCAGCCTCAAGCATGGCGCGTGGCAGCAGTCGGGCCTGAAGTCGACCACGATGCCGCCCAACTTCGGCCTGGGCCAGGTGCTGCGCGGACAGACGCTGGGCATCTGGGGCTACGGCAAGATCGGCAAGCTGGTGGCGGGCTACGGTCGCGCCTTTGGCATGAAGGTGCTGGTGTGGGGTCGCGAGGCGTCGCTGCAGGGTGCGCGCGAGGACGGCCTGGCCGTGGCGGAATCGAAGGAGCAGCTGTTCGCGGACAGCGATGTGCTGACGCTGCATCTGCGGCTGAACGACGACACCCGCCATATCGTCAAGCTGGCCGATCTCAGCGCGATGAAGCCGACCGCGCTGTTCGTCAATACCAGCCGTGCGGAGCTGGTCGAGGAGAACGCGCTGCTGGCGGCGCTGAACCGGGGCCGTCCGGGCATGGCGGSGGTCGACGTGTTCGAATCCGAGCCGATCCTGCAGGGTCACGCGCTGCTGCGGATGGAGAACTGCATCTGCACGCCGCATCTGGGCTACGTCGAGCGCGACAGCTACGAGCTTTACTTCCGCACCGCGTTCCAGAACATCCTCGACGTGCTGGCCGGCGAGCTCAAGAGCGTGGTCAATCCCAAGGCCTTGGCGCCGACGTTGGCGAGGTAGGCGTTGCGGGATGGGGGGTGCGGAGGCTGCCCCCTCCCCCCAAACCCGCTAAACTCCGTGGGTCAAAAAAAAAGCGGCACCTCCCCAACCCAAGCCGCCCTACACCCCATGGATCCCAGGCTCCTGACGCTTTGCGTCGGCAACTTCGTCATCGGCACCGGCGCGATGATCGTCACCGGCATGCTCAACGACATCGCCGGCGATTTCCATTTGAGCGCGGCCACGGCCGGGCAGCTGGTCTCTGCCTTCGCACTGGCGTGCTGCGTTGGCGCGCCGCTGTTCGCCACGCTGGGGTCGCGGCTGGACCGGCGCCTGCTGCTGGCGGGCGCGCTGGCCTGGTATGGCGCGCTGCATCTGGCGGCGGCGTTGGCACCCGACTTCGGCACCTTGCTGGTGTTGCGCTTCGCCACCGCGATCGGCGCGGCCATCTTCACGCCACAGGCGGCCGCGACCCTGCCGCTTTTGGTGGATCCGGCCTCGCGGGGGCGCGCAATCAGCTTCGTATTTCTCGGCTGGAGCATCGCCAGCGTGGTGGGCGTGCCGTTGGGCACGTGGATCGGCGCCACGGCCGGCTGGCGGGTCAGCCTTGGATCGGTCGGCGTGCTGGCGCTCGTGGTGGCGGCTGTACTGTGGCGCGTGCTGCCGCAGGGTCTGACGGTGGCGCCCGTGGGGCGTGCCGCGTGGGCCGCGGTGGTCCGCCATACCCCTCTGATGCTGGTGGTGGCGGTCACCATGGTGGCCTCGGCCGGCATGTTCACCATGTTCACCTATATCGCCCCGCTGCTGCGCGACGTGCACGGCGTCAGCGGCGGCGCGCTGAGCTTGATGTTCCTGGCCTACGGCGCCTGCGGCGTGACCGGCAACGTGCTGGCGGCGGCCCGGATGGACCGGCTCMCGCCCAGCCGCGTGGTGCGGATCGCGCTGACCACGTCGATGGTGGCGATGCTGCTGTGGCCGCTGACGGGCATGGGACCCGTGGCGCTGGTGCTGGTCTTCATGTTGTGGGGCATCGGCGGATTCGCTACCAACAGCGCTCAACAGGCGCGCCTGGTGATGCTGGCACCCGACCGGGCGGCCGCCTCCATCTCGCTGAATTCGTCGTCGATCTATCTCGGACAGGCCATCGGCGCGCTGGTTGGAGCCGGCATCTATGCCACCGCCGGCGCCGACGCGCTGCATTGGGGGGCCGCGGCGCTGACGGCGACCGCCCTGCTGCTGTCCGCCCGCGCCAGGTCGCTGGGATGCCAATGGTTGCGCCGCCAGGAGCCGCAGCAGGCGTAAGCTCGGCCGCTTTCCTGCGATATCGACCGTACGAATTGCGAAAGGCCAAGGTGCTACCCGCGCATTCGTAAGAGTGATCGCGGTCCGGGGCGGTCGCGCCGCACGGGTGCAGATGCCGGCCTCGTCCCTTTCCGTCGCCGCGGCGCCGGCGTGGTGCCGTGGTGTCCGCGATACGGCCACACGTCCCGCCCCGGACGATTTCTGCTAATGTTTGGCACCGGATACAAAGGAGGCGGGGCGGTAAACGCCGACCGTTGTAAACGTTTGTAATACACGCGCCGGCGATGACACTTGCCATTCCACGCTCTCGGCGTTACCAGTAGGAACGGCCACGATCGGCACCGGGACGGAGATCCCAGGCGTCGGGCCCGGTAGTACTCACCTCCAATACACAGAAGACAAAAAAGACGACAACCACAGGGAGCGGCACGCGCTTGCGCGTGGGCAGCAGAGGGTCTCGCATGAAATCGAAGGGTATCGACCAGGCCAAGGGCTTCGTCGAAAGCAATTGGAGCCAGACCATGGGAACCGGCAGAAGCCGCTTGTCGCCGTGGCTGGTACTGGTCGTGGTGGTGCTGCTCGTCGTTGCGGGCTGGTATGGCTGGCGCGCATGGTTCGCGCCGAAGCCGCAGGCCAAGCCCCCCGCGGCCGTACCCGTCACCACGGCGGTCGCCAGGCAGGGCGACGTGCCGCTGCGGATCAGCGTCAACGGCAATGTCACGTCGCTGTCCACCGTGGAGGTGCGGCCCCAGGTGTCCAGCACCGTGCGGACCGTGCATATCCGCGAAGGGCAGACGGTGAAGCCCGGCGATCTGCTGTTCTCGCTGGACACCCGCATGGACGAGGCCAATCTGGCCCGTGCCCGCGCGCAGTTGCTGCGCGACCAGGCCGACCTGTCCGATGCCCGCCGCGCGTTGTCGCGCAGCCAGGAACTGGTGGCGCGCAACTTCGTGTCGCAGAGCGCGGTCGACACCGCCCAGGCCAAGGTCGATGCGCTGGAGGCCACCGTGCGCGCGGACCAGGCCGCCATCGAGGCAAGCCGCGTGGCGGTCAGCTATGGCCAGATCCGGGCCACCATCAGCGGCCGGACCGGCGTGATCAACGTGTTCCCGGGCTCGCTGGTGCTGCCAACCGCCGCCTCGCCGATGGTCACCATCGCGCAGATCCAGCCGATCGCGGTCACCTTCACGCTGCCCGAACGCCAGCTGGCGGCGCTGCGCGAGGCGCTGCGCGCCGGCCCGGTACCGGTGACGGCCCAGCCCAACGACGGCAATCCCGAGCCGGTGCAGGGGCGGATCACCTTCATCGATAACACCGTCGATCCGCAGTACGGCACGATCCGGATCAAGGCCCAGTTCGACAACGAGGCGCAGCGGCTGTGGCCGGGCACCTATGCCCGCGTCGAGGCGGTGGTACAGACGCTGCGCGGCGTGGTGTCGGTGCCGCCGCAGGCGGTGGTGACCGGACCGGAAGGGCGCCTCGTCTATGCCGTGCAGCCCGACGGCACCGTCAAGCCATTGCCCACGCAGATGCTGGCGGCGACGGCCGACGCCGCCGTGGTCGACGGCGTGCCGGCCGGCACGCGCGTGGTGGTGGAGGGCGTGCAGAACCTGCGCGCCGGCGTGGCGGTGCGTGAGTCGCCGGCGGCGGGTACGCCCGCGACGAAAGCGCCGGCCGCTGGCAACGGGGCGCACTGAGCATGAACCTGTCGGAACTCTGCATCCGCCGTCCGGTGATGACGGTGCTGCTGGCCATCGCCGTCGTGGTGACCGGCATCGTGCTGTATCCCACCATCCCGATCGCGGCATTGCCCAGCTTCAATTCGCCGGTGATCCAGGTGACGGCGCGCCTGCCCGGCGCCAGTCCGGAAACCATGGCGGCCTCGGTGGCCACGCCGCTGGAAAAGCAGTTCGCGACGATCCCCGGCGTATCGACGATCAGCTCGGCCAATACGCTGGGCAATTCCAGCATCACCATCGAGTTCAACAGCGACCGCGACATCGACGCGGCGGCGGTGGACGTGCAGGCCGCGCTGTTCCGCTCGCAGCGCTCCCTGCCAACGGAGATGACGGAGCCGCCGTCATACCGCAAGGTCAACCCGGCCGATGCCGCCGTGATCCTGCTGGCGATCAATTCGCCGGCCATGAGCCTGGCCGACCTGAACGCCTTCGGCGACAACCTGATCGCGCCGACGCTGTCGACGCTGCCCGGCGTGGCGCAGGTGCTGATCTACGGTCAGAAGCGCTTCGCCGTGCGGGTGCGCGCCCGGCCCGATGCGCTGGCCGCGCGCGGCATGACGCTGGACGAGCTGGCCACCGCGCTGAACCGTGCCAATGCCAACACGCCGGTTGGGACGCTCGACGGCGAGCGCCAGATGCTGACGATCCAGGCCAACCGCCAGCTCACCGATGCCGACGCGTTCCGCGACATCATCGTGGCCAGCCAGCCCAATGGCGCCCTGGTACGGCTGTCCGACGTGGCCGACGTCGAGGACAGCGTCGAGACGCTGAAGACCGGCAGCTGGCTCAACAACGAACGGTCGATCGTGCTGGCGGTGCAACGCCAGCCGGATGCCAACACCGTTGCCGTGGTCGACGCCGTTCGCGACGCCTTGCCGCGCCTGCGCGAGCAGATGCCGGCCTCGGTCAATATCAATGTGGTGAATGATCGCTCCCGATCGGTGCGCGAGTCCATCCATGATGTGCAGTTCACGCTGGCGCTGACCGCCGGGCTGGTGATCATGGTGATCTTCCTGTTCCTGCGCCGCGCCGCCGCCACGCTGATCCCCACGGTATCGCTGCCGATCTCGCTGATCGGCACGGTCGCCCTGATGAAGGCGTTCGGCTACAGCCTCGACAACGTGTCGCTGCTGGCGATCACGCTGGCGGTCGGGCTGGTGGTCGACGACGCCATCGTGATGCTGGAGAACATCGTCCGCCATATCGAGAACGGCGTGCCGCCGCTGAAGGCGGCGCTGGTCGGCTCGCGGGAGATGGGTTTCACCATCCTGTCGATCTCGATCTCGCTGGTGGCGGTGTTCATCCCGATCTTCTTCATGCCGGGCGTGATCGGGTTGCTGTTCCACGAGTTCGCGGCCGTGGTGTCGCTGTCGATCCTGGTATCGGCGGTGGTGTCGCTGACGCTGATCCCGATGCTGTGCGCCCGCTTCCTGTCGGCCGAGAACGTGCCGGTCGACGAATCGCAGCACGCCTATGGCGACGCGCCGGCCCACGGTACGGCATCCGCGCCTAAGGCGCACGCCCGGAAGCAGACCTTCGGCCTAAGGGCCACGCAGTGGTTCGAGGACCTGTTCGAATTCACGCTGCACCGCTATGCGCGCGGCCTCGACTGGTGCCTGGCGCACCGGCGCACCGTGCTCGCGGCCGCGGGCCTGACCTTCGTACTGACCGCGGTGCTGTTCGTCATGATTCCGAAGGGCTTCTTCCCCGAGGAGGACATCGGCCAGATCCAGGTCAACGCCGAAGGACCGCAGGATATCTCCTTCGACGCGATGGCCGAGCGGATGCGCGACGCCGCCGAACGCATGCGCAGGAACCCGGCGGTCAAGAGCATCGTGGTGGCAATCGGCGGCGGCCCGTCGCCGGCCATCAATACCGGCCGCATGTTCATCGAACTGCAGCCGCATGGCGAGCGGGACAAGATGCCGCAGGTCGTCGAATCGCTGCGGCGCGACGTGGCCGGCGTGCCGGGCCTGAACGTCTATTTCCGTCCGGTGCAGAACCTGCAGCTTGGCGGCCGCACCAGCAAGAGCCGCTACCAATACACGCTGCAGAGCGTGCACGCGGGAGATCTGCAGGAGGCGTCGGAACGCCTGATCGCGCGCATGCAGGCCGACCCGCTGTTTCGCGACGTCACCAGCGACTCGCAGCAGTCCGGGCTGGAGGCCCATCTGGCGATCGACCGTGACAAGGCGAACTCGCTCGGCATCCAGATGCAGGACGTGCGCACGGCGCTCTATACCGCATTCGGCGAGCGCCAGGTGTCCACCATCTACACGCCGATCGACAGCTATTACGTGATCCTGCAGGCGGCCGATGTCGACCGCGTCGACGAGACCGCCTTCTCCAAGATCTATGTCCGCAGCAAGACCGGCCAGATGGTGCCGCTGTCGGCGTTCGCCACCACCGAACGCAAGGTCGGGCCGATCGCCGTCAATCACCAGGGACAGCTGCCGGCGGTGACGGTGTCGTTCAACCTCGCCCCCGGCGCGGCGCTGGGCGATGCCTCCGATCGCATCGAGCGCTACAAGGCCGAGACGGCGATGCCGCAATCGATCTTCACCAGCTGGGGCGGCGACGCGGCGGTGTTCCAGTCGTCGCAGTCCACGCAGGTGATCCTGCTGATCGCGGCGATCGCCGTGATCTACGTGCTGCTCGGCGTGCTGTACGAGAGCTATATCCATCCGTTGACGATCCTGGCCGGGCTCCCCTCGGCCGCGATCGGCGCGCTGCTGACGTTGTTCCTG
>NZ_VLJN01000031.1 GCF_007829435.1 Cupriavidus gilardii J11
CGGCGCGCTGCGCAAGACCGGCGGCAAGCGCGGCGAGGCCACCGCGGTCGGCATCGAGATGCTGTAACGGACGACACCATCGGCCGGTCCGGCGCGGGTTGCCGGGCCTGCCAATCGCAATCGATCGCAGGAGAGCTGCCATGCCAACCGCTTTGATCCTCGGCGCCTCGCGCGGCATCGGGCTGGAATTCGTCCGGCAGTACCGCGCTGACGGCTGGCGCGTGATCGCCACCGCCCGCAGCGACACGGGCCTGTCCGCGCTGCACGCATTGGGCGCGGAGACGCACCGCGTCGACCTGACCGACGCCGGGGAAGTGGCGGGCCTGGGATGGAAGATCGATGGCGAGTCGCTGGACGTGGCGATCTACAACGCGGGCGTGATCGGTCCTCGCACGGAAGGCGCGCAACCGATATCGGTGGAGGACTTCGACGACGTGATGCACGCCAACGTGCTGGGCCCGATGATGGTGCTGCCGCTGGTATTGCCTTTTGTCGAAACCGGACGCGGTGGCAAGGGCGGCGTGCTGGCCGTGCTGTCATCGCGGATGGGCAGCATTGGCACGATGGAGAGCAACCGCAGCTGGCTGTACCGTGTCAGCAAGGCGGCCGTGAACGCGGCGCTGAAATCCGTGTCGCTCGATGCACGCCATGCGATCTGCGTGGCGCTGCACCCGGGGTGGGTCCGCACCGACATGGGGGGATCCACGGCGGACCTGTCGCCGCAGCAAAGCGTGAGCGGCATGCGCCGCGTGATCGCCGACGCCACGCGCCAGGACAATGGCACGTTCCGCAACCACGACGGCGCCGTGCTGCCCTGGTGAGGCCGAGATGCTGCTAAGTCCCGAACAGCAGATGATCCGCGACGCGGTGCGCGAGTTCGCGCGGAACGTGATCGCGCCGCAGGCGGCCGCGTGGGATCGCGACAAGACCTTTCCCGCCGCGGTTCATCGCGAGCTGGCCGCGCTGGGCACCTATGGTGTCGCGGTGCCGGAGGCGTACGGCGGCGCCGGGCTCGACTACCTGTCGCTGGCGCTGGTGATCGAGGAAATCGCGGCCGGCGACGGCGGCACCTCCACCGTGGTGAGCGTCAACAACTGCCCGGTGTGCAGCATGCTGATGGCCTTCGCCAGCGAAGCGCAGAAGCAGCAATGGCTGGTGCCGCTCGCGCGCGGCGACATGCTGGGCGCCTTCTGCCTGACCGAGCCGCACGTCGGGTCGGACGCGTCGGCACTGCGGACCACGGCCGTCCGTGACGGCGACCACTACGTGCTCAACGGCGTGAAGCAGTTCATCACCAGCGGCAAGCATGCCGACGTGGCCATCGTGATGGCGGTCACCGACAAGGCGGCCGGCAAGCGCGGCATCAGTGCGTTCATCGTGCCAACCGACACGCCGGGCTATGTGGTGGCGCGGATCGAGGACAAGCTCGGGCAGCATTCGTCCGACACCGCGCAGATCGTGTTCGAGGACTGCCGCGTTCCGGCCGCCAATCTGCTGGGCGAGGAAGGGTCCGGCTACAGGATGGCGCTGTCCGGCCTGGAGGGCGGACGCATCGGCATCGCCGCGCAAAGCGTCGGCATGGCGCGCGCCGCTTTCGAGGCGGCACTGGCCTACGCGAAGGAGCGCGAGAGCTTTGGCCAGCCGCTGTTTGCGCACCAGGCGGTGCAGTTCCGGCTGGCCGAAATGGCCACGCGCATCGACGTCGCGCGCCAGATGATCTGGCACGCGGCCACGCTGAAGGACGCGGGACAGCCGTGCCTGAAGGAGGCGGCGATGGCCAAGCTCAACGCCAGCGAGATGGCCGAACGCGTGTGCTCGGATGCGATCCAGACCTTCGGCGGCTACGGCTATGTCAGCGACTTCCCGGTCGAGCGTATCTATCGCGACGTGCGCGTCTGCCAGATCTACGAAGGCACCAGCGATATCCAGAAAATGCTGATCGCCAGGGCGCTCGCCTGAGACGCCGTCCATCAACCGACTGCAACCGGAATGCCATCGCCATGACTGCCCCGACGTCCAATACCGACACCATCGATTTCTATTTCGACTTCTCGTCGCCGTACGGCTATTTCGCCAGCACGCGCATCGAGGCGCTGGCCGCGCGGCATGGCCGCACGGTGGCGTGGCATCCGATCCTGCTGGGCGTGGTGTTCAGGATCACCGGCATGTCGCCGCTGCCCGAGGTGCCCCTCAAGGGCGACTACAGCTGGCGCGACTTCGAGCGTACCGCGCGTCATCATGGCATTCCGTACCGCCGGCCGTCGCGCTTTCCGCTGCCGACCACGCATGCGGCCCGGGCGATGCTGTGGCTGCGCGAGCAGTCCGGCGAAGCGCTCGCCATCCGCTTCGCGCACGCCACCTATGCCGCCTTCTTCGTGGACGATGTCGATATCAGCGACCTCGAGGCCGTGGTGGCGATAGCCGCGTCGCTCGGCGTGGATCGCGATGCCTTCATCGCCGGCGTGACTGGCGCCGACATCAAGGCGTCGCTGAAGCGCGAGGTGGATGCCGCCGTCGAACGCGGCGTGTTCGGCTCGCCCTTCATGATCGCCGATGGGGAACCATTCTGGGGCTTCGACCGCTTCGACCAGCTCGAGGCCCATCTTCAATCTGGCATGCCGGCGGCGTCCGGCATGCCGCGCATGGAACACAAGGAAAACCAATCCGCATGACCACCAGCCAAGCCTTCTCCTCTTCGACCGTCGTTGCCACGCCCGATCGCCGCTTCGGCTGCGTGATCTTCGATTGCGACGGCGTGCTGGTCGACAGCGAGCCGATCGTCAACCGCGTGCTGAACCGCATGCTGAACGAGCTTGGCATCGACATTTCGCTGGAGGACTCCACGGCGCTGTTCCTCGGCCGTGCCGTGCGTGAGGAACTGGACACCATCGAGCGGATGCGCGGCGCGCCGCTGCCGGAAAACTGGCTGTCGCAATGGCTGGTCCAGCGCAATGCCGCGCTCGAGGCTGAAGTCGAGGCGGTGCCGCACGTGCGCGACGCCATCGCGGCGATCGCGGCGACCGGCGTGCCGCTGTGCGTAGCCTCCGGCGCGGACCGCATCAAGGTGAAGCTGCAGCTCACGCGCACCGGCCTGGTCGAGCTGTTCCAGGAAGAGGGCGACGACGGGCGCGCGCGCGAACACATCTTTTCCGCCACGGAGGTCGAGCGCAGCAAGCCCGCGCCGGATGTCTATCTGCTGGCGGCTCGCACCATGGGCGTCGAGCCGTCGCGCTGCGCGGTGATCGAGGACAGCCCGGCCGGTATCACCGCCGGCGTGGCGGCCGGCATGACGGTGTTCGGCTACGCGGCGCGCAACGACGCCACGATGCTGCGCGAGGCCGGGGCGACCACCATCTTTACCGACATGCGCGAACTGCCCGGGCTGCTGGCATGAAGGACATCGAGCCGTGTCCCTGTGGCGGCGGCGCGTATGGGACCTGCTGCGGCCGCTTCCATCGCAAGGAAGCCCTGCCCGACACCGCGGAGCAGTTGATGCGGTCGCGCTATAGCGCCTATGCGTTGGGCGACATCGAATACGTCCGCGAGACATGGCATACCAGCACGCGCCCCGCCGACCTCGACAACGCCGGCGAAGCTGGCGATGTGCACGGCCAGCGCCTGAAGTGGCTGGGCCTCGATGTGCGCTCGCATGTGCAGCCGGACGACACGCATGCCGAAGTGGAATTCGTCGCCCGCTTCAAGAGCGGCGGACGGGCCGGACGGATGCACGAGCGCAGCCGCTTCGTGCGCGAGCCGGCGGCGCCGGGGGAAGTACCGCGGTGGTGGTATGTGGATGGGGATGTGGGGGAGCGGTGAGCGTGAGCGGGGCTGCTGATACTGCCCTCTCCCCCCTCTCCCGCCTTGCGGGAGAGGGCAGCATACCGCCAGTGATTGAAATGCCAACGGTTTTCTCCCCTCTCCCGCTAGGCGGGAGAGGGGCGGGGGTGAGGGAAATCCYCCCGCCTCCACCGCCAAAGAACGCAGCCATCAAACGACACAACGACAGAGACAGAAGATGCCGACGCTTGAATCCAAACTCAATTCCCGCTCCGATGCGTTCAAGTCCAACGCCGAGGCGATGCAGGCGCTGGTGGCCGACCTGAAGGCGCGCATTGCCGAGGTCGCGCAGGGCGGTGGGGAAGACGCGCGCAACAAGCATCTGGCGCGGGGCAAGCTGCTGCCGCGCGAACGGGTGCAGCAGCTGCTCGATCCCGGCACGCCGTTCCTCGAACTGTCGCAACTGGCGGCCTACGATATGTACGACAACGCCGCCCCCGGCGCCGGCATCATCACGGGCATCGGACGTGTCGCTGGCCAGGAATGCGTGATCGTGTGCAACGACGCGACGGTCAAGGGCGGCACCTACTATCCGATGACGGTCAAGAAGCATCTGCGCGCGCAGGAGATCGCCGAGCAGAACCATCTTCCGTGCATCTATCTCGTCGATTCCGGTGGCGCCAACCTGCCCAACCAGGACGATGTGTTCCCCGACCGCGACCACTTCGGGCGCATCTTCTACAACCAGGCCAACCTGTCGAAGCAGGGGATCCCGCAGATCGCCGTGGTGATGGGATCGTGCACGGCCGGCGGGGCCTATGTGCCGGCGATGAGCGACGAGTCGATCATCGTCAAGAACCAGGGCACGATCTTTCTGGGCGGCCCGCCGCTGGTCAAGGCCGCGACGGGCGAGGAAGTCAGCGCCGAGGACCTGGGCGGCGCCGACGTGCATACGCGGCTATCGGGCGTTGCCGACTACTTCGCGCAGAACGATCTGCATGCGCTGTCGCTGGCGCGCAATATCGTGCAGCACCTGAATCGCCGCAAGCCCGACCAGATCCGACTGCATCCGCCGGTGGAGCCGCGCTATCCGGTCGAGGAACTGTATGGCGTGATTCCGACCGATACCCGCAAGCCGTACGACGTGCGCGAGGTCATCGCCCGCATCGTCGACGACTCGGATTTCGACGAGTTCAAGGCGCGCTACGGTACCACGCTGGTGTGCGGCTTCGCGCGGATCTGGGGCTACCCGGTGGGGATCGTGGCCAACAACGGCATCCTGTTCTCGGAGTCGGCGCTCAAGGGCGCGCATTTCATCGAGCTGTGCTGCCAGCGCAAGATTCCGCTGGTGTTCCTGCAGAACATCACGGGCTTCATGGTGGGCCGCAAGTATGAAAACGAGGGGATCGCCCGCAATGGCGCCAAGATGGTGACGGCGGTGGCGACCGCGCAGGTGCCCAAGTTCACGGTGATCATCGGCGGCTCGTTCGGCGCGGGGAACTATGGCATGTGCGGGCGCGCCTATTCGCCGCGCTTCCTGTGGATGTGGCCCAACGCCCGGATTTCCGTGATGGGCGGCGAGCAGGCGGCGAGCGTGCTGGCGACCGTGCGGCGTGACGGCATCGAGGCGAGGGGCGGCAGCTGGAGCGCCGACGAAGAGGAAGCGTTCAAGAAGCCGATCCGCGAGCAGTACGAGCACCAGGGCCATCCTTACTACGCCAGCGCCCGGCTGTGGGACGACGGCGTGATCGATCCCGCGCAGACCCGGACCGTGCTGGGCCTGGGCCTGTCGGCCAGTCTCAATGCCCCGATCGATGACATGAAGTTCGGCGTGTTCCGGATGTAAGCCCAATGCCGCGTGGTCGTTGCAAAAGCGATAGCCGACGGCGTGCCCTGCGACGCTTCGCGGCCGCCGGTGCCTGGCTCGCCGGCATGGCGGCAGGAGCGTCGGCTGTTGAGCACGATCCCGGTCCGATCGAGGAAACCTGGTCAGTACCGGTGTCGGTGATGAACGCCGATGGCGCGATCGTGTCGCGGCGGCTGGTGGTGACCGCCGTCCGCGATCCGGGGCGCGAGCGCTATCCGCTACTGGTGCTCAATCACGGGCGCGCGCCCGATCCGTCCGTGCGCGCGCAACTGGGACGCGTGCGGCTGTCCGAACAGGCGGCGTACTTCGCTTCGCTGGGCTTCCAGGTCGTGGTGCCCACGCGCATCGGCTATGGCGCCACGGGTGGCGAGGATCTGGAGAACACCGGCCCCTGCCATCGCAAGAACTACCGGCCGGGCTTCGAGGTCGCGGCCCAGCAGGTGCTGCAGGTGATCGACGCGGCGCGGTCGCGGCCTGAGGTCGATGCGTCGCGGACCGTGGTGGTCGGACAGTCGTTCGGCGGCGCCACCGCCATCGCGCTGGCGGCGAAGAACCCGCCCGGCGTCCGGTTGGTGATCAACTTCGCCGGCGGGGGCGGTGGCGATCCGCGGCTGCATCCGGGCGAGCCGTGCGCGCCGGATCAGCAGGCGGCGTTGTTCGCCGAGTACGGCCGCACGGCGCGCGTGCCGACGGTGTGGATCTATAGCGTCAACGACCGCTACATGGGCCCGTATCCGGCGCAATGGTTCGATGCCTATCGCGGCGCGGGCGGCATTGGACAGTATTTCCTGATGCCGTCGTTCGGGCATGACGGTCATCAACTTTTCGCGCGGGGATTGGCGCAATGGAAGCCGCTCGTCGCCAGGGCGCTGGAGGAGGCGGGCTTCGGCCCGGCCGTGGAAACGACTGAGCTGCGCTAGCCGCTGGAAGTACAACGATTTCGAACGAGGGAGACTGCCATGGAATTCACCACGCTGACCGTTGCCATCGATCGCCATGTGGCGACGGTGGCCCTGAACCGGCCCGACGTGCGCAATGCGTTCAACGAAAGCGTGATCGCTGAACTGTCCGGCGCATTCCGTGCATTGGGCAATGAAGCCGCGGTGCGCGCGATCGTGCTGGCCGGCAATGGCCCCGCGTTCTGCGCGGGCGCGGACCTGAACTGGATGAAGAAGATGGCTGGATACTCGCACGACGAGAACCTGGCCGACGCGATGGGACTGGCCGGCATGCTGCACACGATCTGGTCCTGCCCGAAGCCGGTGATCGCGCGCGTGCATGGCGACACCTATGCCGGCGGTGTCGGCCTGGTGGCCGCCTGCGATATCGCGGTGGCGGCCGACCATGCGCACTTCTGCCTGTCGGAAGCGCGGCTGGGCCTGTTGCCGGCCACCATCAGCCCCTACGTGATCCGCGCGATGGGCGAGCAGGCGGCGCGCCGCTACTTCATTACCGCCGAGCGCTTCGATGCCGCCGAGGCGCTGCGGCTCGGCTTCGTCCATGCCGTGGTGCCGGCAGACGCGCTCGATGCGAAGGTGGCCGAACTGACCGCGGCGCTGGTGACCAACAGCCCGAATGCCGTGCGCGAGAGCAAGCGGCTGGTGCAGGACGTTGCCGGCCGTGCGATCGACGACGCGCTGCTGGCCGACACCGCCGAGCGCATTGCCACCATCCGCGCGTCGGAAGAAGGACGGGAAGGCGTGCGGTCCTTCCTCGAGAAGCGCAGCCCGTCGTGGCGGCCGGCGTGACACGAACACCGCGATGGTGTGCTCCCTCTCGCTTCCGGGAGAGGGCCAAGGAGAGAGGAGTCGCGTTCGGTTCGCTCCCTCTCCCGCTTGCGGGAGAGGGCAGTGCAGGAGCGCGGATCTAGTCGCATATTGCTCAACAATGTCGACAACCCCGTCGAACTTCGTCTAAACAGCCTTCAACGCCCCGGCTCGCCATCGTTTGCCAAGCTGCCAAGGACCTTCCTACCATGCGTTTCCCCAATCCGTCCCCTGCCTGCCCGCGCGCGGCAAACCGCGCCGGCTCGGCCGTGGACGGCCAACCATGGAGGATTCCCTTGGCTAATCCATCCCTTGACGAAACCCGGCCCGGCCTGGGCGCACGCAGCGTGCGCGCGGTGTGGCATCCCTGCACGCCGATGCGTCCCGGCGCGGCGACGACGCCGTTGGCCATCGCACGCGGCGAAGGCGTGTGGCTGTACGACGAGGATGATCGCCGGCTGTTCGATGCCACCAGTTCCTGGTGGGTCAATCTGTTCGGCCACGCGCATCCGGCGATCAACGCGGCGCTGAAGGCCCAGCTCGATACGCTGGAACATGTGATGCTGGCCGGCTGCACACATGCGCCCGCCGTGGAGCTGGCAGAGCGGCTGGCCGCCCTGACCGGAGGCGCGCTCGGCCATGCGTTCTTCGCCTCCGATGGCGCATCGGCGGTCGAGATCGCGCTCAAGATGAGCTTTCATTACTGGTGCAACACCGGCCTGCCGGGCAAGCGCGAGTTCGTGTGCCTGCGAAACGGCTATCACGGCGAAACGATCGGTGCACTGGCGGTGACCGATGTCGCGCTGTTCCGCGATGCCTATGATCCGCTGCTCGCGCGCGCCCACGTGGTGATGTCCCCCGATGCGCGGCAGGCGCGCGCCGGCGAAGGCGCGGCCGACGTGGCACGACGCGCGCTGGATGAGCTGGAGAGTCTGCTGCAGCACCGCGCCGGCGACATTGCCGCGCTGATCGTGGAGCCGCTGGTGCAGGGCGCCGCCGGCATGGCGATGCACGATCCCGTCTATCTCGATGGGCTGCGCGCGCTGTGCGACCGCTTCCGCGTGCATCTGATCGCCGACGAAATCGCGGTGGGGTGCGGCCGCACCGGCTCCTTCTTCGCGTGGGAACAGATGCGTGGCGGCGCGCCGCTCGGCCGGCATCAGTGGCCGGACTTCCTGTGCCTGTCCAAGGGCATCAGCGGCGGCTATTTGCCGCTGTCCCTGGTGCTGTCGCGCGACGCCATCCATGAGGCGTTTGTCGCGGACGATCTGGCCCGCAGCTTCCTGCATTCCCATTCGTATACCGGCAATCCGCTGGCCTGCCGGGCCGCGCTTGCCACGCTCGATCTGTTCGAGCGGGACGATGTGCTCGCGCACAACCGCGAACGCGCGCGCTGGCTGGCCGACGGGCTACTGCCGCTGGCGACCGACGCGCGGCTGGTGCACGCGCGGCAACGTGGGCTGATCTGGGCCGCCGATCTGCGCGCGGACATCGATGTGGCGAATTTCGCCGAGGCGTTTCATCGCGCGGCGCTGGCGCACGGCGTGCTGATCCGCCCGATCGGCCGCACGGTGTACGTGATGCCGCCCTATGTCTTCGATGCGGCCGATGCACGCTGGCTCGGACAAAGGTTGCTGGCGGCGCTGGATGCCACCGTGCCCCCGGCCACAGCGGCGATGCAAGCGGTGGATGCCGCCGGACAGGAGGTCAGCCATGCTGCTTGATTCCCTGGCTGAGGCCGCACGGCAACGCGAGCGGCATGCGCTGACCCGCCGGCGCCGGATCGCTGCCACGCCATGCGCGCCGCGACAAGCGGTGGAGGATGGCGCCGGTACCCGCACGCTGCTGCAGTTCAGCAGCAACGACTATCTGGGCCTGGCAAACCACCCGGACGTGGTCGCCTCCTTCGCCGACGGCGCGCGGCAATGGGGCGCCGGCAGCGGCGCCTCGCATCTGGTCACCGGTCACTCGCTGGCCCATCACCGGCTGGAACACGAGCTGTCGGAATGGATGGCGCCGATGATTCCGCAGGCGCGCGCGCTGTACTTCTGCACCGGCTATATGGCAAACCTCGCCGTGCTGACATCGCTCGGGGGCGCCGATGCCACACTGTTCTGCGAGACGCTGAACCATGCGTCGCTGATCGATGGTGCACGGCTGGCGCGCGCGGCGGTGCAACGCTATCCACACGCGGACGTGGCGGCGCTCGATCGCCTGTTGGCCGGCTGCGACACGCCGCTGAAGCTGATCGTCACCGATGGCGTGTTCAGCATGGACGGGGACATCGCGCCGCTGGCCGCCCTGCTGGCACTGGCCGAGCGGCATGATGCCTGGCTGGTGGTGGACGACGCGCACGGCTTTGGCGTGCTCGGCGACAACGGCCGCGGCGTGCTGGAGGCACTGGACCTGTGCTCGTCGCGGCTGATCTATATCGGCACGCTCGGCAAGGCGGCCGGCGTGGCAGGGGCCTTCGTCGCCGCGCATCCCGCCATCGTCGAACATATGGTCAACACGGCGCGCACCTACATTTACACCACGGCGGCGCCGCCGGCGGTCGCGCATGCGCTGATGACAAGCCTCGCGCTGATCGCGGGCGAGGAAGGGACACGGCGGCGTGCGGCGCTGCACGCCCGCATCGGCGAGTTGCGCAAGGGCCTTGCGCCTGTCGCGCAGGCCGCCGGCTGGCGGCTGGCGGACAGCCCGACGGCGATCCAGCCGCTGATCGTCGGTGACAACGGCGCCGCGCTCGCGCTGTCGGCCGGACTGGAGGACGCCGGCATACGTGTCGGGGCGATCCGTCCCCCGACGGTGCCGGAAGGCACCGCGCGGCTTCGCATCACGCTGTCGGCCGCGCACACTGCCAGCGATGTCGCGCAGCTGCTCGGCGCCTTGCGCGCGGCGATGCCGCGCCTTGCCGTGCGGGAGGTCGCATGAGCCCGAACACCTTCCGCTCCCGCTTTGCGTGCTTTGTCACCGGCACCGATACCGGTGTCGGCAAGACGCACGCCACTGCCGCGCTGCTGCAGGCGCTGGCCCGCAGCGGCCGTACCACGCTTGGCATGAAGCCGGTGGCGAGCGGCTGCGAATGGCGCGACGGCCAATGGCATAACGAGGACGTCGACGTGCTTCGCGCGGCCGGCACGGAACACGTGCCGCCCGAGCTGACGTGCCCGTATCTGCTGCGCACGCCGTGCTCGCCGCATCTGGCGGCGGTGGCCGACAACACCCGCATCGAACCGGCGCCGATCCTGGCTGCCTTCGCGACACTGCAGGCTGCCGCCGACGCGGTGGTGGTGGAGGGCGTTGGCGGTTTTCGCGTGCCGCTCGCGATGGAGGCCGCCGCGGCCGCCGGAACCGCAGGAACGGCCGACACCGCCAACCCCGTCGCTTTCCCGGCCTGGGATACCGCGGACCTCGCCCGCATGCTGGGCCTGCCGGTCGTGCTGGTGGTTGGCATCCGGCTTGGCTGCCTCAACCACGCGTTGCTGACCGCCGAGGCGGTACAGGCGCGCGGATTGCGGCTGGCCGGATGGATCGCCAACCAGATCGATCCCGACATGGCGCTGGCCGACGAGAACATCGCCACGCTGGATGCATCGCTGAGCGCGCCAAGGCTGGGCACATTGCCATGGGGAACGCCCCCGGCCGACGCGGCCGCATGCCTTGACCTGACACCGCTGCTCGCCGCCGACCCCCACACGGATACGCCGGCCGCCTCCGCGCCCGCCGGGCACATGGCCGCCTGAGTGCAGCCCTACCGAATACGAATCGACATGACTACTACGACTCCCAACCAGCAGAACGGCATTTCCGGCACCGACGCCGGCATCGCCACCATTTCCGCCGACGCGCTGCGCCGCGCCGCGCGCCATGCAGCACAAGGGGCGTCCGCGCAGGACGACAGCGGCCGCTGGACGGTCGATGCCGTCGCCGCGCTGTTCGCCTTGCCGTTCAACGACCTTCTGTTCCGCGCGCAGCAGGTGCACCGCGAGCACTTCGACGCCAACACCGTGCAGCTGTCCACGCTGCTGTCGATCAAGACCGGCGGCTGCGAAGAAGATTGCGGCTATTGCCCGCAGAGCGCGCACCACGATGCCGGCGTCAAGGCTGGCAAGCTGATGGCGCTGGACGAGGTACTGGACGCCGCGCGCACCGCGAAGGCCAACGGCGCGACGCGCTTCTGCATGGGCGCCGCGTGGCGCAGCCCCAAGGACCGCCATCTGGAGCCTGTCATCGACATGGTCCGCGAGGTCAAGGCGATGGGCCTGGAAACCTGCGTGACCCTCGGCATGCTGCGGGCCGAGCAGGCGCAGCGGCTCAAGGATGCCGGCCTCGACTACTACAACCACAATCTGGATACGTCGCCTGAGTTCTACGGCGAAATCATCACCACGCGAACCTACCAGGACCGGCTCGATACCATCGGCCATGTGCGCGACGCCGGCATCAATGTGTGCTGCGGCGGCATCGTCGGCATGGGCGAAACACGCGAGGCGCGCGCCGGGCTGATCGCGCAGCTTGCCAACATGGAGCCGTATCCGGAGTCGGTGCCCATCAACAACCTGGTCCAGGTCGAAGGCACGCCGCTGGCGGGCACCGCGCCGCTGGACCCGTTCGAGTTCGTCCGCACCATCGCGGTGGCGCGCATCACGATGCCGCGCGCGATGGTGCGCCTGTCCGCGGGCCGCGAGGCCATGGACGATGCCATGCAGGCGCTGTGCTTCCTGGCCGGCGCCAATTCGATTTTCTACGGCGACAAGCTGCTGACCACCGGCAACCCGCAGGCCGCGCGCGATCGCGAACTGCTGGACCGGCTCGGCATCCGGGCGGAAGGACACGCCGGATGACGAGCATCCCCGCGCGCCCCGTCATGGTTCGTGGTCCCCGCGCAGGCGGGGATCCAGCGGCTTGGAGAAGTCGCTGGGCTCCCGCATTTGCGGGCGCAACGGACGGGCGGTGGTCGCGGGCATGCGCAGGCCGCCGTTCCCCATCAACAAGGAGGAGCCATGTTCGACAAGATCCTGATTGCCAACCGCGGTGAAATCGCCTGCCGGGTCGCCGCCACGTGCCGGCGGCTGGGTATCCGCACCGTCGCCGTCTATTCGGACGCCGACGCCAATGCGCGCCACGTCGCCTACTGCGACGAGGCCGTGCATATCGGCGGCGCGGCCGCGCGCGACAGCTATCTGCGCGGCGACCACATCATCGAGATGGCGCTGGCCACGGGTGCGCAGGCCATTCATCCCGGCTACGGCTTCCTGTCCGAGAACGAGGCGTTCGCGCAGGCCTGCGCGGCGGCCGGGCTGGTCTTCATCGGGCCGCCGGCCGCCGCGATCCGGGCGATGGGCAGCAAGAGCGCGGCCAAGCAATTGATGGAGCGCGCGGCGGTGCCGCTGGTGCCCGGTTACCACGGCGAGGACCAGGACCCGGCGCTGCTGCGCCGCGAGGCCGACCGCATCGGCTATCCCGTGCTGCTCAAGGCCAGCGCGGGCGGCGGCGGCAAGGGCATGCGCGTGGTCGAGGACGCGGAGGGCTTCGATGCCGCGCTGGCGTCGGTCAAGCGCGAGGCCAGCGCCAGCTTCGGCGACGACAAGGTGCTGGTCGAAAAGTACCTGACCCGGCCCCGCCATATCGAGATCCAGGTGTTCGCCGACACCCACGGCAACTGCGTGCACCTGTTCGAGCGCGACTGCTCAGTGCAGCGCCGCCACCAGAAGGTGCTGGAGGAGGCCCCGGCCCCCGGCATGACGGCCGAACGCCGGCGCGCGATGGGCGAAGCCGCCGTGGCGGCAGCGCGTGCGGTCGGCTATGTGGGCGCCGGTACGGTCGAGTTCATCGCCAACCAGGACGGATCGTTCTACTTCATGGAGATGAACACGCGGCTGCAGGTCGAGCACCCGGTCACCGAGATGATTACCGGGCAGGATCTGGTGGAGTGGCAGTTGCGCGTCGCCGCCGGCGAGACGTTGCCGCTGACGCAGGAGCAGCTGCGCATCGATGGTCACGCGCTCGAAGCGCGCATCTATGCCGAGAACCCGGACAAGCAGTTTCTGCCGTCCACCGGCACGCTGCGCTATCTGCGCACGCCGCCGGCGGTGCAGTTCATGCGCGGCGGCGATGCCCATGGCCCGGCGGGAGTTCGGATCGACGCGGGCGTGCGCGAGGGCGACGCGATCAGCCCCTACTACGACCCGATGATCGCCAAGCTGATCGTTTGGGGCAAGGATCGTGACGAAGCGCTGGCGCGGATGCGGCAGGCGCTGGCCAGCTATCACGTGGTAGGCCTGTCGACCAACGTGGCCTTCCTGCAGCGCCTGGTGGCATCCGAGGCCTTTGCCACCGCGGATCTCGACACCGGCCTGATCGCGCGCCACGAAGCCACGCTGTTCCCCGCACCCGCGCCGGTTGGCATGGAGGCCATCGCGCTGGCGGTGGCGGCGCTGCTCGACGGCGAAGCGCGCGAGCGCCGTGTCGATGCGGCGGACCCGCAATCGCCATGGACGCATGCCGGGCCGTGGCGCCTCAATGGCGGCGCGCGACGCGTGCTGCGGTTCAGCGCGCAGGGCGATACGCTTGAAGTCACGCTGCAGTCCGATGAGCGCGGCAGCACGCTGGTCTACGGCGATCAGGCGGCGCCGTTCCGTGCCGAATGCATCAACGACGATATCCGCGTCGACCTTGGCACGCGTCGCGCGCATGGGCAGGTCCACCGCGACGGCGATCTTTTCCATGTGTTCAGCGCTGGCCGGCACGTCACGCTGGAATGGCTCGATCCGCTGGCGCACGCCGGCGAGACCGAGGCCGACGGCGGCAAGCTGACCGCGCCCATGCCCGGCAAGGTGATCGCCGTGATGGTCGAGGCCGGCGCCACCGTCGCGCGCGGCACGCCGCTATTGGTGATGGAAGCGATGAAGATGGAGCACACCATCAGCGCGCCGGCCGATGGTGTGGTGGGTGAAGTGCTCTACGGCGTGGGCGATCAGGTCGGCGAAGGCGAGCAGCTGCTGGGCTTCGAAGCCAAAGCGGGTTGAGGCCGTCCCGGGGAAGGTCTGAGGCGCGGCAGTCTGCGACAATACCTTCCCCCATGGAGAAACCACCCACAGGACGTGGAGAGACGATGAAGCTGCAGCTATTTGTGCCGGATGGCCGTTACGACCCCTGGATCGCCGGATTCGCCGAGGCATTGCCGGAAGCCCAATGCATGACGTGGGAGCAAAGTCAGGGCACACCTGCCGACTATGCGGTGGTGTGGCGGCCGCCCGTCGGGATGCTGCGCGGCCGTACCGATCTGAAGGCGATCTTCAATCTTGGCGCTGGCGTGGACGGCATCCTGCGGCTGCGCGACGAGGATCCCGAGGCGCTGCCCGCGGGAGTCCCCATCGTCCGGCTGGACGATGCCGGCATGGCGGCCCAGATGGCAGAGTATGTAACACACGCCGTGCTGCATTACTTCCGGCGGCTGGACGACTACGCCGCGCAGCGGCAGGCCGGCACCTGGAAATTCCTGAAGCCGCATCGCCGCGCCGACTTCACCATCGGGGTGATGGGCATCGGCACGCTGGGCTCGCACATCGCCCGCACGCTTGCGTCGTTTGGCTTCCCCGTACGTGGCTGGAGCCGTTCGGCGCGCCACATCGAAGGCGTGCAGTGCCACGCCGGCCAGGAGGGCCAGGCGGCCTTTCTCGACGGCCTGCGCGTGCTGGTCAACGTGCTGCCGCTGACGCCGGAGACCGAGAACATCATCGACGCCGCGCTGCTGGCGCGACTGGCGCGGGGCGCCTACCTGATCAATGTGGCGCGCGGCCCCCACGTGGTCGACGAGGACCTGCTGGCCGCCGTGCAGCAGGGCCAGCTCGCCGGCGCCACGCTCGACGTGTTCCGCACCGAACCCTTGCCCGCCGATCACCCGTTCTGGGCCGAGCCGCGCATCACCATCACGCCGCATATTTCCGCGCTGACGCTGCGAGAAGACAGCATCGCGCAGATCGCCGGCAAGATTCGCGCACTGCAGGCCGGGCAACCGATCGCCGGCGTGGTGGACATCGCGCGCGGCTACTAGCGGGAAGCCGGCGCGCCACGAAGAATCGTCGCCGCCTTCGCGCGGCAACCCACCGAACGAGGAGACACGCCATGAACCACCCCAACTACGTGAAGATCGTCGAGGTCGGCCCGCGCGACGGCCTGCAGAACGAGAAGGCCATGGTGCCGGCCGATATCAAGGTCGCGCTGGTCGACCGCCTGACCGAGGCCGGCTTCGTCAATATCGAGGCGGCGTCGTTCGTATCGCCGAAATGGGTGCCGCAGATGGCGGACGGCGCCGAGGTGATGGCGCGCATCCAGCGCCGCCCCGGCACGCTGTACTCGGTGCTGACGCCCAATATGAAGGGCTTCGAGGGAGCGGTTGCCGCTGGCGCCGACGAAGTGGTGATCTTCGGCGCGGCGAGCGAGGCGTTCTCGCAGAAGAACATCAACTGCTCGATCGCCGAGTCGATCGCGCGCTTTGAACCGGTGGCGGCGGCCGCGAAGGAAAAGGGCATTCGCGTGCGCGGCAGCATCTCGTGTTCCCTTGGCTGCCCGTATCAGGGCGAGGTGCCGGTGGCGGCGGTGGCCGACGTGGTCCGCCGCATGCGAGACCTGGGCTGCGACGAGATCGATATCGCCGACACCATCGGCGTGGGCACGCCCGTGCGCGTGCAGGAAGTGATGCGCGCCGCGGCCAGCGAGTTTGCGCTGGATCGGTTGTCAGGCCACTTCCACGATACCTACGGCCAGGCGCTGTCCAACATCCTGGCCAGCCTCGACGTGGGCATCCAGATCTTCCACGCATCGGTGGCGGGCCTGGGTGGCTGTCCGTATGCCAAGGGTGCCACCGGCAATGTCGCGACCGAAGACGTGCTGTACATGCTGCACGGCATGGGTGTGCGCACCGGCATCGACCTGGACCTGGTGGTGCGCGCCGGCGACTTCATCTCGCAGGCTATCGGACGCCCGAACAACTCGCGCGTCGGCCGCGCCCTGCTGACCAAGTGGGCGAGCACCGAAGGCGCCGCCGCCTGCGTTTAATTTGACGCGGGAGCGTCCCGCTGCTCGTATCAAGGAGACCTCGAACGATGGAGAACCTGTCCTCGCCCGCGATCGCCGATGCCGATGCGCTGCCTGAATCGGCGCGCCGGGTTGCCCGCCTGTTGGCGGAACTCGGTCATGACAAGCCCGTGGTGATGCTGCCCGCTTCCGGCAAGACGTCGGCCGAGGCGGCCGCGGGCCTCGGCAGCTCGGTGGCGGAGATCGCCAAGTCGATCATTTTTCGGCGGCTGCAGGACGATGCGCCTGTGCTGGTCATCGCCAGCGGCAGCAATCGCGTCGACGAGAGCAAGGTCGCCGCGCGCGTCGGCGCGCTGGGCAAGGCCGACGCGCGCTTTGTACGCGAGAACACGGGCTACGCGATCGGGGGTGTCTGCCCGATCGGCCATGCGGTGCCGCCGGTCATGCTGCTGGACCGCGACCTGTTCCGCCACGACAGCGTATGGGCGGCGGCGGGGCACCCGCACGCCGTCTTCAACCTGACGCCGGACCAGTTGCTGGCCATGACCGGCGCCGAGGTCGCCGATGTCGCGCAGGAGGCCCGGCCATGAGTCCCGACCTCAAGCCTGGCCTGACCTTCAGCTGGACCTATACGGTGCCGGCCAAGGCCACCGTGCCCAATCTGTACGACGATGTGCCGGGCTGCCCCGAGATGCCCGACGTGCTGGCCACCGGCTACATGGTCGGCATCATGGAATGCGCCTGCCTGCAGATGCTGCGCGAATACCTGGACTGGCCGCGCGAGCAGTCGCTCGGAACACTGGTCAGCTTCAGCCATCTCGCGCCAACGCCGGCGGGCATGACAATCACCGTCAAGGGCGTACTGAGCGCCATCGAAGGACGCAAGCTGCGGTTCGAGCTGACGGCGTGGGACGGCGAGGACAAGATATCCGAGGGCGTGCACGAACGGCATCTTATCGATGCGCCGCGATTCAACGACAAGGTCGCGGCCAAACGGCAACGCGCGCAGGCGTCCGCGCGTTGAAGCGACTCGGGTCTCGGGCCGCCAGGCGCGGCACGTAGCCGAAATCGAGCCTTCCGTGACAGGAGCGATAGTCCCCCTCCGCGATGCTGGCGAATACTGTTGCCTTTCCATGAGCTCGGGCATTCACCATGGCGCTGGAAGGGGCATACCGATACCGCGGCGACCACCCGGACAGCGTCGCTGCCGCCTCGGCGCTGCTCGGGGCGAACCTCGAGGGCGGGCATGTTCCGGCCGGGCTGGTAATCGGCGCCTTCCAGTTGCCAGATGGCTCGGTGGCGCGGATCACGGCGCAAGGAGCCGGCGGGTTTCGCGCGGAATGTGTCGAGCGGCCGGAGTCCAGGTCGATATGGCACCGTTTCCGATACTTCGTACGCACGCTGCTACGCCGGGAAGGCGGACGCGCATGGACGCTGGACCCGCGCCGCGCCGGTGAAGTCGAGCAATGGCTGATTGCCTTCCGGCAAGCCGAGCGCGCGAGACAGGCGGCGATAAAAAGGCAGAAGCAGCTCGACCATGTCCGGAAAGTGCGCGCCGCCAGCGTGGCGGCGCGCTTCGATGCCGCCCGCGCCGCGGCACCCACGCCGCTCGCGGCGCTGCTGCACAATATTCTTCCCGTCCTGGATGCCAAGGGCCGGCTCGATGTGACGTCAATGTCCGTTGCCACCTGGCACGCCGGCAGGCATGAACGGGCCGCCGCAGTGGCGATGGCAATGGCGCAAGTGGCGGAAATCAGGTCCGCTTCAGCCCTGCTGGATGCGTTGTCGCAAGCGGGTGAGCTGCGCGATGCCGGCACGCTGACCGGCGTCCAATATTCGGAACTGCTCGCCGCGCTGGCCCTGCGCATTCCCTTCCTGCCAGCCAAAGAGCGCCGGTCTGCCGTGCTGCAAGTGGCGGCGCAGGCCAGGCGAACCGAAGCTGCGATGCGCGGCCAGGCCGAGGCCATGGCCGGCAAGGAGAACGGCGCGGCGGCACCGCCGATTCATCCGTACACCCGCGCCGCGGTCATTGCACTGATCCAGGTTGTGCGCGACAACGAGGACCTGTACTGCGCCGGCGCCGCCGTCACCGATCCCATCTGCCACCTGATCGACTGCCTTGGCGCCACCAGCGACGATCTCGATACGCCCGGGCAGCGCTGGCAGACCTACTTCGGCATGATGCGCGAACCATCCCGGGTGCCGGCTATCGCCAGGAAGGCATGGACAAAACTCGTCCCCGTCCCGTCGGCATGGTTGGACGCCGTCGCCCACTTGCATCCGGCCGTCCAACCGCATGCCGTGCCGCTGCTGGTCGCGGCAGCCMCCGCCACGCGCGACAAGACCGGTGAACGTCCCGAGGTCAGGCACGAGGTCGCGACCCGGTGGCAGGCGATGGCCGACGCGGCGCTGGCGCTGGCTGACGACCACCCGTTGAAGGGCGTCGCGCTCCAGGCACTTGCCCGGCATTGGCCCCGCGCGGCTGATAACGATCTGCCAACAGGGGCGATGCCAGGCGTGCCGCCGTGCCAGCAATACCGCGACCGCATCGGTGCCGCGGCGCAAGGCCTGGCCGACGGGCAGAAGACGGCGGTGTGGCATGTATTGCGGGAGCCCGGCGTGGCCGCTTAGTCGGCAGCCGGCAGCGGCCATTGGCATTGAGGGCTGGCCGCGACTGTGCCGCCGCGTCCAATGGCGCTACACTGCGCTGACATGCCAGCCCTCACGTGTCCGATGCCCGCCGACCACAAACTGATCGCCGACCTGCGCCGCCGCGCCATAGCCGCGCAATATGCGAAGCCCGTGGCATCGCCATGCCGGGACGTGTGCCGCATGGGAACGCATGGCTATTGCGAAGGGTGCTTTCGCACGCTGGACGAGATCGCGGGCTGGGCCGGTCGCAGCGAGGATGACAAGCGCGCGATCTGGCGCGCGCTGCCGCAACGCGCCATCGACGCGGCGTGAGGGCAATATGACCGTTGCAACGCAATCCATTGCACATCGATTGCCGGCCTCCATGTGCGTGTTCGAGCGCGGCTGGCTGTCCGCCAACAATGTGCTGTTCGTCGATGGCGATGACACCGCACTGGTCGATTCGGGTTATGTCACACACGCCACGCAGACGCTGTCGCTGGTGGAGGCGGCCTTGGGCGGACGGCCACTGGGCCGGCTGATCAATACCCACCTGCATTCGGACCACTGCGGCGGCAATGCGCTGCTGCAGCGCCGATGGCATCCACGGACGTGGATCCCGGCAGCCGAAGCCGGTGCGGTTGCGCGCTGGGACGTCGACGCCCTGAGCTACCGCGCCACCGGGCAGCAATGCGACCCCTTCGTTTTCGATGCGCTGCTCGAGGACGGTCAGACCTTGTCACTCGGCGGTATCGACTGGCAGGTGATCGCGGCGCCCGGTCATGATCCGCACGCCGTGATGCTCTATGCCGCCCAACCGCGCATCCTGATCTCCGGCGATGCGCTGTGGCAGCACGGCTTTGGCGTGATCTTTCCCGAGCTCGATGGCGACAGCGGCTTCGCCGAACAGCAGGCCGTGCTCGAGCGTATCGCGCAACTCGACGTCGATCTGGTCATTCCCGGCCACGGCAGCCCCTTCACCGATGTCGGATCGGCGCTGGAGCGCGCGAGCGGCCGCCTTGCCTACCTTCGCGACGACCCGCGCCGCAATGCGTCGCATGCGCTGCGGGTGCTGGTCAAGTTCAAGCTGCTGGAGCAGCGCCGCATCGATCGCGGCGCACTGCTGCAGTGGATGGCCGACGCGCCGCTGATGGCGCGAGTGCGGTCGCGCTATTTCCCCGAACTGTCGCAGCCGGCCATGTTGGACGACGTGCTGGCGGGGCTGGTGAAGGCGCGCGCCGCCACGGTGGACGGCGACATCGTGTGCAACCATGATTGACGGCATCGCGCGGCGGCCGATCATGCGGGGCGACGGGTTCGCGCTGCATCCGTTCCGCCCATCCGATGCGACGCAACTGGCGGCCGCGGTGCAGGAGTCGATGGCGTCCCTGTCGCCGTGGATGCCATGGGCGCACCTGCGCTACAGCGTGCGCGATGCGCAGCTGTGGATCGAGACCTGCACGGAGAACCTCGTGGCCGGTGTGTCGTATGACATCGGCGTCTACTCGGAGGACGGCCGCACGCTGCTCGGCGGCGTTGCGCTGAACCAGTTGTCGCCCGAGAACGCGATGGCGAACCTTGGGTACTGGATCCGCAGGAGCCATCAGGGCAAGGGGCTCGCCACGCGGGCCGCGGTGATGATGGCATGTTTCGGATTCCATCGGCTGCACCTGACCCGCATCGAGATCCTGGCGGCGGAGCGGAACCTGCCGAGCCGCCGCGTGGCCGAGAAGACGGGGGCGCAGTTCGAATGCCTTGCGCGCAACCGGCTGGTGCTGCATGGCGTGCCATGCCGCGCCGCCGTCTATTCGCTGGTGCCCGAATCTTTCGCGCCGCCGCCACGCGGGCGGTGACGCCCGCGTTTTTCGTGTCAGCGCTTGATGCTGAACGCGTAGGTCCGTTCGTCCTGGCGCGGAATGACCGTCAGCCCCTTCTTGGCGGCCCACACATTGATCTGGTAGTACAGCGGAATCACGCCGTAGTCCTTGACGCCGATCTCGGTCGCTTCCTGCAGCAACTTCTCCCGGGCACGATCGTCGATGGTGGTCAGCGCGGCGCTCAACTTGGCGTCGAGCGCCGGATTGCTGTAGCGGCCGCGATTCGACGCGCCCCAGCCCTTTGCCGTGTCATAGGTCGCCAGCAGCGATTTCAGCGATGATCCGGCCTCGCCGGTATCGGCGCCCCATCCGGCCAGCATGAACGAGAACTCGAGCTTGTTGGCGCGGGTGAAGAAGGTGGCCGACGGCATTGCCTCGACGCGGGTCTGGATGCCGACGCGCGTGAGCATCGACGCGATCGCCTGCGCCACCTGCTCGTCGTTGACATAGCGGTTGTTCGGCGAATGCAGCGTGAGCTGGAAGCCGTCCGGATAACCCGCTTCGGCAAGCAGCTTCTTCGCCGCCGCGACGTCCTGCGTCTCGGGCTTGAGTCCGGGCACGTGGCCGAACAGGGTGTTGTTGACCAATTGTCCGGTAGGTTCGGCGGCCCCCTCCATCACCCGCTCGACGATGGCCTGGCGCGAGATCGCCCTGGATATTGCCTGGCGTACGCGCGCGTCCTTCAGCGGATTCCTTGCCAGCGGCTTGCCGGACTTGTCCGCGACGAAGGGCGACACCTCGCGGTTGCTGTCCATATGCAGGTACATCATGCGGAAGGTCGGCACCTTGAACACCGAGACGCTGCCGTTGCCCGACAGGTTGCGGATGTCGGAGGTCGGCACGTTCTCGATGACCTGCACGTCGCCGGCAAGCAGCGCGGCCACGCGCGGGGCGTCGTTGGTCAGGATGCGCAGCGACACGGTTTCCCACTCGGGCTTCGGGCCCCAGTACGCCTCGTTGCGCGTCAGTTCGACGCGGTCGCCCTTGCGGAAGCTGACGAACTTGTACGGACCGGTGCCGACCATCGCCTTGCCGCTGTTGAAGTCATCGCTGGAAGCGTTCTCAGCCACCTTCTTCGACACCATGTAGATGGTCGACAGATCGTTGGGTACCAGCGGATACGGACCGTCGGTGGTGATGCGCACCGTCAGCTTGTCGACCGCGGTGACGTCCTTGAATCCCTTGGTGTAGATCGTGTACGGCGACGGGCTGTTCTTGACCAGCGCCGGCCGTGCCAGCGAGAAGACGACGTCGGCCGATGTGAATTCGCTGCCGTCGTGGAACCTGACGCCCGGCCGCAGCTTGACCTCCCATGTGGTGTCGTCGATCGCCTTCCAGCTCGTCGCCAGTCCCGGCTTGAAACGCATCTTCTCGTCCTTCGCGATCAGCGTCTCGAACATGTGCTCGGCGACGTTCGCGTTGGGTGTCACGTTGTGATAGTGCGGATCCAGCGAGGTGATATCGCCGGACAGGCCGATGGTCAGGCTGGCCGCATGGCCGGGCAGGGCGGCGACGCCGAGGACGAGGCTCGTGGCCAGCGCCGCGGCATGCAGGGTACGACGGACGAATTGCATCGGACTCCCCTTGGGGTGGTGGTGTGGCGCGATTGTGCGGAGCGCGCCATGCCCGGTCAAGACGGATTGACCCGGGCGTGGGGTGCATGCCCTGATGCACTGCGGCAATGCCCGCGATGCCCCGGATGGGTGCGCGCGCACCGTGATCGCCCGTGCGCGGCAGGGGCGATGCGACGCGCGAATTCCAATAATTGCGCGATCGCGGCCGACAGTCCGGTGTCGCGGTTCGGACGAGAATGCGGATCCCCGGCCTAGTCGCCGCTGCAGGGCAACACAATGAAAGCGAACACAACGGTTGGCGGCGTGGGTTCCGCTAATACATCCACCAGCGTGGAGCCCGTCGCCGCGCACGGGGCGGGCAATCCTGACCACACGCAGCCCGACACGTACTGGTCTCTACTGTCCGAGCCATTGCGGCACGTGGCCGGCTTCCTCTTCGCGCGCGACCGCGCGAACCTCGGGCGTGTCAGCCGCTGTTTCCGGCAGATCTTGACCGAGCGGGACGGCGCCGAACTGCTTCTCCCGCAGGCCGCCCAGGTCTGCACCTTGTCGGAGATGCAGCGGGTACTGGCCGCGTTGGATTCGGTGCGCTGCACGGACGCACAGCGGGCGAAGGTCATGTGCGCTCTCGACCAGCGTATCGTCGTACTGGCCTATTCGCATCGGGATCTTGCCTGGCGGGCGATTCTGCAGGCGGGCGCGGGAATGGCCGACAGCAAGGCCCGCAGCGACGTCTATGTGGCATTGGCGAGACGGGCGCTTGAATTTCACGACTGTCGTTCGCTGATGGTCGAACTGGATCGCCTGGCGAGTGAACTGAGCCCCCCGCACGACATTGCCGTCCATGTCGCGACCATGGACACGCTGCTGGAGATCGAAAGCAAGGGATATCACTGGAAGGGCCTGGCGAAATGGCCATTCGACCTGTCGTCCTGCCTGGCACGGGCCTACCTGCTCCCCGGCGAGCAACGGCGCGATGCCATTGCAACCATCGTCGTGTTTCACGCGATGCGCAGTGCGTGTTCCGAACAGGCGTGGCAGGAGGCGCTCACCGCCGTCATGCAGCTGAACGATCCACGCGTGCGCGCCGGCGGATTGATCGACGTGGCCAGGCCGCGACACGTGCTCGCGCTGTGGGGATGCAAGCGACAAGTCGGGTTGCCGTGGCGGCAGGCGGTGGAGCTCGCAGTCAGCTTTCCTGCCGAGCTGGCGGTGGCAACGGTCGAATCCCTGATGAAGAAAGCGAAGGTTGGGGCTCCGGACCAGCCGGCCCTGACCGCGGTGCTTTTGGCTTTCCGGCGGGAGCCGCGTTTCACCCCGGATCAGCGCAGCCGCATTGATGCTGCGATCGCTCCGGCGCTGCCGGACGGCCTGCGACTGCAGCTTTGGGACGATCTGCTGCAGCGCTGCCATCGCGAAGGCATGAGCGACGTGCTGCACGCCTGCCTCGACGGGCATTTCGATGCCTGGATGCGCGATACCGATTCGGATCGCCGACAGCGGCATTGGCAGGGCGTGCTGCAGTCATGCGAAACATCGGCAATGCGACCCGAAGTAACCGCGGCGTTGTGCGCTCTGCTGGCGCGCCATCTGGCGCGCTTGCCTGACAACTACCGTCCCATGGCGATCAAACAGCTGGCGCGGCGCATCAATACGCTGCCCGACATTGGGCAGCAGTACGCGTTATTCGTCGATGTGCTGCCATTCATCCCAGGCAATGCGCTGGGCGGCCCGGCGAAGGCGTCATTGGGAGGCGTGCCTCCCGCCGTCCAAGCGCGTTGGCTGACATACTTGCTGAGCGCCGGCCATGGCTCCGCCCAGTTGGTGGGGCGCTTGCTGAATGCGCTGCGTACGGCGGGCCAGCCGGCATTGCTGGSCGSCSCMATCGAATCGACGATCAAGGCGCGCCGGGATAGCACCATCGACGACGCAACCTTCGCGTTGTTCGCCGCAGGGCTGACCGAGTTGGCGGCGGGCATCGATCTGACCTACGAGCCGGCGGTGGCGGAGGCCATGGCCGGATTGGCGGCGCTGGCACGCGAACAAGTCGAGGCGTATAGCGATCCGCGACAGGCCGCAAGCCTTCGCCGCTATGTCCACTGCACGGATGCCGCGATACGCGGCATGCCGCCGGAGCGACGGCAGGCGCTGCTGCTGTCGCTTGCCAGGCGAAACGAGGCCGCGTTCAAGTCCTTGATCCTGGACCTCCTGCCGTCATTGCCGCTGGTCTACCGGGCTCCTGTCCTGCGGAAGTGGATAGCGTGCCGCCCCTTTGGCGGCGACCCGTGGGCGGATCAACGCGACGTCTGGCATGCAGTCAAGGCGGTTCCGGCCGAACACCAGGCCGCATTGCTGTGGGACTGCCTGAGCTGGTTCGACACCGAGCGCCGACATCCGATCCTCCCGGAGGAGCGGGTCGAGTGGGCGACGGAGAGGAACGCCTGCTCGGCGTTGATCGCGCGATTGCCCGAGGCAGATCGCTTCAAGTATCGGATGACCCGCTCCGACGACGATGTGGAGGACGACTGAACGCCCAGGTCCCGCCGTTTTCTCACGGAGAGGTCGACTCGCTGGCGATCCGCGAGCCGGTATACAGCCGGGCCAACGACCGTTGACCGTTGCCACGCCGTGGTGACTGAACATGTTTCGGCGTGCCCGGACGCTGGCGCGCCATGCTATCCAGGACCTCCTCATGCCTGATCCACTTGTCGCTTCGGTCGCCGCTGGTGTCCTCCCGGCGAATACCAACGCGCATGCCGATGCCAATCCCGCCCCCGACACGCCAGCCGCCGGCAGCGGCATGCTGCTTTTGCCCGGCCTATCCGTTTCCAGCGTCGTGACATGGGAACGCGCCTATGCCAGCGATGAAACATGGCTGGCCGTCGCGCAGCCGTTGCAACGCCTGCACGGCTACCTGACCCTGCCCGACCGTGTTGCGCTACTGCGCGTGAGCAAGCGTTTTGCCATGCTGTTCCAGCGCATCGGCGACACCACGCTGGAGCACGCCCGTGTGGTCGTGACGCTTTCCCAGCTGCGACGCGTGCTCGCGCGCTGCAGGTCGTCGGCTTCGGATGAAGCGGCACGGGGACGCGTGCTGATGGAACTGATATCGAGCCTGGATCGCGTCCCGGGAACCCATCGCTCTGGCGCTTGGCAGGCGGTCGCCGAGGCTTGCCGCGGCCTGGTCCGGCCAGCCCAACTCGAGGTGCTATCGCAGCTTGCCACGGCTGGCCCCGCCCCCCTTTGTGGACGGCTTAAGGATCGATGGCTGGAATGGCGCGCGCGCGTCGACCGGATGGCGCGGGCGGAGGCACGCCGGGCAATGGCGGTGCCAACGCATGCGGCTGCCGGCGAGATGGAACCGGTTGATCTGTTGCTGCAGACAGGAGCGGCAAGGACCGCGGATAGCGCGATAGAAGCCGTCGGCACGGCTTCTCTGGCGGCAAGCGTGCAGGCCCTGTCCATGCTGCCCGTCGAACTGCGCCAGGTGGCGGTGGGCGCCGTGCTGCGCGCGCATTTCGCGCAGTGCAGCGCCGGGCAAGCGTGGCAGCGAGGCTGCGAGGAGCTTGCCGCCGTACCAGATCCGCAGACCCGTGCGCTGGCGCTATGCCAACTGATTTCAGAGGTCATGCCCAATGGCTTTCGTGCCGCCGAGGCGGCGCGGGACCATGCCGCCACGTTGGGATGGCTGCGTACGCAGTTGCTGCGCCTTCCGGCAGACGACGCGGCGCTGGTGATCGCTACCGTGCATGACGAGGCGCCGGATCAGCCCGTCTGGGAAGCGGTCCGGTCGCAGCTCATGGACGAGGTATGGCATCTCGGCCGCACGGGGCGAGTCGGGGTGCAATCCCTGTGCGCCATGCTGTCGCCGCTCGGCTTCGATGCGTTGCCCTATGACCGGCTCGATATCCTTCAACGCGAACTGCTTGCGCTGTGCGTCGGGCGAGGCTTGGACGATCAACGAAAGGAGCTGCTCGCCGCGGTTCTGGACGCGTCCCTGGCGAATTCGCCATCGCCCGGCGATACGCGCGAGCGCTGGCGCACGGCCTTGCGGCAAATCGGCAGCATGGCGCCCAGCCACGGAGCAGTGGGGCACGGCACGCCTTCGCTTGCCGCATTGGCGGCAGCCTGCTACAGCGTGATGGCGGGCAGACTCAGGCAATGCCAGCGTGCGCTCCATCCCGTGCTGTCGGCGGAACTGGTGGCGGCCATCTCGGCGCTGCCGCCTGCATCGCGTGAACAGCCGGTCGTCGCGCTATTGCGTCTGATGCTGGACGGCGCGCCCACCTGGTTCGACGGGATGTTGGCGGCGGCGCCGCTGCCTGTACAAGTGGCATGGCGGGCCGAAATCGTTGGCCTTCCCAACTTGTCGGCCCAACAGGCCGGGCCGTTGCTGGGCGACATGGTGGCTGCCACGCGGGCGGCCGCCGATGCAGGGCAGCTGGACCCTGAGAGGCTATCGTTGGTGCTGAGGCAGTTCGCTGTGGCACGCATGCATTTCAGTGGGGGAAGCCCGGATACACGGGCGCCGCTGGCCGGTCAGCTATACGAAATCGCCGCGGCGCTGGTGCCTCGCCACGATGCTTCGCTGTCGGACGCCATGGGACACTTCGGCATCGCAACGGCCGAACTGGCCGCGCGGTCGTCCGGTGCCGTGGCGCAGCGCTGCGCGACCGTGTCCGCCGACGCCGCGCGGTGGGTCGCGGCGCAGCCGGTTGATGCCCGGCTGGCGCTGCTGCAGGCCCTGATCGGACGCTACGGCAGCATGATGCATGGAGGCGAGGGCGCCGAGCCGGCGACGGTCTGGTTGACCGACGCGATCTGCGCATTGCCGCCGGAGTGCCGCGCCGCTGCACTGCGGGGCTGGGTGCGCGAGAGCGCGATCCCGGACCCCTGGGACCGCACGCCAGACCAGCAATGGGCGGGGCGCCGGCCGGTCTGGCACGCCATCATGACCTTGCCAGCCGATTTGCGCTCCAGTTTGCTCGAGATAACCCGAACGTGGTTCGTTCCGCTCGTACCCGACCGCGACGAGCCGCCCGCCATGGTGGACTGGCATGAGGCGGGCCGGCAATGGCGGGCGGCTGCCGGAGCCCTGCCCGAGAATGAGCGCATCTGATTAATCGTCTCGACCACATGCCCGGCGATGTTCGGGTTCGGCGTCACGTGGCTGCGAGATCGAGCCGCAAGAGCGCGACGGCCGGCTGGCGGAGAAGGCCGAATGGCTGGCGGCGATCGCCGCTTGCCTGCCGTCGATGTGCGGGAGGTCAACGAGCCGGTGTACGACGGCCGGCCCGGGGGTGCAAGGCCGCGATCAGAACGTCGTGCGCAGCCCCACCCGCACACTGCGCCCCGCCAGCGGCGCGATATCGCGCAGCAGCGAGGTCGCACTGCGAGCTTCCTCATTGGTCAGATTGTCGCCACGCAGGTACAGCAACGTTTGCGTGCGGCCGCTCTTGATCTTGTAGGTCAGCGCTACGCCGAGCATCGTGTAGGCATCGGTCGGCGTGTCGTTGACCGGCACGCGGCTCTGGCGCGCGTTCCACGTGAGGTCGAGGCGTGCACCGAAGGGTCCGTTGCCATAGACCAGGGCGCCGCCCAATCGCAACGGTGCCAGGCGCGGCAGCGGCTCGCCGGTATCGCGGTTCTCGCCACGCACGTAGTCGGCACGGGCCTCGAAGTCCAGCGTGTCGCTGCTGCCGATCAGCTTGCGCGCCAGACGGGTCTTGCCCTCCGCTTCGAAGCCGTACATGGTGGCCGGAATCCCGAGGTATCGATACTCAGGCAGTGCGCCGTCGCTGCCCGGCGCCACGGCATTGCCCTCCTCGTCGCGCGCGTTGCCGGTGGCCGACAGCGCCAGATAGTTGGAGAACCGGCTATAGAAGCCCGACACCCCGGCACTATGATCGCCCTGCCTGAAGCGCACGCCCAGATCGACCGAAGTTGCGCGCTCCTTGCTCGCGTTCGGATCGCCCTGTTCCCATGCGCCGGTCGCCACGTGCGGACCGTTGGCGTACAGCTCGTAGAAGGTCGGCGCGCGCTCGGTGTATGCCACGTTCGAGGTCAGCGACCAGGCCGGATCGAGCTTGACCAATAGCCCGGCAGACGCGCTGCCCGCGTTGAAGCTGCGGTCGGCGTCGGCAAAGCGGTCGTTGCCATTGGCGCGGGCCTTGACGCCGGTATGGTCCATGCGGCCGCCGAGATTCAGCTTCACGTTGCCCGCCGCATCGAGTGGCATTTCCTCGAAGACGAACAGCGCGGCGTTGTCGGTATCGCTGCTGGGCACGAACGCTTCCTCGCCCAGCGCCGAAAAACGGGTCGCCCCGAACTGCGCGCCGATCACACCCGTCATGCGGCCGATGTTGCCGTGCCGCGCCTCGATGCGCGCGTCCCAGCCCTTGTTCCTGAACACGGTGCCGGTCTCGCCGTCCTCGATTTCCTTGTGCTCGTAGTCGGTGTAGGCGAACTTGCCCTTGACCGATTGCAGCCATCCGCCCGTGCTGCCGCCGAGGTTGCGACTCTCGCCTTCGAGCGCGAAGCGATCCTGCTTCATGTCAAGTCGGACATCCTCTTCGGCCGGCGTGCCGTATTCATTGCGGTAGCCGCTGTAGCTGGCGCCCACGTAGCCGTCGGCCCAGGTATAGGAACCGCCCAGCGCGCCGCCGTGCTGCTCGGCGCGCGTATTGGGCAGCCGGTCGGCCACCTCGGTTTCCCCGGATTCCAGCGGCTGGTTGTTGCGCAGCCGCTCGCTGCGCGCGTAGCCGGGAATGCGCAGGTCGCTGGTCTGGCGGGTAAAGACGTCGGCGTGAATGGCGAAGCGACCGTTGCCCGCCTCCAGCAGGCCGCTGGCATTGCGCGCGGCATCGCCATCGATGGTGGCACCGAGATCGATCGCGCCACCGACGCCGGTGATCGGGTCCTTCGGAATCCGGTTGTCGATCACGTTGACCACACCGCCGATCGCGTTGCCGCCATACATCAGCGCGGCGGGTCCGCGGACCACCTCGATGCGCTCTGCGACCAGCGGATCGATCGGTACGGCATGGTCATACGACAGCGTGGATGCATCGATGCTGCCGCCGCCGTTCTCCAGCACCTTGATCCGGTCAGCATCGAGGCCGCGGATGACCGGCCGGCTCGAATTGGGCCCGAAGCCGGTTGACGACACGCCGGGCATGCTGTTCAGCGTCTCGCCCAGCGTGCTGTTTTGCCGGACCACCAGCGCATCGCCCTGCAGCGTGGACACCGCGGGCACCAGCTCGTTAAGGTCGCTGCCGAGCGGGTTGGCCGTCACCACGACGGGGCTGAGCATGGGCGCGGCGGCGGTCGCGCTGTCAACCGCGGCGGGTTGGCCGAGGGCGGCCGGAGACAGGATCAGGCAGGCGACGGCGGCAATCGGTGTCAGCCGCGGACGGGTGAGGAATGGAAAAGTCTGAAAGGACATGGCTCGCGATTCTTAGGGTGCAACGCCGACACACGAGCGAACACGGGTGCATCACGGTACCGATGCGTCGGGCGTGAGCCTATGCGCATCGGAATGGCGATGCGCGGTCTCCCCGCCCTCAAGGCAGAATCGTGATCGTGGCGTCGGTCCGCCCCGAGTGCGGACGGTTGCTGCATTGCGTCGGTCGGCATGCCGACCGCATGCCGTTCCCCGATCGGGGGCTGCACGGCGCGGTACGGCGCTCGAAGGCTTAGTTCAGCGCGAATCGCGAGGGAGGAGCGCGGCTCAGGAAGCCGCGTTGGGCAGGAAGATGTGGCCAGCGCCAGCTGATGCCGGCCGGGAGGAAGGGCATCCCATGCGACAGCCCCGGCATCGCCAGCTCGCCGCACGACAGGTCGCCGGCGGCCGCCCCATCGAACAGTACACAGGAGTGGAAGGCTTTGCGCTGCGCGTCAGGCGCGTGGTCGTCCGCGGCCAACGGCGCCGTCACGCCGATCTGGGGCAAGCCCGCCATGCCGCCGTGCTGGATGCGGTGCACCAGACCCGCGTACTGCGCCGTCAACAGGCAGAGCGCCAGCCACAGCCACAGCAGTGGCCGACGACCGCGGTACCGCAGCCTGGACAGTAGCTCAGTGGCCATGTCCGCCAGCGCAATCGCAAGGACCGTCGCCATGGTGATGGTGCCCGTCGTGGGCGCCATCGTCCCAGGCGTCGCCGCCGTCTTCCCAGGCGGGGAAAGGATCGTCGAAGCCCTGCCATTGGGCCGGTCCGGCCGCCATCTCGGCATCGGTCAGCAGGCAGGAATCAAGGGCGGCTTCCAGCGCCGGGCGGTCCATGCCCTGGCCGATCAGCACCAGTTCCTGGCGCCGGTCACCGAACGGGGCCGGCTCGCCGTCGATCTCGGAGTCGGCGCGGATGGCGTCCAGCGTATCGGCGTCGTCGGGCCATTGCGCCGGATCGATCGCCGCCCACCACGCGCCCGCGCCGCCGTGCCGGCACACACCGCCGGCCTGGCTCCAGCTGCCGACAACGTCCATGCGGCTCGCCAGCCAGAAGAACCCCTTGGATCGCAGCACATTGCCATGCTGGCGCAGCCATTCGGTATGGATCAGCTCGGCGAAGCGCTGCGGATGGAACGGGCGCCGCCGGCGGTAGACAAAGCTGCCGATGCCGTAGGCCGTGCTCTCGGGCACGTGCTCGCCGCGCAGTTCGGCCAGCCAACCGGGAGCCGCGGCCGCGGCGTCGAAGTCGAAGCGGCCCGTGTCGAGCACCTTGTCGAGCGGCACGCGGCCGAAGCGGGCCGGAACGATATCGGCGCGCGGGTTCAGCGCGTGCAGCAACCCGGTGAGCCGCTCCCGTTCGCTGTCGTCGACCAGGTCGATCTTGTTGAGTACGATCACGTCGCAGAATTCGACCTGCTCGATGAGCAGATCGACCACGGTGCGGTCGTCCTCGTCATCACGCGCCTGGCCGCGGTCGCGCAGGTAGTCGGCTTCGTTGAAGTCCTGAAGGAAATGCGCGGCGTCCACCACGGTGACGATGGCATCGAGCCGGGCCAGGTCGGCCAGCGCATTGCCGTGCTCGTCGGAGAAGGTGAAGGTTTCGGCGATCGGCAGCGTTTCAGCCACGCCGGTCGATTCGATCAGCAGATGGTCGAACCGGCCCTCCCGGGCCAACGCCGCGACCTCGGTCAGCAGATCCTCGCGCAGCGTGCAGCAGATGCAACCGTTGGTCAGCTCGACCAGTCGTTCGCCGGTGTGGGCCAACGCGCCTTCAGCGACCAGCCGCGCGTCGATATTGACGTCGGCCAGGTCATTGACGATGACCGCCACCCGCTTGCCCTCGCGGTTGGCGAGCACGTGCTGCAACAGGGTCGTCTTACCGGCGCCGAGAAATCCGGCAAGGACGGTGACGGGAAGGCGAGCGGCCATGGTGTCGGGGGGGTAGAGGTCGTGTACCGCAAGCGGGATGCCGCCTGGATGCTTGATGCAACAAAGTTGCGACTGTAGCAGAAAACCCGCTCCTCCTCCAAGATTCCTGGCTCCCCTCTCCCGCCAGCGGGAAAGGGGTCGGGGGTGAGGCGAGTCCACCCAATCAGCCACACCGCCCACCAAAAACAAAACGGCCCGGAAACCGGGCCGTCGATTCACGCGCGCAAAGGCGCCGCGGCATTCGCCGGGCTCAATCGCCAAACAGCTTCTGCCGCAGCTCGCGCCGCTGCTGCGCTTCCAGCGACAGCGTGGCGGTGGGGCGCGCCAGCAACCGGGGCACGCCGATCGGCTCGCCGGTTTCCTCGCACCAGCCATACTCGCCCGATTCGATGCGGGCCAGCGACTGTTCGACCTTCTTCAGCAGCTTGCGCTCGCGGTCGCGCGTGCGCAGTTCGAGGGCATGTTCTTCCTCGATGGTGGCCCGGTCCGCCGGATCCGGCACGATTACCGTTTCGCGCAGGTGTTCGGTGGTCTGGTCGGCGTTCTTCAGGATTTCGTCACGCAGCTGTTCAAGGCGATTCTTGAAAAAGGCGAGTTGCGCCTCGTTCATGTAGTCCTTGTCGTCCATCTTCAGGATTTCAGCTTCAGTCAGAAGTTTGTTGCTGCTCATGGTTGCTGCTGATTCTCTTGTTGATGCGACCGGCGGCGTGGAGCTCCGCTCGGATGCAGTGTCGGCCCGCTTGCGCGGTTCGACCGTTTCACTCTGGCTGGCTGCAGACTTGCTGCTTCGCGTGCCTCCCTTTGCCTCACCCGCGCCGGCCTGCGCTGTGCCGCCCCGGGGGGTAGGCGCAGATTTCTCCGCCTGCGCCCTAGACGTGTCGGCCGCAGCTCCAGCGGTCTTGCTGCGGCTTTCTTTGGTTTTTGTTGCGGCTACCATGGGACCCCTTTCTCGGCATCGGTCGACATCCTCGGGCGCCGTCTTTGGTAACGGCAACGCGATCGAGAGATGCGGCCAGCGGGGTCCGCGCACCAACAGCCATCGCACGGAGCACTGCCGCCGCACCTGCGGGCGGCCGTTCGTCTCATGCTGACGACGACTGCCGTCCTGCACCGGATGCGGACGGCAGCCGGGACCGCGCTGCCCACATCACATCCGGCTTATTGTACTTGAACAAATTTTCCGTAGATACCGGAGAAAACCGGACAGATGATACGGTGTTTTACCGGGGTAGGGAGGGATAATGGCGCCGTCCTGGAGGGGGAGGCAACACCGGTCCGGCAGGCCGGACCGGCGCCATGGCCGCCCGGGCTCAGGCCAGGCAGTTTGCCAGGCCCTTCAGGATGGCGTCCTTGGGCAGATCGACGCCAATAAACACCATCTTGGTGCCTGGGGTTTCGTCTTCCCACTTTGCGCCGATGTCGCTGCCCATCAGCTGATGGACGCCCTGGAAGACCACCTTGCGATCGACGCCCTGCATATAAAGCACGCCCTTGTAGCGCAGCAGTTTCTCGCCATAGACGCTCAATATTCCGGACAGGAATTCTTCGAGCCGTCCATAGTGGAACGGCTTGTCGCTGCGAAATACGAAGGAAGCGATGCGGTCGGTGTGATGGTGGTGGTGATGGTGGTCGTGGCCATGGCCGTGGTGGCCGTGCCCATGGTCGTGGTCGCAATCCACACCGCACTGCTCGCCATGTTCGTGGTCGTGGCCGTGGTCATGTTCTTCTGCGCGCAGGAAATCGGGATCGATCTCCAGCTTGGCATTCAGGTTGAACCCGCGCAGGTCGAAGATCGACTCGATCGGCGCCTCGCCGAAACTGGCGATGGAGATCGGGGCACGGGCATTCATGTGGCGCACGCGGTGGCGCAGGGCGTCCAGCTGCTGCTCCGACACCAGGTCCGACTTGGTGATGAAGATCGCATCCGCGAAGCCGACCTGCCGTTGCGCTTCCTCCTGCTTGTCCAGCTGCTGGTCGCCGTGCTTGGCGTCCACCAGTGTGATCACCGCGTCCAGCAGATAGCGCGACGCGATCTCGTCGTCCATGAAGAAAGTCTGTGCCACCGGGCCGGGATTGGCGACGCCCGTGGTTTCGATCACCACGCGATCGAAGTCGAACTCGCCGGCATCGCGGCGACTGATCAGGTCGGACAGCGCCTGCACCAGGTCGCCGCGAATGGTGCAGCAGATGCAGCCGTTGCTCATCTGCACGATCTGCTCGCGACCGTCCTGGATCAGGATCTCGTTGTCGATATTCTCTTCCCCGAATTCGTTCTCGATCACGGCGATTTTCATGCCGTGATGCTCATTCAGGATTCGCTTGAGCAGCGTGGTCTTGCCGCTGCCCAGGAAGCCGGTCAGGATCGTGACCGGGATCAGTTTTGACATAGGGTTTCTCCGGAAGAGGGCGAGGGGCCGGGAGCGGTACGCGCGCCGCATTCGGCGCAGACGCCGTTCACGGTCAATTCGACATGTTCGACGGCAAAGCCGCTTGGCACGCGAGGAGGAGGCGGCTGTTCTGGAGCGCTCTGGTCCTCGAGACAGAAGGTGCGCTCGCAACGGCTGCAGTGGAAATGGCTGTGTTGCCGGTGGACCTCGGCACGCGCGGCCTCATGCTCGCGCAGGGTGAAGCGGAACACGCGGTCGTTGCCGGCGCGCTTGTGCGCGAGGCCCTGCTCCACCAGCCAATCCAGCACCCGGTACACCGTGACCCGGTCGATGGCCTCGCCGCCCACTGGCAGCCGGTCGATCACCGCCTGGTGAGTCAGCGGCGTGTCGCTGTCAATGAGACAGGCCAATATGCACAACCGGGGCTGCGTGACGCGTGCGCCAAGCGCGCGCAGACGCGCTTGCGCGGCTTCGAGCGTGGCGGGCGAGCGGGGAATGGCCGAAGACATGGGGCGATTTAACCATAGCGGTCATGGAGATGCAATTCAGTTGCGTCAACACGCTGGCCGAGGGCCTCGTTCCGGTGACTCTGCGCGCCGTACCCGTCCAACGTTGGGCGGGTATTTCCTGATTCTGGCGACACATTGGCGTTGATAGCATGGCGCACCAGCCGGCGCGCTCCAGCGAGAGCCATCAAGGCCGCGGCGCAGCTTCAGACGGGAACGGTTGGGTAATCAGGAGAAACAATGAAACGAATCGCAAAATCGGTGGCCGCTGCGCTCGCCGTCACGACCTTCGGGCTGGTGGGCGCCGCTGCCCAGGCCCAGGACTACCCGGGCAACCGTCCGGTGTCTGCCGTGGTGCCGTTCGCGGCCGGCGGTCCCACCGACAAGGTGGCACGCGAGCTGGCCCAGGTCATGTCCAAGCACCTGGGCGCCACTATCGTCATCGAAAACCTGGGCGGTGCAGGCGGCACCATCGGCGCCAAGAAGGTCGCGCAGGCGAAGAACGACGGCTACACGATTCTGATCCACCATATCGGCATGTCGACGGCGCCCGCGCTGTATCGCAACCTTGGCTTCGACCCGCTGAAGGACTTCGAATATATCGGCGAGATCGCCGATGTCCCGATGGTGCTGGTCGGCAACAAGAATCTGCCGCCGAATACCTTCAAGGACCTGCTGCCCTATATCAAGGCCAACGCCAGCAAGATGTCGATGGCCAACGCCGGCATCGGTTCGGCCTCGCACCTGTGCGGCCTGCTGTTCATGAGCGCGATCCAGACCGAACTGACCACCGTGCCGTACAAGGGCACGGCGCCTGCATTGACGGACATCCTCGGTGGCCAGGTCAACCTGATGTGCGACCAGACCACCAATATCGCCGGCCAGCTGAAGGCGGGCTCCCTCAAGCCGTACGCTGCCATGCAGTCGCGCCGCGTGGAAGCGTTCAAGGACATCCCGACCGCCGCAGAGCAGGGACTGCCGAATATCGAAGTCAAGATCTGGCACGCCATGTATGCGCCCAAGGGTACGCCCAAGCCGGTGGTCGACAAGCTGTCGGCCGCGCTGCAAAAGGCGGTGACGGATCCGGGCTTCCGCTCGAAGATGGCGGAGCTTGGTGCCGAAGCGGTCCCGGCCCAGCGCGCCACGTCCGACTCGCTGAAGACCTTCCTCGCCGGCGAGATCAACAAGTGGACGCCGGTGATTCGCAAGGCCGGGGTCTACGCGGACTAAGCGGTCCGGGAAGCGGGCACCCAAGGTGCCCGCGTCGAACCGATCCGGGGTATCAAGGAAAAAAGCCATGCGGCGACGCATGGCTTTTTTCTTTGGACCCATGGGCGCTGCCCTCGTGACGGTGGCCGATGTCCCGCGCTCGCAAGACGGCTCAAACACGAAAGGATGCAGCCTGTTTGCCAAAGCCGCCGCCGCCCGCGCCGGCATGCTGCGAGCATTTCCACTTCATGCCCGCTGCCATGGCCCAGGATGACGATGCTTCCTACAAACTGCTGTTCTCCTCTCCCGAGATGGTGCGCGACCTTGTGGTCGGCTTCATGCCGCATCCGTGGCTGCGGCATCTGGACTTCAGCACGCTGCAGCGCATGGCATGCGGCTACGTCACCGATGACCTGCGCCAGCGCAACGGCGACGTGCTGTGGCGCGTGCAGGCCGATGGCGAATGGGTCTACCTGTATTTGCTGCTCGAATTCCAGAGCACCGTCGACCCGTACATGGCGGTGCGCGTGTCGTCCTATGTGGGGCTGCTGTATCAGGATCTCATCCGCGCCGACGCGCTGCTGCCGGACCGGCGGCTG
>NZ_VLJN01000032.1:0-5660 GCF_007829435.1 Cupriavidus gilardii J11
CCAGCCAGTCAGGCGGCCGCCTCGACGGAGTACCAGGCCGTCACCCCGGCTGAACCGATGAACACTATCCTGTCCGAAACCGCGACCCCGCGCGCAGCGGACGCACCATCCATGCTCGCCGGTCTGGGCGACGCGGTGGCCGAGGACAAGCTCGAAGCCATCCGCGGGGGCGCGGAAGTGGTGGTCAACGACATGCGCCTGGACGGCGCGGTGGCCAACAACACCGCCAACCGCGTCATCACCGGGAGCAACGCGATTTCCGATGGCGCGTTCGCCAACGCCAGCGGCCTGCCTACGGTCATCCAGAACACCGGAGCCAATACGCTGATCCAGAACGCGACCATTCTCAACGTCCGCTTCGGGCCATGACGGTGCCCCGGCTGTCCGCCTGTCTCGCGGCAATCGCGGTGGCCTCGGCCGGCGCGCCGGCGCTTGCCGCCGACACGGTGATCCCCGCGGCTGGCGCGGAATACAAGGTGCGCACGGTGAGCCTGCGCGAGGCGCGCTTTCGCACCACGATCCGGCAGCAATACGACTTCAGCTGCGGGTCGGCGGCCGTGGCCACGCTGCTCACCTACCAATACGGGCACCCCGTTACCGAGCAGGAAGTCTTCCAGCACATGTACCTGCACGGCGACCGGGCCAAGATCCAGCGCGAAGGCTTCTCGCTGCTCGACATGAAGCGCTTCCTGGAATCGCGCGGTTACCAGGCCGATGGCTTCGAGCTGCCGCTGTCGAAGCTCGAGGAGACCCGGGTGCCCGCCATCGTGCTGGTGGTCGAGAACGGGTACCACCATTTCGTCGTGGTCAAGGGCGTGCGGGGCAATCGCGTGCTGATCGGCGATCCCGCGCTGGGCACCCGTGCGTTGGCTCGCGAACACTTCGAACGCATCTGGGACAGTAACCTGCTGTTCGTGATTCACAACCGTACGGAACGCGCTCGCTTCAACCTGGCGGCGGACTGGCGCGTTGCGCCAAGCGGTCCGTATTGGATGGGAGTCAACCGGGACAGTCTGTTCTTCACTGTCATGCCCAAGCACGGCAGTGGAGACTTCTAGGAACCCGATCATGCATCAGAACGGAATCGACATGCCGGCCCGCCGCCGCGGCGTCGGGGCTGGCGCGGCAACGCTGCTTGGCGCGGCGGTGGCCTGCGCGAGCCCGGCATGGAGCAGTCAGGCCCCGCGACAAGACGCGCTCGAGCACGCGGGTGCGGTCATGGCGGCGCGCGATGGCATGGCGCAATGGCAGCCGGTGGCGGCCGCCCGGCTGGAGGCATCGCGCGGAGGCTTCAGCGCGGGCGGCCTGCAGGTGTCGTTCGGTATCGAGCGAGCGGTCTATATCAACGGCAGCCTGGTGGTGTCGACCAGCCTGGTGATTCCGGACGTCAGCCGCATCACCTCCGAGCAGGCGGGTCGTCTTGCCGCCGCGCTGCAGACGGCAGCCAACGCGGGCTCGGTCGCGGCGGCGGCGCTGGGCGGGCAGGGCACCGCGAGTGGCACGGCCGCCGGCGCTGGCAGCGGCACGTCGGCGTCGGCCGGGCAACCCGGCACGGCCTCGGCTTCGGGCGGCAGTGCCGGCACGGCGCCGGCGCAGCAGGCGGGCGCCGCCGCGCTGCCTCCTGCCGCGGTGATCGCCACCGCCACCGGTGCGGTGTCCACCAACGGTCTGCTCAATGTCATTCAAAACGGGCCGGGCAACACGTTCAACGCGGGCGCCCTGGCGGGAACGCCGGCCACCGTGATTCAAAACTCGCTGAATAACCAGTCGATCCAGAGCCTGTTGACGATCGACGCCGGCGTCAACACCTTGCAGGCGTTCCGCGCCGGCATAGCGGCATCGGCATTGGACAGCGCCTTGCAAAGGGCGGCGAGCATGCGATAGCGAAACGGCGCGGCTCGCAGGTCGCGGGCTTCTGCCGAGAACAGTCCGCCGTCCGGGGGAGGGAGACGATGGGAAGGGAGGCGATGCGCGGCATCCGGCGGGCCGGATGCTCGACGTTGTTGTTGCTGGGCGGTCTGGCCCATGGACAGACCGCGCCGGATCGTGGGCCCAGCGCGGCCCAACTGGAGTCGCTCAGGCGCGAGATCGCCGAGCAGGCAGCCGCGCTGGAAGCGATGAAGCGCTCGATGGCGGAGCAGGAAGCCACCATCCGCCAACTGCGCAGCGTGCTCGGCGTGGACGACCTCGCGCGCAAGCGCGGCGGCCAGCGCGGGCCGGGCGGCGGCGTGACGGGCGCCGACGTGGCCACCGGTGCGGCAACCGCCCCGGCCGCCGCCAGCGGCACGACAGGTTTGCCCAATACCAGCGGCGTGCCGGTCAACGCGCCGCGCCAGCAGGGCGATGCCGTGGTGGCACAGGCGCGCGAACCGGTGGGACGGCCACCCGATCCCGAGACGCGGCCGCCCGAGATCGCGCCGATCTTCGATCAGCCCGGCGTGCTGACGCCGCCCGGACGGCTGGTTGTCGAGCCGGCCTTCCAGTACGGTTATTCGTCCAGCAATCGCGTCGCGCTGGTCGGCTATACGGTGATCCCGGCCATCCTGATCGGGCTGATCGATGTGCGCGAGGTCAAGACCTCCACCTATGTCACCTCGGTTGCATTCCGCTATGGGCTCACCAAGCGGCTTGAAGTCGAGGCCAAGGTGCCGTACGTGCATTCGTCCGGCTCGACCATCAGCCGCGAGGTGTTTACGGGCACCGCGGTCGAGAACGTGTTCAACGCCAGTGGCAGCGGCATGGGGGATGTCGAAGCCACGGTCCGCTATCAGCTGAACTACGGCAACGAACGCATGCCGTTCTTCGTCGGCTGGCTGCGCTACAAGTCCAACACCGGCAGGAGTCCTTTCGACGTGGTCACCGATTGCGTGCAGCGTTGCGTCGGCAATACCACCGGGACCGGCCTGCCGCTGGGGTTGCCGACCGGCACCGGCTTCCATGCCATCCAGCCCGGCATCACGTGGCTGCTGCCCACCGATCCGGCCGTCTTCTTCGGCAGCTTCAGTTATCTGCACAACTTCGGCCGGGACAATGTCAGCCGCACCGTGCTCAACGGCGTGAAGGAACCGCTCGGCAAGATCGAGCCCGGCGATATCTTCGGCTTCAACTTCGGCATGGGTCTGGCGCTGAACGAACGGGCGTCGTTCAGCATTGGCTATGACCAGAGCATCATCTGGCCGACCAAGCAGAATGGCCAGACCGTTCCGGGCTCGGTGCGGATCACGCAGGGCACGCTGCTGGTGGGCTACTCGTACCGCTTCAGCGACCGCTACACGCTCAATATCTCGGTGGGGGCTGGCCTGACGCGGGATACGCCGGATCTGCAGGTGAATGTGAGGTTGCCGATTACGTTTTGATCGGGGGGCTGTTACTTCCCTCTCCCCCGCCCCTCTCCCGCTTTGCGGGAGAGGGGAGCACACCGACAGCGTTGTCAGGGTCGCTCGGTTTTCTCCCCTCTCCCGCAACGCGGGAGAGGGGCGGGGGAGAGGGCAGTCCCCCGCGACCAAGCCCGAGCCAAACATCCCCGCGTGACCCCCACGCACCACCCCTGCCAACCCGCTTGCACATCCCCCGCCCGTGGCGTACAACGAAGTCACCGCCCCGCTGGCGGACCACCGCCAGTCGCCGCACCCACCCGGGGTGGCCGTGGAGGACCTTGCCATGCGCAAACGTATCTACTGGCTATTGCCCGATGTGGCCAGCGCCCGTCGCACCATGGACGATCTGCTGCTTGCCCGCATCGAGAACCGCCATATCCACTTCGTCGCGCGTGACGGCGAGGACATGACGGGGCTGCACGAGGCCAACCTGTTCCAGACTTCCGACATCGTCCATGCCGCCGAGATGGGGCTGATGGTGGGCGGCGGCGTGGGCGTGGTCGCGGGCGTCGTCGTCGCCATGTTCCCCATCGTCGGCGATACCCCGCAGTGGGGCCTGATCGGCGTGATGGCGGTGCTTGGCGCCGTGTTCGGCGCGTGGGCGTCGAGCATGATAGGCAGTTCGGCGCCCAATAGCCGGCTCAGGCCCTTTGCCGCCGACATCGCCGACGGCAAGATCCTGTTGATGGTCGATGTGCCGCGCGGCCGCGTCGAGGAAATCGAAACGCTGTTGCGCGAGGTCCATCCCGAAGCCCGCTTCGCCGGCATGGACCCGGCGGTGCCCGCGTTTCCCTGAGCGGCACGCCCGGATCGTTGCGGCCTGACACCGGCGCCCGCCATGGGCGCCGGCGCATGCATGCGGTATAGTCGGCCGCATGCCGAACCATCCCTTTTCCCTTGACGGGCGCATCGCGCTTGTCACCGGCGGTGCGCAGGGCCTGGGCCTGGAGATCGCACGCGGGCTCACGGACGCCGGCGCCACCGTGCTGGTGGCCGCGCGCAGTGCCGGGCGCGTGCAGCAAGCCGTCGACATGCTCGGCGAAGCCGCGCGGCCGCTGGTGCTCGATATCACGGACGAGGCGGCGGTGGCCGCCGCCTTCGAACAGGTCGAGCGGCAGCACGGGCGCCTGGACATCCTCGTCAACAACGCCGGGGCGCGCAACCGGCAGGCGATGGACGCGCTTGCCCCCGGGCAGCTGCGCGCGATGATGGAAACCAACCTGGTCGCACCCTACAACCTGTGCCGCCACGCGGCGCGGCTGATGCGCAAGGCCGGCTATGGGCGCATCGTGAACGTCAGTTCGATCGCGGGACAGGTCGCGCGTGCGGACGACGTGCTCTATCCCGCCACCAAGGGCGGGCTCGACGCGCTGACCCGCGCGCTGGCCGCGGACCTGGGGCGCGACGGCGTCACCGTCAATGCGATCGCGCCCGGCTATTTCGCCACCGAGCCCAACGCGCCGATGGTCGCCGATGCGCAGGTCTCGCAATGGCTGCGGCAGCGCACGGCGCTCGGTCGCTGGGGCGATCCGGCCGAGATCGCCGGCGCGGTGGTGTTCCTCGCCTCACCGGCCGCGTCGTATATCACCGGCCATGTGCTGGCGGTGGATGGCGGCTATCTGGCCCATTTCTAGCCGCCGCCGACGGGACGCGCCCTAGCGCACCGTTTTGGCCACCGCCGCGCTGTGGCGGCGCCGGCGAAAGCAGGCGTACAGGCATTCGAGCATCGCCGCGGCCGCCGCCGAATCGCCACGGTCCTTCAGCCGTACCACGCAGATATCGCGCACCAGCGACGATAGCTGCAGCGGCCGTATGGCCAGGTTCGGCAGCCGGAACTGGAACAGCGCCAGCGACGGCACCGCGGTAACGCCAAGACCCGCCGCCACCAGCCCCGCCACCGTCGCCAGATGCTCGACCTCCATCACGCCATTGAGCCGCACAGGATGCAGCGCCGCATCGAGATGCTGGCGCACGCTGCTGGTGCGCGACAGGTGGATGAAGGGCAGCCCGGCCAGCGCCGCTGGCGGAATGGCACGGCGCCGCGCGAGCGGATGGTCGGCGGAGCACACCACATGGAAGCTGTCCGCCACCAGCGGCTCGATGCGCAGGTCTCCATCGTCCGCCGGGGCCGGCGCCAGTGCGAAATCGACGCGGCCGCGCCGGACCAGATCGATGCAGCCGTCGGCCAGCACATCGTGCAAAGCGAGTGCGATGCCGGGATATTGGCGCCGGAACGCCGCCAGCACCGGCAGCGCGGCGATCGAAACCCGGCCCTTGCGCCGC
>NZ_VLJN01000032.1:6103-31514 GCF_007829435.1 Cupriavidus gilardii J11
CCCGCCGTGCGGGAGAGGGGAGAAGACCACGGGCATTCCGAATACCGCTCGGTTCTCTCCCCTCTCCCGCGAGCGGGAGAGGTGCGGGGGAGAGGGCAGTCCCACAAAAAAAACCACCCACCCCGAACCTCCAAAGCCCAACACGCAACCCGCCATGGTCCAACCGCTCTCGATCGGCTCCGGCGCCGGCTTCTCCGGTGACCGCACCGATGCCGCACTGCCGGTCGTGCGCACGCTGATCGCCCGCGGCGGCCCGGCAGCGCTGATCTTCGAAACGCTGGCCGAACGCACGCTTGCGCTGGCGCACCTGGCGCGCCGTGCCGATCCCGGGCGCGGCTACGAGCCGCTGCTCGATGCATTGCTGGCGCCCGTGCTGGGGCTCTGCCTGCAGCACGGAATTCCGATCATCGGCAACTTCGGCGCCGCCAACCCGCATGGCGCGGCGCGGCGGATCCACGCGCTGGCGACGGAACTCGCTTTGCCCGTGCCACGCGTCGCCGTGGTGGAAGGCGACGACCTGTCGGGACCGCCGGGCCGCGCATTGCTGCGCGACATACTCGGACCGGCCTTCCCGGAGCAGCGCTTCGTCTGCGCCAACGCCTACATCGGCGCGCAGGGCATCGCCGAGGCGCTGCAAGACGGCGCGCAGGTGGTGGTGTGCGGCCGAGTGGCCGACCCCGCGCTGGCGGTCGGTCCGGCGATGGCCCATTTCGGTTGGGCCTGGGACGACTGGGACCGCATTGCGCGCGCCACCATGGCGGGCCATCTGCTCGAATGCGGCGCGCAGGTCTGCGGCGGCTATTTCGCCGACCCCGGCATGAAGGACGTTCCCGATGTGCACGCGCTCGGCTACCCCATCGCGCGCATCGACGCCGATGGCGATATCGAGATCGGCAAGGCCGACGGCACCGGCGGTTGCGTCGACCTGCGTACCGTCAAGGAGCAGCTGCTGTACGAGGTGCACGACCCCGCCGCCTATCTGACGCCGGACGTGGTGGCCGACATCGGCGCCGTCACGGTCGAGCAGGTTGGCAAGGACCGCGTGGCGGTGCGCAATATCCGCGGCCACGCGCGGCCCGAACGGCTCAAGGCCAATCTGTTCCACGAGGGCGGCTGGATCGCCGAGGGCGAGATCTCCTATGCCGGACCGAATGCCGCCGCCCGGGCGCGGCTGGCTGGCGACATCGTGCGCAAGCGCATGGCCATGCTCGGCCACGCGGTGCCGGTGCGCGTGGACCTGATCGGCGTATTGAGTGTGCTCGCCGACGATGGCGGCCAGTGGATCGCCGCGCCGCAGCCCGACGAGGCCGACGCCCGCGACGTCCGGCTGCGCGTTGCGTTGGCGCACGAGGACAAGGCCGTGGCCGAGGCGCTGCTGCGCGAGGTCAATGCGCTCTACTGCTGCGGCCCCGCGGGCGGCGGCGGCGTACGCACCGGCCTGCGCGCCCGCCTGAATGCCACATCGTGCCTGGTCCCGCGCGACGCCGTCGCCCCGCACTTCACCATGATGGGGAACTGAGCCATGGCTGCTGACCATCCGTCCGACGCCGCCGCGTCCATCGCGCTTTACCGGCTCGCCCATGCGCGCACCGGCGACAAGGGCGACCGTTCGAACATCAGCGTGCTGGCCTACGATCCGGCGGACTTTCCGCATCTGGTCGAGCACGTCACCGAAGACGCGGTGCGCGCGCTGTTCCGGCACCGCAGCCCGAGCGAAGTCCGCCGTTATCTGGTGCCGTCGCTGCATGCGATGAACTTCGTGCTCGACGGCGTGCTCGATGGCGGCGTCAACGACGCGCTGAACCTCGATACCCACGGCAAGGCGCTGTCATTCCTGCTGCTGCAGCTCGAGATCCCGCTGCCGCCCCGGCTCGCCGGCTCGCCCTGAGCGTGCTGGCGCCGCTGTCCCGCTGTCGCCCGATTCATCCACGCATCGCAACACCGATCCCAAACACAACACCGATCCCAAACACAACACCGATCCCAAACACAACACCGAGGAGACCATGATGCCGATCCACACCCCGGCCTTTGCCGCCCAGTCCAGCGCGCCGCGCGCGCGGCGCCTGACCACGATGCTCGGCCTGCTCGCCGCGTCGGCCACGATGGCGTTGGCCGCCACGCCCGCCCGTGCCGAGTTCCCCGACAAGCCGATTCGCTTCGTGGTGCCGTTCGCCGCGGGCAGCGCCACCGACCAGATCGCGCGCGCGATCGGGCAGGCCATGACGGTGGACTCGAAGGTCACCGTGGTGGTCGACAACAAGCCCGGCGCCAACGGCTTCATCGCCGCATCCGACGTGGCCAAGGCGGCTCCGGACGGCTACACGGTGCTGATCACCACCAACACCACGCACGCGGCCAACGAACACCTGTTCAAGAAGCTGCCCTACGATCCGGTCAAGGACTTCACGCCCATCACGGCGCTCGGCAAGGGCGGGCAGATCATGGTGGTGAACCCGCAGTTGCCGGTGAATTCCGTGGGCGACTTCATCGCGCTGGCGAAGAAGCAGCCGGGCAAGCTCAGCTTCGGCAGCGGCAGCTCGTCGTCGCGCATCGCCGGTGAACTGTTCCAGCAGATGGCGCAGATCCAGCTGCTGCACGTGCCGTACAAGAGCAATCCGCTGGCGGTGACCGACCTGCTTGGCAACCAGATCCAGATGATGATCACCGATACCGCCACCGGCCTGCCACAGGTCAACAGCGGCAAGCTCAAGGCGCTGGGCGTATCGAGCAAGTCGCGTTCACCGCTGGCACCCAATGTGCCCACCATCGACGAAGCGGGCCTGAAGGGTTACGAGATGAGCTACTGGTTCGCGGCCTACGCGCCGGCCGGCACGCCCAAGCCCGTGGTGGACAAGCTCAACGCGATGATGGTGAAGGCGGCGCGCAGCGAGTCGGCGAGCAACTTCTATCGCAATAGCGGGACCGAAGTGTTCACCAGCACGCCGGCCGAGCTTGCCGCCTTCCAGGCCAAGGAATCGGACAAGTGGGGCCGTATCATCCGCGGCGCCAATATCCAGCCGGAATAAGGCCGGCTCCTCGTCCCGCGCGGGCGGGGCGACGCCGCGCTGTCCGCGCCACGCCGGCCGACAGCGCGGCGTGGTCTTGATGGCAGCGCGACGCGGCCGGAGTATGATCGCCGCATGCAAGCCTCGATCTTCTCCTCCGCCCATCCGGCCGATCAGTTGGCCGAGTTCACCGACCCCGAGGCCGCGCTGGCGCGGCTTGGCGAGATCTACGAGCAGGCGGTCGCCGCCGTGCAGGCGCGATTCGACGCCTTCGTCAAGGGSCAGCCGCTGCCGTCGGCCGCGGATGCCTGTTATCCCTACCTGGGCATCTCGGTCAATCTGGAAACCATGGTCACCGACAGCCGGCCTTCGTGGGGTACGGTGGCCTATCCCGGCGTCTATGGCACCACCGTGACACGGCCGGATCTGTTCGCGGACTACTATCGCGACCAGATCGAGCGGCTGATGCGCTATCACCGCGTGCCGGTGGTGGTCGGCACCAGCCGGCGGCCGATCCCGCTGCCGTTCGTGATCGAAGCGTCCACCACCGACATCAGTTACACGCAGGCCCGCGAACTCGAAGCGGCCTTCGTGCTGCCCGAACTGAGCCGCATCGACGACGCCATCGCCAACGGCACCTACGAACCGGTGCCCGGCGAAGCGTGGCCGCTGTCGCTGTTTCCGGCCGAACGGGTCGACCTGGCGCTGCAGCGGCTGTACCACTACACGGGCACGGCGCCCCAGCATTTCCAGCGCTTCGTGCTGTTCACGAACTATCAGCGCTATGTCGACGAGTTCGTCGCGCTGGGGCGATCGCTGATGGCCAGCGCCGACGGCGACGAGTACATCCGCTTCGTGGAACCGGGCGACGTGGTGCAGAACCTCGGCGAGGCGGAGCCCGACGGCGGCCTCTATCCACGCGCATTGCCCCAGATGCCGGCCTATCACCTGGTGCGCGAGGACAAGCTCGGCGTCACGCTGGTCAATATCGGCGTGGGACCTTCCAACGCGAAGACCATGACCGACCATCTGGCGGTGCTGCGCCCGCATTGCTGGCTGATGGTCGGCCACTGCGGCGGACTGCGGCGCTCGCAGCAACTGGGGGACTACGTGCTGGCGCACGCCTATGTGCGCGACGACCATGTGCTGGACCAGGACCTGCCGCCATGGGTGCCGGTACCGCCGATCGCCGAGATCCAGGTGGCCCTGCAGGAAGCGGTCGCCCGCATCACGGGTCTATCCGGCAACGAAATGAAAACCCGCATGCGCACCGGCACCGTCGTGTCGACCGACGACCGCAACTGGGAGTTGAAGTCGCGCACGCTGTACGCGCGCTTCAACCAGTCGCGCGCCATCGCCATCGACATGGAAAGCGCGACGGTGGCGGCAAACGGCTTCCGGCTGCGCGTGCCGTATGGCACCTTGCTGTGCGTCTCCGACAAGCCGCTGCACGGCGAGCTGAAACTGCGTGGCATGGCCAACGCCTTCTATCGGCAGCGCGTCAGCCAGCATATGACCATTGGCCTGGAGGCGATCCGCATCCTGCGCGAGAGCGGTGTGGAGGCGCTGCATTCGCGCAAGCTGCGCAGCTTTGATGAGCCGGCGTTCAGGTAGGGGCAGTCCTCGCCCAAAACAACCCCGATACCCATCAATCAAAACCGATACCCCACCCCCACACTGAACAGCCACGGGTCCAGCTTCACCTCCGACACCCTCGTCCCGGCCGCCTTCACATTGCTGGATATCCACACCTTCTTGATATCGGCGTTCAGGAACCAGTTGCGCGTCAGCCTGTAATCCATGCCGACCTGCAGCGCCGGCGCGATGCTCCAGCGGTCCAACGAGAGCGTGTTGCCCGCGATATCTGCGCCCCAGATGCGCGTGAAGTTCAGGCCCGCGCCCACATACGGACGGAAGGTCGCTCGCGGCAGGAAGTGGTATTGCACAAGCAGCGTCGGCGGCAGATGCCGGAAGCTGCCGATCTTGTTGCCGTCCAGATAGACGTCCTGCTTCTGCGGAATCGTCAGTACCAGTTCCGCGGCGATATGCGGCGTGAAGAAGTAGCTGACGTCCAGCTCGGGGATCCACTTGTTGTTGACCGTGATGCGGTCCGATGCACCGGCGCCGCCGACCGGATCGGACTTCCGCGCCATGTCGAGATAGGCGCCGCGCAGGCGGACCATCCAGTTGCCTTCCTCGTCCGCGGCAAAGGCATGCAGCGGTTGGAAGGCCAGCACGACGGTGGCCAGGCTGGCCAGTGCAAGACGGTTCAGCGAAAGAGTACGAGGAGATTGGATCAGGCTCATGTTGTTATCGACCAAGGCTGGGAAAGACCCCATGCCAAGTGTGCCCTTGTCGATCGCGAGCCCGTTTGACCTTAAGCAAAAGGCCAGCAAGCCCGCTGGCCTTCCCGTCGTCCGCGCGAACGCGGAGACCCAGTGTTTCGTCTGCCGTCGCGGTCAATTTCCGCGACCGTACCCGTTTCTGCGTGAATTCCCGCGGCGCGTCCAGCGCAAGCCAGACGCGATTCAGCCCTTCCTGACGATGCGGATCGGCTTTTCCTCCACCGTCGCCGTCGCGTTCCCGGTATTGCTGTCGCCGCTGGCGCAGCCGGACGCGGCCTGCGGCGCGAGCCGCGCCACCAGCCGGGCGCGCCAGCCCCGGGCCTGCGCGCCGCCCAGCGTCCGTGCCAGCGCGGCCTTGGCGCGCTCGCGGGTGCGGGGCATATAGCGCGCCGCCACCGACAGCGCGCACGCCAGCACGATCAGCGGCACCAGCACGGATTCGACGATGTGGTAGAGCGACATGATGGCGTGCGGCAATGAGCGGTCGGCAAACGACGGTCGGAGAACGGCGCGCTAGCTGAACAGCAGCGCCACGCGATAAGTGGTGAAGGCGGCCAGGTAGCCGAGGCCGGCCAGATACGCGGTCGAGGCGGCCATTACCTTCCACGAGTTGGTCTCGCGGCGAATCACGGCCAGCGTCGAGATGCACTGCGGCGCGAACACGAACCACGCCAGCAGCGCCAGCGCGGTCGCCAGCGACCATTGCGCCGCGATCATCGGCGCCAGTTGCGCCGCCACCGTGTCCTCGCTGCCGGACAGCGCGTACACCGTGGCCAGCGCGCCGACCGCCACCTCGCGCGCGGCCAGCCCCGGCACCAGCGCGATACAGATCTGCCAGTTGAAGCCCACCGGCGCGAAGACCTTCTCCAGCGCGTGTCCGATCATGCCGGCGAAGCTGTAGTCGATCGCCGGTTCGGTCGCGCCTTCCGGCGGCGCCGGGAAGGTGGCGAGGAACCACAGCAGCACCGTCAGGGCCAGGATCACCTTGCCCACGCGCGACAGGAAGATGCGCGCCCGTTCCCACAGGCCGATCGCCACGTCGCGCGGATTGGGGACGCGGTAGGCCGGCAGTTCCATCAACAGCGGGTGTTCGGTGCGGTCGCGGCGGAAGAACTTGAGCGCATAGGCGACCACCAGCGCGCTGACGATGCCGGCCACATACAGCACGAACAGCACCAGTCCCTGCAGGTTGAACAGCCCCATCACGGTCTGCTCGGGAATGAACGCGCCGATCAGCAGCGCATAGACCGSCAGSCGCGCCGAACACGTCATCAGCGGCGCCACCAGGATGGTGGTAAGCCGGTCGCGCGGGTCCTGGATGGTCCGCGTGGCCATGATGCCGGGAATCGCGCAGGCGAAGCTGGACAACAACGGGATGAACGAGCGGCCCGACAGCCCCGCGCCCACCATCAGCCGGTCCAGCAGGAAGGCCGCGCGCGGCAGATAGCCCGATTCCTCCAGTATGAGGATGAACAGGAACAGGATCAGGATCTGCGGCAGAAAGACCACCACGCTGCCCAGGCCGGCGATCAGGCCATCGACGATCAGGCTGCGCAGCAGGCCATCGGGCAACATGCCGCCGACCAGTTCGCCGGTCCATGCCACCGCGCCCTCGATGCCCTCCATCATCGGCTCGGCCCACGAGAACACCGCCTGGAACATCAGGAACAGCAGCACCGCGAGGATGGCGAGACCGAAGACCGGATGCAGCACCACGCGGTCGATGCGGTCTTCCACGGTGGCCGACGCGGCCGGCATGCTGACGGTCGCGTCGATCAGCCGCTTGACCTCGGCGTGCGCGTCGACGTCGTCGGCGGGGTCGGCCACGGTCGACACCGGGGCTGCCGGCACACCGGGCAGTTCGCTGTCCAGCAGCGCCACCAGGCTCGCGGCGCCGCCGCGCCGTACCGCGACCGTCTTCACCACCGGCACGCCGAGCGCGGCCGATAGCCGGTCATGGTCGATGCGGATGCCGCGACGCTCCGCCGCGTCGCTCATGTTCAGCACCACCACCATCGGCAAGCCCAGGCGGCGCAGTTCGAGCACGAAGCGCAGGTGCAGCCGCAGGTTGGTGGCGTCGACCACCGACACCAGCAGGTCGGGCACGGGCTCACCCGGGCGCCGGCCCATGCAGATGTCGCGCGTAATGGCTTCGTCCAGACTTGTCGCGTTCAGGCTGTAGGCGCCGGGCAGATCGAGGATGCGTACCTGCCGGCCTGCCGGCGACACGAACATGCCTTCCTTGCGCTCGACCGTGACGCCGGCGTAATTGGCGACCTTCTGGCGGCTGCCGGTGAGCCGGTTGAACAGCGCTGTCTTGCCGCAATTGGGATTGCCGACCAGCGCGATACGCAAGGGAGAAGTAGAGGAGGCGACCGACATGGGAATATGGAATCGAAAAGCCGGATCAGGCGGTGCGCCGGCCGGCGTCCGCGTGCGGGCGTTGATCGGCGCGAAGCTCGGCGTACTCGACGGCGCGGGATTCATCGTGCGGTGCGGCGGCATTGTCAGCGCCCGACGGCACCGAAGCCGTCGCCACTCGCACCGTCACACGCGCGGCCTCCGCGCGGCGCAGCGCGAAACGGGTGGCGCCAACCTGTGCCACCAGCGGGTCCTTGCCGAACGGACCGTACGTGATGATCTGCACCGCTTCGCCGGGCACGAAGCCGAGCTCGCGCAGCCGGCGGGCGATCGGGTCCTGCGGCGCGATGTCGTCGACCGACACGACGATGGCGGCCGTCCGCCGCGGCAATTCAGACAAACGCATGGTGCTTTTCGTCCTGGCGGCGGTCCGGCGATGCCGGCGCGATGTCACCGCTTGTGCTGGAAATACGAGGAATACGCCGAAACGACGTAGATGAGAATCGTTTGCATTGTACTGCATTCCGCTCCACACAGCACCCGCCAAATGCCATGGCGGCGCCACTTTGGTGCCGGCTGGCGGCGCCGCGCCATGCGGTCCTCGGGCGTCGGGAATCGGGCGCGAACCGCCCGCGTCGGGTGGCCCTACAGTTTTTTCCCGGGCATGCCGTTATCGTCTGGATGGCCGGCGAAGGAGGAACGCCGGCCACGCCTATGGCAGACGATAAGGGCCCCGTGACGCACCATGACCACTATCAAACTCTAGGCATCGCGCCCACCGCGACCGCCGAGGAGATCCGGCTGGCGTACCGGCGGCTTGCCATGCGATGGCATCCCGATCGCAATCCTGGCAATGCGAACGCCGCCGAGGAGCGCTTCAAGCGGGTGCAAGTCGCCTTTGCGGTATTGAAAGACCCCGCCGCGCGCGCTGCCTACGACAACGAACGGACCGCTCCGCGCGCCAGCGCGGCCGGCGGCGCTCGGCCGTCGTCGTCGCGCGCCCGGGAGACCTGGGCGCAGGCGGCCGCTTCGGCGGCGCAGCGTGCCGCCGCGCAGCGGGCCGCCACGGCGACCGGCAAGGCCGGCGTTGACTATGTCTGCGAGACCAGCATCCCACTTGAAACCGCCGTGCTGGGCGGCACCGCCACCACCCGCGTGCGCATGGAGGCGGACTGCCTGCGCTGCGATGCCAAGGGCGTGCGGATGGTGCCCTGCGGCGGTTGCAGCGGCACTGGCCACGTCAAGCGCGGACTCTTCAATGCGCAGGCCACCTGCGAGCGTTGCGCCGGCCGCGGCCAGGAACCCACGCCGTGCGACCACTGCGCGGGCACTGGCAAGATCCGCATCGACAAATCGCTGCGCGTGCAGATCAAGCCCGGCGTGGTCGACGGCACGGTGCTGCGCGCGCGCGGCATGGGCGGACCGGGACTCGATGGCGGCCCCAACGGCAACCTGCTGTGCCGGGTCCATGTGCGCAAGGACCGCGTCTTCGGCGTCGAGGGCCTGGACCTGACGCGCGAGCTGCGCATCGACTTCGTGCTCGCCATCCTTGGCGGCACCGTGCCGCTGCTGCGGTTCCGCGAACACATCCCGGTCGAGGTGCCATCGATGACGCGCAGCGGCGCGGTGCTGCGCGTGGCCGGCATGGGCTTGCACGACCGCGCCCGCGAGCGCACCGGCGACCTGCTGCTCACCGTGGTGATCGACCTGCCAACGCGTATGCGGCCGCTGTCCGACGAGCAACTCGCGCTCTTTCGCGAGATGGGCGGCGGCGGGCTGGTGTAGTCCGCTGTCGCGCTCTTCCCTCTCCCGCACAGCGGGACAGGGGCCGGCGCTACCACTATCCCCTCTCCCGCTCGCGGGAGAGGGGCCGGGGGAGAGGGCAGTCACAGCAGCTTAGGGGCATTGCGCCGCCGACCGCGCTCCGATGACGTCCTTGTGCTGGCCGTCCGCAGAAATGGGTACGCGGGATCGCCTCCCACGTTCTTGCGGCCGGATGTGCGGCAAGAACAGTTTCCATGGGGAAATCAACTGCGAGGCGATCGAGCGCGCGGCTACGTTGTCGTACAACTTCTGGGATTGCACTAACGTGGCATTCGTGGTGAGGACCCGACGGGCTTAGTAGGCGTAAGCGCGTTGCACGAAAATGCCGTAATTGACACTCTTGTACGCGCAGGTTAACGTTATCCAAGGGTAAACGCCAGCGCCGGCCAACAATGGTCCGCAATACAATGTTGTCTGACAACATACACCGTCGGGGATTACCGCGCCGCACGTGGTGACCCTGGCCCACCCGCTCTCCCATGTCGTCGAATCCCATTTCCGCACAATCCCGCGATGCCGCGGCGCCCCTTTATATCCGCATGCACGAGGCCGACAACGTCGCCATCGTTGCCAACGACGATGGCCTGCCTGCCGGCACCGTGTTTCCGTGCGGACTGACGCTGGTCGAGACGGTGCCGCAGGGGCACAAGGTCGCGCTGGTCGATCTGGAGGAGGGCGCGCCGGTACTGCGCTACAACGTGGTGATCGGCTACACGCTGAAGCCGCTGCCGCGTGGCAGCTGGGTCAACGAACGCGTATTGCGGATGCCGACCGCGCCGGGCCTGGACAAGCTGCCCATCGGCACGCGAGGCGCGCAGTCCCTGCCGCCGCTGGAGGGCTATACGTTCGAGGGGTATCGCAATGCCGACGGATCGGTGGGCACGCGTAATATCCTGGGCATCACCACCACCGTGCAATGCGTCCAGGGCGTCGTGGAATTCGCGGTGGCCCGCATCAAGGCCGAACTGTTGCCGCGGTACCCCAACGTCGATGACGTGGTCGGACTGGAGCATGGCTACGGCTGCGGCGTGGCGATCGATGCGCCGGACGCCGCCATCCCGATCCGCACCATCCGCAATATCGCGTTGAACCCCAACTTCGGCGGCGAAGTGATGATTGTCAGCCTTGGCTGCGAGAAGCTGCAGCCGCAGCGACTGATCGGCGCGGGCACGATTCCGATCCAGCGCGAGGGCGAACCCGATGTGGTCTGCCTGCAGGACGAGGCCCACGTCGGCTTCGAATCGATGATCGATTCGATCATGCAGACCGCCGACAGGCACCTGCAGCGGCTCAACGCACGACGCCGTGTCACCTGTCCGGCGTCGGACCTCGTCGTCGGCGTGCAGTGCGGCGGCAGCGATGCTTTCTCCGGTGTCACGGCCAACCCCGCGGTCGGGTTCGCCACCGATCTGCTGGTACGCGCGGGCGCGACCGTGATGTTCTCCGAAGTGACGGAAGTGCGCGACGGCATCGACCAGCTCACGGCGCGCGCCGCCACGCCCGAGGTTGCCCAGGCGCTGATCGAACAGATGGACTGGTACGACCGCTATCTGGCGCGCGGGCAGGTCGACCGCAGCGCCAACACCACCCCGGGCAACAAGAAGGGCGGCCTGTCCAATATCGTCGAGAAGGCGATGGGCTCGATCGTCAAGTCGGGCACCGGCCCCATCCACGGCGTGGTTCCGCCGGGCGAAAAGGCCGACCGCAAGGGTTTGCTGTACGCCGCCACGCCGGCCGGCGATTTCGTCTGCGGCACGCTGCAGCTGGCCGCCGGCATCAATCTGCACGTCTTCACTACCGGCCGTGGCACGCCTTACGGCCTGGCCCAGGTGCCGGTGATCAAGGTCGCCACCCGCAACGATCTGGCGCGGCGCTGGCACGATCTGATGGATATCAACGCCGGCCGCATCGCCACCGGCGAGGCCACCATTGAAGATGTCGGCTGGGAACTGTTCCACACCATGCTCGCTGTCGCCAGCGGCAAGAAGACCTGGGCGGAGCATTGGAAGATCCAGAACGCGCTGGTGCTGTTCAATCCGGCACCGGTGACTTGAGGGGCAGGGGAGAGGGCGGTCAAAGCAATCCGCCCCCCAAAACCCCACGCAGAAACGGGTACGCACCCCTCCTCGCTCCCACGCTTCGCGCTATATTGCCGAAGACGTCCTGCCCCGGGAGCCGCCATGGCCTTTGCCCACACCGTCGCGTCGCGCCGCCACGTCTTCGCCGACCTGAAGACGCTGCTGGCCAAGGCCAGCCCCGCGCGTTCCGGCGACCAGCTTGCCGGCATCGCCGCCGCCAGCGAGGAAGAGAGAATGGCGGCGCGGATGGCGCTTGCCGATCTGCCGCTGCGCCATTTTCTCGACGAGGCGCTGGTTCCATACGAAGCCGATGAAGTCACCCGGCTGATCGTCGACGGCCACGATGCCGCGGCCTTCGCTGACATTACATCGCTGACGGTGGGCGAGTTCCGCAACTGGCTCCTTTTGCATGAGACCGACGGCGAGGTGCTCGCGCGCGCGGCGCCCGGCATCACGCCCGAGATGGCGGCCGCCGTCAGCAAGCTGATGCGCAACCAGGACCTGATCGCGGTGGCGCGCAAGCGCCGGGTGGTCACGCGCTTCCGCAACACCATCGGTCTGCCCGGCAGGCTGTCGGTGCGGCTATCGGCATCAACCCCGCCGGGGACAATCTCGGCGCCNCCATCGGCATCAACCCCGCCGGGGACAATCTCGGCGCCATCGTCACGCTGCTGCAGCTGCTGGATGACCTGCGCGTGCGTCACGACGTGCCCACCCAGTCGTGCGTGCTGACCCATGTCACCAACACGCTGCGCGCGATCGAACAGGGTGCGCCGGTCGATCTGGTGTTCCAGTCCATCGCCGGCAGCCAGCAGGCAAACGCGGCCTTCGGCATCGATCTCGCGCTGCTGCGCGAGGCGCGCGACGCCGCGCTGTCGCTGGGCCGCGGCACGGTCGGCGACAACCTGATGTATTTCGAGACCGGCCAGGGCAGTGCGCTGTCGGCCAACGCGCATCATGGCGTCGACCAGCAGACCATGGAGGCACGCGCCTACGCCGTGGCGCGCGCGTTCTCACCTCTGCTGGTCAATACCGTGGTGGGCTTCATCGGACCGGAATACCTGTACGACGGCAAGCAGATCGTGCGCGCTGGGCTGGAAGACCATTTCTGCGGCAAGCTGCTCGGCGTGCCAATGGGCTGCGATATCTGCTACACCAATCACGCCGAGGCGGACCAGGACGACGTCGATACGCTGCTGACGCTGTTCGGCGTGGCCGGCGTCAATTTCATCATGGGGGTGCCTGGGGCGGACGACATCATGCTGAACTACCAGAGCACCTCGTTCCACGACGCGCTGTATCTGCGCGAAACGCTCGGACTGGCACCGGCGCCGGAGTTTGCCGAATGGCTGCAACGCGCCGGCATCATGGAGCCGGACGGAAGACTGGCCGAACCCGGCGAACGGCAGCCGCTGCTGCAGTTCGCCGGGACGCTTCGATGATCCGGCGGCGCCAGATGCCAGGGTCCCGCCAGCCTAAACCGGTCAAAGGAGCCGCCATGCCTTCGCCGATTGCGCCACCGTCGCCATGGCAACGTCTGCGCCAGTTCACGCCGGCGCGCATCGCGCTGGGCCGGGCCGGCCACAGCCAGCCAACCGAGGCCCTGCTCGCCTTTGGGCTGGCCCATGCGCAGGCACGCGACGCGGTGCATCGCCCGCTCGATCGTGCCGCGCTGGAGCAGTCGCTACGGAATGAGCGGTTTGCTTGCGTTGCGGCCAGTAGCGCCGCCCCGGACCGCCTGCACTATCTGCGCAGGCCCGACCTCGGCCGCCGCCTCGACGACCGCAGTCGCGATGCGCTGTCCGCTGCCTGGGACGGCGCGCCATGCGATGTGGTGTTTGTCGTCGCCGATGGCCTTTCCGCGCTCGCCGTGCAACGCCATGCGGTGCCGGTGCTGTGCGCCGTGCGCGAGCCCCTGCCGGACTGGCGGCTGGCGCCGGTCGTGATCGCGGAACAGGCACGGGTTGCCCTCGGCGACGAGATCGGCGCACTGTGGCATGCGCGCCAGGTCGTGATGCTGATCGGCGAGCGCCCCGGCCTCAGCTCGCCCGATAGCCTCGGCCTCTACCTGACATACGAACCGCGCATCGGCCGCACCGACGCCGAACGCAACTGCGTTTCAAACGTCCGTCCGGAGGGCCTGTCCTACCAGCGCGCCGCCGACCGTCTGGTTTTTCTATTGCGCGGGGCGCTGGCATTGGGCTGCAGCGGCGTGCGGCTCAAGGATGACACCCCCGACCCCAACACGGCGCTGCCCTGACCCGTTTTATCTCCCCTCTTCCGCCTTGCCCGAGAGCGAAGAGAAACCGCCAGCATCCGACAACCGCGGCCACACCGCCTGCAACTCCGTCTTCAGGAAAGTCAGCAGACACCGCGTCGCCATGGTCTGGTAGCGGTTCGGCATGGTCAGCATATATAGCCGGCTGCCAAACACGCTGACGCGGTAGTCCTTGAGCACCGGCACAAGCATTCCCGCTGCCAGCTCGGGCCCGATCGCGTACAGTGGAAAAATGCCAACGCCGATATCGCCGAGCACCGCCTCCTTCAGGAACGCAAAATTCTCCGAACTGAGCGTCGSCTCGAGCCCCACCGGCTCCCGCTGCGCGTCGTCCGCGCGACTGCCAAAGACCTTCAGCTTCTGTCCCACCGGCGTCGCGCAGACGATCGCATGCCGCTGCAGGTCGGCAAGCTCCACCGGCGCGGCATGCCGGGCCAGATAGGCCGGGCTTGCGCATACGATCCAGTCGACCTCGCCAATTTCCGTGGCCACCACGGAATCGGGCGGCGTCGAGATGATGCGCAGCGCCACCTCCACGTCCTCCGACACCAGGTTGTGCACGCGGTTGTCGAAGACAACGTCCAGCACGATATCGGGATAGCGGTGCTTGAACTGCACCAACAGCGGTGACAGCAGCGCATGCCCCAGGCCGGTCGGCACCGACAGCCGTACGCGGCCGTGCAGCGTCTTGCCAAGGTTGCTGATCAGCGCATCGGCCGCGGCCACTTCAGCGAGGATGTTGCGGCCATGCTCGTACAGGCCGGCGCCGACCGGCGTGGGCTCGACATGGCGGGTGGTCCGGCGCAGCAACTGCACCCCAAGCTCCTCCTCCAGCGCCTTGAGCCGATAGCTGACGTTGGCGCGGGTCATCTTGAGCTTGCGCGCCGCCGCGGAAAGGTTGCCCGCGTCGACGATATCGACGAACAGGCGCAGTGCGTTCAGATCCATCATCAGGGGTGCGCCGCCGCGCGGCTCGCGCCAACGGCGGCTAAAGGATTGTCAAATTTGGCTGACCATTCTGTCCAAGCGGCGATGGATTGTCAAAATCCCGCGTCGGCGTACCATGGCGCTCATTCCGCCATGCCGGCGCTGCGCCGGCGTGGCGCCTATCCTGCCATTTGTCGGCGCGCCGGCAACGTCCGCCCCGCACGCCCTTTCCCGGAGATCGCCATGACCCTCGATACCGAATCGTTCTCGCTGCTGCGCGCCTCGGTGCAGCGCTTCATCGACGAACGCCTGAAGCCGGCAGAAGACATCCTCGAGGAAACCGACGACGTGCCGGCCGATATCGTTGCCGACATGAAGGAAATGGGTCTGTTCGGCATCTCGATTCCGGAAAACTATGGCGGCATCGGCCTGTCGATGTCCCAGGAATGCGACGTGGTGTACGACCTGGGTCATACCGCGCTGGCGTTCCGCTCGGTGTTTGGCACCAACGTCGGCATCGGCTCCCAAGGCATCCTGATGGACGGCACCGAGGAGCAGAAGCAGCAATACCTGCCGCGGATCGCCAGCGGCGAGCTGGTGATCTCGTTCGCGCTGACCGAGCCGAATGCCGGCTCGGACGCGGCCTCGCTGCAGACCAGGGCCGAACTGGACGGAGATCACTATGTGATCAACGGCACCAAGCGCTTCATCACCAATGCGCCGCGCGCGGGCGCGTTCACGCTGATGGCGCGTACGGGCGGCCCGGGTGCCTCGGGAATTTCCGCCTTTATCGTGCCGGCCGACACGCCGGGCATCTCGCTGGGCAAGCCTGACAAGAAGATGGGCCAGCGCGGCACCAAGACCTGCGACGTGGTGCTGGAAAACGTGCGCGTGCCGGCCGCCAACATCATCGGCGGCGTGCCGGGAGTCGGCTTCAAGACCGCGATGAAGGTGCTTGACCGGGGCCGGCTGCATATCTCCGCGCTGGCCTGCGGCATGGCCCACCGGCTGCTCACGGACGCCGTGGCCTATGCCAAGGAGCGCAAGCAGTTTGGCCGGCCCATCGGCGACTTCCAGCTGATCCAGGGCATGCTGGCCGACAGCCAGGCCGAACTGTACGCCGGCCTGTCGATGGTGCGTGACTGCGCGCAGCGCTACGACGCCAAGCCCGCCGGCAAGAGCGATCCGGAAGTCAGCATGCTGGCGTCGTGCACCAAGATGTTCTGTACCGAAATGGTCGGCCGCGTGGCGGACCGCGCCGTGCAGATCCATGGCGGCGCCGGCTATATCGCCGAATACAAGGCCGAACGCTTCTATCGCGATGTGCGTCTGCTTCGCCTCTATGAAGGCACCACGCAGATCCAGCAGATGATCATCGCGAAGAACCTTCTGCGGGACTGACGCTCGGCCGGGGACAGCGAAGATGAAGCAAGCGCGGCGCCCGGTGCAGCCATCGCCGGGCCTACCGGTCCACATGGCGCCTGACCTGCATTCGGGCAGGCCCCCGTGCTTCGCCCTGCTGTCAGCGCTGCTCGACGCGGACGGTTCTGGCATAACCGGTCCGGGCGCGGCGGGCCCAGCGGGCCTGGTCGACGTTCCGGCGCTGGCACTGGCCGCCGCGGGCCGGCTTGGGCGCGGCGATGCCATCGTGTCGGTGGCCGCCGCCCCGCTCGGCGATGTCGATGGCGCGCTTTACCACACTGGCGCGGGCGGGTGGATGATGCTGCATCACGAACGGCTGGACACGGCCGAAGCCCGCTTCGTTCAGGCGTGGCTGCTCGGTTGCTATGCGTTGCACGGTCGCTTGCACCTGGCACGTGGCGGCGCGGCCCCGGCATTCGAATGCCGACTGCCGCAGCTGTATAGGCTGGCGGAACTGGACAGCCTGGCGGCACGCGCCTACGGTTTTGCGGCCCGGCTGCTGATGCCCGATGCGGTGTGCCGCGATGCGCTGCGGGGCCAGGTGGATATGGAAGCCCTGCTGGCCTTCGCCGGCCGCGTGCGCGTGCCGGTGTGGCATGCGGCTCGCCGCTGGATCGACCGCACCTCGCAAAAGGCCGCGCTGTTGCTCGACGACGGCGCCAGCGTGCACGCGTGCTGGCTCAGCGAGACGGCCCACGGCGCGGGTCTGCACCTGGATATCGCCACCGCATCGATGCGCCTTGCGCAGCGGCCATCGCATGCCCAGGCCAATGTCGCGCAAGCCGGGGAGCGGCTCGTATCGTTGTCCGCGTGGTTTCCCGACGCCGTCGCACCTGCGGTATCGCAGCAGCGCATCGACGAATCGTTCATTCCGATCGCCGGCATCGGCGCGCAGGCACACCGCTTCACGCTGTTGCGGCTGCCCCGTGAAGCCAGAGCGGCCCCGCGGCATGCCTGGGGACAGCACCTCGGCGCCATGCGGTCGCGATAGCACCCGCGCTGCCGCGGTACGCGTGAAAGGCGCAGGCTAAAGGCCGGTCTGGCCACCGCGCCGATAGTGCTGGCCTGCATGGCCGCCGTCGTCCTGCGCCGACGCAACATCCGGGAACGAATTGTCCGGCAAGCTCTTGTCGCTGGTCCGGCGATCGGCCATCGGGTGGATATGCGGCGCGCAGCGATCCAGCTGGCGTTGCATCCTCGTCAGGTATGCAATCATCTGCCCGCGCTCCTCCAGGCTCAGCGGGGCGACCCATGCCGACTGCAGCGCCTTGACCGCCTGCTGCAACTTGTCCAGGCGCCGCTTCGCCGTGGGACGGATTGCCGGCTGCGGTGGCTTGCCTCCCTCGGGGCCCTGTTCAAGCCAGCCCTGGTCGGACAGGGCCAGCAACATCGTATCGACTTCGCGCTGCTGAAATCGGGACGGCGACGATGGCCCTCCCTCGCGGACCAGGTACGCCCCGCCACGCTGGTCCGATGCCTGGTCGAGCCGATCCCCCGGTTGCACCCCCCCTTGCTCGGCCAGTTGCATCAACAGTTGCCATTCGTCGGGGGAGATTCCCGACTGAGCCAGGATACGATGCAGCGCGGATTGCCATGCCGCCAGACTGTCCTGAAGACATCGCAGCAACGGCTCCTTGGTGTCGTACAGATCGGCTGGCATGGTGTTGCGCAGGTCTCCGTTATGGGTATCGGTACTGCCTTCTGGCACGTCGGGCCCGGCTGGCCCGTCGGCCGCGCGTGGTGGACGGGGCCACGAGCGAGGCCACGAATGGGGCCATAGGCGGCGCCACGAGCGGCGACCCATGCTGCGTTGCCCTTTTGGGGCACGCTTTCAAAAACGTGATCAAAGTAGTTGGTAGCTCTTCGGATCGACAAAGGGTTGAGACGTTCGCGCGCGTTGGCGCGGCACGATGTCGCGCTAGCTCCAGACCGCGTCGGCGTTGCGCAGCAGATGGCCGGCGAGGATGTAGTCGCCCAGCCGGCCGGCGCGGGCTTCAAGCTGCTGCAGCTGGTCGCCGGCGATGCCGTCGAGATCGAACAGGCAGTACAGGTTGCGCTGGCGAAAGGTCGTCTTCGGCCGCTGCAGCCCCGACGCCAGCGCCTGCGGTGAACGCACCGCGATGCTCTCGTGCCCGCGGTATTGCACACGTATGCCGCGCTTCTCTCCCAGGCGGCCCAGTTCCAATGCGTCGCGCCAGCCTGTCTCGTAGTCGAGGTCCAGCGCGGGGATATCGTTGGCGGCAATCAGCCGCAAGGCTTCACTGCGGCTGCTGGCTCTGGCGATTGACATGCTTTCCTCCATGACGGCGAATACTGTACGAATATACAGTGGTCGCCGCCGACCGGCAAGGTGCCGAACGACGTGGAATCGGCCGGACTTATTGGAAACGCGGCGTCAGGTCTGCCTTCATCCAGTCGACGAAGGCCCGCGTGCGTGCGGGCAGCAGACGCGCATGCGGGTACAGCAGTGACAGCGGCCAGGGCGCCAGCTCGAACTCCTCCAGCACGATACGCAGCGTCTTGCTGGCAACCAGTGGCGCCACCTGGTACGACAGGAAGTGGCCGAAGCCGGCGCCCGCCGCGCACGCCGCCACGGCGGGAGCGATCTGGTTGAATTCCAGATTGCCCGACACATCGACGTGGAATACCCGCCCGTTCTGCTGGAAGGCCCACCAATGGGACGCGCCGCTGGTAAAGCGCAGACAACTGGCGTGCGCCAGGTCCTTGGGATGGCGAGGCACGCCGTGCTTGCGCAGGAAAGCCGGCGTGGCTACCACCACCCGCCGGATCCGGCCCACCTGTTGGGCCACCAGCGTGGAGTCGTGCAACGGTCCGATGCGGATGCCCACATCGATATCCTCTTCCAGCAGATTGACGACGCGGTCGGTGAACTCCATGCGGCAGCGCACCGCCGGATACCGCTGCGCGAAGGCCGTCACCGCAGGGGCGACGTACATCTGGCCGAACAGCATCGGCGCCGTGATCGTCAGCAGGCCGGCGGGCTCGGCCTGCCGGGCAGTCAGCCCGGCTTCCACCTCGTCGATCGTCGCCAGGATGCGCCGGCAGCTGTCCAGGTAGCTGCGGCCCTCGTCGGTCAACGCCAGCCGGCGCGTGGTGCGGTTCAGCAATCGCACCTTGAGCTCGGCTTCGAGCGCTGCCAGCGTGCGCACCACCGCCGGCAGCGATGTGCCGAGCGCCGCGGCCGCGGCGGTCAGGCTGCCGTGATCGACGATCCCGACAAAGGTCTGCATTGCACGCAGTTTGTCCATGGAAACCCGTTCATTGGTGTGTCCGTATCTCTCCCCTCTCCCGCAGAGCGGGAGAGGGGGCGGGGGAGAGGGCAGTCCCAGCGTAAAAAAACGCCGGGAAAACCCCCCACCACATTACTCCATCCAGCGGAGTAGTCATATCCACCGCCCCATCTTTATTCCACCCCCGACGGCGGCCACAATCGCTGCATCCCACACCAAGGAGAACCCGATGTCCGCCAACCCGGCCACCCGCCCGATTCCCGCCGCCCCGCTGGTGCTCTACCACACGCCCCTGTCGGGCCACGCGCATCGGGTCGAGTTGTTCCTGTCGCTGCTGGGCCTGCCCTATCGCACCCAGGCAGTGGATCTTCGCGGCGGCGAGCACAAGCGCGAGCCGTTCCTGACGCTCAATCCCTTCGGCCAGATTCCGGTGCTCGACGACAACGGCACCGTGGTGGCCGATTCCAACGCCATCCTGGTCTATCTGGCCTTGCGCTACGACGATGGACGCTGGCTGCCCCGCGATCCGGTCGGTGCGGCCGCCGTGCAGCGCTGGCTGTCGGTGGCGGCGGGCGAGATTGCGTTCGGGCCCGCCTCGGCACGGCTTGCGACGGTATTCGGCATGGCGCTGCCGCTAGACAACGCGCGCGCCCGTGCCGGCCGCCTGTTTGCCGTGATGGAGCCGCTGCTGAACGATGCCCCGTTCCTGACCGGCGCCAAGGCGACGTTGGCCGATGTGGCGGCGTACGCGTATATCGCCCGCGCCGACGAAGGCGGCGTGCCGCTGTCGCCGTACCCGGCGATCCAGCGCTGGCTGCGCCGCGTGGAGGCGCTGCCGCGCTTCCTGCCCATGCCGCATGCGACGCGCCCGGCCGCCTGAGCGGCGGTCGTCCGAACGAAACCGGGAAGTAAAGGAGGCCATCATGGACCTGCCCGTCTGGCCACACGACGAATCACCGTTCCACACTGGCGAGCGCCTCGCGCAGCAGCGCGCCGGCAAGGCGGCGCAGCTGCAAGCAGTCGGTCGCCGGCTGGTGCGCGCGGAAATGCCGGAGCAGCACCGCTTGTTCTACGCGCAGCTGCCGTTCCTGGTGGTCGGCGGGCTGGACCGTTCGGGTTGGCCGGCGGCGTCGCTGCTGACCGGCGCGCCGGGCTTTGCCCATGCCCCCGGCCCGCGGCAACTGCGCATCGACGCGATACCGTCACCAGACGATCCGCTGGCGGACGCTTTCGGGGTCGGCGCCGACATTGGCCTGCTTGGCATCGAGTTGCCCACCCGCCGGCGCAACCGCATGAACGGCATGGTGTCGGCGCGCGACACGCAAGGCATGACCGTGGACGTGCGGCAGAGCTTTGGCAACTGCCCGCGCTATATCCAGCAGCGCGTGCTGTTCGACGCGTCGCCGGCCGACGCTTTCCGCGATGCCGCCCCTGCCACCATGTCGGCGACACTCGATGCGGACGACGCCGCGCTGATAGGCCACGCCGACACGATTTTCATTGCCAGTTTCCACCAGGATGCGGATCGCCCGCATACCGGCGGCGCGGACGTGTCCCATCGTGGCGGTAATCCCGGCTTTGTTCGCGTGGAAGGGGACAGCGTGCTACTGCTGCCGGATTTCAACGGCAATGCGTACTTCAATACCATCGGCAATCTGCTGGAGAATCCGCGCGCCGGGTTGGTGATTCCGGACTTCGACACCGGCACGCTGCTGCATGTGGCAGTACGGGCGCAGGTGCTGTGGGATGGGCCGCAGGTGCGCGCCTATGCCGGCGCGGAGCGCGTGGTCAGGATGGAGGTGCGGCAGGTGGTGCGCCGTCCCGTCGCGCTGCCGCTGCGGGCGGCGTTGACCGACATGTCGCCGGTGCTGGCCGATACCGGGCCATGGCGGCCGTCGCGCGACGAACCGTCCAGTTCCGTCATCGCCTGACTCAGGTATTTGCGGACCATCCGGGTCGATACGCCGAGCCGCGCCGCGATGCTGGCATGCGTCCAGCCGTCGTGATGGTGCAGCAGAAAGGCTTCCCTGGCCTTGGCCGGCAGCGAGTTCAGCGCCGCGTCGATCGCCGCGAGCGCCTGCCATGCTGCCACGGTGGATTCCGGGGATGCCACCCGATCGTCGCTTTCGCCCTGTTCCGCCATATAGCTCTGCTCGTGCTGGCGATGGCGAACGCGATCGATCAGCAGGCGCGTGGCGGTGGTCGACAGATAGGCCCGGGGTTCCCGCATCGCTGTGAGTGCGTCCCGGGACGCGAGCACCCGGACGAAAGTGTCGTGCGCGATGTCGGCCGCCTCGTCGGGGCAGCACAGTTTCCTGCGCAGCCAGCCGAACAGCCAGGGGTGATGCCGGCTGTACAGGGCGTCGATGGAATGCGTCGACAGGGTTTCGGCCACTGGCATGAGCGGATGGCGGCACGCGGATCGCGCCGACAGCGGAATGAATGAGAACGATTCGCATTCTATGAACCTGTCAGCGAATTTGCAACCGCAATCGATCGAGTGCGTCGGATTGCCTGGCGCCGATGGACCCCGGCGAGGCGGATCGCGCCCCGCCGTTGCACCCCTGGCGTTTATCCGGCCTGGTTTGCCGCCGTATGGTCCGGTCCGCCGGAACGGAACACCTCTTCCTCGCCGTGGCGCTCAAGCAACGCCATCAACATCTTGCGCATCAGCAGCCCCGGCTTGTCCGACTCCATATGGAACTCCACGCGGCGACGGGTATCGACGCAGGCGTCATAGTCCGTGGCCTCAAGGATCTCGCGGTCCTCGGCCACGATCGGCGCGTCCCAGGCGATCAACTCCTGGGCCGGACAGTCCTCTTCCGTGTCGTTTCGATACAGCCATTGCGACAGCATCACGGTGCGGTCATCAATGGGGGTCGCGCAGTTGTAGATGATGTGATGACGTCCGCTGGCGGGATAGGTGCAGCCGAATCGCCGCGTGAAAGGCATATCCCAGCGGTTGAACAGATGGCGATGGGTGATCGGCTCGGTGGTGCCCGTCACGCGATGACCCGCCTCGATATTGCGGATCGGCACGAGCGTCTCGGCCTCGAAGCCCCATTCGCCCTGGGTGAGCACATACTTCTCCGGCTTCGGCTGCTCCGCGATGCCGAAGTTGGCCCGGTGCACGAAGCTGAAGTGCGAATTGTCGAAGGCGTTTTCCATTACCCGCAGCGGGCTGGTGTTCCACCGTTCGTAGAACTGCAGGATCCGGCGATACCGTGGATCGCCATCTTCGGGAAAGTCCGGAATCGGCTGCAACGGCTCGTCGAGCGCCACCCATACGTAGCCGTATCTGGCCTCCGCCCGATAGGACGGCACGCGGGCGCCGGCCGGAATGCGGTTGTCCGGAGCCTGCGGAATCCGCACGCAGGCGCCCGAGCAGTCGTACTCCCAGCCGTGATAGCCGCAGACGATATCGCCGCGCTCGTTGATCCAGCCCTTCGACAGCCGGGCCGTGCGATGGCAGCAGCGGTCCCGCAACGCAGCCACGCTGCCATCCGGTCGCTTCCATATCACCAGATTCTCGCCAAGGAGAGTGAAGGGTTTGGGTCCGTCGTCGAGCATCGAGACGGGCATCAGTGCGTACCAGAAGCGGCGCAGCACAGGTTGTTGCGTGACGAGCATGGTCGGGTCCTCGCGTGCGAAAAGTCAATAACGTGGGCCGGGGGCCGCGACGGCGATGACAAGGCGCGCGGGGGTCCACCGGCGGCAAGACGCGAAGACTTCACGGGAAGGCGGGCGCTATGGCTAAGCGGCGACATCGCATGCTCTTCGTCTTGAGGCCAGGGCCTGACCGGACGCGGCGCCTTGCGCGCCGTTGACGACGGGACGTCGTCGGAGCAATGTCCCGCGCCGCTGGGTCGGCCTCGATGGCCGCCGACAGGGCGCTAACCGCTTCTACTCGGTGGGCAATGGTGCAAGTCCCATGCCACTGCGGGCGCCGGTGACTGCACCATGCGGTGTCAGTCTGCAATGCCGGGTGCGCCAGATCGGGGAAGGGCGCCGCACGCGATGCCGATGCCCGCCCGGCATTGGTGCGCCCGGCGCTGGCCGTGCCGGCAAGCGGCGAGGTTCAAATGCCGAACAGCGTCGGCTGATGGTCCGGTGTCGCGACGCGCCGCCGCCCCGGCGAGCGCACCGCTTCGGCGCGTGGCTCGGCATCGCGCGGCTGCAGCGTCAGTTCGTGACGCGCGGCAAGCGGCGCGGCCTCGGCCAGCAGCCGATCGACATGCGGGGACAGGATGCGGTACGTATCGGGATCGAAGCGTGCCGGCTCGCCCAGCAGCGTGGGAGCCTCGTCGAGCGACGGCGAAGCGCCGAGGTAGCACCAGTTCTCGATCACGTGCCATTGCGCCAAGGCATGAGGCGCCTCCCGCCATGCGACCGCGCCGTCGAACGGCCATGGCAGCAGTCGCGTCGGCGCCAGCGCTTCGGCCAGTCGAGCGCGATGCACGGGAAGCGGCTCGTCGCCGGTGCACGCGCCCGCGCAGCGCTGCACCTGCCGGGCAAAACACGGCGAGCCGCGCCGATGATGGCGATCGGGCATCAGCGTCGCCTCGCACAACCCATGCCGCTGCGCCAGTTCGCGCAGACGCGCCTGCGCCGCGGACCGGCTCCCGCCCAGCGCGAACAGATGACGATGGSGGCTGAAGTCGATTTCCCGGTCACTGCGCAGACGCGGCACCATCAGGCCATCGGGCAGTTCCCACGCAAAGAGTTGGCCCGGCCGCCGCAGCAAGGCGTTATGCACCGGCTGCAGCGTCTTGACCAGCAGCGACTCCTGCAGCAACGCTCCGATCTCGCCGCCGGTCTCCCGCCAGTCGACACGGCGTACCGCCTGGCTCAGGCGCTGGTCCTTGGCGTAGCGGTGGTCGCCGGAGAAATGCGCCCCGATGCGCTGGCGCAGGTTCACGCTCTTGCCCACATACAGCGGCACATCGTCGTCGCCGTGGAACAGATAGACACCAGCCGTCTGCGGCACGGCGTCCAGCGCCATCTCGTCCAGCCCCGCCGGCAGGCTGGCCCGCTTGACCAGCGTGCGAACAGCGGACTCGACCAGATGCACCGGATATAGCCGATGCACATGCTGCCAGAACTGCCACAGCAATTCGGCATCGGCCAGCGCGCGGTGGCGCCCCTTGGGCTGCAGGCCGAAACGTGCGATCAGCGCGTCCAGCCCATGCCGCTCGACCGAAGGGAACAGGGACCGCGACAGCCGGACGGTGCACAGCACATCGGCGCGGAACGTAATGCCGACACGGCGGAACGCCTGCTTCAGGAAGCCGTAGTCGAAGCGGGCGTTGTGGGCGACGAACAGCTTGCCGTGCAGCCGCTCCGCCAGCGCCTCGGCCAGGGCCTCGAAGGCAGGCTGGCCGCGCACCATGGCCTCGGTGATGCCGGTCATGCCCTGGATAAAAGGCGGAATCGGGCAGCCCGGATCGATCAGCGTGTCCCATTCGGATACGCCGCCGGGACCGACCTCCACCACGCCGATCTCGGTAATGCGGTCGCGTTCCGCGTCCGCACCCGTGGTCTCCAGATCGACGAAGACGATAGGGCGCGTCAGTGCCGACGCCAGCGCGTCGCCGTCCAGATGTGCTGGCGCGCCTTCATAGAGGCTCTGTGGAGTCATGGGTTCGGACATCCGTCGATTCTAAAGGCCCCGGCGAAAAAAGGGCTTGCATCGCGCGTCACGGTCTCGTAATATTCGCCCCCTCGCTGCTGAACACCGCGGCGAAGTTGGCAGGAAAGGGCAGGTCGGGCGGGGGGCAGCAAGCCCAAGCGCAGACAGGCCCGGCGGCAAAAAAAGTGCGCCGCACCTGTTGACGAGAAACGAAACGCGCTGCATAATCTCGTTTCTCTGCTGCTGACGCAGCAAGGCAACGAAGCAACAGGCAGTAAGCGATGGACA
>NZ_VLJN01000033.1 GCF_007829435.1 Cupriavidus gilardii J11
CCCGCCGGCCCAGCGCATGCCGTCGATGGTGTCGGACAATTGCGCGCCGCAACGGCCCGATACGCGCACAGGAAGGATGCGCGCCTGCCAGTTGACTCCCGCGATGGCGTTGTTGTTGTCCGTCGTCGCGCCCAATACGCTGGCCACGCGCGTGCCGTGCCAGCTATTGGGCTGGTCCGCTTGCGCTGGCGGCGAGCCAGGGCAGGTATAGCCGGATGGCACGTTGTCGCCGGCATCGGTGGGATCGGCTTCGCGTCCATCGCCATCGAGCGAGTATTGCGGGTCGCTGATGAAGTCGTAGCCATTGATCAGCCGTGCCGCCAGATCGCCGTGACGCAGCACGCCGGTGTCGATCACGGCAATGACCATGGACGCCGAGCCCCGCGAGCGGTCCCACGCCGCGGGCAGGTTGGCGCCACCGGGAACGGTCGACGGCGAGGCCAGGTAGGGCTGGTTGGGGAACAGCGGGTCGTTGGGCACCGTGTCGTGCAGGCGCAGCCAGCGATCCGGCACGGCGTCGGCCACGCGCGGGTCCTCGCGCAACCGGGCGGCAAGGGCTTCCGGGTCGATCGCGCCGCCACCGGTGATCGACACCAGTTCCGCGTTGCCGGACATGGTCCGTTTGACAGTCAGGCCGACGCCGGTCTTCTCGGCAAGCTGCCGCAGCGGCGCCGCGGTGGGCTGCTGGGTGTCGCGCCAGCGCACGATGATGTTGCCGGTGTACGCCGGTGCCGCGCTACTCGCGGCGTCGGCGGCTGCGGACAGCGTGGGTGTCGCGCCAAGCAGCGTGCACAGTGAGACGGCGGCCCCAAGCGTCCGGCTGGCCAAGCGGGTGTGAATGCGGCTCGCAAACGGCATGAGTCCCTCCGGCGGCTGGCGCGATGTGCTTCACCAAGCCTTGCGTGATCAGAATGGGATCACGATAGGAGGGGGAGATGGAGGGCGGTATCAGCCGAAAGCCGACATGGGGTGTCAGTGTTGGACGACGTGGGGGGGGATGGGATTCCCCTCTCCCCCGGCCCCTCTCCCGCCTTGCGGGAGAGGGGAGAAAACCAGCGGTGTATCAAATGCCGTGGGTGTCCTCCCCTCTCCCGCTTGCGGGAGAGGGGCGGGGGAGAGGGCAGTCCACCTTCAGCGGTGACGACCGCGCCGCCCGCCAGCCAGCCACGCCAGCAGGCCACCCACGGCCAGTAGCGCTCCAGCCCACAGACCAACCGCGCCACCGCCGCCGGCACTACTTCCGCTTGAGGTTGCCACCGGCGTGCCCACCGGCGCCGGCTGGCCGGCGCCGGCATCCAGCAGTCCCGCCCCGCACACGCCGGTATGCGTGGTGCAGTAGGTGCCGACCGGGTGCGGGCGGGCGGTGGATTTCAGCAGATCNGACTCCTCACTCCCTGGGCACCAGCACCTTATCCGGATACTCGCACAGCGGTTCGATCACGCAATGCCAGCACTCCGGCCGCCGTGCCTTGCAGACGTAGCGTCCATGCAGGATCAGCCAGTGGTGCGCATCGTGCAGGAATTCGTCGGGCACGACTTCCAGCAGCTTCATCTCCACCTCGGTCACGGTCTTGCCAGGCGCAAGCCCGGTCCGGTTGCAGACGCGGAAGATGTGCGTATCGACCGCGATGGTCGGATGCCCGAAGGCGGTGTTCAGCACGACGTTGGCGGTCTTGCGGCCAACCCCGGGCAACGCTTCCAGCGCCTCGCGCTCCTTCGGCACCTGTCCGCCGTGCTGCTCCACCAGGATGCGGCACGTTTCGATGACGTGCCGGGCCTTGGTCTTGTAGAGACCGATGGTCTTGATGTACTCGGACACGCCTGCCTCGCCAAGCGCCAGCATCCTGGCCGGTGTGGGCGCAACCGGGAACAGCTTGCGCGTGGCCTTGTTGACGCCGACGTCGGTTGCCTGCGCGGACAGCAGCACCGCGATCAGCAACTCGAACGGCGAGCTGTATTCCAGCTCGGTGGTCGGTGATGGATTGTTTTCTCGCAGGGTTTCGAACAGGGCGCGGCACTTGGCGGCGTTCATCGGGGTCGCGGGGTGTCGGAGGGTGGGAGGTGACCGGATTCGGAAGGCGCGGTGGCGTCGCCGGACGTCTGCCCGGATGCGGTGGCGTCCGGGGTACCAAGGCCCGCCCGCGCGCGGCGCGCTTCGGCGGCGTCGATCTGCGCCTGCACGGCCGGCGAAACCTGCTCGGTATTGCGCGGCCGCACCGCCTGCTGCTTCTGGCGCGCCCGTTCGATCGCGGCCTGGATGATGGCCTTCTTGCGGGCCTGCGCGGCACGCTCGGCCTCGGACTGCGTGGCTTCCTGTTCGAGGGCCTTCAGCTTGGCGGCTGCCTTTGCCGCAAGGCGCGCCTCGTTCTCCTCGCGCTCGCGCACCAGCCGCCGTTGGCGGGACTCGTAGCGCGCGCGGGCGAGGTCAGCTTGTTGCTGCGACCAGGCGTCCCAGCCGGTACGGTTGCCGGTCACGGGGATCATCGCGATGCAATCGACCGGGCAGGGCGCGACGCACAGATCGCAACCGGTGCACCAGTCGGGCAGCACGGTGTGCATCTGCTTCGGCGCGCCGACAATGGCGTCCACCGGGCACGCCTGGATGCATAGCGTGCAGCCGATGCACAGGTTCTCGTCGATCACCGCCCGCGCCCGCGGTTGCTCGGTGCCACGCGCCGGATCGAGCGGCAACGGCTGGACGCCTAGTTCCCGCGCCAGCCGTTCGATGCCTTCCGCGCCGCCCGGCGGACAGCGATTGCAGTCCGCCTCGCCGCGTGCCATGGCTTCGGCATACGGGCGGCAGCCCTGGAAGCCGCACTTCGTGCATTGGGTTTGCGGCAACAGGGCGTCGAGGCGATCAGCGCGCGCCAGCGTGGCGGGATCGGGGGAAAAAGCAGTCACGAAACAGATTGGAATTCGCGGAAGAGGAATGCCGGAACCGGGCACGGGCCTTGATCGGCGCCGTGCGCGGCAAGGATTATCCCTGATTTCGCGTTGTTGCAGAAACGATGATGATGCGCGCTTTCGGATGGCGCGCCGGCGCTGGCAGGAATGGCGCTATGCCATAATCCGCCAAATCTTGCCCTGGTAACGCATGCAGAACGCCATCAAGACAAAACGCGACCCGGAAGGGACCCGCCGACGCATCCTCGATGCAGCCACCGAGGAGTTCGCCAAGGGCGGTCTGGCCGGCGCCCGCGTCGACCAGATCGCGCGGCGCGCGGAGACCAACGAGCGCATGCTGTACTACTACTACGGTAGCAAGGAGGGCCTGTTTCTCGCGGTGCTGGAGCGCCAATACGCGCGCTTTCGCGCGGACGAGGAGCGCCTGGCCATCGTCGACGAGGATCCGGTGGCCGCGGTCCGTACATTGGCCCGCTTCGTGTGGGACTGGTACTACCAGCATCCTGAGTTCATTCGCCTCGTCAACAGCGAAAACCTGCACGAGGCGCGGCACCTGAAGAAGTCGCAGCAGCTGCACCAGCTCGTCAACCCGGTGGTCGACGTGCTGGCCGACATCGTACGGCGTGGACAGCGGCAGGGCGTGTTCCGCGATGGCATCGACGTGCCGCAGCTTTATTTGACCATTTCCGCCCTGGGCTATTACGTACTGTCCAATCGGTACACCATCAGCGCCGTGATCGGGCGCGATGTGGCCTCACAGGTCGAGCACGAGCGCTTCGCGCAGCTGCATACCGACATGCTGCTCGCTTATCTGACGCAGCGCTGAAAAAGGCCGCCCCGCGCGATACGGCGCGGCGCATGGTGTTGCGGCGGGAACCGCGGAAGCGCCCGTCAGCGGTACTTGCGGATGAAGTCGCGCAGTTCGGGATAGATGTTCTGGCGCCAGCGGCGGCCAGAGAAGATCCCGTAGTGGCCGCATTTCGCCGCGGTCAGATGGCGCTTGTGTTCCTTCGGGATGCTGGCGCACAGGTCATGCGCGGCCGCGGTCTGACCGGCGCCCGAGATGTCGTCCAGCTCGCCTTCGATGGTCAACAGCGCGGTCTTGCGGATGTCCTGCGGGCGCACCGGCTTGCCGCCGATCTCCCACGTGCCGTTGGCCAGCCGGAATTCCTGGAATACCTCGCGGATGGTGTCGAGGTAGTACTCGGCTGCCATGTCGAGCACGGCGTTGTATTCGTCGTAGAAGCGCACGTGCGCTTCGGCATCGTCCGCATCGCCTTCGACAAGACTCAGGTAGTAGTCGTAGTGCGAGGTCAGGTGCCGGTCGGGGTTCATCGCCACGAAGCCGGCGTGCTGCAGGAAGCCGGGATAGACCCGCCGACCATGGCCGGGATAGTTGGCCGGCACCGTGTAGATGACATTGTTCTCAAACCACTCGTACGACTTGTTGGTGGCCAGCGAGTTGACCGCGGTGGGGCTCTTGCGGGCATCGATGGGGCCGCCCATCATGGTCATCGTCTTCGGCGTGGCTTCACCGGCGGACGCCATCAGCGAGATCGCCGCCAGCACGGGCACCGTCGGTTGGCATACCGACACCACATGCAGCTCCTCCGCGCCGATATGGCGGATGAAATCCTGGATGTAGTAGATATAGTCGGCCAGATGGAACGGGCCTTCCTCGACCGGCACCATGCGTGCGTCGACCCAGTCGGTCACGTACACCTTGTGGTCCTGCAGCAGCGTACGCACCGTGTCGCGCAGCAGCGTGGCGTGGTGGCCGGACAACGGCGCGCACACCAGCACCACGGGCTCGTCCTTCAGCATGCGGATCGTCTCGGGATCGTCCGCATAGCGCTTGAAGCGGATCAGCTTGCAGAACGGCTTCTCGATGATGGTCTGTTCGACGATCGGGATTTCGCGGCCGTTCGACTGGACCGACTTGATGTCGAAGGCCGGCTTCTCATATTCCTTGCCGAGGCGATACAGCAGCTCGTATCCGGCCGCCAGCCTGGTGGCGCCGGGCACCAGCGACAGCGGGCTCAACGGGTTGGTAAATGTCTTTGCGGTCGCCTGGGCCCACGCGGTAAGCGGGTTCAGGAAGGAGCGCTGGAACTCATGCAGTTGGTAAAGCATTGCCGGATACCTGCCTTTCTGGAAGCGAGTGACGCGTGCTGCGCCGATTATGCGCCCATTTCAGCGCATTTGCGAACGGTCGTACGCACAATCTTGCAGCGCAGCATATACCTAAAAGTAAGCTTCGGCAGGGAAAACACAATAGGACATCGGGTGTAATTCGAACCCGTAAATGGCCTACATTTTGCGGTGGTGAAGTGCGCGCCACATGGGCAGGGACGGCGCAATAGTCTTGCGCGGGCGGGGAAGGCGGAAGAGGCGGGCAGCCCGCATGGCGCCGCCGCCGTTGTTTCCGCAAGCCAGCGGTCCTTTAAGGAGGCTGGGTCCCCGCTTTCGCGGGGACGACGATCCGGGGTGCCGGTCTTACAGCACGGCAGCGATGGCGTTGACCACCGCGTCGATATTGCGGCTGTTCAGCGCCGCCACGCAGATGCGGCCGGTGCCGACGGCGTAGATGCCGTGCTCGTTCTTCAGGCGCTCCACCTGTTCGGTGGTCAGGCCTGAATACGAGAACATGCCTCGCTGCGCCTTGACGAAGGAGAAGTCCCGCCACACGCCCTTGGCGGCCAGCTTGTCGACCAGCGCGTGGCGCATCGTCTTGATGCGGTCACGCATTTCGGCCAGTTCCTGTTCCCACATCGCCCGCAGTTCCGGGCTGTTCAGCACGGTGGCGACCACGGTGCCGCCATGCGTGGGCGGGTTCGAGTAGTTGGTGCGGATCACGCGCTTGACCTGGGACAGCACGCGCTGCGCCTCTTCCTTGCCGGTGGTGACGATCGACAGCGCGCCGACACGCTCGCCGTACAGCGAGAAGCTCTTGGAGAACGAGCTCGACACGAAAAACGGCAGGCCCGATTCGGCGAACAGCCGGACAGCGGCGCCATCCTGGTCGATGCCCTCGGCAAAGCCCTGATAGGCCATGTCCAGGAAGGGGATCAGGCCCCGTTCCTTGATCAGCGACACGACTTCGCCCCACTGCTGGGCCGACAGGTCGACGCCGGTGGGGTTGTGGCAGCAGGCGTGCAGCACGACGATGGTGTTGGCCGGATACGACTTCAGCGATTGCACCATGCCGGCGAAGTTCAGGCCGTGGCTCGGAGCGTCGTAGTAGGCGTAGTTGACCACTTCGAAGCCGGCCGCTTCGAACAGCGCGCGGTGGTTTTCCCAGCTGGGGTCGCTGATGGCGACCTTGGCGTCCGGATACAGGCGCTTCAGGAAGTCGGCGCCGATCTTCAGTGCGCCGGTGCCGCCCAGTGCCTGGGCCGTCACAACGCGGCCTTCCTTGATCAGCGGGGACTCCTTGCCGAACAGCAGGGTCTGCACTGCCTGGTCGTAGGCCGCGATGCCTTCGATGGGCAGGTAGCCGCGCGGCGTCGCCGTGGTCAGGCGCGCTTTTTCCGCCTCCTGGACCGCACGCAGCAGCGGAATCTTGCCTTCGTCGGTGAAGTAGACGCCCACGCCGAGATTGACCTTGTTGGCACGGGTATCGGCGTTGAACGCTTCATTCAGGCCCAGGATGGGATCGCGCGGGGCCATCTCGACGGCAGAAAACAGACTCATTTGGGATTCTCGTGGTCAGCTTGGTAAAAACGGGGAAGGCGTAAAATCGTCGGGCTGCGATGCCGCACTGCGCTGGCAGCTCGGCCGGACCGCCTTGAAACGGCCGGCACAACCCCGAGATTCTAGCGTATCCGCCCGTTTTCCTGAGGTTTTCCCCGCCCCGCCCATGTCGAATCTTGCTGCCCCGCTCACCGACGCCGCTCCTGCCCTTGACGAGGCCAAGTTCGTCACTTTTCCAGGCTCGCCGTTCCAGTTGTACCAGCCCTATCCCCCGGCCGGCGACCAGCCCGAAGCCATCCGCCAACTGGTGGAAGGCATTGAGGACGGTCTGTCGTACCAGACACTGCTCGGCGTGACCGGGTCGGGCAAGACGTTCACGATGGCCAATACCATTGCCCGGCTCGGGCGGCCGGCCATCGTGTTCGCGCCCAACAAGACGCTGGCCGCCCAGCTCTATTCCGAGTTTCGCGAGTTCTTCCCGCGCAATGCGGTGGAGTACTTCGTCAGCTACTACGACTACTACCAGCCCGAGGCCTACGTACCGCAGCGCGACCTGTTCATCGAAAAGGACTCGTCGATCAACGAGCATATCGAACAGATGCGGCTGTCGGCCACCAAGAGCCTGCTGGAGCGGCGCGACACCATCATCGTGGCAACCGTGTCAGCCATCTATGGTATCGGCAACCCCAACGAATACCATCAGATGATTCTGACCTTGCGCAAGGGCGATCGCATCAGCCAGCGCGACGTCATCGCGCGGCTGATCGCCATGCAGTACACGCGCAACGACACCGACTTCCAGCGCGGCACCTTCCGCGTGCGCGGCGACACGCTGGACATCTTCCCCGCGGAACACGCGGAGGTCGCGGTGCGCGTCGAGCTGTTCGACGACGAGATCGAATCGCTGCAGTACTTCGATCCGCTGACGGGCCGCGTACGCCAGAAGATTCCGCGCTTTACCGTCTATCCGTCGAGCCACTACGTGACGCCGCGCGAGACCGTGCTGCGTGCCATCGAAGCGATCAAGGCCGAACTGCGCGAGCGTCTGGAGTTCTTCTACGCCGAGAACAAGCTGGTCGAGGCCCAGCGGCTGGAGCAGCGGACACGCTTCGATCTGGAGATGCTGCAGGAGCTGGGCTTTTGCAAGGGCATCGAAAATTATTCGCGGCATCTGTCCGGCGCGCGGCCGGGTGAGCCGCCGCCGACGCTGGTCGACTATCTGCCGCCCGACGCGCTGATGTTCCTTGACGAATCGCACGTGCTGATCGGCCAGCTGAACGCGATGTACAACGGCGACCGCGCCCGCAAGACCACGCTGGTCGAGTACGGTTTCCGGCTGCCGTCGGCGATGGACAACCGGCCGCTGAAGTTCGAGGAATTCGAGCGGAAGATGCGGCAGGCGGTGTTCGTGACGGCGACGCCCGCGCAATACGAGCGGGATCATGCCGGACAGGTGGTAGAGCAGGTGGTGCGGCCGACCGGGCTGGTCGATCCGGTCATTCATGTGCGGCCGGCTGTCAATCAGGTGGACGATCTGCTGTCGGAGATCCATCTGCGGCTCAAGGTCAACGAGCGCGTGCTGGTGACCACGCTGACCAAGCGCATGGCGGAACAGCTGACGGAGTTCCTGTCGGAGAACGGCATCAAGGTCCGCTACCTGCATTCGGATATCGACACCGTGGAACGCGTGGAGATCATCCGCGATCTGCGGCTGGGTACCTTCGACGTGCTGGTCGGCATCAACCTGCTGCGCGAGGGGCTCGACATTCCGGAGGTCTCGCTGGTCGCCATCCTCGACGCCGACAAGGAAGGCTTCCTGCGTGCCGAGCGCTCGCTGATCCAGACCATCGGTCGCGCGGCGCGTAACGTCAACGGCACGGCGATCCTGTACGCCGACCGCATGACCGATTCGATGCGCAGGGCCATCGACGAGACCGAGCGGCGCCGCGCCAAGCAGATCGCCTTCAACGAGGCCAACGGCATCACGCCGCGCGGCGTGATCAAGCGCATCAAGGACATCATCGACGGGGTTTACGATCCCAACGAGGTCAAGGCCGAGCTGGTGGCCGAGGAAGAGCGCGCGCGCTACGAGGAGATGAGCGAGAAGCAGGTGGCCAAGGAGATCAAGCGCCTGGAGAAGAAGATGATCGACCACGCCAGGAACCTGGAATTCGAGCAGGCGGCGCAGGTGCGCGATCAGCTGGCCAAGCTGAAGCAGCAGGTGTTTGGGGCGAGCGGGGAGGGTGGGGCGTTGCCGGTGTGATGTTGGTTTACGGGCGCCGTCACGGCCGGTGCGTCTGGACCCAGTCCTTCACGGGTGCGCCGCAATTCGGCCAAAGTACTGTCCCTCCACCTATACTCGCGACACTTATGAAGAAGTACTCGATCCTGATGTGCTGCATGGGCAACATCTGCCGTTCACCCACGGCGGAGGGCGTGCTCCGTGCGCGTCTTGCGGAAGCCGGACTCGGCGACGACGTCGAGGTCGATTCGGCCGGAACCCATCGCTATCACCTGGGCCATGCGCCCGACCCCCGCTCGCAGCAGTACGCGCGCGGACGCGGCTACGATCTGTCGGCGTTGCGCGCGCGGCTGGCGCTGGCCGAGGACTTCGCGCGCTTCGATCTGGTGCTCGCGATGGATCGCGATAACCTCGCCAATCTCGAAACGCTGTGCCCGCCCGAGCATCGGCACAAGCTGCGTCTGCTGATGAGCTTTGCGACGCGGCACGACGCGGAGGAAGTGCCCGATCCCTATTACGGCGAGGGCGATGGATTCGAGCGGGTGCTCGACTACATCGAGGATGCCTGCGAGGGGATCGTGGCGATGCTGCTGGCGCGGCGGTAAGCGGGCATTGTCTCGCGTCGTTTAGCGGCCGGACTGCCCTCACCTCCGGCCCCTCTCCCGCTTTGCGGGAGCGGGAAGTTTCCAGCTGGACTCCTCTCACCCCCGGCCCTTCTCCCGCTTTGCGGAAGAGGGGATTGCAGAACCATTTTTCCTTTCGATGTTCCGTTCCCTGTTTCGTAAATGGCGCGAGTCGCGCAATGCCAGCCTTCAACTCGACGCGATCCTGGCGGCGGCCAATCCCGATGGCACGCTGGCCGAGCGCAATGGCTGGCTGATCGAGCTGGGCTACTGGCTGCGGCGCGACGGCGTGCCGGCGCATGGCGACGCCGCGGGCGCGGCGCCGTTCGATCCGTCTCTGTTGCGCGGCTGGCCGCAGCATGCCCGGCTGCGCTACATGCTGCAGGTGCTGGAGCGCCATCCCGAATGGGCGGAGCGCTTCGCCCAGACCGTCCGCACGATCGTGCGTGACAACGACCCCACCGGCCTGTTCTGCGATACGGGCGTGGCGTCGCATCCAGGATTTGTTGGGGAAATGCTGGACCGGCTGCAGGCCCGTTTCCTGCCGCCGCCGCCCAATCGCGGCGATATGGCGGCGCTGTTCGCGCTGGTGTTCGTCGGCGAGCACGATGCTGACTGGGTGGCGGCCCTGGATACCGGTCTCCTTGACCGGCTGGCGGCAGTGCTGCACGGTGCCGAGGAGCGCGCCGCCAGCGCGGCGGCGTCTGACCGCGGCGACTACTGGCTGCAGCTGGAACACACGCTGGCGGTCAGCATTCAGGTGCTCGCCAGCCAGGTACGCGCCACGGGGCTGAGCCAGGCGATCCGGGCGCGGCTGCCCGGTCGCGTCGAAGACACGCCGTTCTTCCGTCTGGACGCCGCGATGACGGCGCTGTGCGAGCATGGCCTCGCGCGCGATGGCGATGCGTTCCGGCAGCGGCTGAACTACTGCCGCGCGCTGCTCGACGGCTGCCATGCGGCCGCGCGACAGGTCTACGACGACCTGGACGAGAACGGCGTGTCGGTGGAGGTGGTGTTCCAGGTCGAGCGGATGAAGGCGCGGCTGGCACGGATCGACCTGTTGCTTGGCGCCTGGGCCGATCCGGCGCGACGCGGGCGGGTGGGGCCGCTGGCCGCCGAACTGATCCGCTCGACGCAGGCGCGCCGCAGCGTCGGGCATCTGGCCGGACAGTCGTTCTCGCACCTGGCGCGGAAGGTGGTCGAGCGCTCGGCGGAGACCGGCGAACACTACATCACGCGCGATCGCGGCGAGTATGCCGCGCTGGTACGCGCCGCCGCCGGCGGGGGGCTGATCACGGTCGCCACCGTCTATCTGAAATTCATCATCTATGGCCTGCACCTCGACAAATTCACCGAGGGCCTGCTGGCATCGCTGAACTACGCCGGCAGTTTTCTCGCCATTCACTTCGCCCACTTCACGCTGGCCACCAAGCAGCCGGCGATGACCGCGCCGGCGCTGGCGCACCGGCTGGATGCGGTCGGGCGCGAGGAGGGTCGGGAAGCGTTCGTCGACGACACCATCGCGATGATCCGCTCCAACGCGGCGGCAATCTTCGGCAATCTCGCCGTGGTGTTTCCCGTGGCGCTGGCGATCCAGTGGCTGGCTTACCGCATCTTCGGCGCCGAGCTGATTTCTCCTGAGCGGGCGGTGGCCACCATCGAGTCGTTCTCGCTGCTAGGTCCGACGCCGCTGTATGCGGCCTTCACCGGTGTACTGCTGTGGCTGTCCAGCCTGATCGCGGGCTGGGCCGACAACTGGTTCGCGCTGCATCGCGTGCACGACATCCTGGCCTGCCATCGTCGCCTGCGCTACGTGTTCGGCGAGCGCGGGGCGGCGCGTCTGGCCGACTTCTGCAAGCGCAACATGTCGGGCATCGCGGCCAACGTGTCGCTTGGCTTTCTGCTGGGGCTCGGTCCGGAGATCCTCAGTTTCATCGGTCCGCATATGGAAGTGCGCCACGTGACGCTGTCGACCGGCTCGGTTGGCACCGCGCTCGGTGTGCTCGGCATGGACGCGTTGCGGATGCCGGCCCTGTGGCTGGCGGTGGCCGGCATCGCGGTGATGGGCATGCTGAATGTGGCGGTCAGCTTCGCGCTGGCCTTCCATATGGCGCTGCGGTCGCGGAATCTGGGCAAGATTGACCGGCAGGCGCTGAGCGCGGCGGTGCGGCGGCGGATCCTGAGCCGGCCGTGGTCGCTGGTGGTGCCGCCGCGGGCGGAGGGGGTGGTGGTTTGAGGGGGGCGATTCCGGCGCTTTTTTGGCGCGTAAGTGGCTTGCTGTTACTGCCCTCTCCCCCGGCCCCTCTCCCGCTTGCGGGAGAGGGAAGGCTGAAGGGGGTAGTTGACCGATTTAGTCGGGAAATTTATACTTGACGAAATTCATCAGGTATTAGCCACCCCGCATCATGAGATTGACGACCAAAGGCCGCTTCGCGGTCACTGCCATGATCGATCTGGCCATGCGCCAGGACCAGGGGCCGGTCACGCTGGCCGGCATCAGCCAGCGGCAGAAGATCTCCCTGTCGTATCTGGAACAGCTGTTCGCCAAGCTTCGCCGCCATCAGATCGTGGAAAGCGTGCGTGGTCCCGGCGGCGGCTACAGCCTGGCGCGCAAGTCCGACGACGTGACCGTGGCCGACATCATCATTGCCGTGGATGAACCGCTTGACGCCACGCAGTGCGGCGGCAAGGGCAATTGTAACGGCGACGAGAACACCGGCCGCTGCATGACCCACGAGCTGTGGGCCACGCTGAACCAGAAGATGGTCGAGTATCTGGATTCCGTGTCGCTGAAGGATCTGGTGGATCAGCAGCGCGCCCGCCAGCCGGCGGTGCTGCACGACATGCGCGACGACGCTGGCGCGGCCCGCGTACCGGTGGCGCGCCCGCAGCCCGAGAAGCAGGAAAAGCCGGCGCGGCCGCGCGTGGTCAATTCGGTTTTCAGCCTGGCGCAGTCCTGACAGGCAGCAGACGGCGGTGTAACGGCCGCGCAGTGAGTCGAACAGGCATTCGAGCAATCGAGCAGTCAATATAAAAGGCAGTCAGAACGATGAGCACCCCACATTTCCCGATCTACATGGACTATTCGGCCACCACGCCGGTGGACCCGCGCGTGGCCGACAAGATGATCCCGTATCTGCGCGAGCAGTTCGGCAATCCCGCTTCGCGCAGCCACGCCTACGGCTGGGAAGCCGAACGGGCCGTCGAGGAAGCGCGCGAGCAGGTGGCGGCGCTGGTCGGCGCCGATCCGCGCGAGATCGTCTGGACGTCGGGCGCGACCGAGTCGGACAACCTCGCCATCAAGGGCGCGGCCCATTTCTATTCGGGCAAGGGCAAGCACATCATCACCGTGAAGACCGAGCACAAGGCAGTGCTCGATACCACGCGTGAGCTGGAGCGCCAGGGTTTCGAGGTGACCTATCTGGACGTGCAGGAAAACGGCCTGATCGATATCGAGGTGTTCAAGCAGGCGCTGCGCCCGGACACCATCCTGGTATCGGTGATGCTGGTCAACAACGAGATCGGTGTGATCCAGGACATCGAGCAGATCGGCGAGATCTGCCGCGACAAGGGCATCATCTTCCATTGCGATGCCGCGCAGGCCACCGGCAAGGTCGAGATCGACCTGTCGAAGCTGAAGGTCGACCTGATGTCGTTCTCGGCCCACAAGACCTACGGTCCGAAGGGCATCGGCGCGCTGTATGTCCGCCGCAAGCCGCGCGTGCGCATCGAGGCGCAGATGCACGGCGGCGGCCACGAGCGCGGCATGCGCTCCGGCACGCTGGCCCCGCACCAGATCGTCGGCATGGGCGAGGCCTTCCGCATCGCCCGCGAGGAAATGGCCACCGAGAACGAGCGCATTCGCATGCTGCGGGACCGCCTGTGGGCTGGCATCAACGGCATGGAAGAGGTGTACCTGAACGGCGATTTCGAGCGCCGCGTGCCGCATAACCTGAACGTCAGCTTCAACTTCGTCGAAGGCGAGTCGCTGATCATGGCGATCAAGGACGTGGCGGTGTCGTCGGGTTCGGCGTGCACGTCGGCGTCGCTGGAGCCGTCGTACGTGCTGCGCGCGCTGGGCCGCAACGACGAGCTGGCGCACAGCTCGATCCGCTTCACCGTGGGCCGCTTCACGACCGAAGCGGACATCGACTACACGGTGGAACTGCTCAAGAACAAGATCGGCAAGCTGCGCGATCTGTCGCCGCTGTGGGAAATGTACAAGGACGGCGTCGACCTGAATTCGATCCAATGGGCGGCCCACTGATGCACTGATGGATCGATCGTCGATCCATTGATTCACGGCCGTCCGACCCCATAAAAGATACGTCAAAGAGGTAACCAAAATGTCTTACAGCACCAAGGTACTCGATCACTACGAAAACCCCCGCAACGTCGGCTCGTTCGACAAGAATGACGATGCCGTCGGCACCGGCATGGTCGGCGCGCCGGCCTGCGGCGACGTGATGAAGCTGCAGATCAAGGTCAACGAGCAGGGCGTCATCGAGGACGCGAAGTTCAAGACCTACGGCTGCGGCTCGGCGATCGCGTCGTCGTCGCTGGTCACCGAGTGGGTCAAGGGCAAGACCGTCGATCAGGCGCTGGAAATCAAGAACACGCAGATCGCCGAGGAGCTGGCGCTGCCGCCGGTGAAGATCCACTGCTCCATCCTCGCCGAGGACGCGATCAAGGCCGCGGTCGAGGACTACAAGAAGAAGCATCCGGCCGCCGCTGCCCAGCAGCAGGCCGCCTGAGGACCGTTACGGAAGCTGTTGCGATGATCACAATGACCGAAAAGGCCGCGAAGCACGTGGCGCGCTATCTGGACCGCCGTGGCAAGGGCATTGGCCTGCGCGTGGGCGTCAAGACCACTGGCTGCTCGGGACTGGCCTACAAGCTCGAGTACGTGGACGAGCTGCAGCCCGAGGACCAGGTGTTCGAATCGCACGGCGTCAAGGTAGTGGTCGATCCCAAGAGCCTGCCGTATATCGACGGCACCGAGCTCGATTTCGCGCGCGAGGGTTTGAACGAGGGGTTCCGCTTCAATAACCCCAACGTCAAGGACGAGTGCGGCTGCGGAGAATCGTTCCGCGTCTGACGCGGCGCGCCGGCCGGGTCCCTTCCGGTTTCTCGCTCGCATTCCACTCCCCGCGCGTCCCCGCGCCGGCCTGCGGCCGCGCGGGGCGCTGCACTTTAGCGGACCGCTCTGGCGGCACACGTACTGAAAGACGCGCTTTGAAAGACGATTATTTCGCCCTGTTCGGCCTGCCCGCGCAGTTCACCATCGACGAGGCCGCGCTGGACGCCGCCTATCGCACCGTGCAGTCGCAGGCGCATCCCGACCGCTTCGCCAAGGCCGGCGACGCGGAGCGCCGCGTGGCGATGCAGTGGGCCACCCACGCCAACGAAGCGTATCGCACGCTGCGCCAGCCGCTGAAGCGCGCGATTTACCTGTTGTCGCTGCGGGGCGTCGATATCCAGGCGGAAAACAATACCGCGATGGAGCCGGCCTTCCTGATGCAGCAGATGGAGTGGCGCGAGGCGCTGCAGGATGCGGTGCAGGCGCGCGACGTGGACGCGCTGGACAGCCTGCTGGGCGAGCTGCGCCGCGAGAAGCGCGAGCGCCAGCAGGCGCTGGGCGCGTTGCTCGACGCCTTTGACAACGACACGGCGGCCGCCGCGGCGCGGCAATTGATGTTCGTCGAGAAGATCGAGCACGACGCCAGCGAAGCCATCGACCGGCTGGAGTCATAGGCCGGCGGGCACGATTGCGGCGGCCATGACACAATGGCGCCCCGGCGCGCCTGCGGGCTTACCAAAGGCGCGACCGTAAGAACAGAGAAGATTGACATGGCACTGCTTCAGATCTCCGAACCCGGCATGTCGCCGGCGCCCCACCAGCGACGCCTCGCGGTCGGCATCGACCTCGGCACCACCAACTCCCTGGTTGCCGCCGTGCGCAACAGCATCCCCGAGGTGCTGGCCGACGAGAGCGGCCGCACGCTGCTGCCTTCGGTGGTGCGCTACCTGCCGGACAAGCGCGTGCATATCGGCTACGCGGCGCAGGAAGAGGCCGTGCGCGATCCCAAGAACACCATCGTGTCGGTCAAGCGGTTCATGGGACGCGGTGTGCGCGACGTCGCGCATATCGAGCACAGCCCCTACGATTTCGTCGAAGCGCCGGGCATGCTGCAGATCAAGACCGTCGCCGGCGTCAAGAGCCCGGTCGAGGTGTCGGCGGAGATCCTGGCGACGCTGCGCCAGCGTGCCGAGGATGCGCTGGGCGACGATCTGGTGGGCGCGGTGATCACCGTGCCGGCGTATTTCGACGATGCGCAGCGGCAAGCCACCAAGGACGCCGCGCGGCTGGCAGGGCTGGAAGTGCTGCGGCTGCTCAATGAGCCGACCGCGGCCGCCATCGCCTATGGGCTGGACAATGCGTCCGAGGGTGTCTACGCGGTGTACGACCTGGGCGGCGGCACCTTCGATATTTCGGTGCTGAAGCTGACCAAGGGCGTGTTCGAGGTGTTGGCCACCGGCGGCGATTCGGCGCTGGGCGGCGACGATTTCGACCAGCGGCTGCTGTGCTGGATCGTGGAGCAGGCCGGCTTGCAGCCGCTGTCGGCCGAGGACACGCGGCTGCTGATGACGCGCGCGCGCGCGGCCAAGGAAGCGCTGTCGGAGGCCGACAGCACGGTGATCGACGCGGTGCTGACCAGCGGTGAGATCGTGCATCTGCCGCTGACCGCCACGCAGTTCCGCGAGATGACCGCCCATCTGGTGCAGAAGACGCTTGGTCCGGTGCGCAAGGCGCTGCGTGACGCCGGCGTGCAGCCCGCCGACGTCAAGGGCGTTGTGCTGGTGGGCGGCGCCACGCGCATGCCGTCGATCCGAAAGGCCGTGGCCGATTTCTTCGGCCAACCGCCGCTGACCAATCTCGATCCCGACAAGGTGGTGGCACTGGGCGCCGCGATGCAGGCCAATCTGCTGGCCGGCAACCATGCGCCCGGCGACGACTGGCTGCTGCTGGACGTGATTCCGCTGTCGCTGGGCGTGGAGACCATGGGCGGGCTGGTCGAGAAGATCATTCCGCGCAACAGCACGATCCCGGTGGCCCGCGCGCAGGAATTCACCACATTCAAGGATGGCCAGACCGCGATGGCGATCCATGTGCTGCAAGGCGAGCGCGAGCTGGCAAGCGATTGCCGCTCGCTGGCGCGTTTCGAACTGCGCGGCATTCCGCCGATGGTTGCCGGCGCGGCCCGCATCCGCGTGACCTATCAGGTCGACGCGGACGGACTGCTGTCGGTGTCGGCGCGCGAGACGCTGTCGGGCGTCGAGGCGTCCATCACCGTGAAGCCATCGTACGGGCTCGACGACGACGATATCGCCCGCATGCTGCAGGACAGCTTCAGTCAGGCGGAGCACGACATGAAGAGCCGGGCGCTGGCCGAGGAGCGCGTGGAGGCGCAGCGGCTGCTGGAAGCCACGCGCAGCTCGCTGGCGACCGACGGCGAGCTGCTGTCGCCGGCCGAGCGCGCCGCGATCGACGCACTGATGGCGCAAGTTGAGGCGGCAGCGGCAGGAGAGGACCATGTGGCGATCAAGGCCGCGGTGGAAGCGCTGTCGCACGGCACCGACGAATTCGCCGCGCGCCGGATGGACCGCTCGATCAGAAGCGCGCTGGCGGGCCGCAAGGTACAGGAAATCGGCTAAGCTGCCGGCCGCCGAACGAATATCAGGAAGTCACCCCCATGCCCCAGATTGTCGTATTGCCCCATGTCGAGTATTGCCCCGAGGGCGCGGTCATCGAAGCCGAGAAGGGCGTCAGCGTGTGCGATGCATTGCTGCGCAACGGCATCGAGATCGAGCATGCCTGCGAGAAGTCGTGTGCATGCACCACCTGCCACGTGATCGTGCGCGAGGGCTTCGATTCGCTGAACGAAGCGGAGGAAAAGGAAGAGGACCTGCTGGACAAGGCGTGGGGACTCGAGCCCAATTCGCGGCTGTCGTGCCAGGCCATCGTCGACGACGAGGACCTGACCGTCGAGATTCCGAAGTACACGATCAACCATGCGAAGGAAGGGCACTGAGCCCAGGCTCGCGACTTCAGCAAGGAAAGGCGGAGAGAACGATGAAGTGGACCGATACCTATGCCATCGCGGCGGCGCTCTATGACAAGTATCCGGACGTAGACCCGCTCAGCGTGCGGTTTACCGATTTACGGCGCTGGGTACTCGAGTTGGAAGGCTTTGACGATCTGCCCGAGCGATCCGGCGAAAAGATCCTGGAAGCGATCCAGGCCGCGTGGATCGAGGAGGCGCAGTAGACGTTGCCGGCGTGGATTGTCGGTCGTCGGAGCGTCCCCGCGTGCCGCCTGCGCCGCGATTCCGACGAATTTGGACCGGTTCTTTAGAGTTTGTTTTACGGCGTCAAAATAGACGTTGACATCTACTATTGCCACTCATATCACTAGGGCAGGCAACAGCGGATGTCCCTGTTAGTGAGTCAGCGCATCGGCTGTGGCCACCACGATCCGCGCGCCGCGCGGGCCGATTCCAGACTTACCACGGGGACACTTCATATGAAGACACTGGCAAAGACATTGATGCTGATCGCGTTTTCCGCCATCAGCGCCGCCGGCTACGCCCAATCCACGGACGGAACCAGCAGGGAAGGGCTGTCGGTCTATGGCACGCTGGCCTGCTGCGGTGACTACCCGGCGCTTACGGAGATCTTTGGAGACGACTCGGTCCTGCAGTTCGGCGGCTGACAAGCCCGGCCGCGGCGCTGGCGACGCGAAGACGGTCAGTGCTCATTGCGGCGCCAGCATCATTTCCACATAGCAAGCTGACATCCGGCGGCTACTGCCGCCGGATCTTCCCGACTCAATCCTCCCGCCGCAAGTGCGGGAACAGAATCACGTCACGGATATTCGGGCTGTCGGTCAGCAGCATCACCAGCCGGTCGATCCCAATGCCGCAGCCTCCCGTCGGCGGCATGCCGTACTCGAGCGCGCGGATGTAGTCGGCATCGAAATACATCGCTTCCTCATCCCCTGCATCCTTCTGCTCGACCTGCTTGCGGAAGCGGTCGGCCTGGTCCTCCGCGTCGTTCAGTTCCGAGAAGCCGTTGGCGATTTCGCGGCCGGTGATGAACAGCTCGAAGCGTTCCGTAATGCCGGGCACCGTATCGGATGCGCGTGCCAGCGGCGAAACCTCCACCGGGTAGTCGACGATGAACGTCGGCTCCCACAACTGGCTTTCCGCCGTTTCCTCGAACAGCACCAGTTGCAGCGAACCCAGGCCGGCGTTCAGGAACTGCGGCGCGCTCGTGTTGACGCCGAACTTCTTCAGCTCGGCGCGCAGGAACTCGGCGTCGGCGAGCTGCGCGTCGGTGTACTGCGGCGCGTACTTCTGGATTGCCTGCGTGATGGTCAGGCGATGGAAGGGCTTGGACAGATCCAGTTCGCGGCCCTGGTAGCTCAGCGTCGCGCTGCCGCGCGCATCGATCGCCGCCTTGCGGATCAGGTCTTCGGTGAAGTCCATCAGCCACCGGTAGTCGGTGTAGGCCGCATAGAACTCCATCATCGTGAACTCGGGATTGTGCCGCGGGCTGACGCCTTCGTTGCGGAAGTTGCGGTTGATCTCGAACACGCGCTCGAAGCCGCCCACCACCAGCCGCTTCAGGTACAGCTCGGGCGCGATGCGCAGGAACATCTGCATGTCCAGCGCGTTGTGGTGCGTGATAAAGGGCTTGGCCGCGGCTCCGCCGGGGATCGGATGCAGCATGGGCGTTTCCACTTCCATGAAGCCCGCTTCGGCCATGTGCTGGCGCAGCGAAGAAATCGCCTTGGTGCGCGCACGGAACGTTTCGCGCGTTTCCGGCGACACGATCAGGTCGACATAGCGCTGGCGGTACTTCATTTCCTGGTCCGACAGGCCATGGAACTTGTCCGGCAGCGGCCGCAGCGACTTCGACAGCAGCCGCAGCTCCCGCACCTGCACCGACAACTCGCCCTTGTTGGTGCGGAACAGCAGGCCACGGGCGCTGATGATGTCGCCCAGGTCCCAGTGCTTGAAGCTGGCGTAGACGTCCTCGCCCACCTTGTCGCGGGTGATATAGAACTGGATCTGGCCGCTGCCGTCCTGCACGGTGGCGAAGCTGGCCTTGCCCATCACGCGCTTGAGCATCATGCGACCGGCGATGGCGACTTCGACGGGGTTCGCTTCCAGCGAGGCCTGATCCGCCTCGCCATATTGCGCGTGCAGCGCGGCCGCCTGGTGCGTGGGACGGAAGTCGTTGGGGAAGGCGATGCCTTGCTGGCGCAGTGCCTGCAGTTTCTCGCGCCGCTCGGCGATGATCTTGTTCTCGTCGATGGCGGATGCCTGCTCGGCAGGCGCGCGGGTGGGTTCGGTCATGGTGTCGTCAAAGCAGGCGCGGCACGGTGGCCGCGCGGGAGAATTGGTGTTGCGTCGGTATGGCGTCGGCGTTGCGCGGGTATTGGGTCAGGCGTTGCGGATGTCGTCCAGTTCGGTGGCGCCAAAATCCGGCCGCTGCAGATAGGCGGCGATGCGCGCGGCCGCCTCGTCAGGCGGCGTGAGCTGGTCCTGCTCCTTCAGCTGCCGGAAGCGTTCCACCTGGGCGAAGTCGGCATCGCGGATCGTGGCCTGCATGCCGGTGTCGATCACGCCAGGCGCCAATGCCACCGCGCGCACCGCCTGTGCGGCCGGCGCGCCGGCGTATTCCGCGTTGACCGAGCGCACGAACATGTCGAGCGCGGCCTTGCCGGCGCAGTACGCGCTCCAGCCTTCGATCGGTCGACGGGCGGCGCCCGACGAGATCGCCAGGATCTTGCGCGGGCAGCCAAAGCGCTCGCTGTGCGACAGGAACGCGGCGGTCATCGTCATCGGCGACACCAGATTGGTCATCAGGTGCGGCACCAGCGTTTTCTCCTGCAGTTCCGCGATGCGCGCGATCGGCTGGATCACCCCGGCGTTGAGCACGAGCGTGATGCTCGCCGGCGTGATGTCCTGCGAATCGAGCACGCTGGCCAGCCAGCTCGCCGCCTGCGATGGCTGCGCCAGGTCCTGCAGATGCCAGGCGAATGGCACGCCGCTGGCCTGCGCCGCCTGCTCGAGCTCGGGGTTGCGGCTGCGGGCCACGGCCACGAGCCGGTGGCCCGGTGCCAGCAGGGCGCGTACCAGCGCGGCGCCAAGGCCGCGCGAGGCGCCGGTCACGATGAACAGATGCGGAGCTGCGGTCGATGCTGCTGCGGTCATGGTGTCATCCAGGCGAAGAAAACGTCGAAGATCGTCGATTGGCGCATCGGGGCGCGCATCGATGGGCGCATCGGTGGGCCGGTCGGGATCGACGGCCGGCGCGGCGCGCGGCAAGCGCGGGCCACGCCGGCACGTCAGCCGTGCTGCTTACAGGCCCTGCTTCAGGCTGGCCTCGATGAAGGCATCGAGGTCGCCGTCCAGCACCTTCTGGGTGTTGGACATTTCCACGTTGGTGCGCAGGTCCTTGATCCGGCTCTGGTCGAGCACGTACGAGCGGATCTGGTGGCCCCAGCCCACGTCGGTCTTGGTCGACTCGAGCTTGTCGGCTTCGGCCTGCCGCTTGCGCATCTCGTGTTCGTACAGCCGCGATTTCAGCATCGACATCGCTTCGGCGCGGTTGCGGTGCTGCGAGCGGTCGTTCTGGCACTGGACCACGATGCCGGTGGGGATGTGCGTGATCCGCACGGCCGAATCGGTCTTGTTGATGTGCTGGCCACCCGCGCCCGACGCACGGTAGGTATCGACGCGCAGGTCGGCCGGATTGATCTCGACCTCGAACGAATCGTCGACCTCCGGGTACACGAATACCGACGAAAACGATGTGTGCCGGCCGCCCGACGAATCGAACGGCGACTTGCGCACCAGCCGGTGCACGCCTGTTTCGGTGCGCAGGTAGCCGAACGCGTATTCGCCTTCCACCTTGATGGTGGCGCTCTTGATGCCCGCGACGTCGCCCTCGGATTCTTCCAGCACCTCGGCCTTGAAGCCCTTGCGCTCGCAGTACTTCAGGTACTGGCGCAGCAGCATCGACGCCCAGTCGCACGCTTCGGTGCCGCCGGCGCCGGCCTGGATGTCGATGAACGCGTTCGCCTGGTCCAGTTCTCCCGCGAACATGCGGCGGAATTCCATGTCGGCGACGGTGGCCTCGTAGTCCTTGACGTCGGACTCGATGGCGGCCAGCGTGTCGTCGTCGCCTTCTTCGCGCGCGAGTTCGAACAGCTCCTGGGCGCTCTCGAGGTTGTCGGTCAGCTTGCCGAGGACTTCGACCACGCCCTCCAGCATCTTCTTTTCACGGCCGAGATCCTGGGCCCGCTTGGGGTTGTTCCAGACCTCGGGGTCTTCCAGTTCGCCGTTGACTTCGGCCAGACGTCCTACCTTGACGTCGTAGTCAAAGATACCCCCGTAGGTCTTCCGTCCGGGAACGGAGGTCGGCGATGGCGCCGGAAATGGCGTTGAGGCGTTCTGCTTCCATGGTGTTTTGTGCTCTGAAAACGTTGAATTATAGCGGAAGGGCATTGCATTCCCCGCCACGCTCGCACAGCATCGTGGCGTCCGGATGTCGGCGCCGGCGAACTGCGCCGTGCCCCGATGGTCTACAGTTGCGCGTGCGCCAACCGTTACATCAATGGACAACCCTGACCGGACGACGATCCCGCTACCCACAATGCGCCTTTCTTCTTCCCTCTCCACCATGCCCTCCGTTTCCGCAGCCGGCCGCCGGCGCACGCTGATGCTGCTCGCAGCGGCCGCATCCGTGGCGGTAGGCGGGCTGGCGGGCTGCGGGACGGTCGGAGAGGGCGGGCCCGCGCCGGACGGTTTCTACCGGGTGCGGTCGGGCGACACCCTGTATTCGATCGCCCGCCGCCACCGGCGCTCGGTCCGGGACCTCGCCCGCTGGAACAACCTGGCCGATGCCAACCAGATCGAGGTCGGGCAGCTATTGCGCGTCCGTCCGCCGGCGGCTACCGCCAGCGCAGGGACAAGCAAGGTCGAGGACACGCCGCGCCGCGAGGCGCCATCGCCGGAACGCGCGCCGACCGGCCGCATCGCGCTGCAATGGCCGGCCGACGGCGCGGTGACGCAACGCTATGCGCCGCCGGCCAGCAAGGGGCTCTCGATCGCCGTGCCCGCGGGCGGCACGGTGAAGGCCGCGGCAGGCGGCTGGGCCATCCATGTCGGCAATCTGCGCGGCTACGGCACGCTCGTCATCGTCAAGCACAGCGACGAATGGCTGACCGTCTACGGCAATCTCGACGAGCCGATGGTGAAGGAGGGCGCGCGGGTCGAGGCCGGGCAGGTGGTCGGCCGCATGGGAAAGAGCGCCAGCGAGCTGCATTTCGAGGTGCGGGGCAACGGCAAGCCGGTGGATCCGGCGGGGTTGCTGCCGGCGCGGGGGTAGTGGCCTTTCTCCCCTCTCCCGCGAGCGGCAGAGGGGAGAAGACCGCTGGCAGGCGGCTATCGACTACTGCGCGTGCTCGATCACCATCTGCACGCGCGTCACGCCATTGAACGTGTTGTTGTCGAGCCGGTAGGCCACCATCGCGCTGGCGCCCAGGGTTTCGGCGTGGTTGAACCAGATCGCCTCGTACTGGCGTCGGCCGCGTCCCAGCTGTAGCTTCAGGTGCTTGCCCTTGAGCACGGTCTGGCGCAGCACGTCGAATTCCCCGCAGAAGGTGGGCGCCGGAAAGCCCTGGCCCCACACCTGCTGCTCCAGCAGCGTGACGAAGGCGGGATCGAAGCAGTGGTCCTCGATCTCGCCATCGGTCTCGATCACGCGCGACAGATGCTCGTCGGTCAGCCATTCGCGGCCAACGCCCTCGAACGCCTCCATGAAGCGATCGAAATCGCCGGCGCGCAGCGTCAGGCCCGCGGCCATCGCGTGGCCGCCGAACTTGACGAGCAGGTCGGGATGGCGCTTCGATACCAGGTCGAGCGCGTCGCGCAGATGGAAGCCCGGGATAGAACGCCCCGAGCCCTTGATGGTGGACTCGTCGCCCGGCGCGAAGGTAATCGTCGGCCGGTGGAATTTCTCCTTCAGCCGCGATGCCACGATGCCGATCACGCCCTGGTGCCAGGTGTCGTTGAACACGCTGACCGTGAAGCGTGCCGACGGATCGATGCCGTCCAGCGGACGCTCCAGCAGTTGCAGCGCCTCCTGCTGCATGCCGGCCTCGATGTCGCGGCGCTCGCGGTTCATGCCATCGAGCTGCTGGGCGATATCCCAGGCGCGCGATGGGTCGTCGGTCAGCAGGCATTCGATGCCAAGCGACATGTCGGCGAGCCGGCCCGCGGCGTTCAGCCGAGGTCCGAGGCCGAAGCCGAGGTCGAAGGTGGTGGCGCGGCTGGCCTCGCGGCCGGCGGCGCGGAACAGTGCGGCCACGCCGGCGTGCATCCGTCCGGCACGCATGCGCTTCAGTCCCTGCGCCACCAGGATGCGGTTGTTGGTATCGAGCTTCACCACGTCGGCGACGGTGCCAAGCGCGACCAGATCGAGCAGCGTGTCCAGCCGCGGCTGGTTGGCGGTGGTGAACGCTCCGCGCCGGCGCAGTTCGGCGCGCAGGGCCAGCAGCACGTAGAACATCACGCCAACGCCTGCCAGATTCTTGCTCGGGAAGCCGCAGCCCGGCTGGTTCGGATTGACGATCACGGCGGCGTCGGGCAGCCGGTCGCCCGGCAGGTGGTGGTCGGTCACCACCACGTCGATGCCGCGCGCATTGGCGGCGGCCACGCCGTCCACGCTGGCGATGCCGTTGTCCACCGTCACGATGACGTCGGGGCGCCGCTGCGCCGCCAGTTCGACGATTTCCGGCGTCAGGCCGTAGCCGTACTCGAAGCGGTTCGGCACGATGTAGTCGATGCGCGCGCCCAGCATGCGCAGTCCGCGCACGCCCACGGCGCAGGCGGTGGCGCCGTCGCAGTCGTAGTCGGCGACGATCAGCAGGCGGCGCCCGGCGGCGATGGCGTTGGCCAGATAGACGGCGGCGGCATCGATGCCCTTCATCGTCGTGGGCGGCACCAGTTCGGGCAGATCGGTGGCGAGCTCGCCCGCATGCGAGACGCCGCGCGCGGACAGGATGCGGGCCAGGGTCGGATGCAGGCCCAGCGCGGCGAGGGCGCTGGCGTGGTCGGGCTGGTGGGGGCGGATGGCGATGCGGGTCATCGGCTCAGGCGGCGAAGGGTGAGAGCGGGCACGGTCGGCGATGTGCCGCGAGGCGTGCTCGAGGCGGTGTGCGAGGTTGCGTGCGGCCGGCGGCCATCATGCCGCCAGCGCGAGATTGGACAGCAGCGCGCGCCAGTCGCCGCGCGAACCGATGCCTCGCCAGAATTTGCGCAGGTCCGCGCGGCGCACCGTGAATTCGGCGTAATGGTGGTCGCCCGCCAGCACCAGCGTCAAGGCCTGCAACTGGCCGCCTTCCAGTGCGTCGAGCGCCGGGGCAAACCAGTCCGCCTCGATGGCATGCATCGCGTCGATCCACCGCGCCCAGTCTTCGGCGATATAGGCTGTCGTGGCGGAGTCGGCCAGCGCCAGCGCGCTGCCCTGCATCGAGGCGGCATCGAGTCGCGCCGGAAGCGGGGCGCCGTGGGCGCCCGCCGCCAGCGCCAGTCCGCGCGGTAGCGGGTCGTCCGACCACACACGATCTGCCAGCGGCGGCACCGGTTCGAGCACGCCCATGCCATGCAGCCACACCGAGTTGATGGTCAGCGCGCCAGCGGCTTCCCGCGCCTGATTCACCGGATGGTCGAACCAGGTCATCTGGATCTCGTTCTGCAGCCGGCGCCAGTCGCGTTCGCGGGCGCCGCTTTGCATCCACACATCGATGTTGCGACCCGCTGCGCGCAGCGGCGCACTGGCGTCGAGCGGGCCGAACACAGAGTCAGGCACATACCAGCGCGCGGGATGCGGGGCGTCGAGGACGATGCCGGAATCGGTCAGCAGCGGTTCGATGGCCGCCCGCAGCGCGTCCGCTTCGGCGGCGGATACGTCCAGCCGGGCCGGGTCCATCAGCACCAGGTGGTCGCGCGCGGCATGGATGTGGACCGGCTGCAGGCAGGCCCAGCCGACCGGCGTGGCGCTGTCCGGCGAGTTGGCCTGCGCCCCGGCTGTCCGGTCGCCACGGTCCGCATGGTCGGCCAGCCGCATGTAGGGCGCCGTGGGCACCCGCGCCGTGTCCAGCCCCGCGCGCGCGGCCAGCCAGCGCTCGTGCGGCAGCGAACGCAATGCGGTGGGGTCGAAATCGGCGCCGTGGCGCTCGCGCTCGCCGGCCGCGCCGCGCGTGAGCAACTTTCCGAGGGCGGGCAACTCCAACTGGCGCAGCAGCGCGTCGGTCATGCCGCCATCGGGGTCCGCGTCGGCGCCCGGCGGGACCGAAAAGGGCACAATCAGGGTCAGGTGCGTCATCATGGTTGGCGAGATTGTAAACTCGCGTGCTGGCCGATGGCGGAATCGGTGACCGGACCCGTCCGCGTCACCCGCCCCGGCCGGGTGTATTGCTGACTCGCGCGGACACCCGTCTCCTTGCAACAGAACACAGGAACGCCCTTTGAACCTCCCCTACGAGTGGCAGATCGGCTGGCGCTATACCCGCGCCAGCAAGCGCGCCAGCCGCAACACCTTTATCTCGTTCATCTCGATGATCTCGATGCTCGGCATCGCGCTCGGCGTGGCCGCGCTGATCGTCGTGCTGTCGGTGATGAACGGCTTCCAGAAGGAAGTGCGCGACCGCATGCTGTCGGTGCTGGCCCATATCGAAGTCGTCGGGCCGGGCACGTTGCCCGACTGGCGCCGTACCGCCGAGGAAGCGCTGCGCAACAAGGAAGTGGTCGGCGCGGCGCCCTACGTGGCCGCGCAGGCGATGCTGACGCGCGACGACGCCGTGCGCGGCGTGCTGTTGCGCGGCGTCGATCCGGCCGAGGAAAGCCAGGTATCGGATATCGCCAGCCAGTTCCAGGCCGGCAGCATCGCCGATCTTCATCCCGGCGAGTTCGGTATCGCGCTGGGCAGCGAGCTGGCCGCGGCGATGGGCGTGCGTGTGGGCGAGAAGGTCACGCTGGTGGCGCCGCAGGGCACCATCACGCCGGCCGGCGTGCTGCCCCGGCTCAAGCAGTTCACGGTGATCGGCGTGTTCTCGTCCGGGCACTACGAGTTCGACAGCGCGCTCGCGCTGATCGACATGCAGGACGCGGAAACGCTGTTCCGCCTCGACGGCCCGACCGGCGTGCGCCTGAAGCTGGCCGACATGCAGCGCGCCCCGCAGGTGGCCAACGAACTGGCCGGCACACTGTCAGGCGACCTGTATCTGCGCGACTGGTCCAAGCAGAACCGCAACTGGTTCGCCGCGGTGCAGACCGAGAAGCGGATGATGTTCATCATCCTGACGCTGATCATCGCGGTGGCGGCCTTCAACCTGGTGTCGACGCTGGTGATGACGGTCACCGACAAGCAGGCGGATATCGCGATCCTGCGTACCATGGGCGCGCAGCCGGGCTCGATCATGCGGATCTTCATCGTGCAGGGCGTGGCCATCGGCTTTATCGGCACCGTGCTGGGCGTGGCCGGCGGCACGCTGATCGCCACCAATATCGACGTGATCGTGCCCTTTATCGAACGCGTGCTGCAGGTCCAGTTCCTGCCGCGCGACATTTACTTCATCAGCGAATTGCCATCGGATCCGCGTGTGAACGACATCGCCACCATCGGCATCATCTCCTTCGTGCTGGCCGTGCTGGCCACGCTGTATCCAAGCTGGCGCGCGGCGCGCGTCAATCCCGCGGAGGCGCTGCGCTATGAATGACACGGTCAATATCACGGCGCCCGCGACGGCTGGCTCTGCCAGCGCGGCGGCCCCGACGGGCGATGGCATGGCGGCGGCCGGGCAAGGGCGGACGGTGCTGGTAGGGCAGGGGCTGTGCAAGCGCTTCCGGCAGGGCGGCCTCGATGTCGAGGTGCTCAAGGGCGTCGACCTGCATGTCGATGCCGGGGAGAAGGTGGCCATCGTTGGCGCCTCCGGGTCGGGCAAAAGCACGCTGCTGCATGTGCTGGGCGGCCTCGATAACCCCGATGCGGGGCAGGTCGCGCTGCTCGGCAAGCCGTTCACCGCGCTGCGCGAGAGCGAGCGCAACCTCGTTCGCAATCGCGCGCTGGGCTTCGTCTATCAGTTCCACCATCTGCTGCCCGAGTTCAGCGCCCTTGACAATGTTGCGATGCCGATGCGCATCCGCGGACTGCGGCAGGCGGAAGCCCGCGAGGCGGCGCAGGCCATGCTGGCGCGTGTCGCGCTGGGTGACCGTGCGCGACATCGGCCCGGCGAACTGTCCGGCGGCGAGCGGCAACGCGTGGCGATTGCCCGCGCGCTGGTCGGCCAGCCGGCCTGCGTGCTGGCGGACGAGCCCACCGGCAATCTGGACGACCATACCGCGGGTGGCGTCTACGACCTGATGCTGGAGCTGTCGCGCACGCTCGGCACCAGCTTCGTCATCGTGACGCACGACCTGGACCTGGCCAAGCGCTGCGACCGTGTGCTGCGGCTGCGCGACGGTCATCTGCACCGCGAGCGCTGACCGCGCGGTACCGCGGCGGAAACCGCCATGTGGATCGACACGCATTGCCATCTCGATGCCAGCGAATTCGACGCCGACCGCGATGCGGTGGTGGTGGAGGCGCTGGCGGCCGGTGTCACGGGCATCGTGCTGCCCGCGGTGGCGGTTTCCAACTTCGATGCCGTGCGCGCGCTGTCGCAGCGGCATCCGCAATGCGTCTATGCGTTGGGCATCCATCCGCTGTGTTCGGCGCAGGCGGGCGAGACCGATATCGCCGCGCTGCGGCGCGCCGTGCAGCAAGCCATGTCCGATCCGCGCTTTGTCGGCATCGGCGAGATCGGGCTCGATTTCTTCGTTCACGATCTCGATGCGGCGCATCAGACCTGGGTCTATGTCGAGCAGCTGAAGATCGCGCGCGACTTCGATCTGCCGGTGCTGCTGCACGTGCGTCGCTCGCAGGATCAGGTCGCCGCGCCATTGCGCAAGCTCGGCATCAGGCAGGGCATCGCGCACGCCTTCAATGGCAGCCGGCAGCAGGCGGACCGTTTCGTCGACCAGGGCCTGAAGCTGGGCTTCGGCGGCAACATGACGTTCAGCCGCGCGCTGCAGATCCGGCGGCTGGCGCGGGAACTGCCACTGGAAGCCATCGTGCTGGAGACCGACGCCCCCGACATCGCGCCGTCGTGGCTGACCGACGGCCAGTTCGGCGAGCAGCGCAAGGTCCGCAACACGCCGGCCGAGGTGGCCGGCGTGGCCCGGGAGCTTGCCGGGCTGCGCGGCATGGAAGCCGAACCGCTGGCACGGGCGATGTGGGCCAATTCGGTGGCGGCATTGCCGAGGCTTGGCGCGCTGCAGGGGATGTTGGCGCCGGGGATGGGGGCGCTGTAGGCGGCGACTGCCCTCTCCCCCGGCCCCTCTCCGGCCTTGCGGGAGAGGGAAGAACACCGGCAGCTTTTGATATGCCGGCGGTTTGCTCCCCTCTCCCGCCGCGCGGGAGAGGGGCGGGGGAGAGGGCAGTCCYCCCGCCAGCCATCCCCCCACCCCAAAAAATCACACCCCGAAAACCTTTCCCCACCGCCCCACGGCTATAAAGCTGACATCCCAATCGTCAGCGAGGCCGGCATGCCAGCACGGGCCGTCAGGCAATGCGTTTGATTCTCTGCGGCTTCGCGGCCGGATGCTGGTCCGTGCAGCAGTTGACCACGTTGCCGGCCGTGGGGGCGTGCGCCGGGGGCGGTGCCGCCGCGCTGCTGTTGCTCGTCGTGGTGGCGGCCACTACCGCGATGCCGCCATGGACGCGCCTTGCCCTGTGCGTGCTGCTCGCGGTAGCCGTAGGCATCGGCTGGGCCGGTTGGCGCGCGCAACGCCGGCTGGCGGAACGGCTGTCGCCGGCGCAGGAGGGCGCCACGCTGTCGGTGACGGGGCTGGTGTCCGGGCTGACCGTCGATACGGGCCAGGGCGTTCGCTTCCCGTTCCTCGTCGATCGCGGCCGCCATGCCGGTCTGCCGCCGCGGCTGCTGCTGACATGGCGGTCGTTCACCGTCACCGTACGGCTGAAGCGACCTCA
>NZ_VLJN01000035.1 GCF_007829435.1 Cupriavidus gilardii J11
AGCGAGTCGGAACCACCCCTTCCCATCCCGAACAGGACCGTGAAACGACTTTGCGCCGATGATAGTGCGGACTACCCGTGTGAAAGTAGGTCATCGCCAGGCTCTCCTTWRRAAACGCCCCAGATCCATCCGGTCTGGGGCGTTTTGCYTTGTGCGCGTCATCGCGACAGCGGCGCTCGCTGAGACGCTGGCTCCCCGCCTTCGCGGGAACGACAGGGATGCCGCATAATGCCCCGCGATTCCGCTTTTCACTTTGCCAATGTCCAGCCCCTGGTTCGTCTACCTGATCGAATGCGCCGATGGCAGCGTCTATACCGGTATTACGACCGATGTCGAGCGGCGCTTCGGGGAACATCGGGCTGGTACCGGGGCTCGTTACACGCGATCCCGCGTGCCCGTGGCCGTACTCGGCCATTTGGCCTGTGCCGATCGGTCGGAGGCGTCGAGACTGGAAGCCGCGATCAAGCGCCTGCGCGCGGCGCGCAAGAGAGAATTCTGCGCGCTGGTCAACGGCGGCGACATTGCGGCTGCGAGGGCCCTGCTCGAACGGTCCTCGTCCCAACTTTCGCCCCCCGGCGCGGGACTTTAAGCGAGCGTTAAGTCTTGCCACATAGCATCTCCCCATCGCACTCGCATACCGGGTGCTCGAACCAACGAGGAGATGCAGATGATTCGCCAAACCGTTGCCCGTACTGCCATCGCCATCGCTGCCGTCGGCGCATTGGCCGGTGGCTATAGCTACCTGCAAAAAGAAGCGGTGTCGTCGAGCTACGCCGCGCAGGCGCCGATTACCGCCGTGCCCCAACGCGCGGGCGCCTATGCGGCGCCCACCGACTTTTCCGGCATTGTCGATCGTTACGGTCCGGCCGTCGTCAATATCAGCGTGACGGCGCGCGCGCAGCGCACGAGCGCACAACTGCCGCCGGGCATCGATCCCGATGATCCGATGTTCGAGTTCTTCAAGCGCTTCGGTCCGCAATTCCAGCTGCCGCAGCCCGATCGCCCGCAACTGCTGCGAGGCCTGGGCTCCGGCTTTATCGTCAGCCCGGATGGTTTGATCCTGACCAATGCGCACGTGGTTGACGGCGCGCAGGAGGTCGTTGTCAAGCTGACGGATCGCCGCGAGTTCAAGGCCAAGGTCTTGGGCACCGACAAGCAGACCGACGTCGCGGTGATCAAGATCGATGCGAAGGACCTTCCCACCGTCCAGCTTGGCGACCCGTCGCAAGTCCGCGTCGGCGAGCCGGTGGTGGCGATCGGCTCGCCCTACGGATTCGAGAACACCGTGACGGCCGGCATCGTCAGCGCGAAGTCGCGATCGCTGCCCGACGATACCTATGTACCGTTCATCCAGACCGATGTGGCCGTCAACCCCGGCAACTCGGGTGGCCCCTTGTTCAATCAGCGCGGCGAGGTGATCGGCATCAACTCGCAGATCTACAGCCAGACCGGCGGTTATCAGGGCCTGTCATTCGCGATCCCGATCGACGTGGCGACCAAGGTCCAGCAACAACTGGTCGCGCACGGCAAGGTCACGCGCGGACGCCTGGGTATCGGCGTGCAGGAAGTGAATCAGGCGCTGGCGCAATCGTTCGGCCTTGCCAAGCCTTCCGGCGCGCTGGTCAACACGGTGGAACCGGATGGACCCGCGGCAAAGGCAGGCCTGAAGCCCGGCGACGTGATCGTGCAGATTGGCGATACCGTGGTGGACCGCTCCGGCGATCTTCCGGAACACGTGGCCGATATCAAGCCGGGCACGTCGACGCCGCTGAAGATCATCCGCGCCGGTAAGCCGATGACGCTGACCGTCACGGTGGGCACCGCCAACGATACCGTGGTCGCGAAGAAGGACGATGGTGCGCAGGCGGGTGGGAAGCTGGGACTTGCCGTGCGACCGTTGTCACCCGCCGAGCAGCGCCAAAGCGGTATTGCCAGCGGCCTGGTCGTGGAGGACGTATCGGGACCGGCGGCGCGCGTGGGCATTCAGCCCGGCGACGTGATCCTGGCCTTCAACGGCACGCCCATCAGTTCCGCGGAGCAGTTGCGCTCGCTGGTTGGAAAGGCCGGCAAGAATGTCGCGCTGCTGGTGCAACGTGACGACACGCAGTTGTTCGTGCCCATCGAACTGGGTTGATCGGCTCGCCTGCGTAAACGTCGGTGCGAAGGACCGCGTATACCTTCCGCGCCGACGTATACGTCGACGTATACGGACGTATGCACACGTATACGCGCCGCTGTTTTCGCCATGTATACGTATACGCAGCCACCCGGAAAGCCGCTCCCAGAGCGGTTTTCCAGCTTCCTTGGCCCCACAGCGAACGAATCCGGCGTTATCATTGCAACTGCGATGCGAATCGTTGATGCTGCTCCAATCGATTCGCGGACTCGACCGAAAAGGAAGTCTATGCAGTTGGATTTCAATCGTGCATCCACGGTGACACCCGGCGACAGAACACGGCGCGTGACGACAAGCACGGCGTCGTCACCGCGTCGGCGCAAGAAGGTGCCGATCACCTATTGGGAACGCGGCTACCGTTCTCACTATTACCGCAACGAGCGTGGCGAGAAGCTGGGCGAAGTGCGGCTGTCCGAGCGTGGCGAGATACCGGTGGTGTATCGCTGGGCCGCCGGCACCTACTCGGGAGCCGAAGGTTCGCTGGCCCATGCGCGCATGCGCGTCGAAGAAACCGTTGGCTTCGGCATGCGGCAACTGTCGCTGTTCTGACGGCTTCATTGCAGCGCCCTGCAGCGCTGCGCAGCGCCACTGTCACGACAGTGCAGCGCCTTGTGTCACGCACCGTTTTGCTTTAACTCCCCGGCCGCCGCGCCATCATCGAATCCCCTTGTTCGATACGCCATCGCCGTGCGATGCGTATTGCCGGTCCTGCAAGCAGTAAGCGCTTCTGGCATCATGACAAACGCGAGCCCCGATGTGCCGCTGGCTTGTTGGCCGGCCGGTCGCCCGACCCGCTGCCTTTCGCCTTCGCGTTGTGATCCCCCATGACGAACGCCGCAGTCCCCGCTTCCGCCGATATGGTTTCGGCTTCCGCTACGACCCTTCAGGATGCCGCCGCGCTGCACGCGCTGGCAGAGGCGTTCCGGCGACAGGGCTATGTGGTGGTACGCGGATTGGCGGCGCCATCGGTTTGCGATGCGATCGAACGCGTGGCGCGTGAGCAGCTGAAAAGCGCAGTGGCGCCGCTCGAGTACGAGGCGGAACTCGGTTATCCCGGTGCGCCGAAAAGCCGCGATGCCGTGGGTGGCGGTACGGTACGGCGCTTGCGTCAGGCCTACGACCGCGATCCGGTGTTTCGCCAATGGGCCACGGAGGAACCCGTGGCTTCGCTGGTGACAGCGCTGCTCGGCGAGCCCGCCCGCCTGACACTGGCGCACCACAACTGCGTGATGACCAAGCATCCGATGTACGGCAGCCAGACCGGCTGGCACCGTGACACGCGCTATTGGTCGTTCGCGCAACCGGAACTGGTGACGGTGTGGCTCGCCCTCGGCCACGAGGACGAAAGCAATGGCGGCCTGCGGGTGATTCCGCGCTCGCACCTTGCGTCGCTGCAACCGGGCCAGCTCGACGCGGCGGAATTCCTGGTCGAGAGCCATCCGGCGAGCGCGCCGTTGCTGGCCGACACCGTATCCCTGACGCTGGAGCGCGGAGACGTGCTGTGCTTCGACAGCCGGCTATTCCATAGCGCGGGCCAGAATCACAGCGACATGGTCAAGCTGTCGGTGGCCTTCGCCTATCTCGGCGCCGGCAATGCGCCCGTCCCGGGCACGCGATCGGCACAGTCGCCGGTGGTAGACCTGCCCGTGAAGGTGCCGCGCGGCTGACGTTACGCTTGCCGGCCGGCGCGATCAGGTGCGCAGGCCCACCATGCTGCTGATCTTGTCCGCCGCTTCGAGCAGCGGCGGCAGGAAGCGGCGGACCATTTCCTCCGCGCTGGTTCGATTCGCCTGGCCGCTGATGTTCATCGCGGCGATGACCTGCCCGGCCCGATTGCGGATCGGCGCCGATAGCGACACCAGCCCTTCCTCCAGCTCCTGATCGATCTGCGCCCAGCCCTGCTGGCGGATGGTGGCGATGATGGCCTTGAGTTGATCGATGTCCGTGACGGTACGGCGCGTGCGGGCGCGCAGATCGCTGGCGCGCAGCACGCGGTCCAGCTCGTCGTCCGGCAGTCCCGCCAGCAGCACGCGTCCCATCGATGAACAATAGGCCGGCAGCCGGCTGCCGATCGACAGGTTGATCGTCATGATCTTGCGCGCGGGCACGCGCAGCACATAGACGATCTCCGTGCCGTCCAGCACCGAGATCGAACAGCTCTCGTGCACCTGCTGCGACAGCGCCTCCATGATCGGTTCGGCAAGGTTCCAGAACGGCATGGAGGTCAGATAGGCGAAGCCGAGATCGAGGATCTTCGGCGTCAGCCGGAACAGGCGGCCGTCCGCCTGGACATAGCCAAGGCCCACCAGCGTCAGCAGGATGCGCCGCGCCCCGGCACGCGTCAGACCGCTGGCCTGCGCGATTTCGGTCAGCGTCTGCGCCGGGTGCTGCGCGTTGAAAGCGCGAATGACCGATAGCCCGCGTGCGAACGATTGCACGTAGCTGTCGCTGGGCTTTTCAGTCGGTGCGCCGTTGCCTGGCGCGGTGGAATCATCAGGGGCGTCGCTGGCCATCGAGGTAAACGGCGGGATGCCGAGTGCGCACGGAAAGGCCGAAAGAGTAGAGGAAATGCGCGCAATCCGCCAGTGGCGGAAATTGGGAATGGGGCTGGGACTGCCGAGACTGCCGGGACTACTGGGACTGCCCTCTCCCCCGGCCCCTCTCCCGTGAGCGGGAGAGGGGAGAAGGTCAGGCGCTAGCGGAACCGCCGCTGCGCCACCGCGAACACCGCGAACACCAGGCAGATCAGCGCGAAGCCGTGCAACAGGTCCATGCCCGCCAGCAGCGTTGCCTGCCGGTCGACCTCGGCCGACAGGCTCGCCAGTTGCCGCGCGGACAGCATGCCGGACTCGAAGGGGTTGATATGCTCGACCAGGTGGGTCCGGTGCGTGGCCACGCCCTGCTGCATGAACATGCTGGCCAGGCCCGTGCCAACGGCGGAGGCGATCTGCTTGCAGATGTTCTTGAACWGGTAGGCGTGCGAGAAATCGTCGATCGGCAGGTCGAGATATGTCATCGACGCGACCTGGATCATCAGCAGCACCGGTGTCATCCCTTCGAGCAGTACCACCGGCACCAGCGCGTAGTCGGGCGTGCCGGGCATCAGACGCTGGGACAGCAGCATCGCGGCGCAGGCATAGATCACCAACCCGGCGCCGATCACGCGGCGCTTGCGGAAGACGAGCGGCATGCCCCAGGTAATGATGACGGCGCCAATGGCCGCTACCGTGCCGCTGACCGTCAGCAGCATGCTGGTGGTGCGGAAAGTCAGTCCCAGCCCGCTCTGCGTGAGCACTGGCAGCACGTAAGCCCAGCAGGCCGACAGCAGGTAGTAGAGGCCATAGAAGCCCAGCCCGAACAGATAGCGGCGGCTGGCCAGCCGCGACAGGTCGATCCACGGATCGGGGTGCCGGTGCAGGCGCCACGCGCAGAAGGCGATCAGCGCAATGCCGAGCAGCGCCATCAGTGGCATCTGCGCACCGGCCAGAAAGCGGGTATAGCGCAACTCCTGCAAGGTGTGCAGCAGCACCAGGGCGCCGGCCAGTCCAGCGTCGATACCGGCGGATGCGGGNCCCCGGCCAGTCCAGCGTCGATACCGGCGGATGCGGGTCGCGCGGGCCGCGGGTGGGATAGCTCAGGGCTACCAGAAGGAAGACAGGCACCGCGATCGCGGCCTGGAACAGGAAGACCGCGCGCCAGCCGATGTCGTCCAGAAACAGCCCGGTCAACCACGGGGCAACGGCCAGCAGGCCGAACGCGCCGAACCCGAAGCGCAGCATCAGCGGGCCGCGCTCGGCGGGAGAGGACACCAGCTGCGCCAGGATGCGCGATGCCGCGAAGAGGCCTCCGGCGCCAAGGCCCTGCACGGTCTTGCCGACGATCAGTCCGGTCGGGGTGGCCGCTTCCGCGCACAGCAGCGCGCCGAGCGCAAAGACGACCAGCGACGCCAGCGTGAAGCGCCTGTAGGTAACGCGCCGCGCGATCTGGTCCAGCAGCAGGTTCATCAGCACGGCCGCGGCCGCGTAGGCACTGACGGCGTACAGATAGTCGGAAGGCGTTGCATTGACGCCGCCCTGAATGTGCTGGCTGCCGACGGCCATCATCAGCGTCGACGAGAAGTCGATGCCGGTCACCAGACCGAGCGTGATGCCAAAGATCGACACGCGCAGCGGTCCCATCTCGGGGTGGGAAGACAGCGGAGCGCCCGCGCGAACGGCGGGGGGTGGCGTGGTGGGGAGGGCGGTCTGCGGCATGGCTGCAGCTTATCGGCTGGAGGCCAGGCGAAAAACCGGTTGTGATGGAAAGTGCGTCCGGCTGGGAGAACAATCGGGGAGAGGGCAGTCTCGCTCCTCCCAATTCCCTGATTCCCAATAAAAAAAGCCGGCCCACCGGCCGGCTTTCGACTGCTGTCGCGCCGTGAGCGCTCACGCGCCTTGCGAGAAGCCGTCGCGTGCGTCGCGCACGTGTTCGGCGCGGGCGCCGTCGGTGTACGGGCTGCGGGGGCCGAAGGCGCCGTCGGTGTACGGGTCCCGCTTACCGAATGCGCCATCGGTATAGGGGTCGACCTTGCCGACGCGCGCAGCGCCGTCATGGACGGCGCTGGCCAGCGGGCTGGCGTGGGCGCTGGCGGCCGCGACGGTCAGGCCGGCGGCGCATAGCAGGGACAGGGCGAGGAGTCGGGGTTGTGCAAGAGTCTTCATGGTTTTTTTCCTTCGTGGTCAGGCGTGGTGAATCTCACGCTGCCTCGACTCTACGCCCGTGCCCGGGTCGGGAAAAAGCCATGCTGCATCAACACAGTGTTCATCGATCCGCACAATGCCGTTGCTTGCGGTGCCCCGTCGGCGATTAAAGCAGATAGCGCACGCCGAACAGGTTGGCGCTGACGCCGGCAATGACCATCAGCAGGATCTGCGCGATCACGAACAGCACCAGCGGCGACAGGTCGAAGCCCCCGAGGCGCGGCATCACCCGCCGGATCGGGTCCAGCAGCGGGTCCGTGAGTTGCATGATGACGGGCGTGATCGGGGAATGCGGGTTGACCCACGACAGGATGGCCATCAGCAGCGTGACCCACATCACCAGGCTGATGCCCCATTTGAGAACATTCAGCACGGCAATCCCCAGCACGGCCGGCAGCAGTCCGAGCGGCGAGCCGCCCGTGACCGTCAGCACGGCGAGCAGGAATACCACCGCGGTCAGCCAGGCGGCCACCACCGTGGCCCAGTCGATGCCGCCCACGCCCGGAATGACGCGCCGCAGCGGCCGTACCAGCCAGTCGGTCACCTGGAAGACGGCGTGCGAGACAGGATTACGCGCGGGCAGGCGGGTCAGTTGCATCCACAGGCGCAACAGCAGTGCCATGCCGAAAAGCGTGAAGACGGTGTCGATCAGGAAGATGGCGATTTCCGTGAGCATCGGGTCCGGTTCCGTGGTCGTGGGCGCAGGTGTCTGCGGACGCACAGATTCTGCCATACCCGGCACGGGCCTCCTAATTCGACCCAAGTCAGCGCCGGCGGGAGCGCGGGGCCGGCCCCGACGCGGAACGCCCTATAATCGCGGCGACTCGCCGGCTTTACGCCAGGCGCCAACCGTGCTTCCGCCATGACTCGCACTTCGTCCAAAGAACGCCAGCTTGCCAAGCAAGACTTCGAGGCGCTGTCCGATTTCCGCTATCAGCTCCGTCGCTTCCTGCGGTTCTCGGAGGAAGCGACGCGCCGCGAGGGCGTCACGGTGCAGCAGTACGTGCTGATGCTGCATATCCGCGGCTTTCCCGGGCGGGACTGGGCCTCGATCGGCGAACTGGCGGAACGGATGCAGGCCCAGCAGCATGGGGTCGTCGCCCTGGTGAACCGCTGCGAGGCCGCCGGCCTCGTGCGCCGAAAGATCAACGCCGAGGACCGCCGCGTGGTCGAGGTGCATCTGCAGGCCAAGGGCGAGCGATGCCTGAACCGGCTGGCGATGATGCACCGCATGGAACTGGAGTCGCTGCGCGACATCTTTCGCGTGGCGCGCATTACCGCCTTCAACGACGACGAGGCCTCGCGCGGCTAGCCGTCTCGCTCAGTCCGGCGAGCGCAGCGCCTGGTCGAGGAAGCACAGGGTGCGGCCATGCGCCAGCGCCGCGGCGCGCTGCTGGTAGGAGCCGCGTGCCCAACAATTGAAGCCGTGCTCGGCGCCGGGGTAGACATGAATCTCCGCGCGGGCGTTGCCCGCGACGGCCTGCCGGACCTGCTCCACGGCGTCGAGCGGAATATGCGAATCGCGCTCGCCGTAGTGGAACTGGATCGGCACCTTTACCGAAGCGGCAACATCGAGGCGGTTCTGGATGCCGCCGCCSKAAWACGGCACCGCCGCGTCGACCAGCCCCCGTGCCGCGGAAAGGTAAGACAGCAACCCGCCGAAGCAATAGCCCACGGCGGCGACCTTGGCATTCGCGCCGGCCTGGGCGCGCAGCGCCTGCACCGAGGCGGCGATATCGTCGAGCGCCAGGTCGACGTCGATCGCCTTGTACAGCGAGAGGGCGCGCTGGTAGTCGTCGCCGGCATAGCCCAGTTCCACCCGCGGCGCCTGCCGCCAGAACAGGTCGGGCGCCACCACCACATAGCCGTCCATCGCATATTGGTCGGCCACGGCCCGGATATGCGTGTTGACGCCGAAGATCTCCTGGATCAGCACGATGCCCGGCGTATCGGCTTGCACGCCTGCAGGGGGCAGGCTCAGATAGGCGTCAAAGGTGTTGGCGCCGGCTCCCGCACGGATCCAGCGGGACTGCGAATTGGCTTGCGTCATTCGGCTTCCTCCATCGTAGATGGGCGACAGGGTACGCCAATGCGCCAGATTCTGCACAGCCCGGGCGTGTAGGCCGATTCTGACAGACGCGGGGGCAGCCAGCGGACGGCATGGCGGTGGCCTTGTTGCCATACTGCTGCGAAAGGGCAGCCGCCGGCGACACCCGCGCCTCGGCCGACCTGCTCCGCGCGAGGCCATACGCCCGCCACAACCATGCATCCATGAGCCGATACGACGCCGAATCCGCCAACGACAGGTCGGGGCAGCCGGCTGCCCGCGGCGGCGGCTCTGCGCCCGCCCGGGACACGCTTCTGCAGCCGGGCCGCAATTGCTGGCGCATCGAACGCGCGTCGCGCTTTGCCATGCTGGTCGACGGCGACGCCTACTTCCGCGCGCTGCGACAGGCGCTGACGCAGGCCGAGCACACCGTCTTTATCCTGGGCTGGGACATCGACAGCCGCTTCCAGCTCGTGCCCGGCGGTGCGAACGACGGTTTCCCGGCCGGACTGCGCGATTTCCTCGACGCGCTGGTGCGCCGGCGCAAGCGCCTGCGCATCTACGTGCTGACCTGGGACTTCGCAATGGTCTACGCGATGAACCGCGAATGGTTGCCGGCCGTGAAGCTTGACTGGCAGACCCATCGCCGGCTGTCGTTCCGCCTCGATCCGAAGCATCCCGTGGGCGCGTCGCATCACCAGAAGGTGGTGGTGATCGACCATAGCCTGGCCTTCGTGGGCGGGCTGGACCTGACGCGGTGTCGCTGGGATACCTGCCGCCATGCACCCGGCGATCCCATGCGGATCGATCCGGACGGCAAGCCCTATGGCGCGTTCCATGACGTGCAGGCCGCCGTGGAAGGCGACGTGGCGCGCGCGCTCGGCGAAATGGCCGCCGAGCGATGGCGACGGGCCACGGGGCGCCAGCCTCGCATGCCAAGGGAGGGGGTGGCCCGGCGGGTGTGGCCGCGGGGCGTCGAACCGCTGCTGACCGACATCGACGTGGCCATCGCGCGCACCGCGCCCGCCTACGACGGCGAGGCGGGCGTCACGGAGATCCGCGAGCTGCATCTGGATGCGATCGCGGCCGCGCGCCGCACGCTGTATCTGGAGAACCAGTATTTCAGTTCGAACCTTCTGGCCGATGCGCTCGCGGCGCGGCTGCCCGAAGCGGACGGCCCGGAAGTCGTGCTGGTATCGCGGCGCAGCGAGAGCGGCTGGCTGGAAGAGCACAGCATGGGCATGCTGCGTGCCCGCGCGCACCGCAAGCTGCTGGCCGTCGATACCCATCATCGCTACCGGCTGTATTACCCTCACGTACCGGACCCGGACGAGGCCGGCGCGCAGCTTCCGCCGTCGCAGCAAGGGATCAACGTGCACAGCAAGGTAATGGTGGTCGATGACACGTTGATCTCGATCGGCAGCGCCAACCTGAACAATCGGTCGCTGGGCCTCGATACCGAGTGCAACCTGGTGATCGAGGCTGGAGAGGAKGCGCGCATCGCCGCCGCGATCCGGACGATGCGGGCGCAGCTGGTCGCGGAACATCTTGATGCCGATCCGGTGGAGCTGGTCGAGGCACATGAGCGCGGCGAGCCGCTGCACGACACCATCGCGCGGCTCTACCGTCCCTCGGGCCGCACGCTGGAAGCTTTCGATCCGCCCCTGCCGCCGGATGTCGATGCGCTGCTGCCCGATCCGGCCCTGCTCGATCCGATCGAACCGATCGATCCCGATACGCTGGTGGACGACTTCCTGACGCATGAGGGCCGTCCACGCGTGATCGGCCGGGCCGGCGTCGCGATCGGCTTCCTGCTGGTGCTCGCGGGCCTGGCCTTCGCCTGGCGCTATACGCCGTTGCGCGAATGGGCGGACTTCCGCCAGGTCTTGTCAGTCGTCGAGCATATCGGCCAGATGCCAATGGCACCGCTGGCCATGATGGCCGCGTTTGTGCTGGGCGGGCTGGTCATGATGCCGGTCACGCTGATGATCGTGGTCACGTTGATCGTGTTTGGTCCCGTAAAGGGTGCGCTGTGCGCGCTGGGCGGCGTTGCGCTGAGCGCTGCCGCCGGCTACGGCATCGGCCGCTTCGTCGGCCGCGATGCGGTGCGCCGCTTCGGCGGCAAGCGGCTCAACGCATTGAGCCAGCATGTCGGGCAGCACGGGCTGCTGGCGATGATCGTGCTGCGCGTAGTGCCGGTGGCGCCGTTTTCGCTGGTCAACCTCGTGGTCGGCGCCTCGCGCATCCGCTTTCGCGATTGCATGCTGGGCACGGTGATCGGCATGACGCCGGGCATCGTGATTTCCGCTTCGCTGGTGGACCGGGTTGCGGCGCTGGCGCGCAATCCCAGCCTGTGGACAGCGGCGCTGCTGTTGCTGGTGCTGCTGATTCCCGCGAGCCTGCTGTGGCTGCTGCGCCGGCGGCGTCGCGCCAAGGCCGCCGCCGAGGCGGCCGAGCGAGCCACCGAACAGCAGGCGCGGGCGGCAATGGAGAGGGACAGCAGCCTGCCTGAGCCGGGACAGCGGGGGCCTGCATGAGGCACGGGGCCGGCAACCACGCCACCATCGCGACCGCGGGGCACGCCAGTGTGGCCGCACGCGCCGCCGGCGACGGCCAGGACGACATCGTGGTCGTGAGCTACAACGTGCACGGCGGCATCGGCGTGGACGGCAGATTCCTGCCGAAGCGGATCGCCGGGGTGCTGGGCGAGCTGAACGCCGATATCGTCGCGCTTCAGGAGGTGGAGTCGCGCACCACCGGCTTTGACATGCTGGCCTACCTGCGCGACGAGACCGGCTATCACGCCATTCCGGGCCCCACGCTGACGCGGCCCGATGGCGAATACGGCAACGCGCTGCTGACCCGCTTCGCGCCCAACCGGGTGCGGCAGATCGATCTCAGCGTGGGACGGCATGAGCCGCGGGGGGCGATCGATGCGACGCTGCATTGCGCCACCGACGTCGATCCTTCTCCGCTGCGCGTGATTGCGACCCACCTCGGCCTGTGGCCGGGCGAGCGGCGGATGCAGGTACGACGGCTCCTGACCTCGCTGGCGGAGCAGCCGGGCGTGCCGACGGTGCTGCTGGGCGATGTGAACGAGTGGTTCCTGTGGGGACGTCCGCTGCGCTGGCTGCATGCATATTTCGAGGGCGCACCCCATGTGGCCACCTTCCCGTCGCGCTTCCCGTTCCTGGCGCTGGACCGGGTCTGGACGTGTCCCCGTTCGGTGCTGCTGTCGGTGTCGCGCCATCACAGCACGCTGGCGAAGCTCGCATCGGATCATCTGCCGCTGGTGGCGCGGCTGCGTAGCCAGTTGGGGGCGCTGCCGGTGGAGGGGTAGGGTGGGGGCGTTGTGGGCGGGTTTGCTGTGACTGCCCTCTCCCCCGGCCCCTCTCCCGCAGGCGGGAGAGGGGAGAAAACCTGCTTGTTACCCTTCGCGATAGGCGTCGAGGCGGTTGTACAGCGTCTTCAGGCTGATGCCGAGTGCATGCGCGGCGCGTCGCTTGTCGCCGTCGAAACGCGCCAGCGTGGCAAGGATCAGGCCGCGCTGTGCGTCGGCCAGCGTGGTGCCGATGCGCACATTGAGCACGCCGTCCGCGGCGGTGGGCAGCGGCGGCTGCGATGCGATATTCGGATTCGGCAGCTCGATCACCCGGTCGGCCAGGATGAATGCCCGATATACGGTATTGCGCAGTTCGCGCACGTTGCCGGGCCAACCGTACTGGCACAGGCGCTCCAGAGCGCTGTTGGAGAAGACCTTGTCGGTGCCTTCCGCGGCATTGAGCTCGGCCAGGAACTGCTTGGCGAGCGGCACGATGTCTTCCTTGCGTTCGCGCAGTGGCGGAATGTGCAGCGGCACCACTGCCAGGCGATAGAGAAGGTCCTCGCGCAGCACGCCGCTGCGCACCGCCTCAAGCGGATCGCGGTTGGTGGCTGACACGATGCGCACATCGCATACCACCGGCGCATCGCCGCCCACCCGATGGAAAGTACGGGTCTCGAGCACACGAAGCAGCTTGATCTGCATATCGGGCGCCATTTCCGTGACTTCGTCCAGGAACAGCGTGCCGCCGTGAGCCTGCTCGAAGTACCCGGCCTTCTGCTGCATGGCGCCGGTGAAGCCGCCTTTCTCGTGTCCGAAGAGTTCCGATTCGATCAGCGTCGGCGTAATCGCGCCGCAATTGACCGCGACAAACGGCTTGCCGCGGCGATTGCTGCGCTCGTGTATGGCCCGCGCCACCAGTTCCTTGCCGGTGCCGCTCTCGCCCACGGCGAGCATCGGCACATCGGTGGCGGCCACACGCGGAATCTGCTCGAGGAGCCGGCGCATCGCCGGCGACGCGCTCTGCCACAGCACCGCGCATTCATCGCGCTCTGGGCCTGTCGTGCTGTCGCGCGAGGTGTCCCGACCGCGGGTACGCAGCGTTTCGGGCAAATCGGAGGAAGTGGTCGTCGACATTGAACCCGGGAGGCGGCAATAGCAATGGAATGCAATGGAGTCGGCATGCGCGGTTTGCGATGAGTCCGGCCTTCACCGTGCAGCCCGCGCGCATTCGCAATGCTAGCGTCTGCGGCGCGGCGCCACTACAGGATTTTGTCCGACAAGAAAGCGGGCCCGGAAGGGGCGTGTCAGACGGACACGGGTATGGTGATGCCCGGGCATTGCATAGAATGCAGTCTCATCCAGGCCCGCTTTGCCACGATGGTAAGTTTTGCGCGTGGCGCCGGTCGTTACCACCTTTCCGGTCCCATCAGGATCGGCATCCATTCACGCCCATGCCACACATTCTGATCGTCGACGACGACGAGAACACCTGTGCTGCACTGGCCGAGATCGCCGCGGCTGAGGGCTTCACCGCCGCCACCGCAGGCGATCTGCGGGAGGCCTGCCTGCAGATCGGCTGGCAGATGCCCGACGCCGTGCTGGCCGACCTGAAGCTGCCCGACGGCGATGGCAAGGACCTGTTCAACGAAGTGGGTTCGGCCGGCGTCGACATCATCCTGATGACCGGCTATGCCAGCGTGGAAAGCGCGGTCGAGGCGCTGCGCCTGGGCGCCACCGATTACCTGGTCAAGCCGATCAATGTGGCGCGGCTTCGCACGGTGCTCAAGCGTATCGCCACCACGGGCGACCTGAAGGCCGAAGTGCGGTCGCTGCGCGGAGAACTGCGCCGTTACGGCCGCTTCGGCCGCCTCCTCGGCAGTTCGGAGGCCATGCAAGCCGTCTATGACCAGATCGGCAAGGTCGCCGCGACCGAGGCCACGGTGCTGCTGGTCGGCGAAAGCGGCACAGGCAAGGAACTGGCGGCCCAGACCGTGCACGAACTGTCGCCGCGGCGCCGGCAACCGTTCCTGGCCGTCAACTGCGGCGCGATCTCGCCCAACCTGATCGAATCGGAGATGTTCGGCCACGAGCGCGGCAGCTTCACCGGTGCCGAGCGCCAGCACAAGGGTTATTTCGAACGTGCGGCGGGCGGCACGCTGTTCCTCGACGAAATCACCGAGATGCCGATCGAGCTGCAGGTCAAGCTGCTGCGGGTGCTGGAAGCCGGCACTTTCATGCGGGTCGGTACCAACCGCGAGTTGCGCGCCGACGTGCGCGTGGTGGCCGCGACCAACCGCAACCCGGAGGAAGCGGTTGCCGAGGGCAAGCTGCGGGCCGACCTGTATCACCGCCTGAACGTGTTCCCGATCGAACTGCCGCCGCTGCGCACGCGCGGCGACGATGTGGTGCAGCTCGCCAATGCCTTCCTCGACCAGCTCAATGCGGAGCATGGCACGCAGCGCGCCTTCGGGCCGGACGTGCTGACCAATCTGCGGCTGCATTCCTGGCCGGGCAACGTGCGCGAGCTGCGCAATTTCGTGCAGCGCGCCTTCATCATGGCCGAGGACGATATCATCGCCGAGTCGCCGGTGCCGTTGCAGGCCGCGGCTTCGCAGGTGCCGGCCACCGCCATCGTGACGGTGCCGGTTGGCATGTCGCTCGCCGACGCCGACCGCGAGCTGATCTTCGCCACGCTGGAGCAATGCGCCGGCGTGAAGAAGCACGCGGCTGAAATTTTGGGCATCAGCTTGAAGACTCTATACAACCGGCTCGAGGAATATGCGGCCGGCGGCAAGCTGCCCGAATCGTTCAAGAGTTCGGGCGCCGCCTCCGCGCATGATAGGCCGACGGCGCCGAACTGATGTCCCCTGACGTACGGTACCGGCTTTGAACTTGTCCGCCAATCCCACCACCTTTCTCCAGGGCGCGCCCGAGGATGCGCGCGTGCCGCCGTCGCATGCCGACGTGCCGGAGCAGCCAGGCCAGAGCGATCTGGCCCAAACTATGCTTCGTCTCGAAAGCAATACATCTGCCCACGAGCAATCCGGGCAGAACAACGGCAACGCGCCCATGTCCGATCGCCCGAATACCAACCGTTCCGCCGACGATAGGAATCCGCACGCCGCCAGCGCCGGGAGCGGTTTGCCACAAGAGGGCGAGTTGGCCACCGAAGTGGCCACGCTGATCGACCAGATTTCGCACGATCTTCGCTCGGCGCTCAATGGCATCCAGAGCTGGGCCTATGTGCTGGACCAAACGCTGGATGCACCGCCGCCGCCTGCGCAGCGGGCGCTGACCGGCCTGCATACCGCCATGCAGCAGCAGATCGGGCTGATCCAGCATCTGGAAGAATCGGTCCGCCTGCTGGCGGACCAAAGCCCGCCGGACTGGCAGCAGGCCGATCTGGCCGACGTCCTGAACGAGGCCATCGGCGCACTGCGGCCGGGCGCGGAGGCACGGCAGGTGAAGCTGGCCGACGTGGCCGTCACGCCCGCGGAGCCCGACGCCGGCGCGTCGGACGCCATGGTTGTGGCCGATCGGAGGTGGCTGGAGCCGATGGTGCGCCATCTCCTGCTGCATTGCCTGCGACAGGCGCGCAATGGCGACACCTTGCAGGCGCAACTGCAGACGCTGCCGGACCGGGTCCGGCTCACGCTGACCGAAAGCCGGGCCTGTGCCGAACGCGCACGCGAACGCGTGGCTGTGCTGAGCGACTTCTTCCGCCGGGAATACACGCGTAGCGGCGCGGCACCCGCGCGCCACAGTTCCGCGCTATTGCTGTCGCGCCGCCTTGGCGAACTGCTGGGCGCCAGCTTCAACGCGCAGCCATGCGGCATCGACGGGGTTTGCCTGTCGGTCGATTTCTTCCGCCAGCGATCGGCGGCGTAGACGCCGTGCCCTCGTGGATCCGCGCGATCGATCCCGCGGTGGATCCCGCAGTGGATCCGTGAGCAACTTCACGGGCGTGACGCTTGCATGGCAACGCTCGCGTACTTTTTACGTCTTCTGAACAATGTGCAACGCCGCGCGCGGCCGGACCGCTTCCGGTCGGTCCTGACGCGACGTCCTCTTCCCGCTTCCTCCCGATTGACCTCTGGCCCGTCCTTTGCATTACCTCCTGCGTTGCAACTTCGCAGGGCCGTCATGCATTGCCGCGGCGCCATCTGACGCAAAGGAGGAAGTGAGCATGTCACTGATCATTGCCGGACGCTTCGACACCTTCGCGGACGCCGAAGCGGCAGCGGGGCAACTGTTCTCGCGCGGTTTCGCCGAGGAGGACGTCACGCTGTTTTTCGTCAATCCACCGGGGCAGCACGGGCGGTTCCCGATCGGCGGTGATGTCGATGTGGACGCCGGTGCGCGCAAGGCGGGTGGCGGAGCCGGTCGGGGCATTGTCATCGGCGCGATCGTGGGCGCGGTGATCGGCGCGGTGGCGCTGGCCATCATGCAGGCGTCGGTGCTGGTGCTGGCGCTCGCGACGGGACTTGGCGCCTATCTTGGCTCGCTGGTCGGCGCGCTGGCCATGACGCGCGATCCCGACCGCGTCCCCGGCGCGCCCCCCGGCCGCCCGGAGGTCAAGACCGAGCGCGATGCCGGCGTGCTGCTGGCGGTGCATGTGGAAGCGCAGACGCGCGACACGGCGGCCGAAGTGTTGCGCGCGGCGGGCGCCAAGGATATCGAGCGCGCGCAGGGCCGCTGGGTCGACTTCGACCCGCTGACCCCGCCGGTGCCAGTGAGCCGGCCTTGAACCACAGGCGCGGCCGTGCCGCGACGACCGGTTCGCCTCTTCATTCCCTCGTTTCCAAACAAGGAGCGATCCATGAATCCACTTGATAGAGATCCCCGCGGTGCGCCCCAGGGCGCCGCCATCGTCGGCGATGTCGATGGCAGCAATGCCGCCGGTCCGGGCCCATTCGTCATGGCGGCCGATACGCTGGAAGGCAATCCGGTGATCGGCCCGGCCGGCGAAGACCTTGGCACCATCGACCACATCATGCTGGACGTGCAGGGTGGCCGTGTCGCCTATGCGGTGCTGTCGTTCGGCGGCTTTCTTGGCATTGGCGAGAAGCTGTTCGCGGTGCCGTGGTCGGCGTTGACGCTTGACACGCGACGCAAGTGCTTCGTGCTCGGCGTGGACAAGGAAAAGCTGAAGGCCGCGCCTGGCTTCGACAAGGATCACTGGCCCGCGATGGCCGATCCGCAGTGGGCGACGAGCATCCACCAGTACTACGGGACGTCGCCGTATTGGAAGGAGGATTCGTACGATCCTTGGGCTTGAGGTGGGGGGATGGGTGATGTGGGGGAGAGGGCCGTAACAGCAGCACAATAGCAGCCGCCTCAAGCCCGCTTGCGCTTCTCCCCGGATTCCTTTCCCGATGCCTTGGCCATTGTCTTGGACGACCCGCGCGTCGTCTTCGCGCTGGTCCGCTTGCTGGCGGTCTTGCCGGCCGTCTTGCGTGCCGTCTTGCGAGCGGGCCGCTTCGGCTCGACCTCTTCCGCCGTGTCGCCTTCGTCCCCACCCGCGGTGTCGTCGTCGGCGGAGCCCTTACCGCCCCGCCGTTTGATGCTCTCGCGCAGCAGGGCCATCATGTCGATCACATCGGCGCTGCGGCGCGGCTCCTGCGCGCCCTCTTCGGCGGGCGTCAGCAGGTGCGTATTGCCCGCGGCGATCTTGGACTCGATCCGTTCCATCAGGTCCTCGCGATAGGTATCGCGATAGGTCTCCGGGGACCAGTCCTCCTGCATGTCCTCGACCAGCCGCTCGGCCATCTCGATTTCGCGTGCGCTGACCTTGTCCTGCTTGCCGCTGGACTTGGGCAGGCGCAGGTCGTCCATGGGCAGTACTTCCTCGGCCCAGCGCATGGTATTGAGGATCAGCGCGTCGCCGGTGACCAGCAGCGCGGCCAGATGCTGCCGGTTGTGGATCACCACCAGCGCCAGCGCCGCGCGACCGGTACGGCGCAGCGTCTCGCGCAGCAGCGCGTAGCCCTTTTCGCCGCGGCGGTCGGGCTCCAGGTAGTACGGCGTTTCGAAGTAGTACGGCGGAATCTGGTCGGCCTTGACGAAACTGACGATGTCCACCGTCTGCGTCGCTTCGACATTGGCCTGCCGGAAGTCTTCCGGCGACATCAGCACGTACTCGCCCTTCTCGTACTGGTAGCCCTTGACGATATGGTCCTTGTCCACCGGCTTGCCAGTGCGCTTGTTGATGCGCTGATAACCCACGGGCGCCATGTCGCGGTCATCGAGCCAGTCGAAGTCCAGCGCGTTGTCGCGCGCGGCGGCCTTTAGCACGACCGGGATGTTGACCAGCCCGAAAGAGATGGCGCCCTTCCAGATGATGCGGGGCATGAAGCGGCTCCTGTGCCGGCGATGGGCGCGATGGCCCCGTTCAGGCCCGCTGCGGCGGGGGAGGCGGGATATCGCCCGGCGGCGGGTCCATGACCGGCTCGTGCGGATCGATATCCGGCACCTCGGGCTCGGGCACGGTGGGCGGCTGCGGTGTGTCGGGTGTGTGATCGGGTTCCGGTGTCGTGTGCATATGCGTCTCCTGTGTGCCGGCGGCCGGCGGGGACAGCGGCGCGCCGGGCGCTGGTGGCGCCGCGCCCTCGGTGCCGTCGCCGGCCGGCGCGGTGCCATCGGGGCGGTCGTCCAGCAGGCGCGACAGCACCTCGAGGTCGACTGGCTTGGTCAGGTGATGGTCGAAGCCGGCGGCGCTGGTACGCCGGCGGTCGCCTGGTTGGCCATAACCGGTCAGTGCGACCACCTTCATTCCCTGCAGCTCCGGAATGGCGCGCAGCCGCTGGGCGATCTCGAAGCCGTCCATGCCTGGCATGCCCAGGTCGAGCAGCACCAGTTCCGGCTTGTATTTGACCGCGCGTACGATTGCCGCTGCGCCGTCGAGCGCGGTGATGACGGTATGGCCCAGGGCTTCCAGCGTCATGGCCATCGCTTCGAGCGCGTCGACGTTGTCGTCGACCACCATCACCGTGCGTGGACGTCCAGCAGGCGCCTGCCGGCCGGTCAGCGTGGGCTGCCAGCTTCGCCATGGCTGCATCGGCAGCTGCACGATGAAGCTGCTGCCATGGCCGGGTCCGTTGCTCTGCACCGACAGCCGGCCGCCATGCAGCGCCACCAGCCGGTGCACCAGCGACAGGCCGATGCCGGGGCCATTGCCGCCGTTGATCGCGATGTTGCCGTCCGCGCTGACGCCCTCGAACGCTTCACGCAGCCCCTGCAGGCGTTCCGGGGTCAGACCGGCGCCGTTGTCGGTGATCTTGATGGTGACCGTCCCTTCATCGGCGTGCGCCTCGATTGCCAGCAGGCCGTCGGGCGGCGTGTACTTGGCGGCGTTGTTGAGCAGGTTGCCGAAGATCTGCGTCAGCCGGACCAGGTCACCGCGCACCGGCATCGGCCCTTCCGGGACCGACAGGCGCAGATGATGCCCGCGCGATTCGATCAGGGGCCGCACCGTCTCCACGGCCGTGTTCAGCGCGGCCCGCAACTCCACCAGATCGTTGCGCAGCGTGATGGTGCCGCGGGTGAACCGGGAGATGTCGAGCAGATCGTCGACCAGCCGCGTGAGGTGATAGAGCTGGCGGGCGATGATGTCGCGGGCCTTGAAATTATCCTCGCGCGATGGCGCGCAATGCATCAGCAGATCGGCCGCGCTGCGCATCGGCGCGAGCGGGTTGCGCAACTCATGGACAAGCATGGCGAGGAAATCGTCCTTGCGGCGCTCTTCCTCGCGCAGCATCTTCTCGGCGCGCTTTTGCTGCGTGATGTCCTCGCATACACCGACGACCCGGTAGAACTCGCCCGCGGCGTTGGTTACCGGGAAGGCGCGCGCACGGAGGTCGCGCGGCTGGCCATCGGTATGGATCAGCTGGAATTCGAGATCCATATGGCCGTCGCGCAGAACCTGCTCGAACGCGGCCTCGCAGCGGGCGCGGTCGCCGGGCGCGATCCACTCGAAGCAGCCGCGTCCGCTTTCGTTGAGCGTTTCGACGGGACGTCCGGTCAACGTGGCGAAGGCTGGCCCGACGAACAGGAACCGGCGCTCGCGCGGATCGAAAATCCACAGCACGTCGGACAGGTTCTCGGCCAGCTGCCGGAACAGGAACTCGTTGTCGCGCAGCGCCTGCGATGTGCGATGGTAGGCCTCTTCCGCGCGCCGCAGGCGCAGCAGTGCCTTGACGCTGGACACCAGCTCCTCCGGCTCCACCGGCTCCACCAGGTAGCTGTCGGCGCCATGGTTCAGCGCCTCGACGCGGAAGCGGGGATCGGACGCGGAATTGGAGGTATGCAGGATCAAGGTCCGGCAACTCTGCGGATCGTCCTTGATGATGCGGCACACGTCGATGCCGCTGATGTCCGGAAGTTTGACATCGAGCAGCACGAGGTCGGGCGAATAGCGTCGCACCAGCCCGAGCGCGGTCTCGCCGGTGGAAGCCTCCAGCACGGCATAGTCGGCCCGTCGCAGGATCCGGCTCTTGATGTAGCGGGAGCCCTCGTTGTCGTCGACCACGAGGACCAGCGGCTGGGACGGGCCAGCTTGTGTGCGGGAGTCGGACGCGGTCATGCCGGCCTCGCGCGGTGAGAGAGCATCGCCGCTGGGGCGGATGCCGCGGGATGGCGAACCGGCATACGGGACGCCAGGCGAATGTCCCCGATTGTAAAATTTACCAATCTAGCTCTCCAAGGCATGTAGCTCTTGCCAGCCGCGCCGAGCGCCGTTGCGCCGGAGGTGCGGACCGGCTTGTTGTTATCAGCGTCGTTGTGCCTCGCCCGAGTGGGCTTCGGCGCTCGGGGCCGTGCCGCCATGCGGACCGGTCGGGCTGACTTCCGCCGCCTTCTGCGACACCTTGGAGGGCGGGGTCGGGCCGGTGGGCTGCGCACCGGAACCGAAGCGTGCCGCGATCTGGTCCTGGACCCGTGCCAGCGCTTCTGCCTGCTGTTTGGCGACTTCCGCCTCCTTTGCCTTGCGGGCGTCAGTGGCCTGCTGCTGCTCGGGTGTCAGCGGCGGCAGCCGGCTATGCGCGGAGGCTGCAGCCATGGCCGCGGTGATGGCGAACAGCAGGCGACAGGCGGCTTTGCGTGCAGTGGAATCGACTTGCATGATGGTTCTCGCCAATGGATACGACCGCCTCCGATGAGAGGCGTATGGGGGGTGTGTGGCAAAAACCATGCCGCGCCCGGACACGCGCGCTGGTGACGTGGCGTTCCGGGCGCTCGGCAGAGGTCGGCGTCGGAAGCGGCGGGCGCCGTCATTCGCCCCCGAGACGGCGGATGGCGGCCGTCAGCGTCTGCCTGACATCGTCGTAACCGGCCCAGGGATCGGCGTGCGCGGTCTGTTCCAGGCGGGTCGGAGCGCTGGCGATATTCCACTGGTCGCCGCCCTTGAGCGATGGTAATTCCTGCCAGGTGACCGGAATCGACACACCCAGGCCCGGCCGGGCTCGCGCGGAGAAGGCCGCCACGGTGGTGGCCCCGCGGCCGTTGCGCAGATAGTCGATGAAAATCTTACCGACCCGGTTGCGCGGACCGCTCTTGGAAACGAAGCGTTGGGGAATCGTCCGCGCCATATGGACCACCAGGCTTTCGGCGAAATCCTTGACCGGGTCCCAGCCCAGCCGCCGGGTGACCGGCACCACCACGTGCAGGCCCTTGCCGCCGCTGGTCTTCAGGAAGGCCACCAGTTCCAGTTCGTCGAGCAGGCCCTTGACCAGCGCCGCGGCCTCTTTCACCTGGTCCCATGGCACGCCCTCGCCCGGGTCCAGATCAAAGATGACGCGGTCGGGCTTGTCGATATACCGCTTGTCGGCGTTCCAGGTATGGAACTCGATGACGTTGAGCTGGGCCGCGGCGACGATGCCGGTTTCGTTGGCCACTTCGATCATCGGCGGGTGCCCGGGCCACAGGGCGGGATCGAGCCGGTTCACCCCGGCGATGCGGAACGTTTCCGCATGCTTCTGGAAGAACAGTTCGCCGCCGATGCCGGACGGGCCGCGCAGCACGGCGAGCGGCCGGCCGCGCAGTTCCTTGATCATGCGCGGCGCGACGGCCTCGTAGTAGCGCACCAGGTCGCCCTTGGTGGCGCCGGTGGACGGATCGATGACGCGGTCGGCATGGCTGATGCGGACGGCTTCCTTGCCTGAGTTGCCCTTGCCACCGGCGTGGGCGGCGTTCGCCGGGGCACGCTTTGCGCGGCCTGGCTTGGCGGCGCCGCCGGGTGGCGCGATCGCGCGTTCCTTGCCGATCGCGGTCGGGCTCTTGTCCTCGCGCAGGCCATGGAATACCGCGTGGCGCACCAGTCCGTCACGGGTCCATGAACCGAACGAGACCTCTGCAATCGCCTTCGGCTTGACCCAGTTCGCCTTCAGCTTGCCCGCGGCGGCGGGTACGCGTTCGAACGGCGAGGTGTCGGTGCGCAGTGCGTCGAGACGCTGCCGCACCGTAGTGAGCGTGGATTCGTCAAAGCCCGTCCCGACCTTGCCCGCATACACCAGCCGGCCGTTCTCGTCATGGATGCCAAGCAGCAGCGCGCCCAGTTCGCTGCGGGTGCCCTGCGGATCGGTGAATCCGCCGATGACGAACTCCTGCCGCTCGCTGCATTTGAGCTTGATCCAGCTTTGCGAGCGCGACGAGACATAGGGCGAGTCGAGCCGCTTGCCGATCAGTCCCTCCAGCCGCAGGCGGCAGGCCGCGCTCAGGATTTCGTCCGGCCCTGCCTCGAAGCTCTCGCTGAACCGCAACTGCGCCGAGACGTTGTGTTCCTCGAACAGTCGCCGCAACAGCGCGCGCCGCTCCACCATGGGCACCTTCCTAAGGTCGTGGCCGTCGTAGTACGGCAGATCGAAGACGAAGTACTGGATCGCATCGGTGCGCTCGCTGTCGAAGGCGTTCTGCAGCGCCTGGAAATCAGTGCCGCCATCCTTGCCGACCACCACGATCTCGCCATCGAGCCACGCGGAGGGCAGGCCGAGGGAGCGCACTTCGGCGGCCAGCCGCTTGAGCTTCGCGGTCCAGTCGTGGCCATTGCGGGTGAACAATCTGACATCGCCATCCTCCACTCGGGCAAGCAACCGGTAGCCATCGAACTTGACCTCGTACTCCCATTCGTCGGGGTTGGCGGGCGGCGCCTGTACCAGCGTGGCCAGTTGCGGCGACAGTGTCAGCGGCAACGCTGCCCGGCGTGCCGCGGCCGGCATCGGTATGCGCGCCGCAACCGAGGCCGSCTGCCCCGCCTTCGGCTTCGCGCGGCGGGTCGCGGGTTTGGCAACGTCCGCATCTCCACCGGCGCGCCTGTCCGCGCGTTTGCCTGTGTCACCGTCCGGCATGCCGCCCCTACCGAGCACGCTGTCGGGCATCGCCTCCGTGATATCGAATTCAGCCGCGGGACGTGCGGCCTCGTCGCGCTCCTTGATCAACAGCCAGGACTCCTGCCGTTCGCCGCGGTCCTTCATGCGAACCAGCGTCCAGCCGCCATGCAGCTTCTCCCCGCGCAGCTCGAACTTCAGCTTGCCTTCGCGATAGCCGGCATGCGGGTCGCCCAGCGGCACCCATGTGCCCCGGTCCCAGACGATCACGGTGCCGGCGCCGTACTGCTTCTCCGGGATGATGCCCTCGAAGCTCGCATATTCGAGCGGATGGTCTTCGACGTGCACGCTCATCCGTTTATCGGATGGATCAAGGCTTGGGCCCTTGGGAATCGCCCAGCTCTTGAGCGTGCCGTCGAGTTCGAGCCGGAAGTCGTAATGCAGCCGCCGCGCCGCATGCTTCTGCACGACAAAGGACAGCGGCTTGTCGACGCCACGGGCCTTTTGGGCGCGCTTTCCGCCGGCGGGCTCGGCCGTGGTCCCGAAGTCCCGCATGGTGCGATAGCGATGCAGCGGATCGTCGGGCGATGGCTTCGACGGCTTGGCCTGCGCCGCCCTGGCTGGCTTGGTGGCCTGCGTGGCGCGTGGGGCGGACGCGCGCTTGGCCGAAGCCTTCGACGGCCTGGCGGTGGTTTTCGCTGCGCGGGTCGGGGCCATGTTGTGGTGTCCTTTGGTGCCTGTGTTTCGCTTATAGGCAATGCGGCGCACGTAAACCATCGGCCGACGTCCTACATCGGTGTTGCGATTCCTGGCGTGAGCGTGCGGGTGCCGGCCATGCACATCCTTCACGTCGAAGTAAAAAGTACGACGGCGCTTGCCTTGCATGCCGCTGCCCGTGAGCCGCCATGACGCCGGGCACGCTCCGGGATTGGCGCGCCGCAGCGAAACTGGCATGCGTTTCGCGTGATCACGGCGGTAGGCCGGGCCTGCACGGAAGCCCGTGTGCCTCGCATCATGCGAGCGCAATACACCATCTGTGCGGCCTGTTGAGCAACCGTTGCCGCGGAGGAGCCCGAACGGTGCAGTGCCGGCGAATCGCGATCAGCGAATTGATGCCGCGATGCCGATGCGGGCACCTTCCTCTCGCGGCCGCAACCCGGAGTAATGCGATGACGCAATCGAATCTTCTGAAAACCCTGTTGGCTGCCGCGGCGATTGGCGGCGCCGGTGTGGCCTTTGCACAGACGAGCACCATGCCCGCCGATAGCACCGGCAGCGGTGTCGCGCCGTCTTCCCAGTACCAGTCGGGCGGCAGCGCTGCCGGCGGTACCCGCGATCCGTATACCAGCGGCGCACGTACCGGTGACCGGTTCGATCCCTACACGCAGGGTGCAAACCAACCGACGCAGCAATACCTTGCGCCGACCGGCGCGGATTCGATGTCGATGAGCGGGCGTTACGATGGCCGCATGGAGAACCACGATACGCACTACCACGACCTGTCGACCCTCGGGTCGCGTACCGGCATGCGCAGCCAGTTCCTCGATGGCGGCAACTGACCCTTGATCGCCTCGCGCAGCAGGCATGAGCAGACGGCGCGGGCCGTCTGCTTTTTTATTGCAGCGGTGGAAAGACGTACCACTTCCCGTCGCGGTGGCGGAAGAAGAAGATGGACAGCAGCGCGTCGGCGCGCGGCACGGCCACGCAGACGTAAGGCACCCGGCTTGCGGCGGTATGCCCGAAGCGTGTCACGCGCGGGGGATTGCCCCCGGACAGGGGCAGCCATTTCTCCGCCAGCGCACGCAACGACGATGGCTTGCGTTTCATCGCGGCTCCTCGAATCTGGCAATGCAGTCGATTCCAGCGTAGTGGCGCGTCGCGTTTGCCACCGTCGGCATGCGGCGCTGCGACGGCCCGGCAGTCGGCGCGCGACCGTGTCAGCGAATGACCACAGCGTGTCGGCGCGGCGACGGCAACATCGCCATCGCGAAAGAGGAGAAGTCGCGTGTATGCGCTGTCATGCGCGTGAGAAGAGGGAAAGAGCGGGACAGGGACGCCGGAACCGGCGGCCAATAAAGCGGCCACCGGAGCGCTTGCGCTCCGGTGGCGTATGGCGCCCGCAAGACGGCGGCTGCCGAATTGCCGGCAAGCGCCGGCGGACTCATGCCGGCATGTCAGCGAGACTGGTCTTGCTTGCTCTGCTGGCCGGTCTGGCCTTGTTGCCCCTGTTGCCCGGACTGTCCGGTCTGGCTTTGTTGCGGCTGCTGGCCCTGCTGCCCTTGCTGGCCGGGCTGCTGCGTGCCGGGATTTTGCTGCTGTTGCTGCGAGCCCTGACCTTGGCCCTGGCCGGCCTGGTTGCCCGACTGCATGCCGGATTGGCCGCCCTGGCCCATGCCGCCTTGCTGGCCGCTACGTGAACCTTGCTGCGACTGCTGGGATTGCTGGTCGGTGCCCGATTGGCCCATGCCGGACTGGCCTGGTTGCTGTTGCTGATTCATCGCTCGTCTCCATCAGCGGCGACATTGCCGCATATCACGTGGCGTGCAATGGTCGTGCCAAGCTCCGGCTTCAATGCCCGCGCCGTCGACCGGAGTCGGCGCGGGGGCAAGCGGGGGATCGGTGCGCGATCCGAGCGGTAGATTTTGCAAGCGGCAGGCAGAGCGGCACTTGGACACATTGCGGGTCGATGCCGACGTCGCCGGTTGCGGCGCACGCCACATGCGAGGCGCATGCCGGTATGAGCCTTGCGTCCTCCTTTCGTGGATGTGGATGAACCGATGGCGCAGCCGCGCCTCACGATCCTGGAGGAGTGATGAACGACCAGACCGACAAGACCCGCGAGCAGACCAACACAACGGTCGCGAAGGAAGACGCCAAGGGGCCGCTGCCGGGCAAGCCGCGCGAGAACCCGGGCACGATCCGGCAAAAGAGCGGTGGAGAACCGCTGCCGCGCCAGCCGCACGAACGTGACGAATCGCATCAGAGCCAGCAGACCGGCAGCCGCCCGGTGGGCCGGCAGGCGGCCAGCGATATCGAACGCGGACTGGAGGAGACGGACCTCTACGGGTCGCGCGGCCAGCGTCGCGGTTCGTCCCCAGGGGGCACGGAAGAGGACAACGATTGAGGCGGTCGCCGGCGTCGTCTTCAATAGGGCAGCGACAAACGCTCCCGGGTGTACCAGTTGTCGACGTAGCGCTTCACCAGTTGCGCATCGCCGCGGATCAGGATCCCGTTCTCGGTATTGCGTTCCTCGGCCGACTTGGTGAAGTTGAACGAGCCGGTGAATACGGCTTCGTGGTCGAAGATCATGACCTTGTTATGGGCGATGGCGGGGCGCTTGTCGACAAGCACCTCGATGCCCTGGTTGTGCAGGAACGTCGCGCTGGTATAGCGCTCGGAGATTTGGCTCTTGTCGACGATCACGCGGACTTCCACGCCGCGCTTGCGCGCGTCGAGCAGGGCCCTCGCAATGGTCTTGTTGGTGAAGGAGTACGCCTGCACCAGCAGGCTGCGGCGGGTGCGCTGGATGGCCTCGACCAACAGCGCCTGGCAACTGGCGCCATCGGGCGTGAAGCACAGCGCGTAGCTCGCGCCGTCGGCGAATTCACGCATGTCGCGCGGTGCGGGCGCGGAGAGTTCGGCCGGACGCGGCAGCAGCCGCGCGAGCGCGGGGGCGGGCGTCATCGCCGTCGCGGCGAGGGCGGCGCAAGCCAGATGCAGCAGTGGACGCCGTGCGATACGGCGGACGGCACGCGCCAATGCGCGCGCGTGGGTGAGAACTTCCATCGATTCGGTGACGACCGGGCCGGCGAGCGACGGCGTGGCGTCGCGCGGCTCGGAAAAGAAATAGTGACAGGCGGCCGCAAGGCTAGCAGTCCGGTTAACCGGTGGCAAGTTCATCACCCTGGTGGGAGCCCCGGCCGCTACCTATGATGAAAGGCACTGCCGTGGCCGGGTCGCGGGCACGGCGCGATATTCCCTCAACGCATGGAGAAGGCGCGATGACAAACCACACCTACAAGCTCGTTGAAATTGTCGGCAGCTCGCCGGACGGCTGCGATGCCGCCATCCGCAGCGCGCTCGCCAAGGCGGCGGAAACCATCAAGAACATGGACTGGTTCCAGGTCGTGGAGACGCGCGGCCATATCGTCGATGGCCAGGTGGCGCACTACCAGGTGACCTTGAAGGTGGGGTTTCGGGTTGGGGAGGGGTGAGGGTGTTTGGGGGGCTGTGACCGCCC
>NZ_VLJN01000045.1:0-32160 GCF_007829435.1 Cupriavidus gilardii J11
TCTTCCCCTCGACCAGCTGCGCAGCGATATCCCGCTCACGCGCCGTCAGTTGTGCCGTGACCGGCCGCTTCTGCGACAGATCCTCGAAGCTCCAGTGCCGCCGGTCCAGCGCCCGCCCGGTGACATGGCACCAGAACAGCTCCCCATTGGCCCGCTTCATGATGCGTTCGTCCGAATAGAGCCCGCGCGCGTTCATGATCGGCACGATGCGCGCGCCGGTGCGTTCGAACTCGTCCGGCGACGGGTACAGGACCTGGAAGGACTGCCCGATCAGCGCTTCCCGCGTGGTGCCGAAGATCCGGCACACCTCGTCGTTGCAATCCTCGATCCGACGCTCGCGCGACAGCACGAGTCCGACGGGGGCCAGCTGGAAGGCGGTCTGGTAGTCGATGGCGGGCATGTCCTTATGTATTTATACGTACTGGCGTCGCATGCGGTGCTTGCGTATCCTTTGGAGCGCTATCGCCCGAAGGCGCGCCGGCCGGCAACCGGCCGCGGGCCCGGCGATTGTAACCCCGCCGTTACCCGGCCTGGCGCCTGCCGGCGCCAGCGCGGGAATCCCATACCGAGGAAGGAGAGACAAGATGAACAAGGTCTACGCCAGTGCCGCCGAGGCGCTTGCCGGCGTCGTCCGCGACGGGCAGACGATCGCGGTCGGCGGTTTCGGCCTGTGCGGCATCCCCGAGGCGCTGATCGCGGCGCTGCGCGATAGCGGCGCGAAGCAGCTCACCTGCATTTCTAACAATGCCGGCGTCGACGGCTTCGGCCTGGGGCTGCTGCTGGCCACGCGCCAGATCAGCAAGATGATTTCCTCCTATGTCGGCGAGAACAAGGAATTCGAGCGCCAGTACCTGGCCGGCGAACTGGAACTCGAATTCACGCCGCAGGGCACGCTGGCGGAGAAGCTGCGCGCGGGCGGCGCGGGCATTCCGGCCTTCTTCACCAGGACCGGCGTCGGCACCATCGTCGCGGAGGGCAAGGAAACCCGCGAATTCGATGGCGAGACCTATGTGATGGAGCGCTCCCTGACCGCCGATGTCGCGCTGGTCAAGGCTTACAAGGCCGACAAGGCCGGCAACCTGATCTATCGCCGCACCGCGCGCAACTTCAACCCGATGTGCGCGATGGCCGGCAAGGTCACCATCGCGGAGGTCGAGCAGATCGTCGAGACCGGCGAACTCGATCCGGACGAAATCCACACGCCGGGCATCTTCGTGCAGCGCATCGTGCTGAACGCCCATCCCGAGAAACGCATCGAGCAGCGCACCGTGCGTGCCGCCGCCTGACGATCAAGCAAGGAGACAGATCATGGCATGGACACGTGATGAAATGGCGGCGCGCGCCGCGCGGGAACTGCAGGATGGCTTCTATGTGAACCTGGGCATCGGCCTGCCGACGCTGGTGGCCAACCATGTGCCCGCCGGCATGGAGGTGTGGCTGCAATCGGAGAACGGCCTGCTCGGCATCGGCCCGTTCCCGACCGAGGAAGAAGTGGACGCCGACATGATCAACGCCGGCAAGCAGACGGTCACCACGCTGCCGGGCTCGTCGATCTTCTCGTCAGCCGATTCCTTCGCGATGATCCGCGGCGGCCATATCAACCTGGCGATTCTCGGCGCGATGCAGGTCAGCCAGAAGGGCGACCTTGCCAACTGGATGATCCCGGGCAAGATGGTCAAGGGCATGGGCGGCGCGATGGACCTCGTGGCCGGCGTGGGCCGCGTGGTGGTGCTGATGGAACATACCGCCAAGAAAAAGGATGGCTCCGAAGACCTGAAGATCCTCGAAGCCTGCACGCTGCCGCTGACCGGCGTGGGCGTGGTCGACCGCATCATCACCGACCTGGCGGTGCTCGATGTCACGCCGCAGGGCCTGAAGCTGGTGGAAACGGCACCGGGCGTGACGCGCGAGGAAGTGCAAGGGAAGACTGGCGTGCCGTTGCTGTAAGCGGCACCCATCACCGCCATCGCGTCGTTCCGGCGAAAGCCGGAATCCAGTGTCTCGGAAAGCCACTGGGTCCCCGCCTGGGCGGGGACGACGGCGCTTTTGTCCTTTTGTCCGGAGCGCTCTTGCGCGCCCAAGTGCGTCGGTAGAGACCATTTCACGGCGGTCCTCGCATCACCGTTGCCCACGTCAGGGTAAACAACCACCACCTCCGCCCTTGCCTGTCCCCGCCACCGCGGCTATGCTGTGTCTCATGATTTGTCCGTACAAATAAACGAATAGGACAAGCAGTGGTTCCGATCCGGCTCAACCGGACAATTTCCACCCCCTCAGACGAGAGGAGACAAGCATGGCTGTCCATCAACCACGCCGCCCCCGCATTGCCACGCTCGCCGTTTGGCTGCCCGCCGCGGTCCTTGCCGTACCGGCCGTCGCATATGCCGAATTTCCCGACAAGACCGTCAGGATCGTGGTGCCGTACTCGGCCGGCGGCGGCACCGACATCGTCGCGCGCAAGCTGGCCGAGCGGCTGACCCCGCGACTGAAGCAGACCGTGGTCGTCGAGAACAAACCGGGCGCCAACGGCATCATCGGCACCGACATGGTCGCCAAGTCGGCGCCGGACGGTCATACCTATGTGCTGGTGGTCAACACCCATCTGCTCAATCCGATCCTGTACAAGAAGATGCCCTACGACACCTTCGAGGACCTGATCGGCGTGACGATGGTCGCGAAATCGCCGCTGGTGTTCGTGACGCAATCGACTCTGCCGGTGAAAAATGCCATCGAGTTCGCGCGCCACGTCAAGGCCAGCCCCGGCAAGTACTCCTATGGCAGTTCCGAGAACATGACGCGCCTGGTTGGCGCCATGTACAACCAGCACCAGAAGCTGGACATGGTCAACGTCGCCTACAAGGGCGGTGCGCCGCTGATGACCGACGTGGTCGGCGGCGTCACCACCGTCGGCGTGACCAGCGTGCTGACCGCCAAGCCCTTCATCACCTCCGGGCGGCTGCGCCCGATCGCGGTAACCGGGGCGGAACGCACGCCGGCACTGCCCGATGTCCCCACCATGATCGAGTCCGGCATGAAGGACTTCGAGGTCTATACCTCGTACAGCCTGTACGCCCCCGCCAAGACGCCAAAGGCCGCGCTGGAGCGCATGCAGAAGGAAGTGCATGCCGTCGTGATGGCGCCCGACATGAAGGAAATCCTCGCCGAGCAGGCCGCCACGCCGGTGGCGCAGTCGGTCGACCAGTTCAACGCCGAGGTGAAGAAGGACTTCCTGCTGTGGCAGCGCCTCGCCAGGGAAGTGAATCTGCAAGCCGAATAAGTCCGACGAGGGCAACGAGGGCAACGAGGGCAACAAGGCCGACAAGGGCCGACGCCCACGCCAGACGCACCACGACAACATGGAGAGAACAATGACGGCCACACAAGCAATCCGGCCCGTCGCGGGGGGGTGGAGCCGCCGCGACGTCGAACAGGACGACAGCTGGATCCACCATTTGGGCGACGCCGAGATCGCCGCGCTGGAGCAGGCGCTGCGCCACGCCCTTCAAACGGGCAAGGGCATGTTCGGGATGTCGGTGGAGGATTTCCCGCTCGACCCGCAGGTGCGCGAGCGCCTGGTCGGCATGGTCAACGAAACCCAGCGCGGCTTCGGCTTCAAGCTGCTGCGGGGCTTTCCGGTCGATCGCTGGAGCCGCGACGAACTCCGGTTGCTGTTCTGGGGCATCGGCCTGACACTCGGCGTGCCGCGCCCGCAGGGCAAGGCCAGCCAGTTCATTTCCGATGTCCGCGATGCCGGCGGTACCTACCGGTCCAGCACCGGCCGCGGCTACAACACGCGTTCCGGACTCGATTTCCATGCCGACGGCAGCGACATGGTGGGGCTGTTCTGCGTGCGCACCGCCAGGAGCGGCGGTTCCAGCCTGATTTCCAGTTCGATCGCCGCGCATAACGAGATGGTCCGCCTGCGTCCCGACCTGGTGGCCGAGCTGTATGCGCCGATGATCTTCAGCCGGCAGGGAGAAGAGGCGCCGGAGGAGGAGCCGTACTACAGCGCGCCGATCTTCGGCATCCGCGACGGGCACTTCGCCTGCCGGCATATCCGCAACCATATCAAGGGCGCGCAACAGACCTTCGCCGATATTCCCCGCCTGACGCCGCGGCAGATCGAGGCGCTCGACCTGTTCGACCAGCTGCTGGCGCGCGAGGACCTCTGCTATCACATGTGGCTGCAGCCGGGAGATATCCAGCTGGTCAACAACCATATCGTGCTGCATTCGCGTACCGAGTACGAGGATTACGACGAGCCCGACCGCAAGCGCCATCTGTTCCGGCTATGGTTGTCGTTGCCGCAGGCCCAGCCACTGCCGCAAGGCTGGCTGGACGCCTACAAGGACGTCGATCGCGCGTGCGTGCGCGGGGGCTTTCGCGGCATCGGCATCACCCCGGAGATCCGCGCCTTCGAGGCGCGCATTGCCAAGGCGCACGGCATGCAGTTGCGCATCTATCCCGAGAAGGAGGCAGCATGACGGCACCCGGCAACTCCAACGCTTCCCCGCGTCCCGGCATGCGCGATCTGCTGGCGCGCAAGCGGCTGATCGCCGCGCCGGGCGTGTTCGACATGATCTCGGTGCGAATCGCCGCGCGCATGGGATTCGACTGCCTCTACATGACCGGCTACGGCACCGTGGCGTCGTATCTCGGCCTGCCGGATGCCGGGCTGGCGACCTACACCGATATGGTCAATCGCGTCGGCGCGTTCTGCTCGGCCGCGCCGATGCCGGTGATCTGCGATGGCGATACGGGGTATGGCGGCCTGCTCAACGTCGCGCATACCGTGCGCGGCTATGAGCGCGCCGGCGCCAGCGTCATCCAGCTCGAGGACCAGGAGTTTCCGAAGAAGTGCGGACATACGCCGGGCCGCCGCGTGATCCCGACCGAAGACATGGTCAAGAAGATCCGGGTCGCGGTCGAGGCGCGCCAAAGCCGCGACTTCCTGATCCTGGCGCGCACCGACGCGCGCACCACGCTGGGACTGGACGAGGCGCTGCGCCGCGCCGAGGCCTATGCGCGCGCGGGCGCGGACATCCTGTTCGTCGAATCGCCGGAGTCGGAGAAGGAACTGGAAACGATCGGCAAGACCTTCGATCTGCCCTTGCTCGTCAATGTGGTGGAGACCGGACGTACGCCGGTGCTGCCCGCCGACACGCTGGAGCAGATGGGCTTCTCGATCGCGATCTATCCCGCCATCGGATTCCTCGCCGCCGGCAAGGCGCTCGAGGATGCGTATTCGCATCTGAAGGCCAACCGCAGCTCGCTCGGTATCGGCGATCGCCTCTATGATTTTCCGCGCTTCAACACGCTGATGGACTTCGAGTCGGTGTGGGAATTCGACAAGCGGCACGCGTCATGACCGCGGCGGCGCAGGCGCCGGCGACCCGGCGGCGCGCCGCCATGACGCTCGTTTGCACGCTGGCGATCCAGGTCATGGCCACCGCCGGCACGCTGGCCTTCGCGGTGCTGGCGCCCGCCATGCCCGGGGTCGCGCTGTCCGACGTGGGCGTGTTTCTCGCGGTGGTCTATGCCGGCGGCATGATCGGCAGCGCGTGCGGCGGCAGCCTGGTCGGCGGAGTGGGGCCGGTGCGCACTTCCCAACTGTCGTTGCTGGCGCAGGCGATCGCCCTGGGCATGCTGGCCACAGGTGAGCCGGGCCTGCGGCTGCCCGCGGCCATCTTGATCGGCCTCGGCTATGGCCCCGTGACGCCGGCCAGCTCGCAGATCCTCGCGCGCACCACCGCGCCGGAACGGATGAATTTCGTGTTCTCGCTCAAGCAGACCGGCGTGCCGCTCGGCGGCCTGCTTGGCGGGGTGATGCTGCCGCTGCTCACGGCGTTGGCGTCGTGGCAGGTTGCGCTCGGTGCGCTGGCGGTGGCGGGCCTGATCGTGGCAGCGCTTGCCGAGCGCCTGCGTACTGAGTTCGATGTCGTGGTACCGGCCGCCCAGGCGTTCACGCAGGCGGNCAGCGGCGGCACGGCATGGCCGCACCCTTCGCCGATGCGCTGTCCTCCCCGCGCATGCGCGCGCTGGTGGCCGTGTCCATCCTGTTCTCCGCCTGCCAGCTGTCGGTCAGCGGTTATCTGATGGTCTTCCTGACCGACGAGATCGGCATCGCGCTGACGCAGGCGGGCATGATCTACGCGGTCGCGCAAGGCGCCGGCATCGTGGGACGGATCGCGTGGGGCCATCTGGCCGACCGCACCGGCTCGCCGCGCCGTGTGCTGGTCGCGCTTGCCGTGCTGATGGGCGTTGCGCTGTCGGCGGCCGGATTGTTCGGCCCGCATTGGCCCGCGTTTGCGCTTGCCGCCGCGTCGGCGGCGCTGGGCGCGACGGCGATCGGCTGGAACGGCGTTTACCTGGGCGAGGTGGCGCGGCTGGCGCGGCCGGGTCGGGTCGCATCGACCACCGGCGGCGCGCTGTTCTTTACCTACATCGGCGTGGTGGCCGGTCCTCCGGCCTTCGGTTACCTGGCCCACCGCGCGGGCAGCCTTGGGCTGGCCTATCTGGTGCTGGCCACCGTGCCCGCGCTGGCAGTGGCCCTGCTATGCTGGGGCGCGGCTGCCGGTCCGGGCAGCGACAACGCAACGCGAACGGAGCATCCATGACCACTGCCAGTCCTTACGACACCGATCTGGAACGCAACCCGGCCAACTACGTGCCGCTGTCGCCGCTGAGCTTTCTGCGGCGCGCCGCGCTGGTCTATCCCGAGCGCGTCGCGCTGATCCACGGCGAGCGCCAGCTGCGCTGGCGCGACGTCTTCGCACGGTGCCGCCGCCTTGCCAGCGCCTTGCGCGAACGCGGTATCGGCCGCGGCGACACCGTCGCGGCGATGCTGCCCAATGTGCCAGCGATGTTCGAGGCGCACTACGGCGTGCCGGCGACCGGCGCGGTCCTCAACACGCTGAACACCAGGCTGGACGCCGACGCCATCGCGTTCATGCTGGACCACGGGCAAGCGAAGGTGCTGCTGGTCGATCCGGAGTATGCGGCCGTGGTCAACGATGCGCTGACCCGCATGCGCGGGCCCCGGCCGTTGCTGATCCGCGTGGACGACGACGCCGCCACCGCCACGGCGGACATCGGCGAACTCGACTACGAGACGCTGCTCGACCAGGGCGATCCGGAGGCGCCCTGGAACGGTCCCGCCGACGAATGGGATGCGATCGCGCTGAACTACACGTCCGGCACCACCGGCGATCCGAAGGGCGTGGTCACCCACCATCGCGGCGCCTACCTGAACGCCGCCGACAACGCCATCAACTGGCAGATGCCGCATCATCCGGTCTATCTGTGGACGCTGCCGATGTTCCATTGCAACGGCTGGTGCTTTCCGTGGACCATGGCGCTGGTGGCCGGCACCAGCGTATGCCTGCGCCGCGTCGATCCCGCGGTGATCTACGACCTCGTGCGCCGGCATCGCATTACCCATCTGTGCGGTGCCCCGATCGTCTACAGCATGCTGCTCAATGCGCCACCGGAAATGCGTGCCGGCATCGGGCATCGCATCCAGGGCCAGATCGCCGGCGCCGCGCCGCCCGCCGCGATCATCGAAGGCTGCGAAGCGGCCGGCATCGACCTCACCCATGTCTACGGCCTGACCGAGGTCTACGGGCCCGCCGGCATCTGCGCGCCGCAGCCTGAATGGGACAGCCTGCCGCCGCAGGAGCGGGCGCGCATGATCGGTCGCCAGGGTGTCCCCGGGCCGCTGCAGGAAGCCATGACCGTGATCGACCCGGCCACGATGCAGCCGGTGCCATGGGACGGCGAGACCATCGGCGAGGTGGCATTCCGCGGCAATATCGTGATGAAGGGCTATCTGAAGAATCCGGCGGCCACCGCCGAGGCCTTCGCCGGCGGGTGGTTCCATACCGGCGATCTCGGGGTGGTCTATCCGGATGGTTACGTCAAGATCCGCGACCGCAGCAAGGACGTGATCATCTCGGGCGGAGAGAACATCAGCTCGATCGAGGTCGAGGACGCGCTGCACCGGCATCCCGCCGTCATGCTGGCCGCGGTGGTGGCCATGCCCGACCAGAAGTGGGGCGAGGTGCCTTGTGCCTTCGTCGAACTCAAGCCCGGCGCGCAGGCCAGCGAGGCGGAATTGCTCGATTTTTGCAGGACCGCGCTTGCGCGTTTCAAGGTGCCCAAGCGCGTGGTGTTCGGCCCATTGCCGAAGACATCCACCGGCAAGATCCAGAAATTCGTGCTGCGCTCACAGGTGAAATCGACCGACGCGCTGGCCTAGCGAGCGGCGCGCTGGCCGCTGCCGCCCTTGCCTGCGCGAAGGCCCGCCGCTATGCTGCACGCCACATTATTCGGACAGACCGGACCGGCTAGATATGGAACGTAATGGACCCGTCGACGGCGACGCCGACAGCGGCGGCGCACAGGCGTTCGGCGGCATGGGCCCGCGCTACCAGGCGCTGGCGCGCAGCCTGCGCACGGAGATCGAGAACGGCACCTATCCCGTCGGTAGCAAGCTGCCCACCGAGATGGAACTGTGCAGGCAGTTCGGCGCCAGCCGGCACACCGTGCGTGCCGCCATCGAGCGGCTGGTGCGGCTGGGCCTGATCACGCGCACACCGCGCATCGGCACCGTCGTCACCGCATCGCGCGCGAGGCAGGGCTACGAACTGGCTGTGGGCAAGGTCGGCGACCTGCTGCAGTATGCGGCGACCACGCGCATGCGCGTGGTGTCGCGGCAGCTGTGCGAAATCGACGAGGATGCCGATCCCGCGCTGCATCCCTTCATCGGCCAGCACTGGCTGCTGATCCGGGGCGTGCGCACGGGCGTCGCCGCGGCGGCGCCCATCTGCTACAACGAGGTCTGGGTCCATCCGGATTTCCGCGGCGTGCGCGGTGCCGAGCAGGATATCGAGGCGTCGGTGTTCCACCTGATCGAGCAGCAGTTCAACGTGGCGATCGCACGCATCGAACAGGTTATCCACGCGGCCGCGTTGCCGGCCGATATCGCGCAGCTTCTGCAGGTGCCGGCCGATACCGCGGGACTGTGGATCAACCGTCAATATCGCGATGCCGGCGGACGGCTGATCGAAATGGCGTTGTCGGTGCATCCGGCCGACCGCTTCTCCTATCGCATGGTGCTGGATCGCGCCTGGCGCAGCGCGTCCGAGACGGGCTAGGCTGCTGTACGCAAAACCGGAAGAGTGGTGCCCATCGGAAAAAGCGGCGTGATCGAAAGCGGTACAAAGTGCGCCTGGCGCCGAGGGTGAGGGTGACTGTCGATCATCCCGCCCCGACGCGGGAGCCGTTGTCGCCGCGCCCGCCCAGGTCGCGTCCAGCGATGCCATTCACCGGTTTGCCCTTCGGAAGCCTACCCCATCATGCCTCTGCCAATCTCTGCCGGATTCCCGGCGCCCGCTCCCTCGCCACAGCCCCAGGCCCCGTCCGGTTCCGCCGCCGCGATCCGCTGGCTTCCCGACCATCTGGTACGGCAGATACTCGACTATCTCGATGGTCCATCGCGCCGATGCTTCAATGGCATCGATCGCCATGCCCTGGCGATGGAAGCGACGCAACGCCGGGCCAACCTTCTGGTCGCAGCGAGCCGTTGGGCAGGCTCGACAGGCCGCCTTGCCGTCCTGTCGGCGCAGGCGGCCCTGTTGCCGGCGCCCTGCCAGCCTCGGGTACTGAACGCGTTGATCGACCGCATACGCACCGTGGGCGACGCTGCCACGCCGGCCCTCGGCGCCATCGTCCCGCGCATCATGGCCCTGCCTTCAGCGCTGCGCGGCGCCGCAGTGCCAGACGGCGCCAGGGGAGCGCGCGCGCGTATCCCGCCACGGCCTGCCGCTGGCGGTTCGTGGGCCGCTGCGGCCGATAACGACGAAGAGGCAAGATTGTTGGGGCAACAAGCCGATGCCCTCGTCAAGGACGTGGAGCGCGGCACCCCGGGCGCGCATGCTGCCTTCGCCGATTGGCTCGCCCGCGTCGACGCAGTGACGCCACGATCGGCACGCGTCCCGGCGTTCAAGGCCGCCGCGGCCGCCATGCGCTTCGTTGCGGACAAGGATGCCTGGACGGTGTTCGGGCAAGCCATCGCGCCGCTGTCGGGCCGGGAGAGGGCCGACATTCTGGCAGCCCCCTTCATGGCACCCGGCGCGAGGATTTGCTTTGACGCGGTGCTCGGCCTCGTGGCCGACTTGCCGGCCGGGTACCGGGACAGGCTGTTGGCCGAACTCGTATGGCAGATTTCCCACATCGACGCCCAGGAGCAGGTCGAATGCCTCGGCGCCCTCATCGATGTTGCCGGGCACGAGCCAGCGATGGTCTGCGCGGATACCTTGGTGGAGTTGCTGACCAATACCGACATGCTGTTTCCCGCCGGCGAGTCGCTGGTACTCGAGCATGCCGACCGCATGCTGCGGCGCTTGCGGCTTGCCGAGCAGGCCGACCTGATCGCTACCGTCGCACGCCGCGAATTGGTCGGCTGCCGGCAGTGGGCGCTGTCCAGGCTGCCGATGCTCGCGCAGGGCCAGGCCGCCCATCAGCTTACCGATGATGCGGGTGTCGGGGCGGTGATTCCGTACCGTGCCGAAATCGTCCGTTGCGTGATCGCTGTCATGGCAGGGCGGAACATCGGGCCTTCACCCTTGGAAGTGGGAAGGCTGTGGCCGGAACTGTGCAAGGCCTTCGAAGCGCTGGAGCAGGGCGCCCGGGAGTTTGCGTTGGCGGCGTTACGGCAATTGCTGCCACATCTGTCGGAGGCTCAACGCGACCAGGCCAGCGCGCTTCTCGGCGCCGTTGACCCGAGGGGCGCCCGGTAGCGCCGGCCCCAGGGTTCTTCCCCATCTCTGCTTGCTTCGATGCCGGCACTTCCGTCGGCGCCATTTCGGGCAGTGCCGGAAATGCGGCGCTCCATGGTATGGCCGTCAGGGCCGATACATCCGGTCCTGTCGTCCTTGGTCTTCCTGGGCAGGCCCCGGTGTCGCTGCGCATCTTGCCGCACGACGTCATGCCGTTCCCAGCCTCGTTCGCTGTACAGACTGGCTATGGGCGGGTGCCATGGATGTAATACGGCCGGACATCGACGCAGCGTTGCCATTTCTGACGCTCTCCCAGCATGCCGGCATGGTCCGAAGGCTCGTTGCCAGACAACTGGACCGCAAGGCGAGGAGGCGGATCCTCGACCAGCTGGCTGTACTGGAGACGCGGCAACTCGAGAATGTCATCGCCAATGTCCCCGCGATTCCCTACCGCGCGGAGATCCTGCGTCAATTGCTGCTTGGAAAGGAAATGCGCTGGAGTCATCGCCAAGCTGGAACCTCGATGCACTGTGGCCTCAGGTGCGGCAAGCATTGGAGCGGCTTGAGCCGGAGTATCGGCAAGGTCCGATGGACGTTCTGCGCTATATCGTGTCGCAGCTCAATGGACAGTTGCATGACGATATCGAGGCGGCGCTCGGCGGGCTGTCGGCGATGCCACCGGGCGGCAATCCGGCGGTCGCCGCCACGGAACGCCGGACCGGCGAGACCAGCCGGGAATAGTCGTTGCGGGCGGCAGCCGGCGCCGGAGCGGCTTACGATCCCGGGCGATCCTTCGCCTGCCGCTGCCTCACGTCTGGATAGCGGGCGAATACCGATGCGCCGCCATCCTCCCGTACCAGCAATACCTGATAGGGGTCCACGCGAGGCCCTTGTTCCATCCCCGGCGACCCGACCGGCATGCCAGGCACGGCCAGCCCGACGGCCTTGGGACGGGTGGCAAGCAGGCGGCGGATATCGGCGGCCGGTACATGGCCTTCGATGGCATAGCCGCCAATGGAACCCGTGTGGCAGGAGCCGAAGCGTTCCGGCATGCCCAGCCTTGCGCGATGCGCGCCGGTATCGTCGACGTCGTGCACCTTGACCGTGAAGCCGTTGTCACGCAGATGCGCGACCCAGCCCTCGCAGCAACCGCACAGCGGACTCTTGTACACGTCGATGGTGTTCACCGCCGCGGCCCGGGCAGTCGGCGATACCCCGAGCGTCAGCAAGGGCAGCGCGCCGGCGCTCACCGCCAGCTGTTGGAGAAAAAGACGTCGTTTCATCGTTATTGCGCGACCCAGCCGCCGTCCATGTTCCACGCCACCCCGCGCACCTGGCGCGCCGCGTCGCCGGCCAGGAACACGGCAAGCGCACCGAGTTCCTCCGGCGTGACGAATTGACCGGAAGGCTGCTTCTCCAGTACCAGTTCGCTCTTGGCCTGTTCGACCGGGATGCCCTCCCGCTCCGCCCGGGCCTCCACCTGCTTCTGCACCAGCGGCGTCAGCACCCACCCGGGGCAGATCGCGTTGGCGGTAATGCCAGTCTGCGCGGTTTCCAGCGCCGTGACCTTGGTCAGTCCGACGATGCCATGCTTGGCGGCGACGTAGGCCGACTTGCCCGCCGAGCCGACCAGGCCGTGCGCCGACGCGATATTGATGATGCGGCCCCAGTCCTTGCGCTTCATGCCCGGCAGCGCGAGCCTTGTAGTGTGGAACGCCGACGTCAGGTTGATCGCGATGATCGCGTCCCAGCGCTCGACCGGAAAGTCCTCGATATTGGCGACATGCTGAATGCCGGCGTTGTTGACCAGGATGTCCACGCCGCCGAACTCGCTGTCGGCGTAGCGCATCATGTCCTCGATCTCGCTGGCGCGGCTCATGTCGGCGCCATGGTAGCCAACCCGGATGCCGGTACCGGCCTGCCCGATCTGCCGCTGCGCGCCCTCGGCGTCGCCAAAGCCGTTGACGATCAGGTTCGCGCCCTGCGCGGCGAGTGCCTGTGCGATGCCCAGACCGATACCACTGGTCGAGCCGGTGACCAGCGCCGTCTTGCCCTTCAGCATGGTTGCCTCCATCGTGAGAAATAGGGGACGGCGGCGCGGCGACCCGCCCGCGCGCACCGCTCGAAGACCCGCCCGATATGGCGCCGCATCGGGAGCCGCATCGGGCGCCGCATCGCTGGCGCCAACGGCGTCGGCATCGTGCGCCCGAGGCCGGGCAGGTCGGTTTTGTCGCATTGTAGCGCCGGGGCGTACAATTCGGCTTTACCCATCCGGCGCCGCCGCCGCGGCGTCCCGCATCGCAGGGGAGTCAAGATGTCAGCCAGTCCGCGTCTCGGGTTCGTCCAGTGCATCAGCCCGGCGGGTTTGCACCGCATGGCCTATCACGAATGGGGTGACCCGGCCAATCCGCGCGTGCTGATGTGCGTGCATGGCCTGACCCGCACCGGCCGCGATTTCGACACGGTGGCGCGGGCGCTGTGCGGCGACTACCGTGTGATCTGTCCCGACGTGGTGGGGCGCGGCCGCTCCGACTGGCTTGCCGATCCGCGCAGCTACGTGGTGCCGCAATACGTCTCCGACATGGTCACGCTGATCGCCCGGCTGGGCGTCGAGCAGGTGGACTGGTTCGGCACGTCGATGGGCGGCCTGATCGGCATGAGTCTCGCCGGCCTGCGCAACACGCCCGTACGCAAGCTGTTGCTGAACGATGTGGGGCCGCGCATCGCGGCCTCGGCGGTCGAGCGCATCGGCGCCTATCTTGGCCTGCCCGTGCGTTTCAAGACCTTCGAAGAGGGCCTCGCCTACCTGCAGACCATTGCCGCCTCCTTTGGCCGCCATACGCCCGATCAATGGCGCGAGCTGAACGGCCCCATCCTCAAGCCCGTCCAGGGCGAGGAGGGCCTGGAGTGGGGCCTGCACTACGATCCGCAACTGGCGGTACCGTTCCGCGCCGCCACCTCGGAAATGGTGGCCGCTGGCGAGTCGACGATGTGGCGGCTGTTCGAGTCGATCGAGGCACCGGTGCTGGTGGTGCGCGGCGCGCAGTCCGACCTGTTGACGCGGGAAACGGTGGCCGAGATGGTCGAGCGCGGCAAGCACGTGCGATCGGTGGAAGTGCCGGACGTCGGCCATGCGCCGACGTTCGTCGACCCTGCGCAGGTGGCCATCGCGCGCGATTTCTTCGCCGGCGCGGCCTGACCGCGCCATGTTTGATTCCGCGGCCGCGCACGAGGCCGCGCATAACGATTCAGGGCAGCGCACGCTGCATCGACACAGTATGAGCACGACCGCATTGCAACGCGCCCATGTGGGCGCACGCCTTTCCGAGTACGCCATCTACAACGGCGTCGTCTATCTTGCCGGGCAAGTCCCCGAGGTCGATCCCGACGCCGACATCAAGGGCCAGACACGCGAGGTGCTCGGCCATATCGACCGTCTGCTGGCCGAGGCCGGCAGCGACAAGACGCGCATCCTGTCGTGCCAGATCTTCCTTGCGGATATCGGCCTGATCGGCGCGATGAACGAGGTCTGGGACGCGTGGGTCGCGCAGGGCAACACGCCGCCGCCCGCCACGGTCGAGGCCCGTCTTGCGAATCCCAAATACCTGATCGAGGTGGTCGTCACCGCCGCGCTGCGTTAAGCGCGGGGGGGGCATGACGTGGCAATGTCGTCGCAGGGGAGTGCGGTGAGATGGTGAGGCCGAGCGACGCCGGCGCGCAGACGATCGGCGCTGGCGACACGGATCTGGTCGAGCGTGCGTTGGCCTATGCCACCGAGCATGGCAAGGGCAGCACGCTGCCGACCGGTGAAACCGTGCTGTCGCATGCGCAGGGCATGCTGCGCATCCTCGATGGCCTGCGCGTCGACGAGGCCGCGCGGGCCGCCGCCTGCCTGTTTCCGGTGGCGGCCTTCGTGCCGGACACCGAGGCCGGAATCGATGAGCGCTTCGGCGACGAAGTGGCCCGCCTGGTCAAGGACGTGCGGCAGTTGCTGCGCATCGGCGCCATTGCCGGTGGCCGCAACGATGCCCCACAGACAACGCGCAGCGAGATCGAGGCAAGGCAGCAGCAGGTCGAAGCGTTGCGCAAGATGCTGCTCGCCTTCGCGCAGGACATCCGCGTGGTGCTGGTGCGGCTGGCTTCGCGGCTGCAGACGCTGCGCTGGCTGGCCCAGACCAAGGCCGAGCCGCTGCCCGGCCTGGCGCGCGAAACGCTCGACATCTATGCGCCGCTCGCCAACCGGCTGGGCATCTGGCAGCTGAAGTGGGAGCTGGAGGATCTGGCCTTTCGCTTCGAGCAGCCCGAGACCTACAAGCGCATCGCGCGCCTGCTCGACGAAAAGCGCATCGAGCGCGAAGGCTATATCGCGCAGGCCATTGCACGCCTGCAGAGGGAACTCGATGCCGCCGGCATCCGCGCCGAGGTCAGCGGCAGGCCGAAGCACATCTACAGCATCTGGAAGAAGATGCGCGGCAAGGATCTCGACTTCGCCGACCTCTACGACGTGCGGGCCTTCCGCGTGATCGTTGACGACATCAAGGACTGCTATGCCGTGCTCGGCATCGTGCACCACGTATGGCAGCCTATCCCGCGCGAGTTCGACGACTATATTTCACGGCCCAAGGCGAACGGCTACAAGTCGCTGCATACGGTGGTGATCGGCGACGACGGTCGCGCTTTCGAGGTGCAGATCCGCACGCAGGAGATGCACCACTTCGCGGAATACGGCGTGGCGGCCCACTGGCGCTACAAGGAGGCCGGCGCCAAGGGCTATGGCGGCCAGTTCGCCGCCAACGAAAGCTACGACGAGAAGATCGCGTGGCTGCGGCAACTGCTGGCGTGGAAGGACGATGCCGACCACAGCGTCGCGCACGACGAGTCGCCGTGGGAGCAGTTGAAGCACGCGGCGATCGACGACCATATCTACACGCTGACGCCGCAGGCCCGCGTGCTGGCGCTGCCGCAGGGCGCCACGCCGCTGGACTTCGCCTACTACCTGCACACCGATCTCGGTCACCGCTGTCGTGGCGCGCGCGTCGATGGCGCGATGGTGCCGCTGAACACGCCGCTGAAGAACGGGCAGACCGTCGAAATCATCGCGGTCAAGCAGGGCGGGCCGTCGCGCGACTGGCTCAATCCGGAATTGGGTTATCTGGCCAGCACGCGTGCCCGGGCCAAGGTGCGGGCCTGGTTCAACGCGCTCGATGCCGCCGAAACCATCGCGCAGGGCCGCGTGTTGATCGACAAGACGCTGCAGCGCGAGGGCAAGACCGCGGTAAATCTCGACATGCTGGCCGCGCGGCTGGGCTTCAGGACTACCGACGAACTTTACGCGGCGGTCGCGAAGGAAGAATTCAGCCTGCGCCATGTCGAGCAGGCGCTGCGTCATCCCGAGGGCGAGGCCGCGCCGCAGATCAGCGAGGAAGAGCAGGTCACCAAGAAGAGCCGCGCCACCAGCGTGGCGCGCGGCGCCAAGAGCGGCGTGCTGGTGGTGGGCGTCGATTCGCTGATGACGCAGATGTCGCGCTGCTGCAAGCCGGCGCCGCCCGACGATATCGTGGGCTTCGTCACGCGCGGGCGCGGCGTGTCGATCCATCGCCGCCAATGCCACACCTTCCAGCAACTGGCGGCGCGGGCGCCCGAGCGCGTGATCCACACCGAATGGGGCAAGAAAAGCGACGCGGTGTATCCGGTCGATATCCACGTCGAGGCGGTGGACCGGCAGGGCCTGCTGCGCGATATCTCCGAAGTGCTGTCGCGCGAGAAGATCAACGTCACCGGCGTCAAGACGCTGAGCAGCAAGGGCGTGGCCCGCATGAGCTTCACCGCCGAGGTGGCGGAGGCCACGCAGCTGCAACGCGCCATGGGCCTGATCGAGGAGGTCTCCGGGGTGTTGCAGGCGCGGAGAAAGTGATGCTATACTTGCGGCTTCGCTAGGCTCGTAGCTCAGCTGGTTAGAGCACCACCTTGACATGGTGGGGGTCGTTGGTTCGAGTCCAATCGAGCCTACCAACGAATTGCAGTGCCGGGGCTTTGGGGTCCCAAATACACCGAATCCGGCCAGTCGCAAGACCGGCCTCCAACCAGGAACGACAGACGCCATGGTTATGACACCGCGAACTACTACCGCTGGCAAGCGACAGTAGTCGAGGTGCGCCTTCGTCCCTGAATCCCGGGGCTCGGAAATCGAGTTCCCCGGGTTGGATCAAGAAAAACGCGGCCTTGGCCGCGTTTTTTTTCGCCCGCTTTTCGGACGATTGAGCTTGCCAGCCCCCTGATAAGCTGCCGGGCGACCCCCCGTGGTGGTCCGATCCCACGATATTCTCCGCCGCTGCCATCGCGCCACTCCCGCTGTGTTGGGCGAGGCGCCGGCGACTCGAACAAGAGGTGCAACAATGATCGCAATCACGCTGCCGGATGGTTCCCGCCGCGAGTTTCCGCAACCCGTGACGGTCGCCGAGGTCGCGCAGAGCATCGGCGCCGGGCTGGCCAAGGCCGCACTGGCCGGCAAGGTCGACGGCAGGCTGGTCGACACGAGCTATCGCATCGAGCAGGACGCTTCGCTTGCCATCGTGACGGACAAGGACCCGGAAGGGCTCGAGGTGATCCGCCACTCCACGGCCCACCTGTTGGCCTACGCGGTCAAGTCGCTGTACCCCGACGCGCAGGTCACGATCGGCCCGGTGATCGACAACGGCTTCTATTACGACTTCGCCTACAAGCGGCCCTTCACGCCCGAGGACCTGGCGGCCATCGAGAAGAAGATGGCCGAACTGGCCAGGAAGGACGAGAAGGTCACGCGAGAGGTGTGGGATCGCGACGAGGCGGTCAAGCTGTTCGAGTCGATGGGCGAGAAGTACAAGGCCGAGATCATCGCGTCGATTCCACAGGGCGAGGAGATCGGCCTGTATCGCGAAGGCGAGTTCGTCGACCTGTGCCGCGGCCCGCACGTGCCGTCCACGGGCAAGCTGAAGGTCTTCAAGCTGATGAAGGTCGCGGGCGCCTACTGGCGCGGCGACGCCAACAACGAGATGCTCCAGCGCATCTATGGCACGGCGTGGGCGAAGAAGGAAGACCAGGACGCCTACCTGCACATGCTGGAGGAAGCCGAGAAGCGCGACCACCGCAAGCTGGGCAAGCTGCTCGACCTGTTCCATCTGCAGGACGAGGCTCCGGGCATGGTGTTCTGGCATCCGAAGGGGTGGCAGATCTGGCAGTCGGTGGAGCAGTATCTGCGCAAGCGCCTTGCGGAAGCGGGCTACGAGGAAGTGCGCACGCCGCAGGTGCTTGACCGCACGTTCTGGGAGCGCTCAGGTCACTGGCAGAACTACAAGGAGAACATGTTCGTCACGGAGTCGGAAAAGCGCGACTACGCGATCAAGCCGATGAACTGCCCCGGACATGTGCAGATCTTCAACCATGGCCTGCGTTCCTATCGCGAGCTGGCGGAATTCGGCGCCTGCCACCGCAACGAGCCGTCGGGCGCGCTGCATGGCCTGATGCGCGTGCGCGGTTTCGTGCAGGACGATGCGCACATCTTCTGCACGGAAGAGCAGATCGTCGCCGAGGCCAAGGCGTTCAACGAGCTGGCGTTCTCGGTTTACGAGGACTTCGGCTTCAAGGACGTGCGCGTCAAATTGTCGCTACGCCCGGAAAAGCGCGCCGGCACGGACGAGGTGTGGGATCACGCCGAGGAAGGGCTTCGCATCGCGCTGCGCGCCTGTGGCGTCGATTGGGAAGAGCTGCCCGGCGAGGGCGCCTTCTATGGCCCGAAGGTCGAGTACCACATCCGCGATGCCATCGGCCGCTCGTGGCAGTGCGGCACGCTGCAGTTGGACATGGTGCTGCCGGAGCGTCTGGGTGCCGATTACGTCGCCGAGGACAACTCCCGCAAGCGTCCTGTGATGCTTCACCGCGCGATCCTGGGCTCGTTCGAGCGCTTCCTGGGCATCCTGCTGGAGAACCATGCGGGCGCGCTGCCGGCCTGGCTCGCCCCGGACCAGGTCGTGGTGATGAATATTGCAGACTCGTCGGCCGAATACGCCGAAAACGTCGTGCAACTGCTGCAAAAACAAGGGTTTAGGGCCAAGGCGGATTTGCGCAACGAGAAAATTACGTATAAAATCCGCGAGCACTCGCTTCAGAAGGTGCCGTACCTGATTGTGGTCGGCGACAAGGAGCGGGAAGCCAATCAAGTGGCCGTGCGTGCCCGTGGCAATGTGGATCTGGGTGTGATGCCCGTGTCCGCGTTCGTGGAGCGTCTGCAAAACGACGTTGCCACCAAAGCCTGATGGGATCAGCACGGCTTGTTTTTTTCTTCTTGAGGTAACGGAACATCGCTACGGACAAAGGTCATCGCATCAACCGTGAGATCAGCGCATCGGAAGTGCGGCTGGTAGGGGTTGATAATGAGCAGCTGGGCATCGTCAAGTTCATGGAGGCGTTGCGCCTGGCCGAAGACAAGGACTTGGATCTGGTAGAGATCGCGCCCAACGCGTCTCCGCCCGTGGTTCGCATCATGGACTACGGCAAGTTCAAGTACGAGGAAGCCAAGCGCGCCCATGAGGCCAAGCTGAAGCAGAAGATCATCCAGGTCAAGGAAGTCAAGTTCCGCCCTGGCACGGATGATGGCGACTACAACGTCAAGCTGCGCAACCTGAAGCGATTCCTGGAAGAGGGCGACAAAGCCAAGATCACGCTGCGTTTCCGTGGTCGCGAGATGGCCCACCAGGAAATCGGCGCGCGCATGCTGGAGCGGCTGAAGGTCGATCTGGAGGAGTACGCCCAGGTCGAGCAGATGCCGAAGATGGAAGGCCGCCAGATGGTGATGGTGCTGGCGCCCAAGAAGAAGAAGTAAGTGTTTTGCGCGCGGGCCGGCGGCGTCATGCCGCAAGCCCGGCGCGCGGAAACGGCGCGGGCCGTGCCAGCGGCGCCGCGCAACAACAAGTGGATGCGGGTCTTGCAAGCGTCGGCGTCAAGCTGGCCACCTGCATGCATGTCATAGAGCTGGAGTTTTTCATGCCGAAGATGAAGACCAAGAAAAGCGCTTCCAAGCGCTTTACTGCGCGTCCGAACGGTTCGTTCAAGCGTGGCCAGGCCTTCAAGCGTCACATCCTGACCAAGAAGACCACCAAGAACAAGCGCCAATTGCGTGGCACCCAGGACGTCCATGAGACGAACCTGAAGTCCGTCCGCGCGATGATGCCTTACGCCTAAACCCTGACGAAAACGAAAGGAGAGTTACATGCCTCGAGTCAAACGTGGGGTTACCGCACGGGCCCGCCACAAGAAAGTCATCGACGCTGCCAAGGGTTACCGCGGCCGTCGCAATAATGTCTACCGCATCGCCAAGCAGGCGGTCATGCGTGCTGGCCAGTACGCATACCGCGATCGCCGCAACAAGAAGCGCGTGTTCCGCGCGCTGTGGATTGCGCGTATCAATGCCGCGACGCGTGAGCATGGCATGACCTACAGCGTGTTCATGAACGGTCTGAAGAAGGCCTCGATTGAACTGGACCGCAAGGTGCTGTCGGACATGGCGATTCACGACAAGCCTGCCTTTGCCGCCATCGTCAACCAGGTGAAAGCCGCCGTTGCCTGATGCCGGTTCCGGCCGCGCAAGCGGCCGGGCGCAAGCACCGACCGCAAGGTCGATCGCGGCTTCCGCAAGGAGCCGCTGAAGACGGGGCTCCTGAAAGAGCCCCGTTTTTTTCTTTCGCGATTTCCCTTTGTTTCGCGAGCCCCTGGGCCGTGCCGATCCCGCTATCCGGAATCGCCGCACCGGCGCCGCGAACCACACCATTCATCGCCGACCACCGCCATGTCACTGGACCCGGATCAAATCGTCGCCGACGCCCAGGCCGCCTTCGCCGCCGCCAACGACAACGCCACGCTGGAAAACGAGAAGGCGCGCTTTCTCGGCAAGACCGGCGCGCTGACCGAGCTGCTCAAGAGCCTGGGCAAGCTCGACCCCGAGGCACGCAAGGAGCAGGGCGCCCGGATCAACCAGGCCAAGCAGCAGGTCGAGGCCGCGCTGCAGGCGCGCCGGCAGGCACTGGCCGATGCGCTGATGAACGCGCGTCTGGCGGCCGAGGCCATCGACGTGACGCTGCCCGGCCGCGCGGTCGCGCGCGGCAGCCTGCATCCGGTGATGCGCACCTGGGAGCGCGTCGAGCAGATCTTCGGTTCGATCGGCTTCGACGTGGCCGACGGTCCGGAAATCGAGACCGACTGGATGAACTTCACCGCATTGAACAACCCGGACAACCATCCGGCCCGTTCGATGCAGGACACCTTCTATATCGACGGCCGCGACACCGACGACAAGCTGCTGCTGTTGCGAACCCATACCAGCCCGATGCAGGTGCGCTACGCGCGCATGCACGTGGAGAAGTACAAGGGCCAACCGATGCCGCCGATCAAGGTGATCTGCCCCGGCCGCACCTACCGCGTCGACAGCGATGCCACGCACTCGCCCATGTTCAACCAGGTCGAGGGCCTGTGGATCGGCGAGAACGTCAGCTTCGCGGACCTGAAGGGCGTCTATACCGATTTCCTGCGCAAGTTCTTCGAGCGCGACGATATCCAGGTGCGTTTCCGCCCTTCATATTTCCCGTTCACGGAGCCGTCGGCCGAGATCGACATGGCATTCGGCAGCGGCCGCTGGCTGGAAATCTCCGGCTCGGGGCAGGTGCATCCGAACGTGCTACGCAACATGGGCCTGGACCCGGAGCGCTATATCGGCTTCGCCTTCGGCTCGGGCCTGGAGCGCCTGACCATGCTGCGCTATGGCATCAACGACCTGCGGCTGTTCTTCGAGGGCGACGTGCGCTTCCTGCGCCAGTTCGCCTGAGGCGCGCGCCGCCCTTACCATCCCGGCATCCCATTGCGGCGCTATCCGGTAGCGCCGATCATCGAATACCCATCGGATCAGTAGCGCCATGCAATTCTCGGAATCCTGGCTTCGCAGCTTCGTCAATCCCGCCGATCTCTCGACCGACGCCCTGTCGCACCGGCTGACCATGGCTGGCCTCGAGGTCGAGGAAGTCGGCCCCGTTGCGCCGCCGTTCGACAAGGTCGTCGTGGCCCGCGTGCTGGCCACCGAACGGCATCCCAACGCCGACCGGCTCAATGTCTGCCAGGTCGACGCGGGTACCGGCCAGACGCTGCAGATTGTCTGCGGCGCCCCCAACGTCAGGCCCGGCATCCTGGTGCCGTGCGCACTGGTCGGCGCGGCGCTGCCGCCGTCGGAACCGGACGGCAAGCCGTTCGAAATCAAGGTCGGCAAGCTGCGCGGCGTCGAAAGCCACGGCATGTTGTGCTCGGCGCGCGAACTGAAGCTTTCCGAAGACCATGAAGGCCTGATGATCCTGCCGGACGATGCGCCGGTGGGCCAGGACATCCGCCGCTATCTCGATCTGCAAGATCAGGTTTTCGTCATCAAGCTGACCCCGAACAAGGCCGACTGCCTGTCGATCCACGGCGTCGCGCGCGAAGTCGCGGCGCTGACGGGTGCGCCGCTGACGCTGCCCGCCATGGACCCGGTCCCGGTGGAGATCGATGACCGGCTGCCGGTCAGGATCTCGTCGCCCGACCTGTGCGGCCGCTTCTCCGGCCGCGTGATCCGGGGCGTCAACGCTCGCGCCGCCACGCCCGCGTGGATGGTCCAGCGCCTTGCGCGCGCGGGCCAGCGCAGCGTCTCGGCGCTGGTCGACATCTCGAACTACGTGATGCTGGAACTCGGACGTCCGTCGCACGTGTTCGACCTGGACAAGATCCATGGCGGCCTCGACGTACGGTGGGGCCGTGCCGGTGAACAGCTGAAGCTGTTGAACGGCAATACCGTGACGGTCGACGAGACCGTTGGCGTGATCGCCGACGACAAGGAAATCGAAAGCCTTGCCGGCATCATGGGCGGCGACAGCACCGCCGTGACGCTGGACACCACCAATATCTACCTCGAAGCCGCATTCTGGTGGCCCCAGGCGATCCAGGGCCGCGCGCGCCGCTACAACTTCTCGACCGACGCGGCGCACCGCTTCGAGCGCGGCGTCGACTACGCCACCACCGTCGAGCACATCGAGCGCATCACCGCGCTGATCCTGCAGATCTGCGGTGGCAAGGCGGGTCCGGTGGACGATCAGATCGTCAACCTGCCGCAACGTCAGCCGGTACGGATGCGCGTGGCGCGCGCCGAACGCGTGCTTGGCATCCCGCTGGAACCGGCCGCGATCGCCGACGTGTTCCAGCGCCTTGGCCTGCCGTTCTCGCAATCCGAAGGCGCCGACGGCGTGGTGTTCGAAGTCCAGCCGCCCAGCTATCGCTTCGATCTGGAGATCGAGGAAGACCTGATCGAGGAAGTCGCGCGCATCTACGGCTTCGAGCGGATTCCCGCGCGGSCGCCGGTGGCCGAGAGCGAGATGCGGCCGACCAACGAAGGCCGCCGCTCGGTCCATGCGCTGCGTCACGCCGTTGCCGCGCGCGACTACCAGGAGGTGATCAACTTTGCCTTCGTGGAGCCGAAGTGGGAACAGGACTTCGCCGGCAATGACAATCCGATCCGGTTGCTGAACCCGATCGCCAGCCAGCTCGCGGTGATGCGTTCCACGCTGATCGGCGGTCTGGTCGACAAGGTCCGCTACAACATCAACCGCAAGGCCTCGCGCGTGCGCCTGTTCGAAGTCGGCCGCGTGTTCCGGCGCGATGCCGGCATCGCCGACGGCGGACTGACGGTGGCCGGCTACGATCAGCCGATGCGCGTGGCCGGCATCGCCTACGGACCCGCGTTCGAAGAGCAGTGGGGCGTGCCGTCCCGTGCCGTCGACTTCTTCGACGTCAAGGGCGATGTGGAAGCGTTGCTGCACCCGCGACAGGCCCGTTTTGAAGCGGTCGAGCACCCGGCGCTGCATCCGGGGCGCGCCGCTCGCGTGCTGCTGGACGGCAAGGCCATCGGCGTCATCGGCGAACTGCATCCGCGCTGGCTGCAGGCCTACGAGCTGAACCAGGCCCCCGTGGTCTTCGAGCTCGACCTCGATGCCATGCGCGCCGCGGGGTTGCCCGCGTACACCGAGATCTCCAAGTTCCCGGCCGCCATGCGCGACCTGGCGCTGGTGGTCAAGCAGTCGGTACGCGTGCAGGACCTGCTCGACACCATGCGCGCCGCGCTCGAAAAACAGGGCTATGGGCGCTATCTGCAAGCCCTGTCGCTGTTCGACGAGTTCCGGCCCAAGGCCGCCTCGGCAGCCATCGGCGCCGACGAGAAAAGCCTTGCCTTCCGCCTGACCTTGCAAGATACTGGGGCGACCTTGCAGGACGAGACCGTGGATAGCGCCGTGCGCTGCATGGTCGATGCTGCCACGGACGCATTCGGCGCCCGTCTGCGCGGCTAGGCGTCGCCCGATACCTGACTGGGCCGCCCGGGCACCCGCATCCGGGCGGCGGATTGAAGACATGAACGACCGACACGCGACTCTGATCACCGCAGCAGCATTGGGCGAGGCCGGCGAGCGGCAAGTGGCCGGCCCGGCCGACGAGACGCCGGACGCCCGCGTCGCCGAGGTGCCCACCCTGACCAAGGCCGAGCTTGCCGAAATGCTGTTCGACCAGGTCGGTCTCAACAAGCGCGAATCCAAGGACATGGTCGAGGCCTTCTTCGACGTGATCCGCGAAGCGTTGGAGCAGGGCGACAGCGTCAAGCTGTCCGGCTTCGGCAACTTCCAGTTGCGCGACAAGCCGCAGCGCCCCGGTCGCAATCCGAAGACGGGCGAGATCATCCCGATCGCCGCCCGCCGCGTCGTCACCTTTCACGCCAGCCAGAAACTGAAAAGCCTGGTCGAGGAGCGCGCCGGCCTGACGCCCGCCGCCAACGGCTGACGCGATTCTGACCCGCGCGTCTGAGTGCGGCTCGACACAGAGCCAATACGGATAAGCATTGGTAGCGATTGCCGGCATTCCGGCCAATCGGTATGCTGCTGTTCCGCGCGCCGCCCGGACGCGCGGCGTTCCCCTCCACGTTAGCGTGGCCTGAAAACCGTCCGTCCACCGCATGTCGGATAAATCGAGCGAGCGCGTCACGTTGCCGCCCATTCCTGCCAAGCGCTACTTCACCATCGGCGAAGTCAGCGAGCTCTGTGCCGTCAAGCCGCACGTGCTGCGCTATTGGGAGCAGGAATTCACCCAGCTCAAACCGGTCAAGCGACGCGGTAACCGGCGCTATTACCAGCACCACGAAGTGCTGCTGATCCGCCGGATCCGCGAACTGCTCTACGAGCAGGGCTTCACCATCAACGGCGCCCGCAACCGCCTCGACCAGAGCCGTCAGCAGGGTGCCGCCGGGGACGAAGTGGCAGCAGCCCCCGCTGAACCGCTGGTCACCGTCCCGTTGATCGCGGTGGACGTCGCGACGCTGCGCAGCGACCTCGTGCAAGTCCAGCATCTGCTTGCGCAACTGAAGGAGATCGCATCGCACCGCTAAAAATCGGGTGCCGTGCACTAGTCATTCGTGCAGGGGTTCTGATATACTCTTGTGCTTTCGGGGCGTAGCGCAGCCTGGTAGCGTACCTGCATGGGGTGCAGGTGGTCGGAGGTTCAAATCCTCTCGCCCCGACCAGAATAAAGCCCGCGTAGTCGCAAGATTACGCGGGCTTTGCCGTTTCTGTGGGCCGGACCCGGACCGTCTCGACCCGGTGCAGCGCGGCTGCGATCGCACGCATTTGACGCCATATATGGGAGGTAAACATGCTTTGCACCGTCGCGTCCATCGCGTCTTTCATTGTCGGCACCTGCGTTGGCGCCATCGCGATCCTCGTCGTGATCGGTGGCAAGCGGGGCGACAACTAGCACGACGACGTGCAGTTGGTCCAGCTTAGTCCTCGGCCGGTGCCGTCCGGCCGTACAGTGCGTTGACGTAGTCGCGGATGGGTTTGGTCAGCAGACTTTCTGGCGAGGTCGGCGTGAACGACACAATGCGGCTGCGCGCGGTGAGGGACCGGGAATTGAGGCGTTTCTCGGACGCGGCATCATAGACAGAAACGTCTATCGACATGCGACTCGGGCGCCCAGACCACTCCGTGGCTCGGTGTTCCCAATGGGTGATCACCGGGATGACGGCGTACCGCGCGCCCACCTTTCTGGCGGAGCTCAATGCACCATCGCGCCCCTCCGCTTCTTCACCCACTTCAACGCCGGCAGCTTTGCTGGAGAGCTCCCGTGCGATGGTGCCGGCGACAATGCGCCCACTTCCGCCGTAGTTCTTTGAACCATACGAGCCGTCTTTCGGAAGCGCGACGTAGACGGACGCGGCCCCGTCGAGAGGTTGTTGGCCGGTGTGGCCGTCGGTCTGTACAACCTTGTAGCTGGCAGTGCATGCTGTCGCAAGCAAAGTCAGAGCGAGCACACTGATCCTGGTGGCTTTCTTTTGCATTTTGTCTTTCACCGGTCGGGTTCTCTATGGTGGAAATACATTGCCGGCATCGCTGCCCGTTGGCCCCGATAGCTCGTGAATGGAATCGCCGTGCCCGGTCTGTCAAGCCTGCGCGCCAGCGCCCGCCAACGGCACGACCTCATGCGCCGGCTCGGCTTTTCGCACACGCAAGAACGGCCGTTCGACAAACCGGTAGGAAAGGTAACCCGCTGCTGCAGTGAGCACCACGCTGATTGCCATGCTGGTCCACACATCGCGCGTTACCAGGTTGATCACGAGCTGCTGGATCGGGAACGCGTAGATATACACGCCGTACGAAATATCGAAGCGGCCATTGATCAGTCTCTCACTGAACGAACGGCCGATGACAATGGTAAGAACCGTGATTCCAAGCGTGCCAAACACGTTGATCTCGGGTCGCCCACGCAGCAGCCAGATCCAGATGAACGCGAACACCAGCAAATGCCAGCGCATGGGCAACCATGCCCGTTCTGTCAACGCCAGCAGCGATCCGGCGGAGAAGCACAGGCCGAAGGCAAACAGGTAGTTCAGCGGCACGCCGTAGAACGAGAATCCGGTGCCCGTGTGCGTGATCCACATGGTGCCCAACACTGAACCGATGAATAGCCCCATTGCGGCTTGCAGGGGATTTCCGAACGACAGCGTCGCGCCGAGGATCAGGTAGCACGCCAGTTCGATCGGCAGAGTCCACAGACTGCCGTTGACCGCGTTCGGCACGATGAAATCCGCGAATACGCCCGGCATGGGTTGCGCATAGAACATCGACCACATGGCGAAGTTTCGTAGTGCCCATTTCGACGTTAGATATTCGACGAGCGATGTCTCGCGATAGAGGGCGCCGAGTACGTAGGTGAGAAGGAAGGCGCAGACGATCATCGCCGGCAGCAGTCGACGCAAACGGCGCCGTATGAACTGCAGGAAATTGCCGGAGCGCTGGAACGCACCCGGCATCAGATAGCCAGAAATGGAAAAGAAGACCGCGACCGCCATGAATCCGTAGGAATCCCAGTTAGGAACCGTTGGATCGCCGCGGCCCAGCAGCGCGAAATGATGGCTGAATAGAACCGTGAACGCCGCGACATGGCGAATGATGTCGAAGCAGTTTCCCCGGTCACCGTGATGCATCATGACTACAACCCCGCTTTGTTTTATCGGTCCGCCTGTCTGGCGGCCTGTTTGAAACTTTTGGGTAATTGTAAGAGCGACGGGGCGTCTGCCGGCAAAAAGCGGATAAATATCCTCCCGATGGGTGGCAAATTGGACCGTTTTTCGCGCCCCGCTGTTGTGCCAATGATTCAACGGCGTCAGAAAGCCGCGGCGCGCTGGCCGCGATCATCCACGCGGACGATCGGCGCGAGATAGTCGGGCCATATTTCTGGCTGCCACGGTTGCGGTGGTGGCTCGACGCCGAACACGTCGCGCAGGACCTTGCGCTGGAGGGGTACGTAGTTCACGCACATTGGCGGCGCTCGTTCGGCGGCAGTGGTCTATTCACATGTCGATTCACGGTCGCTGGCGGTTGCGGCGTTTGAGTATCCGCTCGCGGGCGTCGCGATGCATCGCTTCCAGCCGCTGCAGTTCTTCCTGCGCCGGGATTTCTCCGCGCCATTTGCGGGACCCCGGGGTGCGCGCGTGGTAGTCGGATTCCAGATCCTCCAGCACGCACGGTTCCGCCCCGAAGTTGGCGAGGTAGCTGTGGGCCATCAACTGCGCGCCGGCCTGGCCGGATTCGACCAGCGCGATGAAGTAGTGACCCTGGCATACCCGTTCCCGCAGCCGCGCGATCTCCCATAACAAGTCTCGAACATCGGCGGACCGGTTGCGCTGCCAGATATCGCGAAGTTCCTCGGCCGTCAGCGCCGGCGTGTCCGCCGGGCAGTACTGCTTTGGCATCGATGGTCACACGCCTGCGGTTCACAACAGTGGAAACAGGGCAGAGCCATGGTCTATCAGCGTGGGACGCCCCACGGGGAAGCGATGATGGCGATCGTACGCGCTGAAGGACAGCGCATCGGGCGCCCATTCAATGGCGCCAAGATGCCGGGCGTCGACACCCCGGACCACGATGGCGCCAGGCTGGATGGTGACTGCATCACATGCCAGTCGGACTTCGTCACGTTCGTCGCCAAAAAAAGCGACTTCCAGGCAGATGGATCGGGCGGGATAGGTGGCAGGCATGAGGTCGGGCGGATGTGTGGCGAATGCGCCGGGTGGAACAACAACGACTACTGTATGGATATACAGTATAGCGTGCAACCAAGGTGCGTGGCGGTACGCCATGCGCGAAGGCGATGCGTTGAACGCTGGAAGCCGGCAAGTTCGTCGGAGCGCCGGCTTCCGTGCCGTCAGCGCGCCGTCTTGCCGGGGTCGTCCGCGGCGTGTACGAACATTTCCACGTTCGACTGCCTTGCGGTCTCGCTGGCGGCCCGGATGGCTTCATCCTGCGAGTCGTAGCGGATACTGAAGCGGTCCGGGCCTTCGACTTCCACTGCCCAGCCGTTTCCCTCTGCGGGTACCACGTGTAGATTTCCTGCGGCCATGATTTCCTCCGTTTGCTGTGCCTTTCGGTTGTAGGCTGACACGTCGGCGACCGGTATCGGGCCACGTCCGACAGTTGCCACAGTGTCACGCGCGCAAGCGGGCGCTCTGCGCGGTACGCCACCGAGGCGGAAGAGCAGCGTTGTGGCGCACACGCGCGCATCGGGCCGTGCCCCGGTCGGGGTCGCGACGCAGGCGCGCCACGGTTCGGCTTCGATTGTCGATTTCCTACAGGGGGTGCCGCTTTGGCAAACTGGTGGTCGAGGTGAAGGACTACCGTTGCAAGTGGGTCGCAGCGCGCAGTTGGGGAGCGCGAACCGGCATCCCAGTCTGCCGGCTTACGTTTTCTGCGCTGTGCCCGACTCATGGGCGTGTTACCCGGTGCCATTCCGCGATGTCCGCAACTTGTTTTCGCGCGATGGCATCGGGTTTTTTTGCCCCCATGCGATGTCGTCTGGCCCGGCAGGGCGGCTTCAAAGCCGAGCCAAGATGGTCTCCATGACCGGGTCCTCCGGTTCATACCCCGGGCGCGGCCCTTCGATGGGAATCGAAGTGGCGCGCATCGAGCGGATCTCGTCGGTCCTGAGCAGCTTCCAGCCCAGTTTTCCCGAGAGCGAGCCCCCCGCGGTTTGGTAGCAGCGCAGCAGCGTGTGGCCATGGCGGTCGATGCCATACACGTGCGGCTCGACCGTGCGGACGAGACCGTGATAGCGAAGCTGCAACGTCCGGCGATGCGCGATCGCGCTCACCAGCGTTTCGTGGAATCGAGGCAGGCCCATCGAGCGACGTTAATCCGGAAAATCCTTGCACACGGCCGATACGCCGCGGCTGGCCCTCAGCCTGTCGGCCCGCGCGGTCGACCCGCAGCGCTGCAGCGACATGGCAAGCCATCGCCGGACGGCGTCTGGCAAATTGTATGACGCCAGTTTTGCCGGATCTATCGAGGCAACGATCAGGGTGTCCTTGTCGTCGATATACCTGGCCAGCTCACCGAGAATCTCGGCCTGGCTGCGCCGGCTGATCAGCAGCCATTGCGAGGTCAATACCTGAGCCGCCGGGCCGATGCCGCAGATGGCTTCGGACAGGGCCATGTGGGACGTTGCCGCGGGCCCCGCGGCAAACGAGATCATATGAAGAGCCATGGAATCGCCTTGCTGCGGAGGGCGCCCACACCGCCATGATGCGGGCGCGTGAACTGCGGGATCGTCGTGAGGCGCGACGCGAGGACGTGTGGGGCGCGTTGCTTGCGGTCAGCAGGACATGCGTGCGGCGGACCGTTGGCGGCCGCCGGCGAGAAGACGTGCACAGGAGTTCAGCCAGCGCACGACATGTTCGGGCAGGTTGCGCGCCATCCAGTGCGACGGTTCAACGGTGGCGACGATGAGCCGGTCGGTGCTTGCAATATGGGGCGACAGGATGTCGACAAGTTCGGTCTGACTCTTCGGCGATATCAGAAGCCATTGCGATTCGAGCGCGCGGGCCCATGGGCCGATCGATTTGATGGTGGCGGTAAGAGGGCCGGCATCCTGGGAAGGCGTGGTGAGCTCGTACGCAATCAGATGCAATGGCATGTCGTTTCCTTTTGTGATGGGGCGGTTTCGTCGGCTGCCATGCATGGCGGGAGGGCGCGATCTGCACGGGCATACGGCAGCACAGGCGCAAGCCTAGCCGCGCGGTGCGTCACCGCTTGTTTGGAATCGACACTAACTTTGCAATCTGGGCGGGCATGAAAAGCGGGCGGAAAAAATGCCGCCAATACGCGCCCCGCAGCGACGTCAGGTGGCGCTGCCGAAGTGATGGCGTCCCTCGATCGTGCCATCGGCTCGATGCACGATGAGGTCGACCTTGTCCAGCTTCGCTTTTTCCGTTCCGGCGGCAATGGCCTCTTCCTGCGACGGATAGTGCGAGGTGGCGCCGTCCGTGCCCTCGACCTCGACGGCCCAGCCGTTGCGCTCGGTGGGCACCACATGGATATTGCTGGACATGGTCATGTCTTTCGTGGACGGTCTTTCCCACGGCATGGCGCCACGGGAAATGCCGGGGTTCAGGTAGCGGCGGCAGAGTCTTCGCGCACCCGTTGCATGTGGCCGTCGGGTTCCTGCACCAGCAGGCCCACGCCGCGCCGCCGCGCCACCGCCATGGCGAGCCGCAAGGCGTCGTCGCGCGCGTCGTACTTCAGGATGGATGTGGATTGGCCTTCGATGATAATTCCCAGCCGGTTCGCGTGGCTTTCAAAACGAAGTTTTCTGGCATGGTCTTCGATCGAGAGCGGGTGGAATCAGCATGCTAGTCCAGCCTTGGGCTTTGCGACATGCGTGTTGGTCCTACGTGATAGGACAACCGACGTCCCCGCCGGCTGCCGCGTCAGCCTCGCGTGGCGGCGGGGTCGTGGCCGTAGCTGTTGCGCATGCGGATCTGGCCGTCACGTCCATGGACGATCAGCTCGACATGCTCGCGCTGCGCCGCATCGGTGGCCACCTCGATGGCTTCTTCCTGTGTTTCGTGGTGCGAACTGGGGCGCGGTTCGCCTTCGCGGCTGACGTTCCAGCCACTGCCGTGTGGAACCACGTGAATATTGCGTCCGGTCATGATCGTTCCTCGTTCGGTATCGGTGGTGCGTCTTTTTGTCTTTCTAGGCCCGTTGCCGCCGCGACGCTATCGGGCGCTGTCCGACAGCCGTCCGTCGGGCCGGCGTGCGGGCGCACATAGTGCGCGATAGCAGCGTGCTAGCATGGTTCGATCCAGGGCCTCGGGGGAATGGATCATGGCGAAACGCGAAGGGACGCGGCGTGCGTTGCAGGACGAGCTGAGCCGCCGCATTCAGCGTATTGACGAGATTGTCGAGGACGGAGTGCGCGTTCGCGTGCCGCCTCCTCAACCGCATCCGCGCGATGCGCGCGGTCGCAATTGGGACGTGAAGGGCTTCACGCATGTGAAGGGTTATGAGCGCCAGATTCGCGCCGTGGTGGACAAGGTGCGCGACGAATACGATCTGGTCGAGGTGTCGGCCAGCGACAATCCGTTCAGTCCCGGCGCCTGAACGGTCGGGCGCGTCAGCGAACCTCGTCGTCCTGCTTCCCGGACCGGCCTGCCGCGTCGGGCGTGCGTGACATCGGTCCGATTTCGCTCAGCAGACGTGACGCGAACTGGCGCCCGCGCTCGCCGAGCGCCTCATATTGATCCGCCAGCGTCACGTTCTGCCGGATATGGGATTCGGAAAACATCGACGTGATGACCGTGCCGTCGTCGCCGGCCAGGCTCAGCGCGAAGTACAAGGCGAGCTGCTGTGTGCTCATGTCGTTCAATCCCAGGCTGTCGACGACCTGACGCACCTCCGGACGCGCCACGGCATGCGCCAGCGCATCGGGTCCGCCGGCGTACGGACGCGACAGGAAGCGGCAG
>NZ_VLJN01000045.1:32213-49329 GCF_007829435.1 Cupriavidus gilardii J11
CCAGCCGGTCCACCACATTGAGATTGGCCTCGTACAGCACCGCTTGCGCCTGTTGTCCAAGCGGTGTGTCGAACACCCCTTCGGCGTCGATGCTCATGCCCCATCGGCCGATCTTGCCATCCCGCAACGATTTGTCCAGGAACTGGTGCAGCTCGTCGCTCAGCAGCGCCTCAACGGGGGGGTCGTGCAGCAGGTAGTAATCGATGCGTTCGGTGCGCAGCTGCCGCAGCGACTGCTCGAGACATTGGCGGGCGTGCGCCACTTCGTAGTTGCGGTGCGAAAGTGCCACGCGGGAGGCGGCATGCACCATGCGGCGCCCCCCGGGCATCCGCTTCAGGCAGTTCCGCGCGAAGCTCTTGGCGAAGCTCAGCGCACGCGTGTTGCGCGGCGGCACGATGCCGAACTTGGTGGTGATGCTGACATGGTCGCGCTTGCCGCCGAGAAATTCGCCCAGCAGCGCTTCCGCTTCGCCGAAGCCGTACGAGCGGGCCACGTCGAAGTGGCGGATGCCATGGTCGTATGCCGCCGCCAGTGCACGCAGCGATTCCTTTCTGCCCACCCTGCCTAGGATGGGGGCACAGCCGAAGCCCAATCGGGAGGACATTCAATACTCCGTTTGGTCGCTGCTCACCTCCGAGCTTCGCCGATGTGTTCGGCGATGCGCGCGGATAGCGCGATGATGGTTAGCGTGGGGTTGGCCTGGCCCGACGAGGGAAACACGGCGCTGCTTGCCACGTAGAGATTGTCGGTGCCGAACACACGGCAGTCGGGATCAACCACGCCATCGCGCCAGTGCGAGGCCATGCGCGCGGTGCCGATCTGGTGGAAGCCGTCGGCCGCCTGTGCCAGCGCCGCGTCGACGCGCTCGTGTTCCGGAAACCAGTATTCGAGCCGGCCGGCGCGGGTCTTGCGCAGATGCCGGTCCAGCAGTTCATGGGTGCGCACGACGGATTCGGCATCCGCGCGCTGGTAGCGCAGGTCAACCTTGAGCCGGCGCATGCCGTGGCGGTCGGTCGTGTCGGCCAGCGTGACGCGGCTGTCTTCGGACGGCAACTGCTCGGCGTGGTAGTGCAACGCATAGACGTTCCTCGGGCTGGGCAGGAAGAACCCGGGCAGCCGTGGACGCGCGAAATACCGCCGATAGACGAAGGGCGGCACGAAGGCGGCAATGCGCGCGAGATCCTTGCCCACGTTGCGCAGATGCGCCGCGCGGTCCTTGCGGGCGCTGGCGTTCGCCACCAGTTTGGCGATGGCCGGGGGGGCCAGATAGCGGCTGATCACCGGCGTGCATAGGGCGAGATACGCGAACGACAGGATACCGTTGCCGTGCGCGGGATCGGCGGGCGGATGGTTATCCAGCCACATCGCCGTATTGAGCAGCCGATGTTCGCGCTGGACCTCGGCCGGCACGGTGAAGCGGCGGCGCGCGTAGTATCCGTCGCGGTCGCGTTCGAAGTGATAGATCGTCTTGTCTGCATCGGATTCGAAGCGCACGCTGGCGATCTTCCCCGAAATATGCCCCATGTAGTAGTGGCCCAGGTGCCCGCCGCGATTGCCGATGCGGTTTCCATGCCTGGCATTGGCGTTGAGCAGGAGCCGCGTCACCTCCAGGCCCCCGCATGCGAGCACGAACCGGTCGGCGACGATGCGGGCGCGGCCCTGCGCCGTGGCTACCAGCAGGCTGGCGATCCGGTCGTGGGCGGCATCGGGCTCGATGTCGACACAGGTCGCGCCTAGCAGCACGCGCACCGACGGCTCGTGTTCGAACCACTTGCGGTACCGGCGCGCGAAGTTGGGCTCGCCGCTCCAGCGTTCCAGTTCCGACGCGATCACGTCGCCCGGCTCGAAGCCCGCGGCGATGTCTCGGCGTCCAGCCGGTCAACGGTAAATGCCGGCTTGCCGCAGTTCGCGTATTCGCACGCCTTGGCGTAGTAGGGCAGCAGCGTTTCGTAAGAGATCGGCCACGCGGTGCCCGGCGCGTAGTCGCGCGGCTCGAAGTCGATGGGGTCGAACGGAATGCAACGTCCGCCCCATAGCCACGAGGTGCCGCCGAACGCGCGGCGTACGGCGTCCTGCATCGGTGCGTGACGCCGGTTGTCCACGATCTCGGCATCGCACATGGCCTGGGACTCGCCATGGAAATTTTCCACGCCGCTCTCGACGAGCAGCACGTCGATATGGCGCTTGGCCAGTTCCATGGCGCACGTGATGCCGGCCGGCCCCGAGCCGACGACGCAGACGCTTGTACGTAATGTCGCATCGAGCGACGGTGGACGCAGTACCATGGGTTTGATCCGGCAGTGGGGTGCGGAAGGACGGGCACAAGGGGGCATTCCGCGCTCTTGTGGCGCGGTGCGTTGGCCGTTTCGACAACGCCAATCTATGGGCCGGTCAATGCACCGTCCGTGCGTTCTCGCACGCAAAGCCGGGTGGGGGAGGGGAGGGGTGTAGACGGTTTGGGGGTGGCAAGCGTTGTATGCCCTCTACCCCGCCCCTCTCCCCGGCCCCTCTCCCACGGTGCGGGAGAGGGGCCGGGGGAGAGGGCAGTCACAGCCCCGCCGTCGACCCGCCCTGTCCGGCCCGCTCCAGCAATCCAATCTCCCGAACCGCCACGGACAGCATCGACAGATCGCTGGCATTGGACGCGCGCTGGTCCGCCTGCATGGAGGCGAAGCGTTTGAGCGCATCGGCCCGGCTGCCGCGCCACCGCTCCAGCAGGTACTCGGCGGGTTGCTGCGCGGGCAGCGGACCAGGCTGGCGCAGCACGCTGCTGGTCAGCGCGCGCTTGAGGCGGTCCAGGTCTTCGAGCATCGTGGTCCTTGCCAGCAGGTCCCAGTGCGAGTTGACCGTCAGCATGCGGGCCCGTTCGCGCAGCCAGCCAAGGTGCAGTTCGCGGTCCAGCGCGAAATAGACCTCCGCCACCAGATCCAGCGCGTGCCCGCAGTTCGCCGCCACCTCGGCCAGATCCAGCGCCGCCACCGAGAACTCGGCGCTGGCTACCTGCATCGCCAGCTGTTCGTCGGCGCCCGCGGTCGCCAGCATTTGCTGCCGCCGGTGCAGTACGGCGGCGGCACCGTTGCCCAGCAGGTCGGGCAGCCTTGGCGCCAGCCAGCGCGCCGCCTCGATATGGCGCGGCTCGGCGGCGGGGGTGGCGCCGGTGCCCTGCTGTCGCCGCACGAACCACAGCGCGGCGTTTTCCAGCAGATGGCCGAGGGCGGTGAGCATGTCGGCCTGCATTTCGTCGGCGACGCGATTGTCGAGGGCATCGACAGCCAGCCACAGCGCGGACAGGCCGAACACATCGCGCGCCGCCAGGCAGGCGCGCACGATATCGGCTGGCGCGGCCTGGGTGGCTTCGGTGATGCGGTGGATCAGCGTGATGCCGATCCGGTTGACCAGTGTATTGGCCAGATAGGTCGACAGGATCTCGCGCCGCAGCGGATGCCGCCGCATCGCATCCGCATGCCGTTCGCGGATCGCCGTGGGAAAGTACAGCGCAAGCTGGCTGGCGATGTCCTCGTCCTCCGGCAAATCGGATTCGAGCAGCGCGTCGTAGAGCCACATCTTGGTATAGGCCAGCAGCACGGCGCGCTCGGGTGAGGTGAGGCCGCGGCCGGCGCTGCGGCGGGCGGCGATCTCGTCGTCCTGTGGCAGGAATTCCAGCGCGCGGTTCAGCCGGCCCATGCGCTCCAGCGCCCGCATCCATTCGCCCTCGGCGTCGAGCAGCGCGGCGGCGTGGCGGCTGGCGACCGATAGCGCCTGCGTCTGGTAATAGTTGTCCTGCAGCACGAGCGCGGCCACCTCGTCGGTCATCGCGGCCAGCAGCGCGTTGCGCTGCTTCTCGGTCATTTCGCCGTCGGCCACCAGCAGGCCGAGCAGGATCTTGAGGTTGACCTCGTGGTCGGAGCAGTCCACGCCGGCGGAGTTATCGATGGCGTCGGTATAGATGCGGCCGCCGCCGCGCGCGTATTCGATGCGGCCAAGCTGGGTGAAGCCGAGATTGCCGCCTTCCCCGACCACCTTGCAGCGCAGCGCGGCGCCGTTCACACGTACCGCATCGTTGCCGCGGTCGCCGACCTGCTGGTGGCTCTCGTCGCTGGCCTTGACGTAGGTGCCGATGCCGCCGTTGTACAGCAGATCGACCGGGGCTGTGAGGATGGCCTGGATGACCTCGGCGGGCGTCAGTGCACTAGCCTCGATGCCAAGCGCCGCGCGCACCTGGGGCGTCAGCACGATCGTCTTGGCGGTGCGTGGATGCACGCCGCCGCCGGCCGAGATGAGGCTGGCGTCATAGTCGGCCCAGCTCGAGCGTGGGAGGGCGAACAGCCGCTGGCGTTCCTGCAGTGAAACGGCCGGGTCGGGATCGGGGTCGAGGAAGATGTGCCGGTGATCGAAGGCCGCGATCAGGCGGATATGGGGCGACAGCAGCATGCCGTTGCCAAATACGTCGCCCGACATGTCGCCGATGCCGACCGCGGTGAAGTCGGCGGTCTGGATGTCGACACCAAGCTCGCGGAAATGGCGCTTTACCGATTCCCAAGCGCCGCGCGCCGTGATTGCCATCTTCTTGTGGTCGTAACCGACGGAGCCGCCGGATGCGAATGCGTCGCCGAGCCAGAAGCCATATTCGGCCGAAATCGCGTTGGCGTAGTCCGAGAAGCTTGCGGTGCCCTTGTCGGCCGCCACCACCAGATAGGGGTCGTCGGCATCGTGGCGAACCACGCCGGGCGGCGGCACCACCGCGTCGGCGGTCCGGTTATCGGTGACGTCGAGCAGGCCGCGCAGGAAGGTCTTGTAACACGCCACGCCCTCGGCCAGCCAGGCGTCACGCTCGCTGGGCGGCGGCGAGCGCTTGACGACGAAGCCGCCCTTGGAGCCGACCGGCACGATGACCGCGTTCTTTACCATCTGCGCTTTCATGAGCCCCAGCACCTCGGTGCGAAAATCCTCGCGCCGATCCGACCAGCGCAGGCCGCCGCGGGCCACCCGGCCGCCGCGCAGATGCACGCCCTCCACGCGCGGGGAATAAACCCAGATCTCAAACATGGGTCTCGGCTCGGGCAGGCCGGCGACGCGCGCCGGGTCCAGCTTGAACGACAGATAGGGCGGCGGCTGGCCCGTATCCGCCCCGTTACGGTGCCGGAAGGCGTTGGTGCGGGTGGTGGCCTGGATCACGCCAAGGAACTGCCGCAGGATGCGGTCTTCATCGAGATTGGGCACGCGGTCGAGCGCCTGGGCGATGGCGTCCAGCTGGGCCGCGCATTGCGCTTCGCGGCTTTCCCCGGATGCGGCGGCCGGATCGAAGCGAGCCTTGAACAGCGCGACCAGGCGGGCCGCGATCTCCGGGTTGCCCGTCATGGCGCGCTCGATATAGGCGTCGCTGAAGGTGGAACCCGCCTGTCGCAGGTATTTGGCATAGGCGCGCAGGATGGTCACGTCGGCGGCCGGCATGCGCGCGCGCAACACCAGCCGGTTGAGGTCGTCGTTCTCGATGGTGCCGTCCCACGCCTGCGAGAACGCATCCTCGAACAGTTCCTTGGCCTGCTCGATATCGGGATCAATGCCGGCGTCGGCCGCCAGCTCCAGCCCGAAGTCATGGATCCACACCGGTTCCGCATCCACCGGCTCGATCCGGTAGGGGCGTTCCTCGTGGACCTTCACGCCCAGATGTTCGAGCATAGGCAGTCCGTCCGACAGCGCGATCGGCGCGCCGGCGCGATAGACCTTGAAGCGGAATACGCGCGGTCCGGCCTCGATCGGCCGGTACAGGTTCATCGCCGGCCCGCCGCGCTGGCGGGCCTGCTCCATCAGTTCGATATCGCGCACGGCGGTGCGCGCGGGGTAGTCCTCGCGATATCCCGCCGGAAAGGCATCGCCATACTGGCGCAGCAGCCGGTTGCCGGCCTCCTCGCCGCACCGGTCCAGCAGCGCGGCGGCGAGGTCGTCCTGCCAGCGGCGCGTGGCCGCGACGATGCGTTCCTCCAGCGCGCGCGTATCCACTTCCGGCATGGTGCCGGGCTGGCCTCGCACGATGAGCTGGATGCGCGCCAGCGGCGACTCGGACAGTTGCGGCGTGAACTCGCTGCTGGTGCCCTGGAACGCTTCCATCAGCAGCTTCTGGATGCGCCGCCGCAGATCGGTGTTGTATTTGTCGCGCGGCACGAACACCAGGCAGGATACGAAGCGGTCGAAGCGGTCGCGGCGCACGAACAGCCGGATGCGCTGGTGCTCCTGCAGTCGCAGGATGCCGAGCGCGATGTCGTACAGCTCGTCTTCGCTGGTCTGCAGCAGGTCGTCGCGCGGATACTGCTCCAGGATGGTGACCAGCGATTTGTGCAGATGGCCGCGTGTCAGGAAGCCGGCGCGGTCGAGGATGCGCGCGCACTTGCGGCGTGCCAGCGGGATCTCGCTGCTCGGCACCATATACGCGGTGGAGGTATAGAGGCCGAGAAAGCGCCGTTCGCCGAACAGCTTGCCCTCGGCATCCAGCAGCTTGACGCCGATATAGTCAAGGTAGCCCGGCCGATGCACGGTCGAGCGGGAGTTGGCCTTGGTCAGGAACAATGGCGACTCGCCTTCGATGATGTCGGCGGCCGCGGGCGGCAGCGGCGTCAGTTCCTCGCTGCCGGGCTGCCGCCGGCTTTCGCGCAGGATGCCGGCGCCCGAGCCGGCGACGCCGCGCAGCAGGAAGCGCCCGTCCTGCCGGATCAGCTGGTAGTCGCGATGGCCGAGGAAGCAGAAGTGGTCGTCGACCATCCATTGCAGGAAGGCGCACGCTTCTTCGACCTCCGGATTGCCGGCATCGGGCGCGCGCCGCATCGCCGCGATGGTGTCGCGCGCGGTGTCGAGCATGACGGGCCAGTCTTCCACGGCCGCCCGCACGTCGCCGAGGATGCGGGCGATGCCGTCGCGCAGCGCCTCCAGCGCGGCAGGATCGCCGCAGCGGTCGACCTCGAAGTGAATCCACGATTCGAGCCGCGAGGCGGGGTCGGTGGACTTGTCGCCGCCGGGAGCGAGGCGCTCGATGGTGCCGCTGTCTCCGCCCTCGGCGTTGCGCCACACGCGGAATACCGGATGAAACGCCGAATGCAGTGTCAGCCCATGCCGGTTGATCTCCATCGTCACCGAATCGACGAGGAACGGCATGTCGTCGTTGACGATCTCGACCACGGTGTGGTCGGAATGCCAGCCGTGCTGCTCCAGGTCGGGGTTGTAGACGCGCAGTCGGGCGCTACCGGACACGAAGCGCTGCGCGGTATGCCAGTGCGCCATCACCGCGCCGTACAGGTCGGCGATCTCGCGTTGCGCGAGGTCCTCGGCATCGGAGAGATCGTAGTAGTGCCGCAGCAGCGGCTCGACTCGCGCGAACAGCCCGGCCGGCAGGCGGCTCCCGGCAAAGGCGACCAGGTCGGTCAGGGTCTGCGCCGCGCGTTCCTCGCTGCTGGATGCATTCATGCTCCCGTCTCCTCGATGGCATGCGCGGATGTTGCGGCGCACAGGCGGTCAGACCGGCACGGCGATGTGCCGGGCGGGTGTCTGATGCCAGAGTAGGAGAAATATGGGAGGGTGGGGTGGTGGGGCTGCGGCCGGGGGAGAGGGCAGTCACCGCAAACCGCCATCCCCGGACAACATCAAGACATCGTCAATCCGGCAACGCTTCGTACGTCAGCAGAAAAACCTGCTGCTCGCCCGCGCTGACCGGCAGCCACACCAGCGGGAGGTTGCCGAACGCCTCCTCGACGTTGTCGTACTCGTTGCCGATCTCGACCACCAGCACGCCGCCGGGGTTCAGCCGCGCCTTGGCGCCCGCGATGATGCGCCGCACGATGTCCATGCCGTCGTCGCCGCCGGCAAGGGCGATATGCGGCTCGGCCTGGTACTCCGGCGGCAGCTGCTGCATCGATGCCTCGTTGACGTACGGCGGGTTGGTGAGGATCACGTCGTAGCGGGCGCCGTCCGGCAGCGGGGCATACAGGTCGCCCTGGTACAGCCGGATGCGGTCGGCGAGATCGTACTCGTCGACATTCTGCCGCGCCACTTCCAACGCATCGGCCGAGATGTCCACCGCGTCGATGGTGGCGCCCGGCCACGCGTGCGCCGCGAGGATCGCGAGGCAGCCAGACCCCGTGCACAGTTCCAGCACCGGCCCGATTTCCTCGCCGTCGCCGACCCACGGCTCCAGCCCTTCGTGCAGCAGTTCGCCGATGAAGCTGCGCGGCACGATCACGCGCGAGTCGACGTGGAAGCGCAGCCCATGCATATACGCTTCCTGCGTCAGGTAGGCGGCGGGCACGCGCTCGTCGACGCGGCGCCGGATGATCTCCAGCACCGCCTCGATTTCGGCCGGCAGCAGCCGCGCGTCCAGGAAGGGTTCCAGCGTATCGAGCGGCAGATGCAGCGTATGCAGGATCAGGTAGACGGCTTCATCATAGGCATTGTCGGTGCCGTGGCCGAATGCCAGCTTGGCCTGGTTGAAGCGGGATACCGCGAGGCGGAGCAGGTCGCGGACGGTGGAAAGGGGATAGGGGTCGGCCATGGCAATGACGAATAAAAAAACGCGCCCGGCGGGCGCGCGGTGTGGGTACGGCCTAACTGCTGCGCGAAAGCGCAAGCCGCAGCAGGTCGGCCACCGTGTTGACGTTCAGTTTTTCCATGATGTTCGCGCGGTGAGCCTCGACCGTCTTGATCGAAATGCCCAGGTCATCGGCGATCTGCTTGTTGAGCCGGCCGGCCACGATACGTTCCAGCACCTGCTGTTCCCGCGTGGTCAGCTTGCCCAGCAGGTCCTGCGCCGCCCGTTGCTCGCGCGCGGCCGAATAGTCGGCGCGGGCCTTCTGCAGCATCCGTTCGACCAGCGCCCGCAGCTCGGACTCGTCGAAGGGCTTCTCGATGAAGTCGATCGCCCCCTTCTTCATCGTCGACACCGCCATCGGCACGTCGCCGTGGCCGGTGATGAAGACGATCGGCAGCTGGATGTTTTCGGCCAGCATCCGCTCCTGCAGTTCGGGGCCGCTCATGCCCGGCATGCGCACATCAAGGATCAGGCAGGAGACCTGGTTGGCATCGTAGGCGGCAAGGAACTGCTCGGCGCTGGCGAAGCTGCGCACCTGGTAGCCATTACCCTCCAGCAGCCAGGTCAGCGAGTCGCGCATGGCTTCATCGTCGTCGACGATGAACACGGTCTCACCGCGATGGGGAGTGGGGTTGGGCGCTACGGTCATGGAGTCTCCTGATGCTGCGTCGATGCGATTTGGCTAGTGTAACCGCGCCGTGGCGCGCCGGACACATCCGGGCGGTCACGGGCGGGACCCGGCCGGCCAGCCGCCGGCATTGTTTTCGAATGGCCGCCATCGCGTCCGGACGGCTTATTGGTCGCCGGTATCCGGTTGCAGCGGCAATATGATTTTAAACGTACAGCCAATGCCATCGGCATTGTTCTCGACCCACAGGCGCCCCTGGTGGGATTCGATGATCGAGCGGCAGATATTGAGGCCCATGCCCATGCCGTCGGACTTGGTGCTGAAGAAGGGCTCGAACAGCCGCTCCTTGGTGTCCTCGTCCACGCCGGGGCCCTGGTCGATCACGTCGATGCAGACCGTCGGGCCCAGTTCGCCGCTGCCGATCTGCGCGTGCAACCGCACCACGCCGGCCGCGCGGATGGCGGGCAGTCCGGACATCGCCTCGACCGCGTTCTTCAGCAGGTTGACCAGCACCTGCTCGATCAGCACCGGATCGACGAACACCATCAGCGGAGGCGGCGGCAGCCGCGTCAGGATGGTGACGCGGCGGCGCGTGGCTTCCAGATCCGCAAGACCGACGGCATCGGCGACGATGTCGTGCAGCGCCGCCTCGCGCCGTTGCGGCTGGCTGCGCTTCACGAAGCCCCGGATGCGGCTGATGATGGTGCCCGCGCGCACGGCCTGCGCCGAGGTCTTCTCCAGGATCGGCATCAGGTCTTCCGGCGTACTTCGGCCGGAGCGCAGCCGCGCCACCGCGCCCATGCAGTAGTTGTTGATCGCGGCCAGCGGCTGGTTCAGTTCGTGCGCGAGCGACGACGCCATCTCGCCCATCGTGGTCAGCCGGCTGGTGAACTGCAGGCGTTCCTCGTGCTGGCGGGCCATTTCCTCCGCGGCCTTGCGCACGGTGATGTCGGTGGCGATCTGCATCTGCGCCAGATGGCCGTCGACCCATTGGATATAGCGGCGGCGCACTTCGAACCACTTCTGCATGTCGGGCACGAAGATCTCGCGCGCATCCGATGCGTACGGCATCAGTTCCGACGCGGGCAGGCCGGCATAGGCGTCCACGAAATCGGTATGGTCGCCGGTGAACTGCTCCTTCTCGACCTCGCCACCGGCCAGCTTCAGGTGCCCCTCCGCCTCCCAGCCGAACAGCTGGCGGTAGTAGCGGTTGGCGAACAGCAGCTCGGGCTTGTCGGTGGCAAGTACCGACACCGCCGCGTCCAGGCTCTCCAGCACGGTGGTGAAGCGGTCGTGCGCGGCGGCAAGCTCCTCGCGGGCGCGCTTGGGCTCGGTGATATCCGTCATCGAGCTCATCCGGCCGCGGCTGTCGATCAGCGGCGACACGTACATGCGGGCGAAGAAGCTGGTGCCGTCGCGGCGCATCACGCGCATTTCATAGCCGCCGGCCGGCGACTTGCCCTGCAGCGTCAGGTCGATCTGCCGCTGCATCTCCTGCTGGTCGTTGGGTGGCCAGTAGGGGAAGGGCGGCACGCGGCCGACCAGTTCGCTTTCCTGCCAGCCGGTCATGCGGCAGAAGGCGGGATTGACGTAGGTGATGCGGCCGTTCAGGTCGAGCGCGCGCAGGCCGATCAGCATCGAGTTTTCCATCGCGCGTCGGAACGACGTTTCCGCCAGCAGCGCGCGCTGCGCCTCGGAGCGGCGGCTGGTGTGCCGCCACATGCTCCACAGGCTCCACAGCAGGAAGCAGGACAGGCCCACCACCAGCCAAAGCAGCATGTTGTTGGGCAGGTTCGATGCCGGTGGATAGGCATCGGCGCGCAGCGACAGCGAATGGCCCGGCGGGTCGAGCAGCACCTCGTACGACAGCGCCGTGGCCGGCACCGGCCGCAGCGACGTGCTGGCGCGCAGCTGGTTGTTCTTGTCGATCAGCGAGAAGCGGTAGCGCTCGGTGAGTTCCGGCGGCAGCAGGTGGGTCAGGATGCCGTTGATCGAGTACAGCGCGCCAAGCGTGCCGAGGAACTCGTTGTCACGCACGATCGGCACCTGCATCAGCATGAAGCTGTCGCCGCGCTCGTTCATCAGGGGGCGGGAATAGACCACGCGCTGCGTCTCTCGCGCGGTATCGAAGGTTTCCAGCACCTCCGGTTCGAGCGCCTGGTCCTGCGTCTCGCGCAGCCGGCTGGCGAACTCGGAAGTGGAGGGCAGCGACCAGCGCGCGCGCCGGGTGGCGTCGAGCCAGTTGATAAAGACGATCTCGGGGTTCTCGCGCAGCACCTCCTGCGCGGCGGTGCGGTAGGCGCGCTGGTCCAGCTGCGCCGCGGCGATGTCGCGCGCGAGCGAGGCCATCTGGTCCTGATTGCTCAGCAGCGAAAGGCGGACGCGCTGCTGCGCCCAGGCGGCGTCGCGATACAGTGCGTCGCGCTGTTGCTGCCGCTCGGTCTCGTGCAGCGACCACAGGATCACGCCCATCGCGCCCGAGAACAGTACGATGGCGACCAGCGGGATGAACATGAACCAGCTGGTCGCGACCAGATTGCGCCAGCGCAGCCACCACAGGCCGCGCGGCGGCGCGTTCAGTGGCCGGCCATCGGCCGCATCGTCGCCATGGCCGAGCCCTTCCAGCGCGTCCAGCGGGGTCAGCGAGCTGAGCTGGTCGATCGCGCCGCTATCGTTGGAGGCGTCGTGCCGACCGGGGCGGGATGCGCCGGGCGAGGAGGGCAGCACCGGCAGCGAAAGCGGCAACAGGCGGCGAAGGCGGGAAATAAGAAGAGACATGACGGGATTGACGGCTGACCGGCCAGTGTAGCTGGAATGTTGCAGTGCGTCGCTTGGGGAAAGCGCCTACCGCACATTGCGGATCAGCCCTCTACTCGAAGCCCGCCTGAGCGCTGGCTTTGCGGCCCCGTGGTGCGATGCGGCAATATTTCGTATTATGAGAAAGCATACCGTAATTTGAAAATTCTGCTTGTGTTGCGAATACGCCTTCCCTAGAATCGCTGCGACCGAACGACGCGGCAGGCAGGCGATCGTCCGCGCCGCGAAGGCGGCGTGGCAACGGCGCGGAACGTCCGCCGATCCATCGAATCGCACTCTTCAGAGTGCGCCAGGCCGGCTACCATCGAAAGACATCGACCAGCCCGCTGGTGCACGCAAGGCAATCCACAGGAGACGACGACCATGTCAGCCGTACCAGAGCAGATCCTCGGCGCAGCCGGCGCCAATGACGCCGATCCGCAGGAAACCCAAGAATGGCTCGAAGCGCTGCAGGGCGTGATCGGTGCCGAGGGCAGCGAGCGCGCCGCGTTCCTGATCGACAAGCAGATCGAATACGCGCGCGTGAACGGCGTGACGCAGCCATTCCACGCCGAAACCCCGTACATCAATACGATTCCGGTCGAGCAGCAGGCCCGCATTCCGGGTGACCAGGATATCGAGCACCGCATCCGTTCGTACTCGCGCTGGAACGCGATGGCGATGGTGCTGCGCGCCAACAAGCACACCAACGTCGGCGGCCACATTTCATCGTATGCGTCCGCCGCGACGCTGTACGACGTCGGTTACAACCATTTCTGGCATGCGCCGTCGGACAAGCACGGCGGCGACCTGGTCTTCGTGCAGGGCCACTCGGCGCCGGGCGTATACTCGCGCGCCTTCCTGCTGGGCCGCCTGACCACCGAGCAGCTCGACAACTTCCGCCAGGAAGTCGATGGCAAGGGTATCTCGTCGTATCCGCACCCGTGGCTGATGCCGGACTTCTGGCAGTTCCCGACGGTGTCGATGGGCCTCGGCCCGATCATGGCCATCTATCAGGCCCGCTTCATGAAGTATCTGCACAGCCGCGGGCTGGTGCAGGCCGAAGGCCGCAAGGTCTGGGCGTTCCTCGGTGACGGCGAGACCGACGAGCCGGAATCGCTGGGCGCGATCGGCATGGCCGGCCGCGAGCGGCTGGACAACCTCGTCTTCGTGATCAACTGCAACCTGCAGCGCCTGGATGGCCCGGTGCGCGGCAACGGCAAGATCATCCAGGAGCTGGAGTCGGAATTCCGCGGCGCGGGCTGGAACGTCATCAAGGTGATCTGGGGCAGCCGCTGGGATTCGCTGCTGGCACGCGACACCAAGGGCCTGCTGATGAAGCGCATGATGGAATGCGTCGACGGCGAGTACCAGACCTTCAAGGCCAAGGACGGCGCCTATGTGCGCGAGCACTTCTTCAACACGCCTGAGCTGAAGGCGATGGTGGCCGACTGGTCCGACGACGACATCTGGCGCCTGAATCGCGGCGGCCATGATCCGCACAAGATCTTCGCCGCCTACAAGGCCGCCACCGAGCACAAGGGCCAGCCCACCGTCATCCTGGCCAAGACCATCAAGGGCTATGGCATGGGCGACGCCGGCCAGGCCATGAACATCACCCACCAGCAGAAGAAGATGCCGGTGGATGCGATCCGCCGCTTCCGCGACCAGTTCCAGATCCCGGTGCCGGACGACAAGCTGGAGGAAGTGCCGTACGTCACCTTCGAGGAAGGCTCGAAGGAACTCGAATACATGCGCGCCCGCCGCATGGAGCTGGGCGGTTATCTGCCGGCCCGCCGCCAGAAGGCCGATCCGCTGCCGATTCCCGAGCTGTCGGCGTTCGACGCGCTGCTCAAGGGCACCGGCGAGGGCCGCGAGGTCTCCACCACGATGGCCTTCGTGCGGATCCTGAACACGCTGCTCAAGGACAAGCAGGTCGGCAAGCACGTGGTGCCCATCGTGCCGGACGAGTCCCGCACCTTCGGCATGGAAGGGCTGTTCCGCCAGATCGGCATCTGGAACCAGCAGGGCCAGAAGTACGTTCCGGAAGACCATGACCAGCTCATGTTCTACAAGGAATCGGAAACCGGCCAGGTGCTGCAGGAAGGCATCAACGAAGCCGGCGCCATGTGCGACTGGATCGCCGCCGCGACGTCGTACTCGACGCACGGCGTGCAGATGATTCCGTTCTACATCTACTACTCGATGTTCGGCATCCAGCGTATCGGCGACCTGTGCTGGGCCGCCGCCGACATGCGCTCGCGCGGCTTCCTGCTGGGCGGCACGTCGGGCCGCACCACGCTGAACGGCGAGGGCCTGCAGCACGAGGATGGCCATTCGCACGTGTTCCACGCGGTGATCCCGAACTGCATCTCGTATGACCCGACCTTCCAGTACGAGCTGGCGGTGATCATGCAGGACGGCCTGCGCCGCATGTACGTGGAGCAGGAAGACGTCTACTACTACCTGACGGTGATGAACGAGAACTACGAACATCCGGCGATGCCGGCTGGCGTGGAAAAGGACATCGTCAAGGGCATGTACGCGTTCCGCAAGGGCGCCGAGAACAGCAACGCGCCGCGCGTGCAGCTGCTCGGTTCGGGCACGATCTTCCGCGAGGTGATCGCCGCCGCCGAACTGCTGAAGAAGGACTGGGGCGTCGAGTCGGACCTGTGGAGCTGCCCGAGCTTCACCGAGCTGGCGCGCGAGGGCCAGGCCGTGGAGCGCTGGAACCTGCTGAATCCGACCGAAACGCCGCGCGAGTCGTTCGTCACGCAGAAGCTGAAGACGGTGCGCGGCCCGGTGATCGCATCGACCGACTATGTGCGCGCCTTCGCCGAGCAGATCCGCCCGTTCGTGCCGCGCCGCTACGTGGTGCTGGGCACCGATGGCTTCGGCCGCTCGGATACCCGCGAGAAGCTGCGCCACTTCTTCGAGGTCGATCGCCACTGGGTCACGCTGGCCGCGCTCAAGGCGCTGGCTGACGAAGGCGCGATCGGCCGCGACAAGGTCGCCGAGGCCATCAAGAAGTACAACCTCGACCCCAACAAGCCGAACCCGATGTCGGTCTGATCCGGCAGCCCCTCCCGCGAACCCCCCAGGCCGGCCACGCCGCGCCCGGGCCGGCCCGGCCTTGCCTCCGGGACGGCCGGGCGCGGCGGCGTGACAGGAAGCGCCCGTCGCAGGTAATCTCGACGCTTTCCATGCCATGCGCGCCGGACTGTCCAGGAGACACTGAATGAGTCAAGCGATTGAAATCAAGGTGCCGGATATCGGCGACTACGACGCCGTACCCGTCATCGAAGTCCATGTGAAGCCCGGCGATACGATCAACGCCGAAGATGCGCTGGTCACGCTGGAGTCGGACAAGGCAACCATGGACGTTCCTTCGCCGCAGGGCGGCACGGTCAAGGAAGTGCGGGTCAAGGTAGGCGACAACGTGGCCGAAGGTTCCGTGCTGGTGATGCTGGAACCGGCCGGCGCCGCTGCGTCCGCCGCCGCTCCCGCTCCCGCACCGGCCGCAGCACCCAGCGCGGCCGCGCCCGCTGCCGCTGCGCCGGCCGCTGCCCCGGCTCCGGCCGCTGCAGGCGGTGGCGGCACCGTCGAGGTCAAGGTGCCGGACATCGGCGACTACGATGGCGTGCCCGTGATCGAAGTCCATGTGAAGGCGGGCGACACGGTCAAGGCCGAGGACGCGCTGATCACGCTCGAATCGGACAAGGCCACGATGGACGTGCCGTCCCCGGCCGCCGGCGTGGTCAAGGAAGTGAAGGTCAAGGTCGGTGACAACGTGGCGGAAGGCACGCTGATCCTGATCCTGGAAGGCGCGGCCGCTGCTGCTCCCGCGCCGGCCGCCGCTGCCCCGGCCCCCGCGCCGGCCACGCAGGCGCCGGCTGGCGTGACCGGCAAGGCCGCGCACGCAAGCCCCTCGGTGCGCAAGTTCGCCCGCGAGCTGGGCGTCGATGTGTCACGCGTGCCGGGCACCGGACCGAAGGGCCGCATCACGCAGGACGATGTGCAGCGCTACGTCAAGGGCGTGATGAGCGGCCAGGCCGCGGCGCCTTCCGCCGCTGCGGCCTCGGGCGCCGGCGGCGAGCTGAACCTGCTGCCGTGGCCGAAGGTCGATTTCACCCGCTATGGCGAGGTCGAAAGCAAGCCGCTGTCGCGCATCAAGAAGCTGTCCGGTGCGAACCTGCATCGCAACTGGGTGATGATCCCGCACGTGACCAATCACGACGAGGCCGACATCACCGAGCTGGAGGCGTTCCGGGTCCAGCTCAACAAGGAATACGAGAAGCAGGGCGTCAAGGTGACCATGCTGGCCTTCATGATCAAGGCCACGGTTGCCGCGCTGAAGAAGTTCCCCAACTTCAACGCCTCGCTCGAAGGCGACAACCTGGTTCTGAAGAAGTACTTCAATATCGGTTTCGCCGCCGACACGCCGAACGGTCTCGTGGTGCCGGTCATCAAGGACGCCGACAGGAAGGGCGTGATCGAGATCGCGCAGGAAATGTCGGAGCTGGCGAAGCTGGCGCGCGAGGGCAAGCTCAAGCCGGACCAGATGCAGGGCGGTTGCTTCTCGATCTCGTCGCTGGGCGGCATCGGGGGTACGTACTTCACGCCGATCATCAATGCGCCGGAAGTGGCCATCATGGGCGTGTGCAAGTCGTACCAGAAGCCTGTCTGGGACGGCAAGCAGTTCGTGCCCCGGCTGACGTTGCCGCTGTCGCTGTCGTGGGATCACCGCGTAATCGACGGCGCCGAGGCGGCCCGCTTCAATACTTATTTCGGTCAGCTGCTGGCCGATTTCCGCCGCATCCTGCTGTAAGCGGCGCCGGCACAGGAGCAAGACATGAGTGTGATCGAAGTCAAGGTGCCGGATATCGGCGATTTCGATGCGGTGGAAGTCATCGAGGTGCTGGTCAAGCCGGGCGATACGATCGAGCAGGAGCAGTCGCTGATCGTGCTGGAGTCCGACAAGGCCAGCATGGACGTGCCTTCGTCGGCGTCGGGCAAGGTGGTCGAGGTCAAGGTCGCGGTCGGCGACAAGGTGGCCAAGGGCACGGTGATCTGCACGGTGGAAGCGACCGCGGGCGCCGCCGCAGCGCCGGCACCGGCCG
>NZ_VLJN01000045.1:49370-112846 GCF_007829435.1 Cupriavidus gilardii J11
GCCGCCACGCATGCCGGCAACGCGGACATCCAGTGCGACATGCTGGTGCTCGGCGCCGGCCCGGGAGGCTACTCCGCCGCGTTCCGCAGCGCCGACCTGGGCATGAACACCGTGCTGGTGGAGCGCTACGCGTCACTGGGCGGCGTTTGCCTGAACGTCGGCTGCATTCCGTCCAAGGCGCTGCTGCACAACGCCGCGATCATCGACGAAGCCAAGGCGCTGGCCGCGCACGGCATCGTGTTCGGCGACGCCAGGATCGATCTGGACGGCCTGCGCAAGTACAAGGAATCCGTGGTCGCCAAGCTGACCGGCGGCCTCGCCGGCATGGCCAAGGCGCGCAAGGTGCAGGTGGTGCGCGGCATCGGCACCTTCCTCGACCCGCATCATCTTGAGGTGCAGGAAACCGAGGGAGATGGCAAGGCGACCTCCGGCAAGAAGACGGTGATCCGCTTCGAGAAGGCCATCATCGCCGCCGGCAGCCAGGCGGTGAAGCTGCCCTTCATTCCCGAGGACCCGCGCATCGTCGACTCGACCGGCGCGCTGGAACTGCCGGAAGTGCCAAAGCGCATGCTGGTGATCGGCGGCGGCATCATCGGACTGGAAATGGCCACGGTCTACAGCACGCTGGGCGCGTCGATCGATGTGGTCGAGATGCTCGATGGCCTGATGCAGGGTGCCGACCGCGATCTGGTCAAGGTCTGGGAGAAGATGAACAAGCATCGCTTCGACAAGGTGATGCTCAAGACCAGGACCGTCGGCGTCGAAGCCAAGACCGATGGGATCTATGTCCGCTTCGAGGGCGAACAGGCGCCGGCCGAGCCGCAGCGCTACGACCTGGTGCTGGTGTCGGTCGGCCGCGCGCCGAACGGCAAGCGGATCGGCGCGGAGAAGGCCGGCGTTGCGGTGACCGATCGCGGCTTCATCGAGGTCGATCAGCAGATGCGCACCAACGTGCCGCATATCTTCGCGATCGGCGACATCGTCGGCCAGCCGATGCTGGCGCACAAGGCCGTGCATGAAGGCCATGTCGCCGCCGAGGCCGCGCATGGCAAGAAGTCGTACTTCGATGCGAAGCAGATTCCGTCGGTGGCCTATACCGATCCGGAAGTGGCCTGGGCTGGCCTCACCGAGGAGCAATGCAAGGCGCAGGGCATCCGCTACGGCAAGGGCGTCTTCCCGTGGGCCGCATCGGGCCGCGCGATCGCCAATGGCCGCGACGAGGGCTTCACCAAGCTGCTGTTCGACGAGGAGACCCATCGCGTGATCGGCGGCGGCATTGTCGGCACGCACGCGGGCGACCTCATCGGCGAAGTGTGCCTGGCCATCGAGATGGGCGCGGACGCGGTCGATATCGGCAAGACGATCCATCCGCACCCGACGCTTGGCGAGTCGATCGGCATGGCGGCCGAGATCTACGAGGGGGTCTGCACGGACGTTCCGCCGCCGCGCAAGCGCTGACGGTTCCGCCCTCGCGGCACAAGCAGCAACAAAAAAGGGCCCGCGAATGTCGCGGGCCCTTTTTTGGGTCAGGATGCAATTAACCGCCTTGAATATCCTGAACCGTCGATTCGAGCGAGGCAGGGCGGAAGGACGCAGGCAACCAGCGCGCCCTTCGCGGACCGCTATGCCCCCACGTACGCCGTTGCCGCAATCTCCACCAGGAATTCCTCGCGGACGAGGTCGGCGCGAATGCAGTAGCGCGCCGGTGGAGCTTCCGGAAAATACTCGGCATAGACCGCGTTCATCGCGGCGTAATCGTCGAGATTGCGCAAGAAGATCTGATTGAACGCGATATCGGAGAGCGATGCGTTGTCGGCGGCCAGCACCGCTCGTATCGTTTCAATGACGTAGCGCGTCTGCCCCGCGACGTCGCCCACTGCGACGCATTTGCCGTCAGGACCGATCGGCAGCACGCCCGATACATAGATGGTGTCGCCAGCACGCACCCCGGGCGAGTAAGGTGCCAGCGGTGGCGGAGAATTTTCCGGAATAATGGGGGTCTTCGGCATGGGGACTCCTTGTGCAAGGGTTAGCGCTGCGCGCTGAAGAATGCCAGTGCCAGCGCGTTGAACGTATCCGGCTCGGTGCGCGAAAGCGCATGGCCACCGCGATCGATCCAGTGCGACACGGCGTTGGGAATCCGTGCGGCGTACTCCTTCGAGAAATAGCTCGGCGTCAGGATGTCGTCGTCGGCGCAGACCACGGCAGTAGGTATTGCGATCGCTGACAACTCGTCGCGGCGGTCGAACGCGAGAATGGCGTTGAGCCGGCTCTGCTGTACATGCGGATCGCCGAGGTCCCGCGCGGCCCTGGCCTCGGCTGCCAGCAGCGATTCATGGTTGGCGTTGATGTAGTACGGCGGATACAGCAGCAGGGTGGTGTAGGCCGCATAGGACTCGGGTCCCATCGACTTATGCAGTGCCGCCCGTAGCGCGAAAATCCGGCGGCGGTATGCGTCACCGCATGTCGTGCTCGCATACACCATCAACGAAGCGAGCCGCTGCGGATAATCCAGCGCTGTCGCGACCCCGATGGCACCGCCTGTCGAATGACCGAGGTAATGCACGCGATCGAGCTTCGCAGCATCGAGAATCGCGACGAGATCGGCCGACATCTGCTCGACAGACTCGACCGCACATCGGGAAGAGCGGCCAGTGCCGCGCTGGTCGAAGGTATAGACGCGGAAGCGTTCGCGCAACGCGGGAATATTGGGCTCCCAATATGTACCCACGCCGCCAAGCCCTGCTGCCAGCACCAGCGGCGGGCCGTCTCCACCATGGCATTCCCAAAATAACTCTGCACCGTCACGCACTGCCAGCGGCATAATTGTTCCTTGAATCATCCCGATTAAAAGCGACGAAGCGATTATGCGAGCATCGGTGCGGGCCGAGGTAGTGCTTATCGCGCCCTGGAGCATTGCCCGGAATGCAACACCTTGATCTCACCGCATTGAGATATTTCGGCGAAGCGGCTGCATGTGGATCGATCCGCCTGGCCGCGGATCGTTTGCATGTCACGCCGTCGGCCGTGAGCCGGCAGATCGCCAAGCTGGAGCACCGGCTCGGAACGCCGCTCTTCGAGAGAAGGGCGTCTGGCGTGATCCTTACCGCCGCGGGGGCATTGCTGTCGGAGGAAGTCGAGAAGATCGATCGGAACCTGGCGCGCGTGCGCGACCGGATCGCGGATCTCGAGGGCCTGCGGCGCGGTGAGGTGGGGATGTACTGCATGGAGGGAGCGGTGGACACCTGGCTGCCCGAAGTCATCGGTGAATTCCACCGGCGGTACCCGGCGATTTCATTCAAGACGTATGTCGCGAGCACCGATGCTTCCATGCAGGCGTTGCAGGAAGACAGGTGCGATTGGGCGCTGACATTCCGCACCATTGACCGCGACGATATCCAGGTGGTGCGCCGCCAGTCCGAGCCGTTGATCGGGCTCGTCGCGCCATCGCATCCTCTGGCGCAACAAGCCGAGCTGTCGTTCGATGCCATGCTGGACTATCCCCTGGTCATGCCCGGTCCTTCCTTTGGCACGCGGCAGATCGTGGACCGTTGTGCGAGAAGCGCGAAGCGTGGCTATACCTGCATCGTCGACACGAACTCGATCGCGATGACGAAAAGCCTGGTGCGCAAGGGTGTCGGGCTCACGTTCCTGCCCGCATTTTCCGCGCAGCACGATCTGTCGATCGGAAGCCTGCGCAGGATTCGCGTGCTCGATATGCCGGCGCTGGCGGCCGACATCCAGCTTTGCGCCCGCCGCGACCGGACCCATACGGCTGCCGCGCGCCGGCTGGGCGAACTGCTGACCGAACAGTTTCCATTGTTGTTCACGCATTGATGCGCCAGCAGGGGGCATCCCGCTTGTGCCCGCGCACCACTTGAGGGACATTCATGCACCCTGGGTGTTGAGATCGCGGCAACGGCGCTGTGCGTAATTACCGTTAGCGGCAAAGGCCTCGCGTTGGCATAGTTTGCGCATGACCAACGACGCAAGAGAGCCCTCGTGAAACGCAATCCCAAGCCAACGCAGGCGTGTCTCGATCGCCGCCGCTTCCTCGTCTCCGGCGCCGCACTGACGTTGTCGGGTGCGATGTTTCCCGCCTTTGCAGCGAGCGGTGACTATCCGGGCAAGCCGGTCCGCATCGTGGCCGGGTTTCCCCCGGGCGGCTCGGCCGACCTGGTGGCGCGATTGGCCGCACAGGAACTCGGCACGGTCTACAAGCAGGCGTTCGTCGTGGAGAATCGGGCGGGAGCCGGCGGTACCATCGGTGCCGGCTATGTCGCGAAATCCGCTCCCGACGGTTACACCATCCTGCTGGGCGTGACGGCGAGCCAGACGATCGCCCCCGCGATCTACCCGACCCTGCCTTATGCCCCGGCCAAGGACTTCGCGCCGATCGCGATGATCGCCACGATTCCGGTCGCGTTGGTCGTGCATCCCTCCCTGGAGGCGCGCAGTGCGGCCGATCTGGTAAAGCTGGCGAAGGCGAGCAAGATGCCGCTGGCGTTTGCTTCAAGCGGCAATGGCGCCATTCCGCATCTGACTGGAGAGCTGTTCCAGGAATCGCAGGGCATCAAGCTCGAGCACATCCCGTTCAAGGGAGCGACGCCCGCGCTTAGCGATGTGCTGGCCGGCCGCGTGCCGATCATGTTCGATCATCTGCCGTCCGTGCTGCCGCACATCCGCGCGGGCAAGCTGCGTGTACTCGGCATTGCGGGATCGAAGCGCGCCAAGGCGTTGCCGGAAGTGCCCACGCTGGCGGAGCAGGGCATCGCTCATGTGGTCGTCAGGTCGTGGTTCGGCGCGCTGGCCCCGAACGGCACGCCGGCCAGCATCGTGACCTCGCTGAGCCAGAACATCCTTAAGACCATGGGTACCGCGGATATCGGCGCCAAGCTTGACGCCATGGGAGCGGAATTCACGCCGGCAGGGCCAGCCGAGTTCGAGAAGGTTATCCGGGAGGACACGGCCATGTGGAGCCGTATCGTCAAGGCCACGAGCGCCGCCGCCAGCTGAGGTTACCCGGCATCGCCCGTTGAATTACGTTGGGAAAGAACGTTGGCAAAGAAAAAGCCCGGCATCGCCGGGCTTTTTACTTTCTTCTTACCTTGTTACGCGAACCGCGGCGGAAGTCGCCCGGCTCGCGAGGTGGCAATCAGACCGAAGCGGCCTTCTTGCCGGCGGTGCGGGCAGCGGTGGCGCTGGCTTGCTGCGCAGCGTTGGTCGCCGCGCTTGCGGCCGCCTGGAAGTTGCTTTCGGCGATTTCCACGGCTTGCTTGGTCGCCTTCTGCACCGACTCGTACGCGTTGTTGGCGGCGCTGATGGCCGACTTCACGATCGCAACGGTCGATTCGGAACCGGCGGGCGCGTTCTTGGCGAAGTTGTCCACCAGGGTCTGCACGTTGCGCGAGCTTTCGGCCAGTTGCGCCTCGGCGACGCGGCTGAATTCCGATTGCGTGTCGGTTGCGATCTCGTACACGTGGCGGCCATAGGCCACGGCCTTTTCGGCTACCGGCTGGATCAGCGAAACCTGCAGCGCCAGCAGTTCCTGCGCGTCACGGACGGACAGCGCCTTCTTGGCATGATCGACATTCTCGGCCAACGTGGTCTTGACGACCTGCATATTCAGCTCGACCAGCTTCTCGACGCCTTCGAAGGCCTTGGTGGTCAGGCCGAACAGGGTTTCCAGATTGGCTTTGTGGGCGGCGGCAACTTGCTCGGGGGTGAAGGACATGCGGGTCTCCATTCAATAGGGTGGGTTCGCGCGAACCCAAGATAGGTCGCCTAGATGTCAGGACCTTTACGTTGGCACGTATGGAAGTCAGCCCAGGCGCTTCGGATGGTGCGTGGCGCAATCTCTGTCCCGGAAGACCGATGGTGCGTCGCAACAATTCCTATTGTATGGACCGATGACTGGCTGTCAAGCGGTTTTTGTGCATCGCACAAAGAGTCGCGGGTAAACCCGTTGGCGGTGTCGTCACATTGGGCTGAAGGCGTCACTCGGACAGGGCAAGGCAGGGATGGAAATCGCGCCAGCCGGCCCGTGGCGCGAGCCGATGCTACCATCGGCCGGCCCTGCACCGTTGCCTCCGCCGGCCGGCGATGTCAACGGGATTGCTCTTCATTTGTCCGCCGATCCCATGTTCGCTTTCTACGCTGACCATTTTGTGTTGCCCCTGCCCCCGGGGCATCGCTTCCCGATGCGCAAGTACAGCATGCTGCGCGACCGGGTCGTGCGGCAGGTGCCTGGCATCACGCTGGTCGAGGCGCCGCGCGCGGACGATGACATGCTGCACCTTGCCCATGATCCTGCCTATGTCAGCGCGGTATCCATGGGGCAGCTCGATCCCGCGAAACAGCGCGAGATTGGCTTTCCCTGGTCGGCGGCAATGGTGGAGCGCTCGCGCCGGTCCGCCGGGGCCACCGTCTCCGCCTGTCGGGCCGCATGGCGCGACGGCGTGGCGGTGAACCTGGCGGGCGGCACGCACCATGCCTATGCCGACAAGGGCGGCGGCTTCTGTGTGTTCAATGACGCGGCGATCGCCGCGCGCGCCGTCCAGCGCGACGGGCTCGTGCAACGGGTGGTGATCATCGACCTCGACGTTCATCAGGGCAACGGCACCGCGTCGATCCTGCGGGACGATCCCACGGTGTTTACGCTGTCGCTGCACGGTGAGAAGAACTACCCGTTCCGCAAGGAGGCCAGCGATCTGGACGTCGGGCTGCCCGACGGGTGCGGCGACGACGAATATGCGGACGCGCTGATCCAGGCGCTCGACCAGTTGTTCGCCCGGTTCTCGCCGCAGTTGGCCATCTATCTCGCCGGCGCCGATCCGCACGAGGGCGACCGCCTCGGCCGGCTCAAGCTCACCATGGAAGGGCTGGAGCGCCGCGATACGATCGTGTTCGACACGCTGCGGGACCGCGGCGTGCCGGTCGCTGTGGCCATGGCGGGCGGTTATGGCAACGACATCGACAATACCGTGGCGGTCCATGTCCAGACCGTGGGGCTTGCCGCACGCTACTGCGCGAAGTGGCGCGACTGACATGGCGAGCCTGCATTGCACGGGCGCGCCGTAGCGGTGATCATGTGTGCCATTGACCGCAATCGCCAGATCCGACGACAACGATGAAATCCGAGCCCGATACCCGCGACACGTACCGCCATCTGTTGCCGATCACCACCCGCTGGATGGACAACGACGCTTATGGCCACGTCAACAACGTTGTCTACTACAGTTATTTCGACACCGTCGTGAATCGCTATCTGATCGAGCGAGGCGTGCTCGATCCGCAAGCCGGCGACACCATCGGACTGGTGATCGAGACCCAGTGCAATTACTTCGCCTCGCTCAGCTTCCCCGATACCGTCGTGGCCGGTCTGCGGGTGGCGCGGCTGGGCAACACCAGCGTCCGCTATGAGATCGGGCTGTTTCGCAACGATGACGATCGAGCGGCGGCGCAGGGGCACTTCGTCCATGTCTACGTCGACCGCGAGAGCCGGCGCCCGGTCCCGCTGCCGCCCGCCCTGCGCGACGCGCTGCGGCCATTGCTTGGGACGGCGGAAGGGAGCGCGGTGGAGCGGGCGTGAGGTGCCCGGTGCGCTGCGGCAAAAAACTTGTCGGACACTAGGGAAAACCCCGCAACAGTTTTAGGAGGCGCGAACCGGTAAACCAAGAGCCGTGGTGCGGCGTTGCTCCGTGGTGACCCAATGCGATGTGCGTCGCCAGCGATGCTCGCCTGGACCGACGGATGGGCGTGACTCGACAGGCGGGCGGGCCGTATGTGCAGGAAGCGGCTTTTTTTCCGTATTGCGGAAATGTCTGTTATCTGAGCTTTAAGTGCATCCCGTAAGTCATTAATCTTGCTAAGAATTTCTTTTTTTCCTAAACTGGCGCCATTCCCGATGTGCGCCCGAGAATCATGCCCCGGCTCGACCTCCCTTTTTTTCGATTTCTCGGCTTGCCGCTGCCCACGGTGGCAGCCTCCGTCCTGATTTCGGCGGCGTTGATCGCCGCGCCCACCGCCGACGCGGCAAGCAAATCCCGTAACGACACCAAGAAGACCCAGAAGGTCGTCAAGGTCCAGAAAAAATCCACCACGGCCACCAGCAAGAAGGCGGTTGCGAAGAAGTCCTCGGGCTCGCGCAAGGTCGTCGTGCTGAAGAATGGCAAGCGCCGCGTCGTGGCGGGTCGTTCCGCCTCGCCGGTGCGCGCGTCGTTTGCGCCGTCGCGTCCATCGCTCGGCGAGGCGATGGGCCTGCGCGATACCGACGATGCGCTGGCGCTGCGTTCCAGCGTGGCGCTGGTGATGGACCAGAACACCAATGAGGTTCTGTTCCAGAAGAACTCCACCGCGGTGCTGCCGATCGCGTCGATCACGAAGCTGATGACCGCGCTGGTGGTGATGGATGCCCGTCTGCCGATGGACGAGGTGCTGACCATTACCGAGGAAGACCGCGATACCGAGAAGCACAGCAGCTCCCGTCTTCGTTTCGGCACGCAACTGACCCGTGAGGAACTGCTGCTGCTGGCGCTGATGTCGTCGGAGAACCGTGCCGCTTCGGCGCTGGGCCGCCACTATCCGGGGGGGCTGCCGGCGTTTGTGCAGGCGATGAACCGCAAGGCGCGCGAGCTCGGCATGAACGACAGCCACTTCGTCGATTCGAGCGGGCTGTCGAGCAGCAATGTGTCGTCGGCGCTGGACTTGGCGCGCCTGGTCAAGGCGGCATACCGCAATCCGACCATCCGCGCGTTTTCCACGCAGACCGAGCACGAGGTCAACGTGCAGGGCCGGACGCTGCACTACGTGAGCACCAACCGGCTGGTGCGCGGCGGCAACTGGGAAATCGGCCTGCAGAAGACCGGCTTCATTTCCGAGGCGGGCCGATGCCTCGTCATGCAGGCGCACGTCGGTGGCCGCGATGTGGTGATGGTCTTCCTGGACTCGGAAGGCAACCTCACGCGCTTCGCCGATGCGAATCGCGTGCGCGACTGGCTGGAACACCTGCCGACGGTACCGTCGCCGCGCCACAGCTTCCCCAGCTCGCCCAATCTGACGCAGGGCGGACCGTCGCCGCACTATGTGCTGACATCGCAGCAGTCGCGGGGAATATGAGTCTTTTCCCCTCTCCCGCTTGCGGGAGAGGGGTAGGGGAGAAAGATCCTCACAACAGCTTGCCCGGATTCATGATGCCCGCCGGGTCCAGCAATCGCTTGATTCCCACCATCAGCCGCAGTTCCACCGGATCCTTGTAGCGGTGGAAGTACTCGCGCTTGAGCTGGCCGATGCCATGTTCGGCGCTGATGCTGCCGCCATGGCGAACCACTTCATCCAGCACCTCGGCGGTCACTGCTTCGCCCTGTTCCGCGGCCCATTCGCGCGATGCGCCCTCGGGGCGAGACAGGTTGTAATGCAGGTTGCCATCGCCAAAGTGGCCGAAGATAAAGGGCCGGATCGCGGCGTCCAGGCGCAGCAGCCGCTGTTCCATCCGCTCCATGAAGACGGGAATCGCTTCGATCGGCAGCGAGATATCGTGCTTCAGATGCGGACCGTCGGCGCGCTGCGCTTCCGAGATTTCCTCGCGCAACTTCCACATTGCCTGCAATTGCGCCAGCGACGAAGAAACCGCCGCGTCCAGGCACAGGCCGCCTTCCAGTGCCTCGCCGATCGCGGCCTCGAGCAGGGCATTCAGCGATGCCTCGTCCGCGGTATCGGCCAGTTCCACCAGCACGTAGGCGGGATAGCGTTCGGCGAACGGCGGCTGCACGCCTTCCGCATGTTTGAGCACAAGGTCCAGGCAGGGGCCGGTGAAGAACTCGAACGCTTGCAGCCTTGCACCGCAACGTCCGAACAGCAGCGAGAACAGCTGCAGCGCCTGCCGCGGCGATTCCACCGCGGCCAGCACCACCGCCCGCTGGTCGGTACGGGGCAGCAGCCGCAGCGCGGCCGCTGTGATCACGCCCAGCGTGCCTTCGGAGCCGATCAGCAACTGCTTGAGGTCGTAGCCCGTGTTGTCCTTGCGCAGCGCGCGCAGGCCGTGAAAGATCTCGCCATCGGGCAGCACCGCCTCGATGCCGAGCACCAGTTCGCGGGCCATGCCATAGCGCACCACGTTGACCCCACCGGCGTTGGTGGCGAGGTTGCCGCCGATCTGGCACGAATCCTCGGCAGCTGCCGGTCGGCATCGTGCGCGGCGCGGCGCAGGTTGCCCAGAATGCAGCCCGCTTCGGCCACCAGCGTGTTGGCGATGGTGTCGATGGAGCGGATCGCATTCATGCGGTCCAGGCTCAGCACGACGTTCGTCGCCTTGCTGTCCGGCGTGGCGCCGCCGCACAGGCCGGTGTTGCCGCCTCGCGGGACCACCGGCACGGCGGCCTGCTGGCACAGCGCCACGCACCGGGCTACCTCTTCCGTGGTACGGGGACGCACCACGGCCTGGGCATTGCCCTTGTAGATGCCGCGCCAGTCGGTCAGCCACGGTGCGATGGCGTCGGGCTCGGTGGCCACCACATCGGGGCCGAGAGTTTCGAGAAGGCGGGAGCGGAAGCCGGAATCTTGCATGTCGGAACGCGATCAACGGTGAGTCGACGGCGGCGCAGCCATCGGAAGCCGGCGCCGGCCAAGGCGATGCGCCGCGCGCCGGGCGCGGCGGCGGTCAGGTCTCAGGCTCGGCGGTGTAGCCCATGCCCCGGGAGATTTGCAGCGCGGTGTCCTTCAGGTTCTGCAGCCAGCTATCCTGCAGCCGGTCCGCCGGCGCCGACAGCGACAGGCCGGCGATGAGCCGGCGCGAGTCGTCGTAGATGCCGGCCGCGATGCAGCGCACGCCGAGTTCAAGTTCCTCATTGTCGCGCGCATAGCCGTTGGTGCGAACCCAGCTCAGTTCACGTTCCAGCCTGGCCAGATCGGTGATCGATGTGCGCGTGTGGCCGGCCAGTCCCGTGCGCGTCGCATAGTTGCGCACGCGTCCCACCTCGTCGGCGGCAAGGAACAGCTTGCCGACGGATGTCAGATGCAGCGGCGCGCGTCCGCCGATGGCCCGCACGACCTGCATGCCGGAGCGTTCGCTGTAGGCGCGCTCGATATAGACGATCTCGTCGCCCTGGCGCACCGACAGGTTGACGGTCTGCCCCGTGACGCGGTGCAGCGCACGCATCGGCGCAAGGGCCGCCTCGCGGACCGACAGGCGGGCCTTGACCAGATTGCCCAGCTCCAGCAACCGCATGCCCAGGCGGTAGCTGCCCGGGTCGGAGCGGTCGACGAAGCGGCAGGCGACCATGTCGTTCAGGATGCGATGCGCCGTGGACGGGTGCAGTCCGGTGGACTGGGACAGTTCCTTCAGACTGACCGGATCGGCGTGCTGGGCGAGGGCATCGAGCAGCGTCATCATCCGTTCGATGACCTGGATCGAGGTCTTGCCGGGTTCCTTCTCTGCTTCAGCCATGGAGAAATGTTGCCATGCGGCAAATTAAGCGACCGCCTCATTCTATCTCGCATCGTGAAAATTTCAATACGTGAAATCCGGGCCCACGCCTCGGTGGCGGCGAAGCGGACCGGCCCGGACGTCGGAAAACTGGCGGCAGCGGCCGTCGAAGGCGCATAATTGCGGGGTTTTGCGTCTGACAAGGGGGACTGGGATGCGCGTGGGACTGTTCGTCACCTGCCTGGTGGATTTAATGCGGCCCGAAATCGGCTTTTCGGTGCTGAAGCTGCTGGAAAAGGCAGGCTACGAAGTGATGGTGCCGGAGGCGCAGACCTGCTGCGGCCAGCCTGCCTACAACTCCGGCGAGCGGGCCGCGGCGCGCGACCTGGCCGAGAAGTTCGTGCGCGAGTTCGAGATGTTCGATTACGTGGTGGTGCCGTCCGGTTCCTGCGGGGGCATGATCGTCCATCACTATGGCGACCTGCTGCGCAACGATCCCGAACTGAATGGCCGCTTCCAGCGTCTGCGGGAGCGGGTGTTCGAGTTGACCGATTTCCTGGCCAACGTGGCCCGCATCGACACGCGCGACGACGCGCTGGATAGCGGTTTCACCGGCCACATCACCTACCACGATTCGTGCTCGGGCCTGCGCGAGCTGGGCGTCAAGCAGCAGCCGCGCGCGCTGCTCGCCAAACTGCCGGGCGTCGAGCTGACCGAGATGAAGGACTGCGAGGCCTGCTGCGGTTTCGGCGGCACGTTCTCGGTGAAGTACGGCGATATCTCGACGGCGATCGTAGACGAGAAATGCGCCAATATCCGCGCCACCGGGGCCGACGCGGTGGTGCTGGGCGATCTCGGCTGCATCCTCAATATCGAAGGCCGGCTGCGCCGCACGGGCGACACGCAAACGCGCGTGCTGCATATCGCCCAGGTGCTGGCCGGCGACGCCTGACGCGACGCGTCCAAGGAGCGAGACCCGATGCAAGTCCATAGCATGGAATTCAAGGCGCGCGCCGGCCAGAAGCTGGCCGACCAGCGCCTGCAGCAGAACCTGAAGAAGCTGTCGACCAAGTTCGTGACGGCGCGCGCCGAGGCCATTGGCGACATCGATTTCGCCGCCACGCGCGAAGCCCTGAAGGAGCGGCGCGACCGCGCGCTGGCGAACCTGGACGTGTGGCTGGCGACTTTCGAGGAGAACGCCACGCGGCGCGGCGCCACCGTGCTGTATGCGGAGACCACCGCGGACGCGGCGCGGCTGGTGGCCGAGATCGCACAGCGGCATGGCGTGCGCAAGGTCATCAAGAGCAAGTCGATGGTGACCGAGGAGATGCGGCTGAACCAGGTGCTGGGCGAGATGGGCGTGCAGAGCATCGAGACCGATCTGGGCGAGTACATCCTGCAGATCAACGATGCCGAGCCGCCGTCGCACATCATTGCCCCGGTGGTGCACAAGGACAAGGACGAGATCGCCGATCTGTTCGCCAAGGTGCACCAGAAACCCCGGCTGACCGATATTCCGCAGATGACCCGGGAAGCGCGCGAAGTGTTGCGCCCGGCGTTCCTGTCGGCCGACATGGGCGTGACTGGCGGCAACTTCCTGGTGGCCGAGACCGGTTCCGTTGCCGTCGTCACCAACGAGGGCAACGAAGGCATGTGCACCGTGATGCCGCGGGTGCATGTGGCCGTTACCGGCATCGAGAAGGTGCTGCCCACGCTGGAGGACCTCGCCACCGTGATGCGGCTGCTGCCACGTTCGGCTACCGGKCAGGCCATCTCGAACTATTTCTCGCTGTTGACCGGCCCGCGCGCGCCAGGCGAGCAGGACGGCCCCGAGCACATGTATTTCGTGCTGGTCGATGGCGGCCGTACGGGTCTGGTCGGCGGCGAGTTCCAGGAGATGCTGCGTTGCATCCGCTGCGGCGCCTGCATGAATCACTGCCCTGTCTATCAGAAGATCGGCGGTCACGCCTACGGCTGGGTCTATCCCGGTCCGATGGGCAGTGTGCTGACGCCCAGCTACGTCGGGCTGGACAAGGCCATCGATCTGCCACAGGCGGCCACGCTGTGCGGCGAATGCAACCGTGTTTGCCCGGCATCGATTCCGCTGTCCGACCTGCTGCGCAAGCTGCGCGAGAAGCAGATGGAGCGCGGCATGCGGCCGGCCGGCGAGCGGATGGGGTTGCGGCTGTGGGGCTATCTGGCGCGCCGGCCCACGCTCTATGCGCTGGCCACACGCATCGGCGTACGCGTGCTGGCGCGCATGGGCGGCGGCGAGAAGCGCATCGCGAGCCTGCCGATGGCGGGCAAGGGCTGGACCGACACGCGTGACATGCCGGCGCCGAGCGGACGGACTTTCCGTGAGCTGTACAAGGAAAAGCGGGCGCGCGCATGAACACCGCCGTCAATCAGGCGCCGCTGGCGGCGATGCGCGCGGCGCTGGAGCAGCACCGGGCCGGCGGTCTGCCCGTCGATGGCCTGGTGCGCGCATGGCGCGAGCAGGCGCCGGCGTTGTCGTTGCCGCCGCGCTTCGCCCCGGTGATGGACGAGCTGTTGCGGCGGCTGGAGATGTCGGCGGTATTCGCGCAGGACAGCTGCTCGTTCTCGAGCACCGCGATTACCGACCAGCTGGCGCTGTGGCTCGACCGGGCCGGCGCGGCGTAGCCCGCTCACGGCCCGATTACATCCGCGCTTACTTCTCGACGAACGCGCGTTCGATCACGTAGTCGCCGCGCTCGCCCTGGCGCGGGCTGATGGTGAAGCCACGCGAATCCAGCAGCTTGCAGGTGTCGGTGAGCATGCTGGGGCTGCCGCAGATCATCGCGCGGTCGAACTTGCCATCGATCGGCGGCAGGCCGAGATCGTCGGTCAGCTTGTTCGATTCCAGCAGCTCGGTCAGCCGGCCCTGGTTGCGGAACGGCTCGCGCGTGACGGTCGGGTAGTACAGCAGCTTTTCGCGGATGATGTCGCCGATGAACTCGTTCTGCGGCAGCTCTTCCTCGATGACCTTGGAGTAGGCCAGTTCGCTGACCTGGCGAACGCCATGCACCAGCACGATCTTCTCGAAACGCTCGTACGTTTCGGGATCGCGGATGATGCTCATGAACGGCGCGAGGCCCGTGCCGGTGGCCAGCAGATACAGGTTGCGGCCATCGTTCAGATCGTGGATGACCAGCGTGCCGACGGGGCGGCTGCCAATCAGCAGCTCGTCGCCGGGCTTCAGGTGCTGCAGCCGCGAGGTCAGCGGGCCGTTCGGCACCTTGATGCTGAAGAACTCCAGGTGTTCCTCGTAGTTGGCACTGGCGATGCTGTACGCACGCAGCAGCGGCTTACCGCTTTCGGTCGGCAGGCCGATCATGATGAAGTGGCCGTTGTGGAAGCGCAGCGCCGGATTGCGCGACGTGCGGAAGCTGAACAGCGAATCGTTCCAGTGATGGACGTCGATGACTCGTTCGACGGATTGATTACTCATGTCGGTCCTCATGGTTGGCCTGACGCTCGTCGCCGAGCTCGCGCAGGTAGCGCCAGGGGTAGATGCCACGGTCGTGGCGGTCATTAAATGCGAGATTCAGGCCCTTGTCCGCGACCGGCCGGATGTCGGCCAGTCCACACGGCTGCGGCGGGCCGAGGCCGTCGCGCGCGAGCCGGGTGCAGGCCGCGCAGCGGCAGCGCTGGCGCAGCAGCCCGTGGGGCAGGTCGCTGACCACCCCATCCGCCCATTCGATCCGCAGGACACCCGACAGGCGGTGGTCGGTTATCGCGACCGGGACAGCAAAACCCTGCATCATAACGCAGCTCGCGTGCCGCCGCTGCCGAGGTGCCAGCTGCCGTCCAGCGCGCCGGGCCGCAATTCGCCGCCCATGGCGGCCAGGCTCTCCTCGCGGATCAGTTCCTTGAGCTGGCGATGCAGCGCCAGGAATTCCGCGGAGGCCGTCATCGCGGCGGTTCTGGGGCGGGGCAGCGGGATCGGGATTTCCGCCTTGATGGTGCCGGGCCGCGCGGTCATCACGTAGACCTTGTCCGACAGGAAAATGGCCTCGTCGATGTCGTGGGTAATGAACAGCACCGAGAGCCGCAGCTGCTGCCAGATATTGGTCAGGATCTCCTGCATGACCACCCGGGTCTGGGCATCGAGTGCGCCGAAGGGCTCGTCCATCAGCAGCACCTGCGGCCCGGTGGCCAGCGCGCGCACGATGCCCACGCGCTGCTTCATGCCGCCGGACAACTGCTCGGGATAGTGGTTCTCGAACGCCAGCAGGCCGGCCAGCCCCAGCAGCGTGCGCGCCTTTACCTGCCGTTCGGCCAGGCCGATGCCCTGCATGCGCAGGCCGAACTCGACGTTCTCGCGCACCGTCAGCCACGGGAACAGCGAATACTGCTGGAACACCACGCCACGGTCGGCTCCCGGCCCCCGGATGGACGCGCCATCGAGCGTGGCGGCCCCGCGCGATGGGTTGAGGAAGCCGGCGACGATATTGAGCAGCGTCGACTTGCCGCAGCCCGACGGGCCGATGATCGAGACGAACTCCCCCGGCGCCACGTCGATCGAGATATCGCGGACCGCATCGAGCCAGGCGCCGCGCTGCTCGAAGCAGACCGTGACGTCCCGGATGGCGATGCGGCCTGCGCCGGCGCTGGTGTGGACCTGCTGCGTTGCCTGCATCATGCTTCCTCCTTGGTGCCGAGATGCTGCCAGGGCATCAACACGGTGCCGAGCAGCCGGATCGCGCCGCTGCACGCCAGACCAAGCACCCCGATGACGATCATGCCGACCACGATATGGGAGTACTCGATCAGCGAGTACGCCTCCCACGTGAAATAGCCGATGCCGAACTGGCCCGAGATCATCTCGGCCGCGATCAGCGAGACCCAGGCCACGCCCATGCCGACCGCGAGGCCGGTAAAGATGTGCGGCAGCGCGGCGCGCAGCACGACCTGCGTCATCAGCGACACCTCGCCCGCGCCGAGGCAGCGCGCGGCGCGCACCAGCACCCGGTCGACCGCCGCCACGCCGTGCAGCGTGTTCAGCAGGATCGGGAAGAACGCGCCGATGAAGGTGATGAAGATGATGCTGGTCTCGGTGGTGGGCCACAGCATGATCGAGATCGGCACCCAGGCTATGGCTGGAATGGGCCGCAGCACCTCCAGCGCGGGAAGCAGCAGCTTGCGCAGCAGCCCATAGCGCCCGCACAGCAGCCCCAGCGTGACGCCGAGCGCGGTGGCGATGGCAAAGCCGGCCAGGATGCGCCACAGGCTGATGCCGATGTTGGTCAGGAAGGTCGCGTTGCCAAACAGCACCACCATCTCGCTGAACACCTCGCCGGGCGACGGCACGTTGGTGAAGCGGATATAGAAGTTCAGCCGGTACGTGGTGGCCAGGTGCCAGGCGCCGATCAGCAGTGCGATCGACAGCAGGCCGAGCAGCACGGTGGGCAGCCTGGTTGCGATCGCGCGCCGGAAGCGGGCTGGCGAGGGCAGGGTGGTCCGGCTCGCGCTTCTGCCCGTGCCCGGCATGGCATGCGGCGCCACGCGCGCAAACGCGGCCGGTGAGGGCGCCGACGCCGTGCTGGCCGCTGCCTCGTGCACGGACCGCAGCGGCAGAGGCTCGACGGCGGAGGCTTCCATGCGGTCAGCGCCGGCTTGCGTGCCCGCTTCGTCTTCGGTGATGGGATCGGTGTTCGCGCGGATGCGGATTGCGGTTGCCATGGTTCTACCTCCGCGACGCGGCCAGCGCTTCGGCATAGGTGCCGACGCGGCCGCCGTTGGCCGAAGCGAAGGCCTCGGCGTCCTTCTTCAGCAGGAACGGCGTAACCTGCGCCGCCGCGCCGCTGCCCTTGACCGCGTAGAACGCCTTGTCGGCGAACAGCTTGACGCGGGTCTTGTGGTCGAACACGAAGGCGACCGCGACTTTCTTTCCCTGGCCGCTGTAGCCGGCGATCTGGCCCAGCGTGCAGGCCGCCGACTTGTAGGCGCTGATGCCGCCGCCTTCGAGCCAGATCTCGCCGCCGCCGCGCGGCTGCGCGATGGCGCCACCGCAGAACGGATCGGTGCCGGTGATTTCATAGTTGTCGAAGCTCGCCTTCTGCCGTTCGTAGTCGCGTCCCATCTCCTTGAACGCTGTACGGATGTAGGACTCGTCCACCCAGGCGTTGACGTCGAGGGCCTTGACGCGCCCCATCCGTTGCAGCACGCCGTGGTCGTAGCGAATCGTCTCGAGCCACTTCGGCTTGATGGTCGGATCGAGCGTATGCACGCCGCTTGGCCCGAGGAACATATAGGCGACCTCCTTCTCGATGTGCGTCCATTGTTCGATCCTGGCGGCCGCGGTCACCGGGTCCTTGCGCACCCAGTCGTTGGCTTCGATCAGCGCCTTCAGATAGGCGACCACGAATTCGGGATATGCCTTGGCGAAGTCGTCGCGCACCACAATGCCGTGGAAGGTCGGTACCTTGGTCACGACGCCATCGAAGATCTTGCGCGCATAGCCGCGATAGGGCAGCAGCTCGCCGAAGGGCACGAAGTCGGCATGGCCGTCGATGCGCTTTTCCTGCAGGCTGGAGGTGCCGACCTCCGGGCTCTGGCTCGACAGTTCGAAGTCGGTGGTCTTCCAGCCGCGGTCCTCCAGCGCCTTGAGCAGCATGCCGTGGGCGGCCGAGCCGAACGGCACCGAGACCTTCTTGCCCTTCAGGTCGGCCAGGTCGTAGTAGGGCGAATCCTTGTGCACCACCAGCGCGTTGCCGGCGCCCTCGGCGTTGTAGGCGATCAGCGCGATCAGCCGGCTCCGGGTATCCGGCATGGCCTGGAAGGTGGCGCCGTTCACCAGCAGCGGGTAGTCGCCCATCATGCCGATCTGCAGCGTGTTGGCGACCATGCCGTTGGTTACCGGCGGGCCGGACGTGAAGTTCTGCCATTCGACCTTGAACTGGATGTCCGCATACTTGCCGGTCTTCGGCAGGTACTTGTCGAGCAGTCCCAGTTCCTTGATGACGACGCCGGCGGTGACGGTATTGGTGGTGGTGTTCTGCGTGCCGATGCCGACGGTCACGACCTTCGCCGACGCGGGCGTGSCCAGCCCGGCCAATGCCAGCGAGGCCGCCGCCATGGCGGCGCCGCATGTGGCCTGGATGGTGTTCCGGATATTGGCGCGGAGCTTGCCACGGAGGGTGCCGAAGAGGGGGGCCAAGGCGGACTGCTTTGCAGCGCCTTGGCGCAACCCGTCGCAGGGGAGACGTTTCTCTTTCATGACGTACAGCCTCGTTCAGGTGGTCGATGGGGATGCATGTCACGCGCGCGCAGTTGCCCCCGCGGGGCGTAATGGCTCGCGTTGTCTTTCTCCCCTCTCCGGCAAGCGGGAGAGGGGCGGGGTCTTGTTTCTCCCCTCTCCCGCTTGCGGGAGAGGGGCCGGGGGGAGGGCAGTAACCGCTAATCCGAAGCCAGCGCGGCCAATGCCTCATCGAGGTATTGCCGCTTGCCCGCTACATCGGCCCATTGCTCCGCATCGGGCAAGGGGTCACGGGCAGCGGTGATCACCGGCCATCGCGCCGCCAGCCGTGCGTTGATCTCGATGAAATCGCGCTGGGCCTCGGGCAGATCCGTGTCCGCGCTGATCGCGCCGATCGGGCATTCCGGCACGCATACGCCGCAATCGATGCAGACGTCGGGATCGATCACCAGGAAATCGGGTCCCTCGTGAAAGCACTCGACGGGACAGACGCTGACGCAGTCGGTGTACTTGCAGCGCACGCAGGCTTCGGTAACGACGAAGGTCATGGTCGGCTCCTTGCTGGCTAGCTGGCGTTCTGTGGGGCGTTCAGTGAGGTATGCGGCGGGGCATTCGTGGCGCCACTCATCGCCCCGTTCGCGGATGTCTTCAACGCGATCGATGTAAGCGCAAGTCGTGCCAGCTTTCGCACATCGGGGTCCGGGTCGCCGAGCGCGCCTTCCAGCGCAGGGATGGCGGCGGGATCGGCGATCTCGCCAAGCGCGATGGCGGCTTCCTTGCGCAGGTTGCTCAGCTCGTGCGCGAGTGCGGCGGTCAGCGCCGGCAGCGCCGCGCCGGCCTTGAGCAGGCCCAGCGCGCGTGCCGTCTTGACGCGCACCTGCCAGTACGGATCGTCCATCGCCCGCACCAGTTCGGGGATGGCTGCCGCATGACGGAGCTTGCCCAGCGTCTGTGCCGCTTCCTCGCGCACGGTCCACACCGCGTCGCCAAGGGCGCGCAGCAGCGCGGGCAATACGCTGACCCCGGTGGCATAGCCCAATGCGCCGACGGCGATGCGCCGCACATCGGCATCGGCATCGTTGGCGGCGACCTCGGCCAGCGCGCCCACCGCTTCAGGCTTGCGCAGGTAGCCGAGCACGCCGACCGCCTCGCGACGCACGGCGGAGGACGCGTCGCGCAGCGCCGCCATGGCCGGCGCGAACGCGCCCTCGGCGCGCAGCGCTCGTACCGCGCGGAAGGCCCGCATGCGCACCTCGGCGGGCGTACCGTCCAGCAGCGGCAGCAGCGGCGCCGCGGACGACGGGTCCTTCAGTTCCGCGAGGACCTCGCCGGCCGCGTCCCGCACCGCGTCGTCGGCGTCGAGCAGCATGGGCGCCAGCGCCGCCACCACGTCGGGCGCTTCCAGGCCCTCCAGCGCGCGAACCGCTTCCATCCTCACGGCCGCGTCGATATCCGCCAGTCGCGGCAGCAGCAGCGACACGATGTCGTCCTCGTCGCTGTAGGGCAGGTCCATCACGGCCAGGCGCCGCACCTCGGCATCGGTGCTTGCCAGCCGTTCGGTCAGGGGAGCGTGCATCATCTGCATGGCGGGCTCCTCAGCGCAGCAGGTAGGGGATGCTGACATTGACCGCGCCCGTGGGGCAGTCGGTCTCGCATGGCAGGCAGTACCAGCACTCGTCGAACTTCATGTACGCCTTGTTTCTGACCAGGTCGATGGCCAGGACGTCGAGCGGGCAGACGTCGACGCAGACGGTGCAGCCCTTCTCGGCGATGCACTTGTCCTCGTCGACGGCAACCGGGGCTTGCGTAAGGGTGGTGGCGATGGTCATGTGGGGCTCCTTGCGTTCTCGTCGGTTCTCGTCGGTGCGCTTGCGCTTTGCATGGGCGCGGTCAGGCTGCCTTGGCCTCGCGCGCCACCCGCATGCGCTGGTACGCATCGCGTTCGTGGTCGTCGATCGGCACGATGTACGGGTCCACCGCCTTCTTGCGCATCCGCATCTGGCCGCGGGCGTCCTTGCTCAGCAGCGTGTGGCAGAACCAGTTCGCATCGTCGCGACCGGGATGGTCGACGTAGTAGTGGTAGAGCCCCCAGCGGCTCTCGGTGCGGAACAGCGAAGCACGCGCGGCCATTTCGGCGCAGTCGAGGATCGAATGGGCTTCCATCGCGCGCATCAGCTCATGCGCGTTGGTCGCCACCATCGCCTGCGCGTCCTCGCGGATCTCGTCGAAGCGGCGCAGCGCGATCTCGTATTTGCGCGTGACCTTCGGCGGCTGCAGGTAGTCGTTGACGAGGCGCCGGGTCTTGTATTCGATCTGGAATGGCGTCAGTCCCTCGGTGCGCGCGAGCGGCGCGCCGATGCGCGCGGCCTCGGCCGCAACGGCACCCTCGTCGATCGCGCCAGCGCCCGCCGCCTCGCAATACGCCGCCGCATGCAGGCCGCACAGGCGCCCATAGACGAACGCACCGAGCATGTAGTTGTGCGGCACGCTGGCGCAATCGCCGGCCGCGTACAGGCCCTTCACCGAGGTTTCACCGCGCGCGTTGGTCCAGATGCCCGACGCGCTGTGGCCGCTGCAGAAGCCGATCTCCGAGATATGCATCTCCACCATCTGCCTGCGGTAGTCGTTGCCGCGCTTCTCGTGGAAGCGGCCCCGGCTGGGGCGTTCGTTGGTATGCAGGATGTGTTCGATCTCGCCGATGGTCTCCTCGGCCAGATGGTCCAGCTTCAGGAATACGGGACCGTTGCCGCTCTGCAGTTCGTTGTAGAACTCCAGCATCATCTGGCCGCTCCAGTAGTCGCATTCGATGAAGCGCTCGCCCTTTGCGTTGGCGGTATAGCCGCCGAAGGGTCCGGTGACGTAGGCGCAGGCGGGGCCGTTGTAATCCTTGATCAGCGGATTGATCTGGAAGCATTCGAGGTTCGCCAGATCGGCGCCGGCGTGATACGCCATTGCGTGGCCATCGCCGCAGTTGGTCGGGTTCTCGTAGGTACCCATCAGATAGCCGGAGGCGGGCAGGCCGATGCGCCCGGCCGCGCCGGTGGAGATCACCGCCGCCTTGCAGCGGATCACATAGAAGTCGGCGGTGCGGCAGTCGAAGCCCATCACACCGGTGACCTCGCCGTCGGCGCCGGTCAGCAATCGGGTCACCACCACGCGGTTGGTCACCTCCACGCGGGCACGCTTGAGCTGGCGGTAGAGGATGCGCTTCATGTGATGGCCCTCCGGCATTGGCAGCACATAGCTGCCCAGATGGTGGACCTTGCGCACGGCGTAGTCGCCGGTCTCGTCTTTCTCGAACTTCACGCCCCAGCGGTCGAGCTCCTGGATCATGTCGAAGCTGCCCTGCGCGTAGGCCATCACCGCCTCCTGGTCGACGATGCCGTCATTGGCGATGGTGATTTCCTTGACGTACTGCTCCGGAGTGGCATGTCCGGGAATCACGGCATTGTTCAGGCCGTCCATGCCCATCGCGATCGCGCCGCTGCGCTTGACGTTGGCCTTGTCGATCAGCAGCACGCGCAGCTTCGGGTTATGCTCCTTCGCCTTGACGGCGGCCATCGGGCCGCCTGTCCCGCCGCCGATGACGACGAGATCAAAGTCCAGATCGATACGCTTCATGACTTCTCCTGTGGGTTGTGGAGTGCATTGCTTCACGCTGGAGGCTTCGCGCAGGCGAAGCGAGGGGAAGACGGGCGGCGCTCAGCTCCTGTCGATGCGCAGCCGGTACTGGAAGGCGTCGCCGCGGTAGTAGAGGAATTCGAAGTCGATGGGACGGTCGCCGGCGTAGGTCAGCCGCTCGATGCGCAGCAGCGGCGAGGCCTCGTCGATGCGCAGGTGGCGGGCAACGGATTCGTCGGCGGAGATCGCCTCGATCTGCAGGTCGGCGTGGGTCAGGTTCTGGCCCAGATCGTTTTCCAGGATCACGAACACGTCGCGCGTGGCCAGATCCTCCTGCGCCAGCCGCTGGCCGAGTTCGAGCGGGAAGTAGCTTTCGTCGACGGAGATCGGTTCGCGGTTCAGATAGCGCAGCCGCTGGATCTGGAACACGGCGCTCCCCGCCGGTACAGCCAGCCGTTGTGCCACGACGGGACCCGCCGCAACCTCGCGTGCGCTGAGCAGCATCGAGAAGGTCTCGTAGCCCGCGGGGGCCATCGCCTCGCCGAAACCCTGCAGGCGCGACAGGTTCTGGAACGCCTTGGGCTTGGCGACGAAGCTGCCCTTGCCCATGACCTTGAAGATCAGCCCTTCCTTCTGCAGGTCGCCGAGCGCCTGCCGGATGGTGATACGGCTGACGCCGAAGCTCTCCATCATCTGGCTTTCGGAGGGCATCTGCGAATGCGGGGGATAGGTGCCGTCGAGAATCCGGCGACGCAACAGCTCACGGATCTGCGTATGCAGCGGTACGGGCAGCACGGCGGTGACGGCGTGCTCGCTCTCGCGGCCGGTGGTGGCCTTTGCGCGGGGGGACGACATGGGCGGAGACCTCGTTATCAGAACCTGTTATGTCAGGTACTGATACGCAAGGTGAGTGCCAGGGCAAATCCGGGCTAAAAGTGCGGGATATGCCGGTTTGGCGACGGAGGGGCGCGGCGCACGGCGGTGCGTCGCACAAAAGGTGTGAGGGCGGGCACCAGGATGCGGCGTGGGGTGTGCACCGTGGTGGAGTGGGGGAAGGGCTGCCCTCTCCCCCGGCCCCTCTCCCGCATTGCGGGAGAGGGGAGAAAACCGAGGGGGAGAGGGCAGTATCACCTTACCGACAGACGCCCATTAAAGAGTCACCCCAACAACAACGCATCATCATCCAGCTGCTCATGCCGGCTGCGCTCGAACATGCGCAGCAGGTCGGGCACGTCCAGGCCCTCGCGCTCGCTGCCCGATACATCCAGCACCACCTGGCCCTGGTGTAGCATCACGGTGCGCTGGCCATAGTCCAGCGCCTGCCGCATGCTGTGCGTCACCATCATCGTGGTCAGCTTGTTTTCCTCGACGATGCGCGCCGTCAGTTCCAGCACGAAGGCGGCGGTCTTCGGATCGAGCGCGGCGGTGTGCTCGTCCAGCAGCAGGATGCGCGATGGCTGCAGCGAGGCCATCAGCAGGCTTACCGCTTGCCGCTGGCCGCCGGACAGCAGGCCGATGCGGTCGGTCAGCCGGTTCTCCAGCCCGAGGTTCAACAGGCGCAGCTTGTCGCGGAACAGCTCGCGCGACGCCTTGTTCAGCGCCGGCCGGAAGCCCCGGCGGGTACCGCGCGCCATTGCCAGCGCCATGTTTTCCTCGATGGTCAGCGCCTCGCAGGTGCCGGCCATGGGGTCCTGGAACACCCGGGCCACCAGCGGCGCGCGGTCCCACGCCGGCTGGCGCGTGACATCGGTGCCATCGATGGTGATGCTGCCGGAGTCGACCATCTGGTCGCCGCTGATGGCATTGAGGAAGGTGGACTTGCCGGCGCCGTTGGAGCCGATCACGGCGACGAACTGGCCAGACGGGATCGACAGGCTGAGCCCGCGCAGCGCGCGCGTTTCGATCGGCGTGCCTGGGTTGAAGGTCAGCTTCAGGTCTTTTGCGCTCAGCATGTCAGCCTCCGTTGCTCTTGCGTCCGAACAGCTTCTTGCGCGTGGCTGGCAGCACCAGCGCGATCGTCACCAGCAGCGCCGTCACCAGGTTCAGGTCCTGTGCCTTCAGCCCGATGAAGTCGCTGTTCAGCGCCAGCGCGATAAAGAAGCGGTACAGGATGGCGCCCAGCACCACGGCCAGCGTCGTGAGGATCAGCCGGCGCGCGGGCAGGATGGTCTCGCCGATGATCACGGCGGCCAGCCCGATCACGATGGTGCCGATGCCCATCGAGATGTCCGAGCCGCCCTGCGTCTGCGCGAACAGCGCGCCGGCGAGCGCCACCAGCGCGTTGGACAGCGCCATGCCGGCCAGCGTGGCGCGCCCGGTGGCGATGCCCTGCGCGCGGGCCATGCGGGGATTGGCGCCGGTGGCGCGCATCGCCAGCCCGGTCTGCGACGAGAAGAACCAGTCCAGCCCCAGCTTGGCCACGATCACCACCAGCAACAGCAGGGCGGGGCGCAGCACGAAGTCGGGCAGCCATTCCGGCTGCAGCATGGAAAACACCGTGGGCTCGGTGATCAACGGCACGTTGGGACGACCCATGATGCGCAGGTTGATCGAATACAGCGCGATCATCATCAGGATCGAGGCGAGCAGATCCATGATCTTGAGCCGAACATTGAGCCAGCCGGTGATCAGCCCGGCGATGGCCCCGGCGGCGATCGCCACGGCGGTGGCGACGAACGGGTCCTGGCCCCCGGCGATCAGCGTCGCGGCCACGGCGCCGCCCAGCGGAAAGCTGCCGTCGACGGTCAGGTCGGGAAAGTTCAGGATGCGAAAGGAGATCAGCACCCCGAGGGCAACCAGGCTGAAGATCAGTCCGATCTCCAGCGCGCCCAGAAGGGAAAAGAGGGACATGGTGTTTCCTGTTGCGCTGTTGCGGGCTCCGGTGCCCGAGGTGGTGGGCCCGGCATGGAGGCGGCGCCCATGTGCGGATCGCAACGGTGCGCCGGCATCGCGGCGGCAGGGCGGCGGATGGCCGCCTGCCGGAAGGCTGTCGCGCGCGCCGGCGTCAGCGCGACACCGGCGCGCGGCAACGCAGGCTTACTGGATGACCTGCTTGGCTTCCTTGATCAGATCCTGCGACAGCGTCACGCCCTGCTTTTGCGCGGCGCCGGGGTTCACGAACAGTTCGAGGTTGTCGCTGGTCTGCGAAGCGATGGTGCCGGGCTTCTCGCCCTTCAGGATGCGGGCGACGATCTTGCCGGTCTGATGGCCCAGGTCGTTGTAGTTGATGCCCAGCGCCGCGATCGCGCCACGCTTGACGCTGTCGGTGTCCGCGGCCACCAGCGGCACCTTCGACTCGTTGGCCACCTTGACCAGCGCCTCGTAGGCCGACACCACGTTGTTGTCGGTATTGGTGTAGATCACGTCGACCTTGCCGACCAGGCTCTTGGCCGCCGACGCGATGTCCACGGTGCGGGGCGCGGCGGCCTCGCGCAGCGACAGCCCTTCCTTGGCCAGCAGCGTCTTCAGTTCCTTGACCACCACCACCGAATTGGCTTCGCCCGGGTTGTACACCATGCCGACGGTCTTGACCTTCGGCACCACGCGCTTGATCAGCGCGACCTGCCTGTCCAGCGGCAGCTTGTCGGACACGCCGGTGACGTTGGTACCCGACGCGCCCCAGCCCTTGACCAGCTGCGCGGCGATCGGGTCGGTGACGCCCGAGTACACCACCGGCACCGACTTGGTGGCCGCGACCACGGCCTGCGCGGACGGCGTGGCGATGGCCACGATGGCATCCGGCTGGTCGCCGACGAACTTGCGGGCGATCTGCGCCGCGGTGCCGGTGTTGCCCTGGGCGCTCTGGTATTCCCACTTCAGGTTCTTGTCGGCGTCGTAGCCGGCGGACTTCAGTTCGGCGCGCACGCCGTCGCGGATCGCATCCAGCGCGGGATGGTCGACGATCGACAGCACCTTGACGCTCTGCGCCTGCACGGCGGCGCCATAGCACATCGAAAGCGCCGCGGCGGCGGCCAGGAAGGTGCGGGTCGTTGTCCTGTTAGTGGTCATTGTGGGATCCCCTCGGAATTGGTTCTGGGCGGCGAGTCTTCGATGATTGGCGGCTCGCCTCGATGGTGCCGCCGGCGGTTGCCTGGCAGGGCGGGGCGGGCGGCGTCAAGCCCGCCAGCATACCACCACCGGGGCCTGGTGTGCCCTGTTTGGGGGCATTGGTTGGGAGAGGGCAGTCACCGCCTGCGCAACCCCCAGCAAAACCCTACTGCGCCGGATTGTGCATCTCCCGATGCACCCCCTCGATGGCCTCCACCAGCGCGTCGGGCAGCTTCACCTGCCACGCATCGATGTTCTCGCGCAACTGCTCCAGCGTGGTGGCGCCAATGATCGTCGATGCGGCAAACCAGCGCGAATAGCACCAGGCCAGCGCCATCGTGGCTGGCGACAGTCCCGCCTCGCGGGCGAGCGCGGCATAGCGGGCGCTGGCGSCCAGCGTCTCGGGGCGCAGGTAGCGCGGGCTCCAGTCGGCCGGGAAGCGCGTCAGCCGTCCCTGGGCGGCGGCGTTGAAGGTCGGCGCGGCGCTGCCCTCGGTCAGATACTTGCCGGTCAGCTGGCCAAAGGCGAGCGGACTGTAGATCAGCAGGCTGACGTCGGTGCGGTAGCACGCCTCGTCCAGGCCCTGCTCGAAGCTGCGGTTCACCAGGTTGTACGGATTCTGGATCGTGGCGATGCGCGGGAGCCCATGCAGCTCGGCCTGCTTGACGAATTCGGCGACACCCCAGGGCGTCTCGTTCGACACGCCGACATAGCGGATCTTGCCAGCCCGCACCAGCTCGGCCATCGCTTCCAGCTGGACCCGGATGCTGGTGCAGGCACGCTCGCGCGTCGGATCGAACTGCTTTTGCCCAAAGATAGGCGCGTTGCGGGCGGGCCAATGGATCTGGTACAGGTCGATGTAGTCGGTCTGCAGCCGCGCCAGCGACGCATCGACGGCCGCGCGGATGCCTTCCGGCGTCAGGTCCGCGCCGTTGCGGATCCACGGCATGCGCCCCGGACCCGCCACCTTGGTGGCCAGCACGATGCGGTCGCGCGGCTGGCGCTTGAGCCAGCTGCCGACGATGCGTTCAGTAGCGCCATAGGTCTCGGCGCGCGGCTTGACCGGATACATCTCGGCCGTGTCGATGAAATTGATTCCGCGCGACACCGCGTAGTCGAGCTGGCTGTGGCCCTCGGCCTCGGTGTTCTGTTCGCCGAACGTCATCGTGCCGAGGCAGATGCGCGAGACCTGCAAATCGCTTTGACCGAGTCGGATGGTTTCCATGCGTCGTCCAGAAGTCCAGAAAATGAGTTAAGGGGAGGGGAGCCGGATCAGCCGCGCAGCGCGGCGGCGCATTCGCGCACGAGCGCCGGACCGCGATAGATGAGCCCGGTGTAGACCTGCACGAGTTGCGCGCCGGCGTCGATCTTGGCGCGCGCATCGGCGCCGTCGAAGATCCCGCCCACGCCGATGATCGGCAGCGCGTCGCCGATCACCGCGCGCAGTTCCCGTACCACGTGCGTGGAGGCGGCGAAGGCAGGGCGTCCGGACAGGCCGCCGGCCTCGTCCGCGTGCGGCAGGCCCTTGACGGCGTCCCGCGTGATTGTCGTGTTGGTGGCGATCACCGCGTCGATGCGGTGGCGCACCAGCGCATCGCCGATATTGCGGACCTGATCGGCGTCCAGGTCCGGCGCGATCTTGAGCGCCAGCGGCACGTAGCGACGGTGCTGGTCGGCCAGCCGCTGCTGAGCCGTCTTCAGCGCCGACAGCAGGCTATCCAGTTCGCTGGCGCCCTGCAGCTGGCGCAGGTTCTTGGTATTCGGCGACGAGATGTTGACCGTCACATAGCTGGCATGCGGATAGACCCGCTCCAGGCAGTACAGATAGTCGTCCACGGCGCGCTCGATTGGCGTATCGGCGTTCTTGCCGATATTGAGCCCCAGCACGCCGCCTTCGGCCTTCCAGCGCGACGCCCGCACATTGGTGACAAAGGCGTCGACGCCGCCATTGTTGAAGCCCATGCGGTTGATCAGCGCGTCGGCCTGCGGCAGCCGGAACATGCGCGGGCGCGGATTGCCGGCCTGCGGCCGCGGCGTGACGGTTCCCACCTCGATGAAGCCGAAGCCCAGCGCGGCCAGTCCGTCGATATAGGCGCCATCCTTGTCCAGGCCGGCGGCGAGGCCGACCGGATTGGGAAATCGCAGGCCCATCACCGTGAGCGGATCGTCCGGAATGCGGTTGCCGATCAGTCCGGCAAGGCCAAGCCGCTGCGCGCGGCGCAGATTGGCCAGGGTCAGATGGTGGGCGTCCTCGGCATCCATCGAGAACAGGGCGGGGCGGAGCAGGGGATAGAGCGCGTTGAACACGGCAGAGGCGGSGGGRKTAGGCGGCAGCAAACAGGCGGCAGCGAAGAAAGCAGGGAGATCGGGCCTGGCCCGGGTGAGGGCGAGCACCGCGTGGCGGCGGTACGGCGCCCCCCCAGCCGGCATTGTAACGGCTGCTGCCCTTGCGGGCTCTGGTTGGCCCCGGCAGTGGCGCTTCAGTCAGCCGGCCACCGCGCTGTCGAACGGCCGCCACTGGGCTGGAACCTCCGACCCCCCGCCACTGGTTGCCCACCAGCACCTGCAACGGCTGGAAGCGCGCCTTGTAGGCCATCTTGCGGCTCTGCGCGATCCAGTAGCCGAGATAGAGATGGGGCAGTCCGAGCTGCCGGGTCTGCTCGATCTGCCACAGGATGTTGTAGGTGCCGTAGCTCGCCTTCGGCTCGGCGGGATCGTAGAACGTGTAGACCGACGACAGGCCATCGTCCAGCACATCGATCATGCTGACCATGCGAAGCCGTCCGGCTTCCACGGAACCCGGCGGCBCGCGGAATTCCACCAGCCGCGAATTGACGCGGCTTTGCAGCAGGAACTGCTCGTACTGATCGCGGCTGTCCTGGTCCATGCCGCCGCCCGCATGCCGCATCGATTGATAGCGCAGATACAGCGCGTAGTGCTCCTCGACGTAGGTCAGCGGCGCGACCAGCGCCCGCAGCGCGCCGTGACGTTGCCACGCCCGGCGCTGGCTGCGGTCGGGCGTGAAGCGGTCGACCACCAGCCGGCACGGCGTGCAGGCGTGGCAGTCATCGCAATAGGGCCGGTAGGTGAACACGCCGCTGCGGCGAAAGCCGGCGCGCACCAGCCGCGAATAGACATCGGCGTTGATCAGGTGCGCCGGCGTGGCGACCTGCGACCGCGCCATGCGGCCTTCGAGATAACTGCAAGCGTACGGCGCCGTAGCATAGAACTGCAGCGCGGAGAGGGGCAATTCCTTGAGCTTGCTCATGTCGGATGGGGGCGGGCGTGGCGCCGGCCTGTGCCTATGGCGTACGAGGTGCGGTGTACGTGGCAAGCACCGCCTTGTCGAATCGCCATGGTGCGATATCGGGCTGCGCCACCGCCTGGCGCACGTGCGCGATGAATTCAGCGCGCCCGATCGGCCTGGCCCCCAACGAGGCGAGATGCTCGGTTTCCTGCTGGCAGTCTATCATCGCCACGCCGTGGCTGGAGAGAAAGGCGCATAGCGCCGCCAGCGCGATCTTGGAGGCGTCGGTGCGGCGCGCGAACATCGATTCGCCATAGAACATCCGCCCGAGCGCCACGCCATACAGGCCGCCGACGCGCTCGCCGCGGTACCAGGTCTCCACCGAATGAGCCAGGCCCCGCGCATGAAGCCCGCCATAGGCGTCGACGATCTCCGGCGTGATCCACGTGCCGTGCTGGCCCTCGCGCGGCACCGACGCACAGGCGCGCATCACCGCGGCGAAATCGCAATCCACGCGGACCTGCCAGTCGTCGTCGCGCTGCACCCGCTTGAGCGTCTTGCGCAGGCTGTCGGACACGCGCAGCGCCGCCGGGTCCAGCACCATGCGCGGATCGGTGCTCCACCACAGCACGGGCTGGCCCTCGGCATACCAGGGAAAAATGCCCTGGCGATAGGCCAGCAGCAGCCGCTGTGGCGTGAGGTCGCGGCTGGCCGCGAGCAGGCCCGGTGCATCGCTGTCGGGGCCCAGCGCGGAGTCCACCGGCGGAAACGGGTCGTGGGGATCGAGCCAGGCGATCATGCGAAAGGTGCCGCAACGATGGCCGACGCGGTGCGCCGGCCCTGGCTTCAGGGTTCGACCGTGGCGCGCGACGTCAACGGGCGCATCGGCTTGTCGATATCCAGCGTGTGGACACGGAAGCTGCCATCGGCGATGCGGCCGGCGGCGCGGTCGGCGAAGAAACAGCGCAAGGTATGGATCACGGTGGGGAAGGCGAGCTCGTCCCACGGCATGTCCGCCTCGTCCACCAGCTTGACCTCCAGGCTTTCCTCTCCCGGCGCGATGTCCAGATCGTCCAGCGTGGCGAGATAGAACAGGTGGACCTGATGGACGTGCGGCACATTGAGCATCGAGTACAGCTCGCCCACGTGAACGCGCGCGCCGGCTTCCTCCAGCGTCTCGCGGGCCGCCGCCTCGGCGGTGGTCTCGCCAATCTCCATGAAGCCGGCCGGCAGCGTCCAGAATCCGTAACGGGGCTCGATCGCGCGTTTGCAGATCAGGATCTTGTCTTCCCACACGGGAACGGTGCCCACCACATTGCGCGGATTCACATAATGGATGGTGCCGCACTGGTCGCACAGATGGCGCGGGCGGTTGTCGCCGGCGGGAATGCGCAGCACGACGGCATGGCCGCAGTTCGAGCAGAATTTCATGGAGACCGTCCGCAAGGAATGGCCGAAGTTTATCACCGGCCTTGAGGCGTGGATTCGTGCGGCGCCGCGCAAAATGGCGGCGGCAGCGACTGCAGGGGCAGGGGGAAAGCCGAAACGGAGAAAGCGGGAAGGAACAGCAGAAACGAAAAAACGCCCCGGAGGGCGTTTTCGTCGCCGGCACATACCGGCCTGAATCTGGTTGCGGGGGCAGGATTTGAACCTGCGACCTTCGGGTTATGAGCCCGACGAGCTGCCAGACTGCTCCACCCCGCGTCTGTCGAAGAGGTGATTATAGGGCGATTCCTTTCGCAATGCAACACCATGGTGCACGACACCATGGTGGCCGCGCCGCGCTCACGTTTTCGGCGCGGGGCGTGGCGATGCGGGCACCGGCGTGCGCGTCCACAAGGCTGCCTGGAACTCGTGGCTTTCGCGCTGCAGCAGATCGTCCCGCTGCCAGATCACGCGGTCCTGCCGCACGGTCAGCATCCACGTGGTCGTCACGAGCGGCGCGGGTTGCGAGAACGCCAGCGGCGACAACACGGCCGAGCAGGTGCCATGTTGCGGATCGCGCACCGAGCGGTAGCGGATCATGCCGATATTGGCCTCGCGGGCCACGCGGCCGAATGCCTGGCAGGCTTCGTAATGGTCAGGGTCCTGCCATTGCGCGGCGTCCCGATCGAAGGGCGGCGCATCGAGCGCGATTCCATCGGCGCGTATCGCGACCTGGAACAGCGTCTGCGCGCGTGCGTCGATGGCGGGCAGCGCGGGGCTGTCGCGCAGGAAGCGCCAGCGCCAATAGCCAAGTTCCGCGCAGGCGGTGCGCACGTCGTCGGCGCCATAGAACACGCCCGGGTCCTGCGCCCCCCGGAAGCGCGAGCCCCACGGCGAGGGGGGATAGCGGAACGGCGTGAACAGCAGATAGTGCAGCCGCTGGGCGTATGACGGCACCGCTGGCTTGCCCGCGTCCAGCACGGCCTCCAGCACCGCCTGCTCCTCGATGCTGTCGACCAGCGACATGGTCGAGACCACGTGCTGGGCTTCCACCGCCCGCCACAGCGTGAGCGCGAACGGCTTGCGCTCAGATGCGACCGCGGGTGGCGTCCAGGTAGTGAACGACACGAACGAGACCTTCAGTGGTGCGGATCAATTCCAGCGGCTTGCCGCCGAGCGCGAGATTGTCGTGGGACAGCCAGAGGCGGGCCTGTTCGCCATGGCCTAGGATGGCGTCGAGCGAGCGGAACAGCCGGACGAACAGCACGCCGAACTCCCATTCCTTGCGATGCGCGTCGAGCACGTAGTGGCCGGACGCCATTCGGGAAACCGAGGCGGTGCTGATACCGAGCACGCTTGCCACCACCGCCTGGCTGATGCCAAGGAAGCCGGCGGCACGCATGACGGCTTTGGTGAGGGTGGTGCCGGCATCCGGTGCGCCGGCAGGAAGCTGCTGCCCAGATTGCTTGCTTTGCATCGCCTCGCTCCTGTTTCCTGGGAAACATTATAGGAGGGATGTTTCGGAAGTGAAGGTGGGATGTAAGTGGTATTGCTGTTGTTGAACTCACCCCAACGACGGCATCCCCATCCCCGGTACCGTCTCCACCGCCTCGCGCAGCGCCGCCAGCGATTCCTCCAGCGTGCGGCCGCTGGTGTCCACCGACGCGTCGGCGCGCGAATACAGCGGGGTGCGCGCCTGCAGGATGCGCCGCAGGTCGGCCATGGCCTCCGTGTTGCCCTGCATCGGCCGCATGTCTCCCTGCGCGACAACGCGCGCCATGTGCTCTTCCGGCGAGGTCTTGATCCACACCGTGTAGCAATGCGCCAGCAGCAGGTTGAAGGTGCCGGGCTCGGACACCAGGCTYCCCGGCGTGGCCAGCACCAGCCGGTCGTGTTCGCGCAGCACCCGCTCCAGGGCACGCAATTCATAGCGCCGGTACGCCGCCTGTCCGTAGAGCGAGTGGATCTCCGACAGGGTCGCGCCGGCCTCCTGCTCGATCGCGCCGTTCAGTTCGATGAACGGCAAGTCCAGCGTTTGCGCCAGCGCGCGCCCCAGCGTCGACTTGCCGGCACCGCGCAGGCCGATCAGCGCGATGCGCCGGTGCCGTGCGTCTGTCGGCGCCGACGGCGCGAGCGCGTGGCGACATGCCTCGCGCACGCGGGAGAAGTCGGCGGGAGAGAGCTGCGCCAGCCATTGCAACAGCTGGCCGAACTCGGCGCCACGGGAACCGTTGCGCTGGTCCGCCTCGGCCAGCACCACCGGCAGCGGCACGTCCAACGCGCCGGCGATCTGCCGCAACAGCAGCACCGACGCATTGCCGGTACCGGTTTCGAGATTGGCCAGATAGCGCTCGGATACGCCGGCGCCCCGCGCCAGATCCTTGCGCGACATGCCGCGGGCGGCCCGCAGCGACCGGATCCGCTCGCCAAGCTGCGTCAGATAGGGGTCGCGTTCGCCGGCGTGACGGGCATCGGCGTCGAGAGAGGACGCGGGATCTTCAGGGGCGCGGCGCATGTCGTGACAATTCTCGAAGGGTTGGTGCGATGCGGGAAGGCTCGGGCCACACAGATCGTCGCTGCGGTCCGCTGCCATATAGTGCATACCATAGGTTGAATACTAATCGATGTGCAATAAAATGCATCGAAACATCGCGTTGGGCATCAATATATCGCCATCGATGGCGTCGCACCATGAGATGCAACGGAAACCCGCTCGCCAGTCCGTTCCAAGGGTAAGCCGCGATAGGCGGCAGCGGGCGGCCTGCCTACACWCCCCGCGGATATGTGGCGCCAGCGAGGGCACCAGCGACGCGGGCGGCCGGTAGTCGCGACGACGTACAACGACATAACAACCAGATCGCTTCACCACCAGGAGGAGACATCCATGCATCGCATCATCTCGCGCGGGCTTGCGCTTGCCTGTGTCGCGGCGGTCTCGCTGGCCGTGGCCACTGGCGCGGCCGCGCAGTCCGGCGCACAGCAGGGCGCCGCGAACGCGAAGATCAAGGTCGGCTTCATGCTGCCCTACACGGGCACCTATGCGGCGCTCGGCAACGCCATCGAGAACGGCTTTCGCATGTATGTGGACGAGCAGGGCGGACGCCTGGGTGGCCGCGAGGTCCAGTACTTCAAGGTGGACGACGAATCCGATCCGGCCAAGGCCCCCGAGAACGCGACCAAGCTGATCAAGCGCGACCAGGTCGACGTGGTCATCGGCACGGTGCATTCCGGCGTGCAGATGGGCATCGTCAAGGTGGCCAAGGAGAACAACACGCTGCTGATCATCCCGAACGCCGGCGCGGACGAGGCGACCGGACCGCTGTGCGGGCCCAATATCTTCCGCTCGTCGTTTTCCAACTGGCAGCCGGGCTATGCGATGGGACAGGTGGTGGCCAATCGCGGCATGAAGCGCGTCGTCACGCTGACGTGGAAATACGCGGCCGGCGAGCAGTCGGTCAGGGGCTTCAAGGAGGCTTTCGAGGCCAAGGGCGGCAAGGTCGTCAAGGAATTGAACCTGCCGTTCCCCAACGTCGAATTCCAGGCGCTGATTACCGAGATCGCGTCCATCAAGCCCGATGCGGTCTTCGTGTTCTTCGCGGGCGGCGGCGCCGTCAAGTTCGTCAAGGACTGGGCCGCGGCTGGCTTGAAGGACAGGATTCCGCTGTACGCCTCGGGCTTTCTCACCGACGGCACGCTGGAGGCGCAGGGCGCGGCCGCGCAGGGGCTCGAAACCACGTTGCACTACGCGGACGGGTTGCAGAACCCGCGTGACCAGCGCTTCCGCCTCGCCTATGCCAAGGCCTTCAAGCTGCAGCCCGACGTCTACGCCGTGCAGGGCTATGACGCCGCCCAGATGCTGGCCGCCGGCGCGGCCGCGGTAAACGGCGACATGAGCCGCAAGAACGACGTCTACAAGGCCATCGCCGCCGCCCGTATCGACAGCCCGCGCGGCGTTTTCACGCTGTCGCGCGCGCATAACCCGGTGCAGGACTTCTATCTGCGCAAGGTGCAGGGCAACGAGAACAAGGTCAGCGGCATCGCCGTGAAGGCGCTGGCCGATCCCGCGCGAGGCTGCCGGCTGTGAGCGGCTGGCTCGCACGTCGGCTCCCTGCCTGTCGCAGCCAGATCGTCAACACATGGACCTTGTTTCCTTCCTGATCCAATGCCTGAACAGCGTGCAGTACGGCCTGCTGCTGTTCCTCGTGGCCAGCGGGTTGACGCTGATCTTCGGCATCATGGGCGTGATCAATCTCGCCCATGGCAGCTTCTATATGCTGGGCGCCTATCTCGCGTTCACGCTGGCCGGGCTCACCGGCAACCTGCTGGTCGCGTTGCCGCTTGGCATCGTGCTGGCGGTGGCGTTCGGCTATCTGCTGGAGTGGCTGTTCTTCAGCTACCTGTACGAACGGGACCATCTTCAGCAGGTGCTGATGACCTACGGGCTGATCCTGGTCTTCGAGGAAATGCGCAGCATCCTGGTAGGGGACGACGTGCACGGCGTGCAGATACCCGCATGGCTCGACGGCGCGCTGCCGATCGGCAATGGCATGACGTATCCGGTCTATCGGCTGTTCATGTCGGCGGTGTGCCTGGTGGTGGCGGTGGCGATGTACTGGACCATCCGCCGCACGAGGCTGGGCATGACGATCCGCGCCGGCGCGTCGAACCGCGAAATGGTGCAGTCGCTCGGCATCAACGTGACGCGGCTGTACCGGCTCGTATTCGCGCTGGGCGTGGCGCTGGCCGTGCTGGCCGGCATGATCGCGGCGCCGGTGTCGTCCGTCTATCCCGGCATGGGCGGACAGGTGCTGATCGTCTGCTTTGTCGTGGTGGTGATCGGCGGGATCGGCTCGGTAAAGGGCGCGATGGTGGCGGCCTTGCTGCTGGGCTTCGTCGACACCTTCGGCAAGGTGTTCTGGCAGGAAGCGGCCGGCGTGCTGATCTACCTCTTGATGGCGCTCATTCTGCTCTGGAAGCCCCAGGGCCTGTTCAAGGCGGGCTAGCATGGAAGACGCGCGCATGAATATGGCGCATGCCGGTACGGGGCGGCTTGCGGCGCGGCTGGGCTGGCTGCTGGCATTCGCGGCGCTGGCCGCGCTGCCATGGCTGTTGACTGGCGATAGCGGCCGGTTCTATATCGAGTTGCTGAGCAAGGTGATGATCATGGCGATCTTCGCCCTGTCGCTGCAGCTGCTGATCGGCTACGCCGGACTGGTCAGCCTGGGACATGCCGCTTATTTTGCGATGGCGGCCTACACCACCGCGCTGCTTGCGCCGCAGTCCGAGCCTGGCAATGGCTGGTGGCTGCTGCTGGCCGCGGTGGCGGCGGCGGCGGCGCTGGCGCTGGCGGTCGGGTCGCTGGTGCTGCGCACGCGCGGTGTGTACTTCATCATGGTGACGCTGGCCTTCGCCCAGATGGTCTACTTCGTCTTCCACGACACCAATATCGCGGGCGGCAGCGATGGCATGTATATCTACTTCCGTCCCGAGTTCGGCCTGTTCGGCGCCCGGCCGCTATCGGCCGACGATCCCTTGCACTTTTATTGGCTGGTGCTCGCCGCGCTGGTCTTCACCGTGGCGGCGCTGGCCATGGTGCTGCGCTCGCGCTTCGGCCATGCGCTGGTAGGCATCCGGCACAACGAGCAGCGCATGCGTGCGGCGGGCTTCGCCACCTACCGCTACCAGCTGGGCGCCTTTGTCACGGGCGGCGCCTTCGCCGGCCTGGCCGGATACCTTTATGCGATCCAGTTCGGCTTCGTGAACCCGGAGATTGCTTCGTGGCACCAGTCGGGCAACGCGATGCTGATGGTGATCCTCGGCGGCATCGGCAGCCTTGCGGGAGCGGTGATAGGGGCCTTCTCATTCGTGCTGCTGTCGGAGTGGTTCAGTACGCTGACCAAGCACTGGCAATTGCTGATGGGCGGCTTCATCATCGCGGCGGTCGCCTTGCTGCCGCGCGGGCTGGTCGGGCTGGCGGCGCTGTTGCAGGGGCCGTGGCGGAACCGTCGCGACGTCGTCTCCACGACGTCCGCCGCTGCTGCGCCGGCCACGGTCGAACCAGGAGACCGCCCATGACCGCCACTGCTGCCAACGTGCCGGTGTTGCGCGCCGCCGGGCTGACGCGCCGCTTTGGCGGGCTGACCGCCGTGGCGGGTGTCGATCTTTCCTTGCATCTGCACGAGATCCATGCGGTGATCGGCACGAACGGTGCCGGGAAGTCGACGCTGATCAATCTGCTGTCCGGGGAACTGCCGCCAAGCGACGGCGCGCTGTATCTCCATGGCAATGACGTCACCGGATGGCCGCAGCCTCGGCTGGCCTGTGCCGGCGTGGGCCGCAGCTATCAACGCAACAACATCTTTTTGCCGCTGACCGTGCGCGAAAACTGTCGTCTGGCCGCGCAGTCCCGCGCGCAGCGTGCATGGCGCCTGTGGGAGGGCGCGCAGCGCTGCCGGACGGCGTGCTCCCTTGGCGACGAGGCGATGGAGCGGGCCGGCCTTGCCCACTGTGCCGGGCTGCCGGCCGCCAGCCTGTCGCACGGTCAGAAGCGGCAACTCGAGGTCGCGATGTGCCTGGCCACGCAGCCGGTGGCGCTGCTGCTGGACGAGCCGCTGGCCGGCATGGGCTCCGAAGAGTCGGGCCGCATGCTGGCCCTGCTGCGCAGCCTGCGGGAAGGGCATGCGATCCTGCTGGTCGAGCATGATATGGACGCGGTGTTCGCCGTGGCGGACCGCATCACCGTGATGGTCAACGGGGCCGTGATCGCTTCGGGCACGCCGTGCGCCATTCGCGGCAATCGCGAGGTCCAGCAGGCTTATCTCGGCGAAGATGACGACGCGCATGCGGGCGCGGGCGGGCAGCCGGAAGACAGGGTGGCCGCCGTGGCGGGAGATCGAACGGCATGGGCCCGATGATCGAAGCGAGCAACGTGCAGGCGTGGTACGGCAGCAGCCATGTGCTGCGCGGCATCGATTTTCATGTCGGACGCGGCGAAACAGTGGGTTTGCTCGGCCGCAATGGCATGGGCAAGAGCACGCTGCTGCGAACCGTGCTCGGTCATGTGCGGCAGCGCTCGGGGCGCATCGCGGTGCGCGGCCGCGACGTGTCGCGCGCCCAGCCATTCGAGGTGGCGCGGCTTGGCATTGCCTACGTGCCCGAGGGCCGCGGCATCTTTCCGAACCTGACGGTCCGCGAGAATCTCGTCATGGCGGCGCGCGCCGGCTGCGACGGCCGGCTGGACTGGACCGAGGCGCGCGTGCTCGACCTGTTTCCGCGGCTGAAGGAGCGGCTGTCGCACGGAGGCCAGCAGCTGTCGGGCGGCGAGCAGCAGATGCTGTCGATCGGCAGGGCGCTGATGACCAATCCCGACTGCCTGATCCTGGACGAGGCCACCGAAGGGCTTGCACCGCGGATCGTCCGCGAAATCTGGGACGTCATCGACGCGGTGCGCCACACCGGCATCGCCACGGTGGTGGTGGACCGCAATTACCGCACGGTGCTGGCCCACGCCGACCGCGCGGTGGTGCTCCAAAAGGGCCTGGTTGCCGCCACCGGAGCGGCCCGTGATCTTGCCGGCCAGCCAGGGCTGCTGGAGCGGCTGCTTGGCGTGTGAATTGCCTTTTCGTCACTTTTGTTGCCGCTGCCCGATGCGGTGTCGTCTGTGCAGACTTGACCGGCGCCGCCTTCACTCGCATCCTTGCGTTCTCATGGGCGTTCGCCATGGATGCCACGGTCTAGGGCCGGGTGTGAACGATTCCTGATGACGGTGCCGCCATTCTTCACTAGAATGGCGCCGGTTTGTGCATTGCAATAATTCGAACTCCAACAATGCAACAAGGCGCGGCAGAGCGAGCTCCCGGTTCCCGATCCATGACCCAATCTTCCACAAGCCACTATTTTGTTGAAACCCCGAGCACCCGCTCGCTGGTGCTCGCCGCGATCGGCGTCGTCTTCGGCGATATCGGCACCAGTCCGCTGTACGCGCTGAAGGAGTGCTTCAGCGCCGAGCATGGCATTCCCTTCAGCCCCGAGGCGGTGACCGGCGTGATCTCGCTGCTGTTCTGGGCGATGATCCTGGTGGTATCCATCAAGTACGTCGTCTTCGTGATGCGCGCCGACAACGATGGCGAAGGCGGCGTGCTCGCGCTGATGGCGCTGGCGCTGCGCACCGCCCCTGCGCGCTCGCGGCGGGCCAAGGTGCTAATGATGCTGGGCATCTTCGGCGCCTGCATGTTCTACGGCGATGCGGTGATCACGCCCGCCATCTCGGTACTGTCGGCGGTGGAAGGCATCGAGATCGCCACGCCCGCGCTGTCGCACTTCGTGACGCCGATCTGCCTGGCGATCCTGCTGGTGCTGTTCCTGCTGCAGAGCCGGGGCACCTCGTCCGTCGGCAAGGTGTTCGGGCCCATCATGATGCTGTGGTTCATCTCGCTCGGCGCGCTCGGCCTTTACCACCTGATCCAATCGCCGGCCGTGCTGGCCGCGGTCAATCCGCTGTACGGGGTGCGCTTCCTGCTGGAGCACTCGCTGCAGGCCTTTATCGTGCTGGGCGCGGTGTTCCTGGTGCTGACGGGCGCCGAAGCGCTGTATATCGACATGGGTCATTTCGGGCCGCGTCCGATCCGGCTGTCCTGGTTCGCCATCGTGATGCCTTGCCTGATGCTGAACTACTTCGGCCAGGGCGCGATGCTGCTCGGCAACCCGGACGCCGCGCGCAATCCGTTCTACCTGATGGTGCCGGAGCCGCTGCTGATTCCGATGGTGGTGCTGGCGACCTGCGCGGCGGTGATCGCGTCGCAGGCGGTCATCTCCGGCGCGTTTTCGCTGACCAGCCAGGCGATCCAGCTCGGCTTCCTGCCGCGCATGCGCATCCGCTACACCTCGGAGGCGGAAATCGGGCAGATCTATCTGCCGATGATCAACTGGGCGCTGCTGGCGATGGTCGTGATGGTGGTGCTGGCGTTCAAGAAGTCGGAAAACCTGGCCGCCGCCTACGGCATTGCGGTGACCACCACGATGGTGATCACGTCGCTGCTGGCCATCGTCGTGATGAGCCATGTGTGGAAGTGGCCGCCGGCAGTGGTCACCGCGGTAGGGTCGGCGTTCCTGGTCATCGATTTGTCCTTCTTTGCCGCGAACCTGCTGAAGGTGGCCGAGGGCGGCTGGTTCCCGCTGCTGCTGGGCGCCGTGGCGTTTTTCCTGCTGATGACTTGGCATGGCGGCCGCAAGCTGCTGCGCGCGCGCAGCCTGGAAGAGGGTATTCCGCTCGAACCGTTCATGGCCGGACTGCTGGCCCATCCGCCGCACCGCGTCGAAGGCACGGCGGTGTTCCTGACCGGCAATACCGAGTTTGTGCCGGTGTCGCTGCTGCACAATCTCAAGCACAACCGTGTGCTGCACGAGCGCGTGGTGTTCCTGAACTTCGTCACGCGCGACGTGCCGTACGTTGACGACAACCATCGCCTCAGTTGCAAGGACCTGGGCGGCGGCGTGTTTATCCTGGAGTCGGACTATGGCTTCAAGGAAACGCCCGATGTGCTGAAGGTGCTGGAGCTGTCCAGGCGCAAGCTGAACATGGAGTTCGAGCTGATGGAGACATCGTTCTTCATCGCACGCGAATCGGTGATTCCGTCGCGCCTGCCCGGCATGCCGATCTGGCGCGAAACGCTGTTCGCCTGGATGCATCAGAACGGCGCGAAGCCGTCGGACTTCTTCCGCATTCCGGCTAACCGGGTGGTGGAGCTGGGGACGAAGGTGGAGATTTGACTCTTCTCCCCTCTCCCGCTGCGCGGGAGAGGGGAGAGGAGGCGGCTACCGCTTGAGCTTGGCGAACGCCGCGGCCATCGCCCCCACCGGCTCCGCTTCGCGGCGGCCCTGCTGGAAGCCCTTGCCGCCACGCGACGGCGCGCGGTCGCCGCTACGCTCGGCGCCGCCGCGCGAGCCGGACTGGCCAGGCTCGTCATCGAGCCGCATCGACAGCCCGATCCGGTTTCGCTTGACGTCCACCTCCATCACCTTGACCTTGACGATCTGGCCGGCCTTGACCACTTCGTGCGCGTCCTTGACGAACTTGCTCGACAGCGCCGAAATGTGAACCAGGCCGTCCTGGTGCACGCCGATGTCGACGAAGGCGCCAAACGCCGCCACGTTGGTCACCACGCCCTCCAGCACCATGCCGGGCTGCAGGTCCTTGATGTCCTCCACGCCTTCCTGGAAGCTGGCGGTCTTGAACTCGGGGCGCGGGTCGCGGCCCGGCTTTTCCAGTTCGGACAGGATGTCACGCACGGTCGGCAGGCCGAAGGTCTCGTCGGTGAATTGCGTCGGCGACAGGCCTCGCAAGGCGTCCCGATTGCCCATTACCTCGCGCAAGTCCTTCTTGATATGGTCGAGGATGCGCTTGACGACCGGATACGCCTCCGGGTGCACCGACGAGCGGTCGAGCGGATTGTCGCCGTCATTGATGCGCAGGAAGCCCGCCGCCTGCTCGAACGTCTTGTCGCCCAGGCGCGGCACCTTCTTCAGCGCGTCGCGATTGGGGAACGCGCCGTTGGCGTCGCGGAACTCGACGATATTGCGCGCCAGCACGCTGTTCAGGCCCGATACGCGTGCCAGCAGCGGCACCGATGCGGTATTGACGTCCACGCCGACCGCGTTCACGCAGTCCTCGACGACGGCGTCGAGCGTGCGGGCCAGCTCGCGCTGGTTGACATCATGCTGGTACTGGCCCACGCCGATCGACTTCGGATCGATCTTGACCAGTTCGGCCAGCGGATCCTGCAGCCGGCGCGCGATCGACACCGCGCCGCGCAGCGACACGTCCAGTTCCGGGAATTCCTTCGCGGCCAGTTCGGACGCCGAGTAGACGGAAGCGCCGGCCTCGCTGACCACCACCTTGGTCAGGCGCAGGTCCGGCGCCTGGCGCATCAGGTCCTGCACCAGCTTGTCGGTCTCGCGGCTCGCGGTGCCATTGCCGATCGACACCAGCGCCACGCCGTGCTGCTTGGCCATGCGCGCGAGCGTGGCCAGCGAGCCGTTCCAATCGCGCCGTGGCTCGTGCGGATAGATCGTGGCGGTCTCCAGCAGCTTGCCGGTGGCATCGACCACCGCCACCTTGCAGCCGGTGCGGATGCCGGGGTCGATGCCCATCACCGACTTCGGTCCCGCCGGCGCGGCCAGCAGCAACTCATGCAGGTTGCGGCCGAACACCTTGATCGCTTCGCTTTCGGCGTTTTCGCGCAGTTGCGTCAGCAGTTCGGTTTCCAGATGCGGCTGCACCTTCACGCGCCAGCACCAGCGGCAAACGTCGCCCAGCCACTTGTCGGCCGGACGATTCAGATTCTGGATGCCCACATGACGGGCGATCATGGCTTCGCACGGGTGCGGCACCAGCGCGTCCTGCTCCTCGCCGAGCCCCAGCCTGATCATCAGCACGCCGGCATTGCGGCCGCGGAACAGCGCGAGCGCACGGTGCGACGGAATCGTGCGGATGGTCTCGCTGTAGTTGTAGTAGTCGCGGAACTTCTCTTCCTCGGCGGTTTCCTTGCCTTCCACCACCGACGACGTGACGACGCCGCTGGACCACAGGTGCTCGCGCAGCTTGCCAAGCAGTTCCGCCGTTTCGCCGAACTGCTCCGACAGGATGTCGCGCGCGCCATCCAGCGCGGCCTTGATGTCCGGCACACCTCCGTCGGCCGTCGGCTTGCCGTTGACGTACTTGGCCGCCTCGGCCTGCGGATCGAGCGTGGGATCGGCAAGCAGCGCCTGCGCCAGCGGTTCCAGCCCGCATTCACGCGCGATCTGCGCGCGGGTGCGCCGCTTGGGCTTGTACGGCAGGTACAGGTCTTCCAGCGCTTGCTTGGTGGTGGCGCCCTCGATGGCGGTACGAAGCTCCGGCGTGAGCTTGCCCTGTTCCTCGATCGACGCCAGGATGGTGGCGCGGCGTTCTTCCATGTCGCGCAGGTACAGCAGCCGTTCCTCCAGTGTGCGCAACTGGGTGTCGTCGAGGTTGCCGGTCACTTCCTTGCGGTAGCGCGCGATAAACGGCACGGTGGCGCCTTCGTCCAGCAGATCGATGGCTGCCGCCACCTGACGGGGTTGGACGGACAACTCGGCCGCGATCAGCGACACGATTTTTTGCATGACGGAAGCAGGCAGAGTGGACATCGCAAACACAGTCAGTCGAAAGGCGGGCATTTTGCCACAAGCGCAGGCGGCGTCAGACCTCGCAACGGGCCTTGCATCGGACCGCGCATGGGTCCGATCCGAATGGGCACGGGGGTGCGTCCGGTGCGCAGGCGGGCAGCCCCCGATGTTAGAATCCGGGGATGAACGTCAAGCCACAACGGGCCGCTTCGCCGGCATCGAAATCGCCGGCGCGGGTACTGCGCCAGGCCTGGCCCAGCGCCGTGCTGGCGTGCCTTACCGCACTTGCGGGCAGCGCCCTGGCGCAGTCTGGCGGCACGGCGCCGCAGGCCGTACCGGGTGCGGCCGCGGGTGCAAGCGCGGAAGCCGGCGCCGATGCCGCGCCGCCGCGCGACTTTGCCGCCGAGCGCCGCGCCATCTCCGATTCGCGCGCCTGGACCGAATACCGTTTCGCGGAGGCACAGCGGGCCTGTTACGACAAGTTCTTCGTTACGCACTGCATCGACGAGGCCAAGGAGCAGCAACGCCAGGAACTGGCGGTGCTGCGCCGGCGCGAGCTGGAAGTCGGCGACGCCGAGCGCGCCTACAAGGCCGCGCGGCGCGATCGGGAACAGGCATTGCGGCAGGCGGAGTACGAAGCCAGCCAGCCACAGCGCAGTGCGGAGGAAGCGGAGAATCGTGCCGCCTTCGAGCGCAAGCAGCAGGAGCAGCAACTGCGCGAGGCCGAGCGGCAGGCGCAGGCGCCGGAGCGCGCGGCGAACGCCGCGGCCTACCAGCAGAAGCAGGCCGACTACGAGGCGCGCATGCGCGAAGCCCGCGAGAAGGGCGCCGAGCAGGCTCGCCAGCGGGCGGAAAACGTGCGCAACTACGAGGCCAAGCAGCGCGAGGCACAGCAGCGCCAGCGCGAGGTCGAGGAACGGCGCGCCAAGGCCAAGGAGCGCGAAAGCAGTGGCGAGTCGGCGCCGCGGCCGTTCGGGTTCTGACATGCGAAGGGTGGCGTGCACGCGCGCGGCGAGGGGGCGATGGAATACGATCTGAATACCCTGGAGCGTCAGATCATCGAACTGCAGATCGAGCACCGCGATCTGGACTTCCTGATCGACCGCATGGCAGCCGAGCCCTGCCACGACGAACTGCAATTGCGCCGGCTGAAGAAGCGACGCCTGAAGCTGAAGGACGCCATCACGCTGCTGCAACTGCAACTCCAGCCCGACGTTCCGGCCTGACGGTCCGGCCTGCCTGCCTGGCACATTGCGCCGCTCGGCGACGGCAGGCCGACTTCCCGTCTTCGACACCCATCGCGGGCATCCGTGGCCGCACCCATCGATCCCGCGCGTCCGCCCCGAAGGGGCAGGGCGCTCCCATTGAGCGGTACCCATCCCGATTACCTTGTCAGAATCCGATCTTTCGTCCCACCCCTCAGAGCCGACTGGCGCCGCCGCCCAGCCCGAGCGTAGCGCCGCCCGGGCCGGCGAGCTCGCGCGCATCTTTGCGCCGGACGGCACGCTGGCCAAGGGCATCGATGGGTACCGGCCGCGCAGCTCGCAGGCGCGCATGGCCGAGGCGGTGGCCGAAGCCATCGACGCCAACGACACCGTCATCGTGGAAGCGGGCACCGGTACCGGCAAGACCTTTGCCTACCTGGTGCCGGCCATGCTATGGGGCGGCAAGGTGATCCTGTCCACCGGTACCAAGACGCTGCAGGACCAGCTGTTCCTGCGCGATATCCCGATGGTGCGGCGCGCGCTCAACGTGCCGGTATCGGTCGCCTTGCTGAAGGGGCGGGCCAACTACGTCTGCCACTACCATCTGGAACGCGCGCAGGCCAACGGACGGCTGGCCTCGCGCCAGGACGCCGCGTGGCTGCGCGAGATCGGCAACTTCGCCAAGGCTTCGTCGTCAGGCGACAAGGCCGAGCTGGCCAGCGTGCCGGAGAATGCCCCGGTGTGGCAGCTGGTGACGTCCACGCGCGACAACTGCCTCGGCACCGAATGTCCGCATCACAAGGAATGCTTCGTGATGCGGGCCCGCAAGGAGGCCCAGCAGGCGGACCTGGTGGTGGTCAACCACCATCTGTTCTTCGCCGACGTTGTGCTGCGCGACACTGGCATGGCGGAACTGCTGCCGGCGGCCAACACGGTGATCTTCGACGAAGCGCATCAACTGCCGGAGACGGCCACGCTGTTCTTCGGCGACAGCCTGTCGACCAGCCAGTTGCTGGAGCTGGCGCGCGACACGGTGGCGGAAGGGCTGTCGCACGCCCGCGATGCGGCCGACTGGGTGGGTATCGTCGCGCCGCTCGAACGCGCGGCACGCGACCTGCGGCTGGCCTTCGGCAAGGACAACGTCCGCCTGGCGTTGGGACAGATCGAGGCCGACGCCCGCGTCGGCGAACCGTTCTTCGACACGCTCGATGCGCTGGAAGACGCGCTGGCCGACGTGGTGGCATTGCTGCGGGGCCAGGCCGAGCGCGCCGACACGCTGGAGCAGGTGCACCGTCGCGCGCAGGAACTGGCGCAGCGGCTGGCGCTGTGGCGGGACGAGAAGCCCGCGCCCGTTGCGTCCGATCCGGCGCAGCCGGAACTGACCGCGTCCACGCCGACGGACGTCGGCGACGCGGCATCGGAAGGCGCCGGTACCGCTGCCTCTGAACCAGCCGCGTCGCAAGCTGTTGCGGTGAGCCCCGAGTCCCCGCTCGCAGCGCCGCCCGGCGGCACGCCCCCCGAGACGGTGCGCTGGGTCGAGGTCTTCTCGCACACGGTGCAGCTGCACCGCACGCCGCTGTCGATCGCGCCGATCTTCTCGCGCCAGCGGGCAGGGCATCCACGCGCGTGGATCTTCACGTCGGCGACGCTCTCGGTCAAAGGCAACTTCGGCCACTACGCCGCGCAGCTGGGCCTGGACAAGGACCGCTCGCTGTCGCTGCCCAGCCCGTTCGACTATGCCAGCCAGGGGCTGCTGTATGTGCCGCGCGATCTGCCCGCGCCGCAGTCGCCGCAATTCACCGATGCCGTGGTTGCCGCGGCGTTGCCGCTGATCGAGGCGGCCGGCGGACGTACCTTCGTACTGTGTACCACGCTGCGCGCGGTGCAGCGGGCCTCCGATCTGCTGTACGACGCGTTTGCCGAGCGTGGGCTGGAGCTACCCTTGCTGGTACAGGGACAAGCCAGCCGCACCGAGCTGCTCGACCGTTTCCGTGAGCTGGGTAACGCCGTGCTGGTGGGCAGCCAGAGCTTCTGGGAAGGCGTCGACGTGCGTGGCGAGGCGCTGTCGCTCGTTGTCATCGACAAGCTGCCGTTCGCGCCGCCCGACGATCCGGTGCTGGCGGCCCGCATGGAAGCGCTGCAGAAGAAGGGATTGAGCCCGTTCGCGGTCCACCAGTTGCCGCACGCGGTAATCACGCTGAAGCAGGGCGCCGGCCGGCTGATCCGCTCGGAAACCGACCGCGGCGTGCTGGTGATCTGCGATACACGGCTGGTCGAGAAACCCTACGGCCGCCAGATCTGGCAGAGCCTGCCGCCGTTCCGGCGTACACGGGAGCAGGCGACGGTGGTGCGCTTCCTGTCGTCGCTGAATTCCGAAAGATCATCTGGCACCCCGCCGTCCGGGGACGGCTCTGCCGGCGATCTCTGACGCTGGGCGATCAACGGTGGGCTTTCCGGGGGCGGTGCTGTCGCGCCTCCTCAATGCGGGCAACAGGCTACGAATCGGGCGGCGTGCGAGCCGGATACGGAAGTCCTGGCGGCTGTCGCAGATGATGTGAATGAACACTGTGTCACCTTGCAATTCATAGATGACGCGGTTCCGCTCCACTATCGTTTCAAGGTATTGCGTGCCCGGAAGTTCTTCGAGCGCGTGGCCTGAACGAGGGAAGCGTTCCAGTTTCAGAATGGCCTTCTTGATACGGTCATAGCTATCCCGCCAGACTGCTTCGGAAAAATGCTTGCGAACAAAGCGGCGAATTTCCTTCAGATCCTCAACCGCGGATTCCAGGAACACCACCCTGTATTTCATTCTTCGCCGGCCCTGTCCATCGCCTCGATATCGGCGAATACGTCTGCCGCGGCCATCACGCGACCTTCTTCAATGTCTCGTTGGCCTTGGGCAAGCAACTGGAGCAGCGCGATGGCCTGTTCCTGCTGCTCATAGGAACGAACGTCTATCACTACCAGCTTGGCTTCGCCGTTCTGCGTGATGAGCAGCGGCTCGCGCGTCTCGGTAAGCGTGGTGACGATCTCCGCCGCGTGGCTCTTCAGGTAGGAAATCGGCTTGACATTGGTTGAATATTTCATGCCTGCTCCATGTGCGGTGCCGGACCGATTTTAGTCCAGATTTGGTCGTCCGTGCGAACGGTGCAACAAAAAACCCCAAGGCCGCGTCCGGTCTTGGGGTTTCAGCTTGTGCGTATGCTCGGTTGTGTCAGGATGTGGCGCCGCGCCGGTCCATCAGAAGACGTTCCACCAGGCCTTCTCCTTGCGGCGTTCCCCATACTTGATGAAGTCGCTGTCCGGATAGTTCATGTTCATGACCCGCAGCGTGTCGTCGCGCAGGTCCTTCATGCCCAGTGCTTCATACGAACGGACCATGATGTACAGCGCTTCCTCGTTGGCCGGCGCGCCATCGTACTCCTTCAGCGCCTGCTGCGCGCGGTTCACCGCGGCAAGGTAGGCGCCGCGCCGATAGTAGTAGCGCGCCGCATGCACTTCGTGCTGGGCCAGCGAGTTGACGATGTACTGCATCCGGGCCGTGGCGTCCGGCGTGTACTTGCTTTCCGGGAAGCGGGTCACCAGCGTGTGGAACGCGTCGTACGCGGCACGCGCGGCCTTCGGGTCGCGTTCGCTCAGGTCCTGGCCGGAGAAGCGGCCAAGCCAGCCCAGGTTGTCGTTGAAGTTGATCAGCCCCTTCAGGTAGTAGGCGTAATCGACACTGGGATGGTTGGGGTGCAGCTGGATGAACCGATCCACCGCCGCGAGCGCCGCCGCCGTCTCGCCGTCCTTGTAGTTGGCATAGGCGGTATCGATCTGCGCCTGCTGGGCGAAGCGCCCGAATGGATAGCGGCTTTCCAGCTTCTCGTACAGCTTGACGGCGCGCGGATAATCGCCGCCGTCGAGGGCGTCCTTGGCTTCCGAATATAATTTGTTGGCCGACCAGCCCGCCGTTTCGTCGGGTTGTTCCGAGAGCAGGCCGCATGCAGACAGCATGACACAGCCGCCCGCGAGCAGAATCGCTCCAAATCTCGCGCGCCAGGAGGCGCGCTTCGTGCTCATCGATTGCATGGGCAACCTATTCCGGATGAAAAATAGCGTCAAGCATTATAGCCCAAGCCCCTTGCCCGCCAGCCGCCCGGCGCGTGGCCAGGCGCAGGATATCGTCGAACTGGCCGACGAGGCCGGACTGGATGATTTCGATGAACTGAACACGGTCGCCGAGGCGGTGCCCCGCGGCGAGCCCGCCGACATGGTGCCGGTGCTGATCGAGGTGGACAGCGCCGACCATGGCGAGCGCCTGGACAAGCTGCTGGCGCGCCGGCTGCCCGAGTTCTCACGCAGCAGGATCCAGCAGTGGATCGACAGCGGGGCGGTGCGCGTCGATGGCCAGTCGCGGCGGCCGCGCGACAGCGTACAACTGGGCGAGCGCATCGAGGTCCAGCCGCAGGCCGCGCCCGAGACGCTGGCGTTCACGCCGGAGCCCGTGCCGCTCGACGTGGTCTACGAGGATGGTGCGCTGCTGGTGATAGACAAGCCGGCCGGGCTCGTCGTGCATCCCGCCGCCGGCAACTGGGGCGGCACGGTGCTCAACGGGCTGCTGTATCGCGATCCGGCCGCGGCATCATTGCCGCGTGCCGGCATCGTGCACCGGCTCSACAAGGAGACGTCCGGCCTGATGGTGGTCGCGCGCACGCTGACCGCGCAGACCGACCTGGTGCGCCAACTGCAGGCGCGCACGGTCAAGCGGACCTATCTCGCGCTCGTGTGGGGCGAGACGCCGGAGGACGGCACCATCGACGCGCCGATCGGCCGCGATCCGCGCGAACGCACGCGCATGGCCATCGTCCATACGTCGGCGGGCAAGCCGTCGCGCACCCATTTCCGCACGCTGGGCGTGGCGCCGCTCGGAAGGGGCTGCGTGTCGATGGTCCAGTGCCAGCTCGAAACCGGCCGCACGCACCAGATCCGCGTTCATTTCGAATCGATCGGCCACCCGCTGCTGGGCGATCCGGTCTATCACCGGGCGACGCAGCGGGGACAGCGACCCGCCATCAAGGCACCGTTGCCGGTGCCGTTCGAGCGCCAGGCGCTGCATGCCAGCCGCCTCGGGCTGGTGCATCCGGTCAGCGGCAGGACGATGTCATGGCGGGCGCCCGCACCGGATGACCTGCAGGCGTTGATCGACGCGCTGGTGTTCGAGGCGGCCGGCCAGTACGACGACGAAGATGTCTACGTCTGGGACGGCGACGAATGGGGCGACGAGCCGGAGGATGACGATGGCCGTTGAGCCCGGGCTGCCGGACAGCTTCCTCGTACCCGACTGGCCCGCGCCGCCGCATGTGCGCGCGCTGTCGACCACGCGCCGTGGCGGCGTGAGCGCCGGACGCTATGGGCTCGCCGACGGCGGCGCGGGCGGATTGAACCTGGGCAGCCACGTGGGCGACGATCCCGGCGCGGTGGCGGAAAACCGTCGGCGCCTTGCCGCGGCGCTGCCGGCCGCGCCGTACTGGCTGGAACAGGTGCATGGTTGCGCCGTCGCCCGCGCCGGAGCCCCCGTTGACGACGGCATGCAAGGGGGAGCGCCACGTGCGGACGCGAGCATCGCCAACCGCCCGGGACAGGTGTGCGCGATCATGACAGCCGATTGCCTGCCGGTGCTGCTGTGCGATCGGTCCGGCACCGTGGTCGGTGCCGCGCATGCCGGCTGGCGCGGCTTGTGCGGTGGCGTGCTGGAAGCGACGCTATCCGCGATGGCAGCGGCGGCGGCGCTGTCTTCCAGCGGCGGCGAGCCCGAATGGCTGGCCTGGCTGGGACCGGCCATCGGGCCGGATGCCTTCGAGGTGGGCGCCGAGGTGCGCGACGCCTTCATGGGCGAAGCATTGCCGCACGAGCGTGCGGAAACCGACGCGGCGTTCCGGCCGCGCGGTGCGTCGCAACCAGGCAAATATCTCGCCGACCTGTATGCGCTCGCGCGCCTGCGGCTGCGCCGGGCGGGGTGTCGCCAGATCGCCGGAGGCGATGCCTGCACGGTGTCCGACCGTGACCGCTTCTATTCGTATCGCCGGGACGGCGTCACCGGCCGCATGGCCAGCCTGATCTGGATCGAGGCCGGGACCTGACCTGCGCCGTTCCATTGTCGCGGTGCGCGTCTATTCGTCCGTGTGCCGGCCCGCCGCCGCCGGGTCTGGCCCGGCGGCGCCCGGTTCCGCTGGCGCGCCGGCCAGTTCGCGCGCTACCGCCGCCTTGCGCCTGCGGCGTGCGGGCGTGCCGAGGATATACAACAGCAACGCCACGGGGCCCACGCCATACAGCAGGAAGGTGACGACCCCCGCCACCACGGTATGTTCGGTGATGGCCATCATCAGCGCCACGTACAGCCATCCGATCGCAACGATATACATCGACGTTTCACTCAATTTATCGACACTGGCCGCGGTTCGCCGGCCAGTGTTTGCGCCATCGCAAGCGAAGGCGTTTTCCGCATTGACAGGGCAGACAATGCAAGGCAACAATGCCTCGACGGCCGGGAACCGGCGCGTGGCAGGCCAAACCGGCCCGCGCAATCCGGCAAGCCTATCGATAATGCACATCGATGGCGCAGTCCACAATGGCAGTCCATAACGACCTGGCAGTGCCTCACCCGGCCGACCGCATCTTTTCACGCCGGTTCTTTCGGGCGCGCCAGGATTCCAGACGGCAAAGAGACGACAACATCATGGCGACCGGCAAAGGCGCGGCAGCTTCCCCACGGGAAGACAAGACCACACCGTTTTCATTTGCGCCGGGGCCATTCGATCCAGCCACCTGGCTGGAGTGGTCCAGGATGACGCAGCCGAACGGCGGCGGCGCTTTCGGCATGCCGGGGCTCGACGCGCTGGCAAGCGCCGGCTTTTCCGGCGTGAAGATCGATCCGGCGCAGCTGACCGAAATCCAGCAACGCTTCCTGCGCGACTTCGCGGACCTGTGGCGCGCGATGGCGGCGGGCGAGCAGGAGGCGGCGCCGTTGTCGGACCGGCGTTTCGCCGGTGAGGCGTGGCGCAGCAACGCGCCGTATCGCTACGCCGCCGCATTCTATCTGCTGACAGCGCGCGCGTTCGGCGAGCTGGCCGATGCCGTGGAGGCCGACGCCAAGACTCGCCAGCGGATCCGCTTCGCGGTGTCGCAGTGGATCGACGCGATGTCACCGGCGAACTTCCTTGCCACCAATCCGGAAGCGCAACGGCGTCTGCTGGAGTCCAACGGCGAATCGCTGCGGCTTGGGCTGCGCAACATGCTCGACGACCTCACGCGCGGCAAGATCTCGCATACCGATGAGTCGGCCTTCGAGGTGGGACGCAATGTGGCGGTCACCGAAGGCGCGGTCGTCTATGAGAACGAGTACTTCCAGCTGCTGCAATACAAGCCGCTGACAGACAAGGTCCACGCGCGCCCCCTGCTGATGGTGCCGCCCTGCATCAACAAGTTCTACATCCTCGACCTGCAGCCTGACAGTTCGCTGGTCCGCCATGTGGTGGAGCAGGGGCATACCGTGTTCCTGGTGTCGTGGCGCAATCCCGATGCCAGCATGGCGGGCCGCACCTGGGACGACTACATCGAGCATGCCGCGATCCGGGCCATCGACGTGGTGCGCGAGATTAGCGGGCAGGACCGGATCAACGTGCTGGGCTTTTGCGTCGGCGGCACCATCGTGTCGACTGCGCTGGCGGTGATGGCGGCGCGGGGCGAACGCCCCGCGGCCAGCCTGACGCTGCTGACCACGCTGCTGGACTTCTCCGATACCGGTGTGCTGGACGTGTTTGTCGACGAGGCGCACGTCAAGCTGCGCGAAGCGACGCTCGGCGGCGCGGCCGGCGCGCCGCCTGCCTTGCTGCGCGGCGTGGAGCTGGCCAATACATTCTCGTTCCTGCGTCCGAACGATCTGGTGTGGAACTATGTGGTCGACAGCTACCTGAAGGGCAATTCGCCGGTGCCGTTCGACCTGCTCTTCTGGAACGGCGATGCGACCAATCTGCCGGGCCCGTGGTACTGCTGGTATCTGCGGCATACCTATCTGCAGAACGATCTGAAGGTTCCAAACAGGCTTACCGTATGCGGCGAGCCAGTGGATCTGGGCCTGATCGATGTGCCAACCTTCATCTACGGCTCGCGCGAAGACCATATCGTGCCGTGGACGTCGGCGTATGCGTCGACGGCGCTGCTGTCCAACGAGTTGCGTTTCGTGCTGGGCGCGTCCGGCCATATCGCGGGCGTCGTGAATCCGCCCGCCAAGAAGAAGCGCAGTCACTGGATCAACGATGACCTGCCGGCGACGCCCAATGAATGGCTGGCCGGCGCGACCGAGGTGCCGGGCAGCTGGTGGCCGGTCTGGCTGGAGTGGCTGTCGGAGCATGCCGGTGCGTTGAAGGCGGCGCCCAAGCGCTACGGCAACAAGAGCTATACGCCGATCGAGCCCGCGCCCGGCCGGTACGTCAAGGCCAAGGCTTGAAGGGGGCGCATTCGGCAACGCGGGTTGCGCAACCATCCGCGAATGCCGGCGACAAATCGCGAAAGGCCGCGCCAATGCGGGCGAACGCCGCGCCGGCCCTTCGCATTCCATCATCGATGCCCGCAGGCATCCCATTGACCAAGGAAGCTCACCATGACTGAAGTTGTGATCGTATCGGCCGCGCGGACCGCGGTCGGCAAGTTTGGCGGATCGCTGGCCAGGATTTCCGCGCCCGACCTTGGCGCGGTTGCGATCAAGGCGGCGCTGGAACGCGCGGGCGTCAAGCCGGACCAGGTCAGCGAAGTGATCATGGGCCAGGTGCTGACGGCGGGCTCCGGCCAGAATCCGGCCCGCCAGGCTTCCATCAAGGCGGGCCTGCCGCACATGGTTCCCGCGATGACCATCAACAAGGTATGCGGCTCGGGCCTGAAGGCCGTGATGCTGGCCGCCAATGCCATTGCCAACGGCGATGCGGAAATCGTGGTGGCCGGCGGCCAGGAAAACATGAGCGCCTCGCCGCACGTGCTGCTCGGCTCGCGCGACGGCTTCCGCATGGGCGACGCCAAGCTGGTGGATACGATGATCGTGGACGGCCTGTGGGACGTCTATAACCAGTATCACATGGGCATTACTGCGGAGAACGTGGCGAAGGAATACGGCATCAGCCGCGAGGCCCAGGACGAGTTCGCGGTCGCGTCGCAGAACAAGGCCGAGGCGGCGCAGAAGTCCGGACGTTTCGACGAGGAGATCGCGCCGGTGATGATTCCGCAGCGCAAGGGCGACCCGGTGGCCTTCACCACCGATGAGTTCGTGCGGCATGGCGCCACGGTCGACACCATCTCCAGCCTGAAGCCGGCGTTCGACAAGGCCGGCACCGTCACCGCCGGCAATGCATCGGGAATCAACGACGGCGCCGCCGCCGTGGTGGTGATGTCGGCCGACAAGGCGCGCGAACTGGGTCTGACGCCGCTGGCCACCATCCGCGCCTTCGCAAATGCCGGTGTCGACCCGAAGATGATGGGCATGGGACCGGTGCCGGCTTCGCAGCGCTGCCTGTCGCGTGCCGGCTGGGGCGTGCAGGATCTCGACCTGATGGAGATCAACGAGGCTTTCGCCGCGCAGGCGCTGGCGGTACATAAGGAAATGGGCTGGGATACGTCCAAGGTGAACGTCAATGGCGGCGCGATCGCGCTGGGCCATCCGATCGGCGCGTCCGGTTGCCGTATTCTGGTGACCTTGCTGCACGAGATGAAGCGCCGCGACGCCAGGCGGGGACTGGCATCGCTGTGCATCGGGGGTGGGATGGGTGTGGCGCTCGCTGTCGAGCGCCAGTGAGGGGTCTGTCCGGCAGCGAGAGGGCAGGGCAGGCCAGGCGTGCAATGGCGCGACCTGAGCTGGTACCCGCCCCCGCGGCCGGCGTCAATAACAAAAAAACCTGAACAGGAGTGGATATGACTCAGCGCATTGCGTACGTAACGGGGGGCATGGGCGGAATCGGCACCGCGATCTGCCAACGCCTCGCGAAGGAAGGCTTCAGGGTGATTGCAGGCTGCGGACCGAACTCGCCTCGGCGGGATCGATGGATCGAGCAGCAGCGCGCGCTTGGCTTCGATTTCATTGCCTCCGAAGGCAACGTGGCTGACTGGGATTCCACCAAGGCAGCCTTCGACAAGGTCAAGAGCGAGGTCGGCGACATCGATGTGCTGATCAACAATGCCGGCATCACCCGCGATGTCGTGTTCCGCAAGATGACCCGGGCAGACTGGGACGCCGTGATCGATACCAACCTGACCTCGCTGTTCAACGTCACCAAGCAGGTGATCGACGGCATGGTCGACCGGGGCTGGGGCCGCATCGTCAATATCTCGTCGGTCAACGGCCAGAAGGGCCAGTTCGGGCAGACCAATTATTCGACCGCGAAGGCCGGCCTGCACGGCTTTACCATGGCGCTGGCCCAGGAAGTGGCCACCAAGGGCGTTACCGTCAATACGGTTTCGCCAGGATATATCGCCACCGACATGGTCAAGGCGATCCGCCAGGATGTGCTCGACAAGATCGTGGGAACCATTCCGGTCAAGCGCCTCGGTACTCCTGAAGAAATCGCGTCGATCTGCGCGTGGCTTGCGTCCGACGAGTCCGGATTTGCGACGGGCGCGGACTTCTCGCTGAACGGCGGCCTGCATATGGGGTAGAGGGCCGCAGGGCCCCTTGTGTTGCGGCGCGCACGGTGCGCCGCAACAGCGCCGACGTGCCGTCCCTGGGCCGCCGGGGTTCGATCCCGGCGGCTTTTTTCATCGGCGCAAGTCACGCCCGCCGGTTCCCTCGACACCAATGGATCCGTCGCCGCCATGGCGCCCGTTGCGGGTTTTCCTTATCGCCGGCGGCTTTCCTTAGTGCATAGTTGAGCATTAGAATCAGGTAGCTGCTGACCGCACCAAAGCGGTTCATCCGCGTGCAGGGGCGGCATCAGCCCCCGGGGGAAGCGGGTGGGCAGCCAGTTCAGGACGGGTGGGTCCACTGCCCCCGATTGCGCACCGCACGGCATGCGGTGCAACAGCGCGATAGCGCAACGCCGCCGAAGCGCGTGCCAGACGCGGACATGCGGAACGACGGCGCATTAGAACATGCGCATGAAAAAGGGCGCATAGAACCAGGGAAAGGCACCGATGGCCACGACCAAAAAAGGCGCAGAGCGACTGATCAAAAAGTATCCGAACCGCAGGCTCTACGATACGCAAACCAGCACCTACATCACGCTCGCCGACGTCAAGCAACTCGTCATGGACAATGAAGAGTTCAAGGTTGTCGATGCCAAGTCGGGCGAGGAGCTGACCCGCAGCATCCTGCTTCAAATCATCCTGGAAGAGGAAACCGGCGGCGTGCCGATGTTCTCCAGCGCCATGCTGTCGCAGATCATCCGTTTCTATGGCCACGCGATGCAGGGCATGATGGGGACCTACCTGGAAAAGAATATCCAGGCCTTCATCGATATCCAGAACAAGCTGGCCGAGAATTCGAAGGGCCTGTATTCGGGCGAAGCCTTCAGCCCGGACATGTGGTCGCAATTCATGAACATGCAGGCGCCGATGATGCAGGGCATGATGAGCAACTACATCGAGCAGAGCAAGAACCTGTTCGTGCAGATGCAGGAGCAGATGCAGAACCAGGCCAAGAACATGTTCGGCAGCTTTCCGTTCAATCAGCCGCCGGACAATAACAAGAAGCCGTGAGGTTTTGCCGTAGTGTCTGTTGTGCCGTGCGCCGGTCGTTCAGGCCGGCGTCGCGTGCAGGCGGATGCCGAGCGCCCGCATGACTTTCCAGATAGTGCCGAATTCGGGGTTGCCATCCTGAGACAGCGACCGGTACAGGCTTTCGCGCGATAGTCCGGTGTCTTGTGCCAGCCTCGACATTCCTCGCGCCCGGGCGATGACGCCCAACGCGTGCGTGATGTATCTGAAATCATCCCCCGCTATTTCCAGGCATGCGTCGAAGTACGCGGCCATGTCTTCCTCGGTCTTCAGGTGTTCGGCCGAGTCCCACTGGCGGGTTGGCTCTTTCATGCTTCACTCCAAATCCAGATTTGCTGCGAGCGCCTTTGCTCTCTCAATATCGGCTTGCTGAGTCGACTTGTCGCCGCCGCACATAAGGATCACCATTAACGCGCCTCGCCTCTGAAAATAGAGTCGATACCCGGGCCCGTAGTCGAGCCGCAATTCGCCGATGGCGTTGCCAATGGGGCGAAAGTCGCCCAGGTTCCCAAGTTCCATGCGGTCGATACGGGCTTGTATCCGTAGCTTGGCATGGCGATCCCGAAGGTTTCTGAACCACGAATCGAAGGTCAATGTTGTGCGAACGTTGATCATGGATACTGTAGTGCATGGGCTACAGAGCTTGCAAGCCGAATCTGTCCCGCATCCGGAGGGATTGCTGCGCTCTGCAAGGAACGGCGCCTCGCGCCGCGTCTCGGGTAAAATCCCGTCCATATCGCCGGCACCCCGTTCCCGGGGCGCGTCGCGGCTCACATTAGCGCGTGCGCGAGAGGCGTCCGCCACATCCTCCAATAGACATGTCTTCCGATTCGTCCCTGACCTCGCGGGCGCCGTCCGCCACGCCCGTCACCGCCGTCACGCCCAAGGTCGGCTTCGTCTCGCTCGGCTGCCCCAAGGCGCTGGTCGACTCCGAGCAGATCATCACGCAGCTGCGTGCCGAGGGCTACGAGATCAGCGGCACCTATGACGGCGCCGATCTGGTCGTCGTCAATACCTGTGGCTTCATCGACGAGGCGGTGCAGGAGAGCCTGGACGCGATCGGGGAGGCGTTGACCGAAAACGGCAAGGTCATCGTGACCGGTTGCCTCGGGGCGAAGAAGGACGCGGGCGGTCAGGATATCGTCACCAGCGTGCATCCCAAGGTGCTGGCCGTGACCGGGCCGCATGCGCTGGGCGAGGTGATGGAAGCCGTCCATGCACATCTGCCCAAGCCGCACGATCCCTTTATCGACCTGGTGCCGCCCGCCGGTATCAAGCTCACGCCCAAGCACTACGCCTATCTGAAGATCTCGGAAGGCTGCAACCACCGCTGCTCGTTCTGCATCATCCCGTCGATGCGCGGCGACCTTGTATCGCGCCCGGTGGCCGAGGTGATGCTGGAGGCCGAGAACCTGTTCAAGGCGGGCGTAAAGGAACTGCTGGTGATCTCGCAGGACACCAGCGCCTATGGCGTCGACGTGAAGTACCGCACCGGCTTCTGGAACGGACGCCCGCTGAAGACGCGCATGACCGAGCTGGTGGCCGCGCTGGGTGAACTGGCGAGCCAGTATGGCGCATGGGTGCGGCTGCACTACGTCTATCCGTACCCGCATGTCGACGAGATCATCCCGCTGATGAACGGCGGCCATGTGCTGCCGTATCTCGACGTGCCGCTGCAGCACGCGCATCCCGACGTGCTGAAGCGGATGAAGCGGCCGGCCAATGCCGAAAAGACGCTCGAACGTATCCGCGCCTGGCGCGAGGTATGTCCGGAGCTGACCATCCGCAGCACCTTCATTGCGGGGTTTCCGGGCGAGACCGAGGCGGAATTCCAGACGCTGCTTGATTTCATCGCGGAAGCCGAACTGGACCGCGTCGGCTGCTTCGCCTATTCGCCGGTGGAGGGCGCCACCGCCAACGATCTGCCCGGCGCGCTGCCCGACGAGGTGCGCGAGGAACGTCGCGCACGCTTCATGGAAGTGGCCGAGGCCGTGTCGGGCCGCCGCCTGCAGCGCAAGGTCGGCCAGACCCTGCGCGTGCTGGTTGACGAGGTCAATCAGGATGGCGGTATCGGCCGGTCGGCGGCGGACGCGCCGGAGATCGACGGACTCGTCTATATCGATCCGCCGGCCAAGCCGTACCAGCGCTACAAGGCTGGCGACTTCGTCTCGGTGCGGATCACCGGCGCGGATGGCCACGACCTGTGGGGCGAGGTCTGAGCGGACTTGGCTTGCACCGCCACGCGGCGGCTATCCCCTTAGGTAAAAGTACGATCGTTCGGAGTCCGGGCGGGGTGACTATACTGTGCAACGCAACATAACCTGACGGAGACAAGAACATGACGCGTGAAGTGGTGGTAGTCAGCGGCGTACGGACCGCGATCGGCACGTTTGGCGGCAGCCTGAAGGACCTGTCGCCCACCGAACTCGGTGCAATGGTGGTGCGCGAGGCCATGTCCCGTGCCCAGGTAGAGGGTGGCGAGATCGGTCACGTGGTATTCGGCAACGTGATCCAGACCGAGCCGCGCGACATGTATCTGGCGCGCGTGGCCGCGGTGGAGGGCGGCGTGTCGATCGATGCGCCGGCGCTGACCGTGAACCGCCTGTGCGGCTCGGGACTGCAGGCCATCGTCAGCGCGGCCCAGACCGTGATGCTGGGCGACGCCGATGTCGCCATTGGCGGCGGCGCCGAAAGCATGAGCCGGGCACCGTACCTCGCGCCAGCCGCCCGTTGGGGCGCGCGCATGGGCGACGCGAAGCTGCTTGACATGATGCTGGGCGCGCTGCATGACCCGTTCCATTCGATCCATATGGGCGTGACGGCGGAGAACGTCGCGCGCGAGCACGGCATCAGCCGCGAGCTGCAGGACGAGACCGCGCTGGAATCGCATCGGCGTGCATCGGCGGCGATCCGCGAGGGGCGCTTCAAGGACCAGATCCTGCCGGTCACGCTGAAGAGCCGCAAGGGCGAGACGGTATTCGATACCGACGAGCACGTGCGGCACGATGCCAGGGCCGAGGACATGTCCAGGCTCAAGCCGGTCTTCGTCAAGGAGAACGGCACCGTCACCGCCGGCAATGCGTCGGGGCTGAACGACGGCGCGGCGGCCGTGGTGCTGATGGAGCGCGGCGTCGCCGAGCGACGCGGGCTGAAGCCGCTGGCGCGGCTGGTGTCGTACGGCCACGCGGGGGTCGATCCGAAGACCATGGGTATCGGACCGGTGCCGGCCACGCGCAAGGCGCTGGAGCGTGCCGGACTGTCGGTCAGCGACCTGGATGTGATCGAAGCGAACGAGGCCTTCGCCGCGCAGGCTTGCGCGGTCAGCAAGGTGTTGGGCTTTGACCCGCTGAAGGTCAATCCGAACGGCTCGGGCATCTCGCTGGGTCATCCGATCGGTGCGACGGGCGCGCTGATCACGGTGAAGGCGCTGTACGAGCTGCAGCGTGTGCAGGGCCGCTACGCGCTGGTGACGATGTGTATCGGTGGCGGACAGGGTATCGCCGCCATCTTCGAGCGGATCTGACCATGGTGCGGGCGGGCTCGCTGGCGGCGATCGTTTCCTTGCCGGCATTGGGGTTGGTGGCGACCGGCCTGCCCGTGCATGCCGCTGGCGATACGGTGCTGTCCACCGCGCCGGCGGTGCAGGGCGGCTTCGGCATCGCGGACGCCATCCGCGACGGCGAGGCCCGCCGGGCCAGCGCGAAGGGCAATGTGGTCGCTACCGCGCCGCTGAGCCCGCGCGCCGAATATGCGGGACTGCCCGTCTACGTCGGCACGGTGGGCGACCGCCCCGTGCGGCTGCGCATCGGCCCCAAGACCGATGCGCGCGACAGCGTGCATGGCGAATACAGCATCGATGGCAGCCCCGGCGTGCGGCTGCTCGCCGGCGAGTATGCCGATGGGACCTTCCTGATGGAGGAATCGGTCGATGGCACGCGCGTGACCGGACAGTGGGAAGGCGCCATCGACGCCACCGGGGCCGTGCGCGGCCACTGGTTCGATCCGTCCCGTCCCGGCCACACGCTCCCCTTCATGATCCGGCCGCTGAGCGTGCTGGTGATCCCCCCGATCGACATGACGCCCAGCAGTGGCGTCACCTACGGTCCCAGGCCGCCGCGCTCGTCCATCGTGGACGGCAAGCCACGGCAGTAGCGCGGGCTCGCGCGCTTTCCGGGCGCGGTATGCCGCGGACCCGCTGGTATCCCGACGCGGCGTGTCTCGCGGTAATCCCGCTATGGCGGTCCTTTGTCCGATGGCGTCCAGACCGCCATTGCTGGTAAGCTCGGAGGCTCTTTTTGGTCCTGATAGGACTTGCCAGACAAGGAATCCGCCGTGTCCGACCGCCCGCATACCGACCCGTCTTCCGCGCCATCCGCCTCCAACGCCGGCAGCGAGGGCGGGGACTTCCCGCAAACGCTGGCGGTACAGCCGCCGCTGAACGTGCCGCCCGGCTTCGCTTCGTTTTCCTATCCGACCTACCGCGGCTCCACCGTGGTGTTCCGCAATCTCGCCGAGCTGCGCGCGCACGGCGACGGCGCCACTACCTATTGGCGCTACGGCATCCACGCCACGCCAACCAGCGAGGCGCTGTGCCAGCACCTGTCGATGCTGGAAGGCGCGCGGCACGCGCTGCTGTTGCCATCGGGACTGGGCGCCATCTCTCTGGTGTATTTCGCGTTGCTGAAGGCCGGCGACGACGTGCTGGTGCCGTACAACATCTATGGCCCGAATCGCGAGCATGGCGAATGGCTGGCCCGCGATTTCGGCATCACGGTCCGGCCATATGACCCGATGATCGGCGCCGGCATCGAGGATTTGATTACCCCGAACACGCGGCTGATCTGGATGGAGGCGCCCGGCTCGGTGACGATGGAAGTCCCCGACACCGAGGCCATCGTGGCCGCGGCCAGGTCGCGCGGCGTGCTGACCGCCATCGACAATACCTGGTCCGCCGGCATTTACTTCCGTCCTTTCGACAAGGGCATCGATATCTCGGTGCAGGCGCTGACCAAATACCAGTCCGGTGGCAGCGATGTGCTGATGGGCGCCGTGCTGTGCCGCGACGATGCCATCCACCAGAAGCTAAGGCGCGTGCGAATGCTGATGGGGTGGGGCGTTTCCTCGGACGATTGCTATCTGGTGCTGCGAGCCCTGCCGAGCCTGCCGGTGCGCCTCGCCGCGCATGATCGGGCGGCGCGCGAGGTGGCAGAGTGGCTGTCGCAGCGGCCGGAGGTGGTGAAGGTGCTGCATCCCGCCTTGCCGGACTGCCCGGGCCATGACTTCTGGCGCCGCGACTTCAGCGGTGCGACAGGCCTGTTCGCGATCGTGCTGCATGCGCGCTATACGCGCGCGCAGGTCGACGCCTTTGTCGAGGCACTGCGGCTGTTTGCCATCGGCTGGTCGTGGGGCGGAGCGCACAGCCTGGCGGTGCCATACCACGTGCAGACCATGCGGCCGGCCGGCAGCTGGCCGCCGGCGGGGTGGCAGCATGCGGGGGAACTGGTGCGCCTTTATATCGGGCTGGAGGATACGCGCGACCTGATCGCGGATTTGCGCGTGGCGATGGAGCGGATGCTGCCGGCGCCGTAAGTCCGATGCCCGTGGCGACGGCGGTGGTCGGGACCTGTGCCGTGGCGATCAGGCGGACAGCAGCGCCAGCAGGCCGTCCAGCCCCACATGGTTGAACGCCACGCCGGCTTGCGCCCGCACCACGGGCTTGGCGCGGAACGCCACCGACAGGCCCGCCACCGCCATCATCTTCAGGTCGTTGGAACCGTCGCCCATCACGATGGCCTGATCGGGCCGCGCACCGATTGCCGCGCAGGTTTCCCGCACGGTACGCGCCTTCACGTCGGCGTTGACGATCTCGCCGACCACGCGGCCGGTCAGCTTGCCGTCGACGATCTCCAGCGTGTTGGCGCGTGTGTAGTCCAGCTTCAGCCGCGTTTTCAGCTTCTCGGTGAAATGGACGAAGCCGCCCGAGACCAGCAGCGTGCGCAGTCCAGCCGCGCGCACGGCGTCGAGCATGCGCTCCGCGCCCGGCGACAGGCGCAGGCGCTCATCGTAGACACGGTCGAGCACACTGGCGTCGAGTCCCTTGAGCAGCGCCACGCGGCGGCGCAGGCTTTCGTTGAAGTCGGTGATCTCGCCCCGCATCGCCGCCTCGGTGATCGCCGATACCTCGGCCTTCAGTCCGCAGAAGTCGGCAATTTCGTCGATGCACTCGATCGTGATGAGCGTGGAATCCATGTCCATCGCCACCAGCCGGAAGTCCGACAGGCGAAGTCGCGCGGGGAGGATGGCCCAGTCGATCGCGCGGGGGCCGCAGAAGTCGTCCAGTGCGTCGCGCAGCGCGGCGTCCAGCGGCGCGCAAGCCTCCGCACTCGCCACCGTGGGGGCGGTAGCGGTCAGGCCCGGCGCGTCGGCGAGGGCGCGCAGGGTATCGATATCCTCGGACGCGAGGGGGCTAAGGCTCTGGACGATCAGGGGCATGGCGGTCGGCGATGGCGGGCCATCGTCCGTTTCGGCATCGACGATGCCGCGGCGGACGAGGCGGAAAGCCCGCTATTGTAATCGCCCGGCGGCCGGGCCGCGCCATCGGCACGCTGGCCGGCCGGCTCAATCGGGCAGCCGCAGGCTGTCCAGCACCTTGATCAGGAAGGCCTCGCACTGGTGCAATTGCTCGACAGTGACGTACTCGTCGGCCTTGTGGGCTTGCTGGATATCGCCGGGGCCGCACACGACCGCGGGAATGCCGGCCCGCTGGAACAGCCCCGCCTCCGTGCCATATGCGACCTTGCTGGTATCGCGGTCGCCGGTCAGCGCGCGCACGAGCTGCGTGATGGCATCGCGTTCGGCGGCGTCCAGCGACGGCGCGGCGGCGATGGGCGTGATGGTGAGACCCGCGTCCACGTGCTCGCTCCGCATGCGGGGCAGCAGCACATCGTTCGCATAGCGCTGGATGCGGGCGAGGATGGCATCCGGATCGACGCCCGGCAGATTGCGGTACTCGAACACGAACTCGCAATGCGCGGGGATCGTGTTCAGCGCGATGCCGCCCTGGATGGTGCCGGTCGACGCGGTGGTGAAGGGCACATCGAAGGCCTCGTCGTACGGACCCCGCGCGCGGAATTCGTCGGCCACATCGCGAATGAAGCAGATCAGCCGGGCCGCATATTCGATGGCATTGACGCCGCGCGGCGTCAAGGAAGAGTGCGCCGCATGCCCTGTCACGCAGCAGCGATAGGCGTTGATGCCCTTGTGAGCGACGATGACCCGCATGCTGGTCGGCTCGCCGACGATGCAGCCAGACGGCTTGATACCGCGCCGCCGCAGGTCCTCCAGCAGATACGGCGCGCCCATGCAGCCAATCTCCTCATCGAACGACAGCGCGAAGTGCACCGGCTCCCC
>NZ_VLJN01000045.1:112873-195042 GCF_007829435.1 Cupriavidus gilardii J11
CAGCCGCATCTGCATCATGGCGGGCAGCAGCGACAGGCTGGTGCCGATAAAGCCCTTCATGTCGCAAGCGCCGCGGCCGTACAGCCTGCCGTCGCGCAGCTCGGCCTTGAACGGATCGAGGCTCCAGTCCTGCCCATCGACCGGCACCACGTCGGTATGGCCCGACAGCACGATGCCGCCCTGGACGCTGCCGTCCGCGGCGGGCACGGTGACGTGCAGATTGGCCTTGTCGCCCTGCGGGTTGTAGCTCAGATGAGGCTTCAGACCCTTCGCCAGGCAATGGTCTCGCACGGCTTCGATGAGGCCGAGATTGGAGTGGCGGCTGGTGGTGTCGAAGCCGATCAGCCGGCGGGTCCAGTCGAGGGCGGAATGCCTGGGGGCGTCGGCGAGGGAGGCGGAGACAGTTTCGGCGGAAAGGGCGGTTTGGGCTCTCATGGGTGGGTCGGGCTTGGGGACGGTTGGATGCTACACCGGGGTGCAGGATCGGGTCCATGTGTGGTGCAGCAATGGGGCGATTTCCCGCTGGTTTTCGCCCCTCTCCCGCAAAGCGGGAGAGGGGCGGGGGAGAGGGCAGTCCCAGCTCGCCGAAATCGAATCGACGCAACCAGACTCCCCAAAGCAACCCTCAAGCCAGCTGCCGCAACGTTTGCTTGATCGTCTGCGCGCGCGCCGCCACGTCCGGCATCTTCGCCTCGATCCGCAGCTTGTCCTGCCCGGCGAGCTTGATATGCCGGTTCTTCTGCACCAGATCGATGATCCGGATCGCATCGATCGGGGGATTGGGCACGAACTGCACGCTGATCGCGGCCTCGCCGGCGTCGATCTTGCGCACGCCGAGCGGCACGGCGGCGATGCGCAGCCGGTGCGTTTCGATCAGCGCCTGCGCCTGCGCCGGCGGGCGGCCGAACCGGTCCACCAGTTCTTCGTGGATGTCGTCCACCTGCTCTGGCCGCTCGCAATTGGCCAGGCGCTTGTATAGCGACAGCCGCTCATGCACATCGGCGCAATAGTCATTCGGCAGCAGCGCTGGCGTGCCGAGGTTGATCTCGGTGGTGGCGGCCAGCGGTGCCATCAGGTCCGGCTCCTTGCCGGCCTTGAGCGCCTTCACGGCCGCGTTCAGCATGTCGGTGTAGAGCTGGAAGCCGATCTCGTGGATCTCGCCGGACTGCTTGTCGCCCAGCACCTCGCCGGCGCCGCGGATTTCGAGGTCGTGCATCGCGAGATAGAAGCCCGAGCCCAGTTCCTCCATCTGCTGGATCGCTTCGAGACGCCGCTGGGCCTGCCTGGTCAGCCCCTCCGGATCGTGCACCAGCAGGTAGGCATAGGCCTGATGGTGCGAGCGGCCGACGCGGCCACGCAGCTGGTGCAGCTGCGCGAGGCCGAACTTGTCGGCGCGGTGGATCAGGATGGTGTTGGCGGTCGGCACGTCGATGCCGGTCTCGATAATCGTCGTGCACAGCAGGATATTGGCGCGGCGGGCGACGAAGTCGCGCATCACGCGTTCCAGCTCGCGCTCGTGCATCTGGCCATGGGCCACCGCGATGCGCGCCTCCGGCACCAGCTCGGCCAGCTTGGCACGCTTGTTCTCGATGGTCTCCACCTCGTTGTGCAGGAAGTAAACTTGTCCGCCGCGCTTGAGTTCGCGCAGGATCGCCTCGCGCAGTACACCATCTTCCTCGCGGCGCACGAAGGTCTTGATCGCCAGCCGCTTCTGCGGCGCGGTGGCGATCACCGAGAAGTCGCGCAGTCCTTCCAGCGCCATGCCCAGCGTGCGCGGAATCGGCGTGGCAGTCAGCGTCAGCACATCGACCTCGGCACGCAGGGCCTTCAGCGCCTCCTTCTGTCGCACGCCGAAGCGGTGCTCCTCGTCGATGATCACCAGCCCCAGGCGCTGGAAGCGCACCTCGTCCGACAGCAGCTTGTGCGTGCCGATGACGATATCCACGGTGCCGTCGTTGATCTGCTTGATGGCCGCGTCGATTTCCTTTTTCGTCTTGAAGCGCGACAGTTCGACGATGCGCACCGGCCATTCGGCGAAGCGGTCCGACAGCGTCTGGAAGTGCTGCTCGGCCAGCAGCGTGGTGGGCGCGAGCATGGCGACCTGCTTGCCGCCCATCACGGCAACGAAGGCCGCGCGCAGCGCGACCTCGGTCTTGCCGAAGCCGACGTCGCCGCACACCAGCCGGTCCATCGGCTTGCCCGAGGTCATGTCGGCGATCACGGCGGCGATCGCGGCGGCCTGATCGGGCGTTTCCTCGAAGCCGAAGCTCTCGGCGAAGGTCTCGTAGTCTTTCGGCGTCAGTTCGAACGCATGACCCTCTCGCAGCGCGCGGCGCGCATACAGGTTCAGCAGCTCGGCGGCCGTATCGCGGATCTGCTGCGCGGCGCGCCGCTTGGCGCGGTCCCATTGGCCCGAGCCGAGCTGGTGCAGCGGCGCGGTTTCCGGATCGGCGCCGGAGTAGCGCGAAATCACATGCAGCTGGTGCACCGGCACATACAGCTTGCTGCCCTTGTCGTAGTCCAGGTGCAGGAACTCCTCCTCGCCGTGTCCGAGGTCCATCGTGACCAGGCCCTGGTAGCGGCCGATGCCATGGTCGCTGTGTACCACCGGATCGCCGATCTTCAGTTCGGCGAGGTCGCGCACCATGGCGTCCACGCTGCTGGCCTGTTCCTGCTTGCGGCGGCCGGCGCGGCGCGCGGTGTTCGCATATAGCTCGGCCTCGGTGACGAAGGCCAGTCCCGCGGCGGGCAGTGCAAAGCCGCTTTGCAGCGGCGCCACGGCGATCGCGAACGGGATGTCGCCGGCCACGAATGCCGCGCAGTCCTCCAGCGGCTGCGGTCGCAGGCCGCTCTCGGCGAACAGCTGCAGCAGCGTCTCGCGGCGGCCTGGCGAGTCGGCGCACATCAGCACGCGTGTTTCCTTGCGCAGCAGCAGCGCTTCCAGGTTGACCAGCGGGTCCTCGGCGCGCCGGTTGACCGACACGTCGGGCAACGGCGCGGCCAGCGGCCCCCCGGCTGCGCCGTCGGCCTGCGCGCCGGCCTTCCCCTCGAGCAGCACCAGTCGCGGCAGCGGCTTGGCATGCGTGAAGAACTGCTCCTCGTTGAGGAACAGCTGCGCGGGCGGCAGCAGCGGCCGCTCGCGGTCGTGGCGCATGAAGTCGTAGCGTTGCTGAGTGTCCGTCCAGAAGCGGCGGATGGCGTCGTCCACGGCGCCGACAAAGGCCAGCTGCGTGGACGGAGGCAGATAGTCGAACAGCGTCGCCGGCGCGTCGAAGAACAGCGGCAGGTAGTATTCGATGCCGGCAGCCGGCACGCCGTTGCCGATGTCCTTGTAGATCGGCGATTTGCTGGGGTCGCCCTCGAACACCTCGCGCCAGCGGCTGCGGAACGCGGTGCGCGCCGCCTCGTCCATCGGGAACTCGCGGCCCGGCAGCAGCCGCACCTCCTTGACCGGATACAGGCTGCGCTGTGTGTCCGGGTCGAAGGCACGGATGGTCTCGATCTCGTCGCCGAACAGGTCGATGCGGTAAGGCAGGGCGGAGCCCATCGGGAACAGGTCGATCAGCCCGCCGCGCACCGAGTATTCGCCCGGCCGCATCACCGCGCTGACGTGCTCGTAGCCGGCGAGCGTGAACTGCGCCTTCAGCGCGGCCTCGTCCAGCCGCTCCCCCTGCTTGAAGAAGAAGGTATAGGCGGCGAGAAACGCCGGTGGCGCCAGCCGATACAGCGCCGTTTGCGCCGGCACCAGCATCACGTCGCAATGGCCGCTCTGGATGTCGTGCAGCGTGGCCAGGCGCTCGGACACCAGATCCTGGTGCGGCGAGAAGCTGTCGTACGGCAGGGTCTCCCAGTCCGGCAGCATGCGCACGCGCAGCTCGGGCGCGAACCAGGGGATCTCGTCGGCCAGCCGCTGCGCATCGACCGCGTTGGCGCAGATCACGGCCAGCATGGGCGCCCCGGCGCGATGCGTGCGCGCATAGGCGGCCAGCGCCAGCGCATCGGCGGAGCCGTGCAGGCCGGTGATCACGTGGCGTTGACCGGGCTTGATCAGGGGAATTTGTGCGAAAACGGGAAGCGGCGTCAGATCGGGCATGAGTGCGCGGAATTCGAACGACGACGCCCCGCCGGCAGCGCGGGCGGGGGTGTCGAGGCAAGGGCCGTATTATAGAATGCGCAGCGCCAGCGTTCCGGCGCGGCCCTCAGCCCGGACCCGCCCAAAGGCCGCTTCCGCCTTCCATCGCCCGCACCGACTGCATGTCCGAACGACGTTTTGCCCTGATTCCCTGTGCCGGTACCGGCAGCCGAGCCGGCGGCGACCTGCCCAAGCAGTACCGCATGGTGGCCGGCCGGCCGATGATCTGGTATGCCCTCGCGGCGTTTGCCGCCAGCGAGTCGATCAGCGCCACCGCGCTGGTGCTGGCGCCCGACGACATGCCGCTGGAGGCACGCTTCGGGGCCGCGACGTTCGCGGGGCTGCGCTTCGATACGGCCTTCGTCGGCGGCGAGTCGCGTCATGTGTCGGTGTTGAATGGACTGCGGCACCTCGCCCAGCTTGGTGCGGCGGATGACGACTGGGTGCTGGTACACGACGCCGCGCGGCCGGGGCTTACGCCAGTGATGATCGAGGCGCTGGTGCGCGCGGTCGAAGGCGACGGCCCCGACGCGGCGATCGGCGGCATTCTGGCGGTGCCCGTGCCGGATACGCTCAAGCGGGCCGCCGCCCTCACCCCCACCCCTCTCCCGCGAGCGGGAGAGGGGAGCGCCAGTTCCAGCGCTCCGGGTGTACTTCCCTCTCCCGCTTGCGGGAGAGGGGCCGGGGGAGAGGGCAGTTCCAGCGCTCCGGGTGTACTCCCCTCTCCCGCAAGCGGGAAAGGGGCCGGGCGAGAGGGCAGTCCCGTCGCCCGTCCAGCCGACAACATCCCCGACAACACCCCTCGCATCGTCGGTACCGTCGAACGCGAAGGCCTGTGGCAGGCCCAGACGCCGCAAATGTTCCGCGTAGGCGTGTTGCGGCAGGCGCTGGAGGAAGCGCTGGCGAGCGGGGCGGTGGTGACCGACGAGGCCAGCGCGATCGAGCGGCTCGGCCTGAAGCCCCGGCTGGTCAACGGCTCGCTGCGCAATTTCAAGGTCACCTACCCCGAGGACTTCGCACTCGCCGAAGTCCTGCTGGGCGGCGCCACCGGTGCCGCCTCTTTTGGAGAGACAAGCCGATGATGCCGTTCGATATCCGCGTGGGACAAGGCTACGATGTGCACGCCCTGGTGCCCGGCCGCAAGCTGGTGCTGGGCGGAGTGGAGATTCCGCATGACCGTGGCCTGCTTGGCCATTCCGACGCCGACGTGCTGCTGCATGCGCTGACCGATGCGCTGATCGGCGCCGCGGGACTGGGCGACATCGGCCGCCACTTTCCCGACACCGATCCGCAGTTCGCCGGCGCCGACAGCCGCGTGCTGCTGCGCGAGGCGGTGCGGCGCGTGCGCGAGGCCGGCTTCGAGATCGGCAATGTCGACGCCACCGTGATCGCGCAGGCCCCGAAGCTGGCGCCGCACGTCGGTGCGATGGTGGCACGGATCGCGGAGGATCTCGGCATTCCGGCGTCGCGGTGCAACGTCAAGGCCAAGACCAACGAGAAGCTGGGTTTCGAAGGGCGCCAGGAGGGAATCGTGGCGCAAGCGGTGGTGTTGCTGTGGCGCGGCACCATTGCGGCGCCGCAGGACTGACACGGGCGCGCAATCCAGGCGACGCTAGCGGTCCTGCCGGTCGGCAGCGGGCGCGTCGGCGGCGGGTGTGTCGAGCGGATAGACGTAGTCGATCAGCCTTTCGAGCGGTCCGGACCGGGCGCCCGCGTCGGTCCGCTTGGTGAATCCCATCTGTTCGCACAGCCGGTTGGCGGCGGACATTTCCGGCATGGTGCGGACCACCAGCGCCGATGCGCCGATGTCGCGGGCGCGCTGGATACAGATCTGCATCAGCGTGCGCCCGATGCCCAGTCCACGCGCCTGGGGGCTCACCGCGAGCAGCCGCGCCTCGGGCAGGGCCAGCGTCACGGTGCTGCCGTCCAGCGCCTGCAGCGTCGTTCCCGGGTGGCAGAACAATACCGCGCCGCTGATGCCGTGGTCGGTTTCGGCCACCCACCATTCCATTTCCGATGAACTGGCCGCCAGTACGGATTTCATTCCCTGCTGGAACGATACCCGGCAATCTTCCATGATTTCGAGCTGGTACTGCGCGTACGCCTCCTGCGTCACCGCGGCGATCTGGCCCCAATCCGATGCGGTGGCGAGGCGATAGTGGAAGTGCGGGGAGGTGGGCGGGGGCAGATGGCTCATGACGGTCCGCTGGGGAAGTTTCCTTCGATTGTAGGCCGGTCGAAGCACAAATGCAGTCGGTGAAATGCCGACTTGGCGGAGGGTGGGGGCTGGCGATGGGGACTGCCCTCTCCCCCGGCCCCTCTCCCGCTGTGCGGGAGAGGGGAGAACACCGGTAGCGTACGAAACACCTTTGGTTTTCTCCCCTCTCCCGCGAGCGGAAGAGGGGCGGGGGAGAGGGCAGTAACAGCGATAAAGCAATAAAAACCGCCAGCCTTACTCCGCCGCGATCACATTCGCCGCCGCGGCGATCACCGCCGCGATACGGCCGACGTCGCGCAGCTGCTGCGAGGTCATGCCCTGCTCGTTCTTCAGCAGTTGATAGTGCGACTTCACGCAGAAATGGCACTTGCCGACGATCGACGCGGCCAGCGCGTACATTTCGAAGCGGCGCTTGTCCACGCCGCCATGGGTGGCATAGGCGTTCATCCGCAGGCCGGCCGGCTGGCTGGCCAGGTCCGGATCGCCCGCCATCTCGACGTACGGATACCAGACGTTGTTCATGCCCATCAGCGCGGCCGCGGTCTGGACCGCGTTCACTTCCTCGGGCGTCAGCACACCGGCGTTGCGGATCGCGTCGACGATGATCTTGCTCTTGGCGGCAAACGCGGCAGCCAGCGCGACGCCGACCGCATCATTGCCCTCCAGCGACGAGCGCGCGATGGTGCCGTCCAGGTTCAGCCGGATGTCCTTGGCGTAGTCGGGAACAAGATTCTTGATCGTATTTAGGAATTCCATCAAATTCTCCTATCGCGTTGGGCTCAAAAAACCCGCGCACAGCGGGTTTCGTCGCGAGGGGCCGAGGCCCCCCGCTGGCAAGTCGCCGCCGCCGACGCGAAGCGCCGGCAGGCATCCGACCGCGAACGACTTACAGCGTCGCGCCACCGACAGCGCGGTTGCACGGGCACAGCTCGTCGGTCTGCAGGCCGTCCAGGATACGCAGGATTTCTTCCGGATTGCGGCCCACGTTCAGGTTGTTGACCGACACGTGCTGGATCACGTTGTCCGGATCGACGATGAAGGTAGCGCGCAGCGCTACGCCGGCTTCCTTCTCACGCACGCCGAGCTGGTCGACCAGCGAACCGGTGGTGTCGGCGAACTGCCACGACGGCAGCTTGTTCAGGTCCTTGTGTTCACGACGCCATGCCAGCTTGACGAATTCGTTGTCGGTCGAGCCGCCCAGCACCACGGCGTCACGATCCGCGAAATCCTGGTTCAGCTTCGCGAAGGCCACGATTTCGGTCGGGCACACAAAGGTGAAGTCTTTCGGGTAGAAGTAAATGATTTTCCACTTGCCTTCGAAGGACTTCTCGGTGATGTCTTCGAAAGCCGACACACCGTTTTCCTCGTGCGCGTTGAAACCCGGCTTGACGCCAACGACGTGGAACGGTTCGAGCTTGTCACCAACGGTCTTCATGAACTTCTCCTGATACGGTTGAACAGACGCCTGCGCAATGCAACCGGCAAGCAACGCTACCCGGGGCACTGCGCAACGAATGGGGAGTATGCAGCATCCCGTCGGCGAGGGCTAATTGAAAATCTCAAAGAGGCCGATAGGAGGGGGCTGCTTGCCTTGCCGGACCGGATGCCCAGGCACGCGCCTCCCATGCTAGACGATCGCCGTGAAGGCACGATGTCATGGGCAGGCCAGGGGCGCTTCATCGGCCCCGGCCGTCGTTGGCCCGGCGGAAGCAGGCGCTGACCACCAGGCCGCTGGCTGGCGGCGCGCGGTTGGCCAGTATCAGCCGGCCGCCATTGCGCTGCATGATGCGATTCACGATGGACATCCCCAGCCCCGCGCCCTTGGCCTCGCTGCGCGCCGCATCCAGACGATAGAAGGGCCGGGTCAACAGGGGCAACTGCGCCGGGGGAACGCCGGGGCCGCGGTCCGCGACCACCAGCATGGCTTCCTTGTCGTGGGCCCGTGTGGTGATGTCGACCTCGGCGATGCCAGTTTCCGGATCCTTGGCGTAGCGCCGGGCGTTCTCGACCAGATTGTCGAGGATGCGCTGCACTTCCATCCGGTTGGCCAGCGCCATCACGGGGCCATCGGCGTGGACCCTGACGCGCACGTCGTCGTGCGCCGCGTAGACGCTGACCGCGTCCTTGACCAGCGACGACAGGTCGACCGGCCCGCTGCTGTCCTGCGCCGGCCTCGCGTAATTGAGGAACTGGCCGATGATCGCGTCCATCTGCTCGATATCGGTGATCATCGCTTCCCGCGTGCCGGAATCCACCGGCGACATCTCGGTCTCCAGCCGAAGGCGGGTCAGCGGCGTGCGCAGGTCGTGCGAAATGCCGGCCAGCATCACGGCGCGGTCGTCGTCGAGCTGGCGCAGATCGCGCACCATCTGGTTGAAGCTATGGTTGGCCTGCGCCACTTCGCTGGCACCGTGTTCGGGCAGCGGCGGCGGGTCGCCGCCGGCGCCGATCGCGCGTGCCGCATCGGCCAGCCGCTTGAGCGGGCGATTGACCCGCGCGGTGATGAAGGCGGAACCAAAGATCGACAGCAGCACCGCGGCCACGGTCCACCACAGCCATTGCAGCCCCGGCACGCGCTCGAAGCGTTCAGGGCTGATGGCCACCCAGTAGTCGTCGCCCTCGATCTCGAAGCTCACCCACACGCCGGGAATATCGTTGACGGTAGTGGCGATCACGGTGTCGCCGCCGAGGCGCCCGCGAATCTCCTGCTGCACCAGCTGGGTCAGGAAGGGGTTCGCCGTCGGCGTGGTGAAGTCGTCGTCCCGCTCGCGCGGATAGACCTTGATGCCTTCGTTCTGCACCAGGTCAAGCAACAGGAAACGGCGCCGCGCCGGATCGGAATAGAGCAGGGCGGCCCGCGTGAGCTTGACCACGCTGACCACCTGCATGGCGATCTGCTGCGCCCGAGGGGCGCGTTCGAACAGCCGGTAGCTCTGAAACCAGATGCCCAGCGAAATGGCAAGCAAAAGCGCGATCAGCATGAAGGTTCGCCAGAACAGCGAACCAAAGAAACGCGTGGCCGCGCGGCGTATCACAGTCGCCACGATGACGGCCGGGTATTACTTCACGCCATCGGGAATGAAGACGTAGCCCAGGCCCCAGACAGTCTGGATAAAACGGGGATTGCCCGGATCCGGTTCGATCAGCTTGCGCAGGCGCGAGATCTGCACGTCGAGGCTCCGGTCGAATACCTCGTATTCGCGCCCGCGCGCCATTTCCATCAGCTTCTCGCGCGACAGCGGTTGGCGCGGATGCCGCGCGAACACCTTCAGCACGGAGAATTCGCCGGTGGTCAGCGTGATTTCCTCGTCGTTCTTGGTCAGGGTGCGGGTGGCCAGGTTCAGCACGAAGTCGCCGAAGGCGAAGGTCTCCGGCGTTTCCGACGGCGCACCCGGCACCTCGGCGGGGCCCTTGCGGCGCAGCACGGCATGGATGCGCGCGATCAGCTCGCGCGGATTGAACGGCTTGGGCAGGTAGTCGTCGGCGCCCATCTCGAGCCCGACGATGCGGTCGACATCCTCGCCCTTGGCGGTCAGCATGATGATCGGCGTCTGGTCATTGGCGCCGCGCAGCCGGCGGCAGATCGACAGCCCGTCTTCGCCGGGCATCATCAGGTCGAGCACCAGAAGATCGAACCGCTCGCGCAGCCAGAGCTTGTTCATCGCGGTGGCGTTTTCCGCCACCAGCACGGTAAAGCCCTGCTCGCCGAGATAACGGCGCAGCAGGTCGCGCAGACGGGGGTCATCGTCCACGACAAGAATCTTGTGGCTGGTATTTTCCATGGCGGTATCTTATCGAGTCTCGATAGGGGTCCAAATGTCCTAACAAAAGGTTACAACCGTTACCTTGCGAACGTCCAAGTGCATTGCTGTCAGCGTTTACACTGCGCGCTCCCATTGCCATGGCGCGATGGACGCCCGGCCGCGCGCGCATCCGCGCCTGTCCCGCGTTCCCATGGCAGGGTGTTCGCCCGCCATTATCGATGAAAGTGAAACCCGACCGGTCCGATTCGCGTTCCGCCCCGCGCCGACGTCGGCTTGTCGCGGGCGGCCTGCTGGCGTTGCTGATGGCGCCGCTGTGGCAGGCATCGCCCGTACACGCGCAGTCGCCCGGCATCGGCGCACTGACACAGGGGCACGGCCGACCGCCTGGTCGCGGCGCCGCCGGGGCCCGGCGTGATGGCGAACGCCGCGCCATCCCCCCGGAAGGTCGGCCACGCGGGAACAGGCAACGGGGCGACCGGCAGGCCGCCGACCGGTCAGGCCGCGGCAATGACGCCAGGCTTTCCCCCGATGAACGACGGCGGCTGCGCCAGAATCTTTACGAGCTGGGGCGGGAGATGTACCACGGCAGCTGACGGGAAGGCTGCGGCCGCCCGGATCACGCCGCTGGATCAGGCCGCTTCTTCCACCTGTCGGAAATGCCGAAGGAAATCGACGAACACCTCGGCGGCCAGTTGCGCATCTTCGGCGGCGATGGTCTCCAGCGGATTGTGGCTGATGCCGCCATTGCCACAACGGACGAACAGCATTGCCACATCGACGATCCGCTGCATCATCATCGCATCATGTCCGGCGCCGGATGGCAGTTCGAACGGCTGSMGGCCGCGCTTGGACAGGACCGCCGCCAGCTGCGCCCGCAACCACGGCGCGCAGGGCGCGTTGTTGACCGGCGGCMCCCGTTCCACTTCCGCCGTCACGCCGCGCCGCGCCGCGATGGCTTGGATGCCGTTGACGATATCGGCGATGGCCGCCTCGCGCACGGCATCGTCGCCCGCGCGGATGTCCATCGAAAAGTGGCACGCGCCCGGAATGACATTGCTGGAACCGTTGGGCACCTGCAGCTGACCCACGGTGCCCACCAGCGTGGGCGCCTGTGCGCAGCGCGATTCCACCAGCAGCACCATCTCGGCGGCGGCCGCGGCGGCGTCCTTGCGCATCGACATCGGCGTGGTGCCCGCGTGGCTGGCGAGGCCGCCCACGCGTACCTGGAAGCGGCTGCTGCCGGCGATCTGCGTGACGATGCCGAGCGGCAGTTCGTGATGCAGCAGGACCGGACCCTGTTCGATATGCACTTCGACAAAGGCCAGCAGTGTGGCCGGATTCACCGCGGCTGCGCGCAGTGCGGCCAGGTCGCCGCCGCCCGGCAGGTCGGATGCGGCCAGCGCCTCGGCCAGCGTCACGCCGTCGGCGTCCATGCGTGAGAGCAAGGCGGGGTCGAAGCGTCCGGCCAGCACGCTGCTGGCCAGGAAGCTGGTCTTGAAACGCAGTCCTTCTTCCTCGGCGAAGGCCACGACTTCGAAGTGATAGGGAAGGCGGATGCCGGCATCGCGCAGCGCGCCTGCCACGGCGATCGGSAGCAGGATGCCAAGCCGGCCATCATAGCGGCCGCCGTCGCGCACGGTATCGAAATGGGAACCGGTCATCAGCACCCTGGCGTCGGGTCCGGCCGCCGGGTCCGCTTCATGGCGCCCGATGACATTGCCGATGGCGTCGACGCGGACCAGCATGCCGGCATCGCGCATGGCCTGTGCGATCCATGCCGCGCTGGCCCGGTGCGCCGGCGTCAGATAGGCGCAGGTGAGGCCGCCCTCCATGTCCGAGAAGCGCGCGAGCGCGTCGGCGGCATCGAGAATGGCTTGGCCCAGCGGGGCGGGGGTAGATGACATGGTGACTCCTTGGTGCTACGTCAATTCAAGGCGAGGCGAACGGCACGGAACGGTCAGCGCGACGCTTGCCCGGCCGCCTCGCGGATCAGCCGCGCGGCCGCGGCCGAACCGCTGAGGGTCGCGCCCTCGATGGTCGCCGGATAGGGGCCGGCCGTATAGTCGCCGGCAAGCGCCAGACCCGCCACGCCGGTGTCGTTGGCGGGCCGTGCGAGGCCGGGCACGCAACGGAAGGTGGCGAGGCGCTCGGCGATCACGAACTCGCCGCGCGCTTCGGCAAGCGTTGGCGCGCTTGCCAGCACGGGAGCGAGCTGCGAGGCCAGCTGGCGCCGGACGCGGTGCGCGAGTTCCGCCTGCGGCAGCGACGCGGCCTCGTCGGCGGCGCTGATGACCACCGACCAGACGTTGTCGCGGCCCGCGATCCGGCCCGCCAGGGCGGCGCGGTCGAACACGAACTGCCCCGGTGCCTCGGGGCCGCTGTCCAGCGCCAGGAAGGGTCGCGGCAAGCGCAGGTCGCCGACATTCAGATAGACGGTGACGATAGGGGCGTATTCGAACGCCTCCAGCGTCGCGACCAGCGGCGTGACGGTCGGCAGGCCGCATCCGGCCAAAAGCCGCGCCGCCTGCCTTGGCGCGGTGGCAAGTACCACTTGCGAAACCGCCAACGTGCCCGTGGCCGTGTGGATGTCCCAGCCGTCCGCGCGCGGGCGCGGCGCGATGCGCTGCACCGGCGTGCCGGTGCTGACCGTTCCGCCGGCCGCGCGCACCGACTGCGCCGCGGCTTCGGGAAACAGCCGGCTCAGGTCCTGGCGCGGCACCAGCATGTCGCTGTCGGCCCGCGTGGCCAGCACGCTGTCGCGCAGCAGGCGGCGGAACACGGCGGCATCGGCCTGTCCGGGCGGGGTGTTCATCGCGGCCACGCACAGCGGAAACCACAGGCGCGTGCGCAGCGTCGCGGGCGCCTGCGCCAGCCAGCCGGCCACCGTTTCAGCAGGGGCCCGGGCAATGGTCCCTTCACCATGCTGTAGCGCGGACAGCGTGCGGGCCAGCGCGAGCCGCTCGCGCCAGCCCGGGCCCCGGGCCGTCAGTCCCATCGCCAGCAGATGCCATGGCGCCGGCAGGCGCGGTGCCTGCAGTCGCCAGCCGTCCGGATAGGCCATTTGCAGCGGCAGCCCGGGATCGACGCCGGCGCGACGGATCAGGTCCAGCGTATGGCGATAGGCGCCCAGCAGCAGATGCTGGCCATTGTCCAGTTCGCCCGCCACCGAGGGATGGGCGCGCGCGACGCGGCGGGCCCGGCCGCCGAGCACCGGCGCGGCCTCCAGCACGCGAACGTGGCGGCCCCAGCCGCCGCCGATCACGGCGACGGTGGCGTCCGGCGNGGGATGGGCGCGCGCGACGCGGCGGGCCCGGCCGCCGCCCGCCTGCGCCAGTTCCAGCGCGGCGGCCATGCCGGCCCAGCCGCCGCCGATCACGGCGACGGTGGCGTCCGGCGGTGTGGCCGGCGTGGTCTGCGGGCGCGCGCCGGCGGGGGCGATTGTCCCGGGAGCGTGGTCCGTCATCGCGGCGCGGATACGGTGGGCATCGTGGTGGCGCGCCGTGTCAGCTGTTGCGCATCCACGTCTTCCACGCAATCCACAGCTTGCGCATCGGCGTCAGCGAGATGCGCTGGTTCAATACCTGATAGCGGCTGGCTTCAATCTCGTCGAGCAGCGTCTGGTAGATCGCACCCATCAGCAGCCCCGCGCGCTGCGCGCGCCGGTCGGCCGGGGGCAGCAGATCGAGCGCTTCCCGGTAGAAGGCGCGAGCGCGGTCGGCGTGATACTGCATCAGCGCGACGAAGCGGTCGGAATGCCGCCCCTGCATGATGTCGGCCGCCGGCACTTCAAAGCGCTGCAGCACGTTCACCGGCAGGTAGATGCGGCCCCGGCGCGCATCCTCGCCGACATCGCGGATGATATTGACCAGCTGCAGCGACAGGCCCATCTTCTCGGCGAAGTCCAGCGTGCGCGGGTCGGAATAGCCGAAGATGCGCGCGCTCATCGTGCCGACCACGCCAGCGACGCAATGGCAGTAGCGGTCCAGCCCGATCTCGTCGAGATAGCGCGTCTGCGCGAGGTCCATCTCCATGCCTTCCAGCACCTCGGCCATCATCGCCTGCGTCAGGCCGCACGAAGCCAGATGGGGCTGCAGCGCCTTGGTGGTGGGATGCGTGGGCTCGCCGGCGAACAGCCGTTTCAGCTCGGCGTGCCACCACGCCATCTGCTGCTGGGCAAGCGAGGTGTCGTGGGTTTCGTCGACCACGTCGTCGACTTCTCGGCACCATGCGTACAGCGCCGTGATCGCACGGCGCCGCTCGGGCGGCAGGAAAAGAAAACTGTAGTAGAAGCTGGAGCCGCTCTGGGCGGCTTTTTCCTGGCAGTACTGATCTGGCGTCACGCCGGTCTCGCGCTGGTTCGATGAGGGATCAATGGCTGCGTTCGCCGGATGCCGCCTGCAGCGTGGCCGCGCGCCACAGCAGCAGCGGCCAGTCGTAAGGGCGCAGCGTCGGCCGGCGCCGGAACACGTCGTAACCGACGCCCTCGATCCGCTCGAGAATGCGCAGGCCGCCCAGCACGACCAGCCGCAATTCCCAGCCGATCCGCCAGTCCAGCGTGCGCGACAGTTCCAGCGCCAGCGAAGCGCCGGATTGTAGCATCGCGCCGGTAGCGGCTTGCAGCTCGCGCATCATCGCGATCCAGCGCGCATCGCAGCGACCTTCGGCCAGTGCGGACTCGTCGACACCATGGCGCGCCATGGTGTCCGCGGGCAGGTAAATGCGGCCGCGCGCGTAGTCGATCGCCACGTCCTGCCAGAAGTTGGCAAGCTGCAGGCCGGTGCAGACCGCGTCCGAGCGGGCGAAGCGGTCGGGGGTGGCGGCGCCATACAGATGCAGCATCAGGCGGCCCACCGGATTGGCCGAACGCCGCGAGTAGTCGAGCAGGCTGTCCCAGTCCGCATGCCGGTGTACCGTGACATCCTGGCGAAAGGCGTCTAGCAGGTCGCGGAACAGCGACGTCGGCAGGCGGAATTCGGCGATCACCTGCGCCAGCGCGCGCATCAGCGGCGAACCGGCATCGGCGCCGGCGTCGATGCGGTCGAGCGCGGCTTCCAGTTCCGCCAGCGCGGCAAGCCTGTCTTCCGGCGCGGCATGACCCTCGTCGGCGATGTCGTCCGCCGTGCGGGCGAAGCGGTAGATCACCGCAACAGGACGGCGCAGCCGGCGCGGCAGCAGCACGCTCGCGACGGGAAAGTTCTCGTAGTGGTCGATGGCGAAATCATGCCGCGTGCCGGAGGTGGGGATGGCGTCGGGGGAGGGCGTCGGGGGTGATGGCATGGGGTGGATTTAACCATAGCGGTGGTGGGTATTGCCGCTGTGACTGCCCTCTCCCCCGGCCCCTCTCCCGCGCGCGGGAGAGGGGCCGGGGGAGAGGGCAGTCACAGCCCGCCTCCCTGACACCCCACCACAGCAGGGCAGCCCCACGTTTGACGCCCACTCATCCGCTGGATATATTACTGACCCGCGGGTTATTAATTCCCGCGCGCCGTATCGCCGTGGATTCCCACGTCCCAGCCGTAGCATCCGTTACACGCCTACCATGCCAGTGCCTTGTCTCGGGCCGGAAGTTGCGGCCAGTCCCGTTCGTTTGTCCGTCCCGAGGCGCCCGCGTCGTCCATGGCCGGCATACGCCTGCCTGCTTGCCGCCGCGCTGGCGGTAAGCGGTTGTGGCCGCGATGTCGAACGCCCGCCGGAAATCCGGCCGGTGCGACTGATGCAACTGCAGGCGGCCACGGCGCAGACCGCCTTTGAATTCTCCGGCGATGTCAGGCCACGCGTGGAATCGCGGCTGGGCTTCCGGGTGGGCGGCAAGATTGCCGCGCGGCTGGTCGATGTCGGCGCTTCGGTCCGGCGCGGGCAGCCGCTGGCACGCCTCGATCCCACCGACCTGCGTCTGGCCGAGACCGGCGCGCGGGCCCAGTACGAAGCGGCGCGGACCGATCGCGACCTGGCCGCCGCCGATCTGAAGCGCTACACCGATCTGTTCCAGAAGGGCTTTATCAGCGCGGCCGAGCACAACCGGCGGCAGGCCACCTACGATGCCGCCGACGCGAGGCTGCGGCAGGCCGAGGCGGCGCTGCGCGAGCAGAGCAACCAGACCGGCTATGCCGTGCTCGCGGCCGATGCCGACGGTGTCGTCACCGCGATCGACGCCGAAGTGGGGCAGGTGGTGTCGGCAGGGCAGTCGGTGGTGCGCGTGGCGCAGACCGCGGAGAAGGAGGTGGCGATCGGCCTGCCGGAGGACCAGGTGGACTGGTTGCGCGGCATCCGCGACGTCACCGTGCGCACCTGGTCCGAGCCGGACCGCACGTTGAAGGGCCGCGTGCGCGAGATCGCCGCCGCGGCCGATCCGGTGACGCGCACCTATGCGGCCCGCGTGACGATCGTCGAGCCGCCCCCGGACATCAAGTTCGGCATGACCGCCTCCGTGAAATTCGTGCGTACCGGCGCGTCTGCGGCGCTGCGCATTCCGCTGACCGCGCTGCTGCAACAACAGGGCCGCAACGAAGTGTGGATCTACGACGCCGGCGCGGGCACCGTCAGGCCGGTGCCCGTGACGCTGGGCGAGCCGGTCGGCAACGACATCGTGGTGACCCGGGGCTTGCAGCCCGGCCAGACCATCGTGACGGCGGGCGTGCATCTGCTCAAGCCGGGCCAGAAGGTGCGGCCGCTGCAGGCCATCACGCCGGCATCCGGCGCGCGCGGCTAAAGGGCGCGCCGACATGGAGCATTCCCGATTCAATCTGTCGCGCTGGGCGCTCGAGCACCAGGCGCTGACCCGCTATCTGCTGGTGGTGTTCCTGCTGGCTGGCCTGCTCGCGTACTTCCAGCTGGGCCAGGACGAGGACCCGCCGTTTACCTTCCGCGTGATGGTCGTGCAGGCCTACTGGCCCGGCGCCACCGCCGAACAGATGGCGTTGCAGGTCACCGACAAGCTTGAGCGGCAGCTGCAGGAGGTGCCCTACGCGGACAAGATCCGCAGCTTCTCCAAGCCCGGCGAAACCACCGTCATCTTCCAGTTGCGCGACGACGCGCCGGCGAAGGAGACCGCGCAGATCTGGTACACCGTGCGCAAGAAGATCGGCGATATCGCCAGCACGCTGCCATCGGGCGTGCGCGGACCGTTCTTCAACGACGAGTTCGGCGATGTCTACGGCACCATCTATGCGCTGTCGGCCGACGGCTTCACCTACCGCGAGCTGCGCGATTACGCCGACCTTGTGCGGCAGGAGCTGCTGCGCGTGCCGGCGGTCGCCAAGGTATCGCTGATCGGGCTGCAGGACGAGAAGATCTATATCGAATTCAATCAGGCGAGGCTCGCACAGCTCGGCCTGAACCTGAACAGCATTGCCGACCAGATCGGCCAGCAGAACGACCTCGCGGCCAGCGGCGTGCTGATTACGCCCACCGACAATGTGCAGGTGCGCGTATCGGGCCAGTTCGCCAGCGTCGACGACCTGCGCGACCTGGTGCTGCGGGGGCCCGACGGCGCGGCCAACATCCGGCTCGGCGATATCGCCAGCGTCTACCGCGGCTACGCCGATCCGCCGCAGCCGCGCATGCGCTTCAACGGCAAGGACGTGATCGGCCTGGGCATCTCGATGGAGAAGGGCGGCGACATCATCGCGCTGGGTGAAAACCTGCGCGCCACGGCTGAGCGGCTGCGGGTTCAGCTGCCGGTGGGCATCGAGATGGAGCAGGTCCAGGACCAGCCGCAGGCCGTCAAGCGTTCGGTCGGCGAGTTCGTGCGCGTGCTGATCGAAGCGGTCGTGATCGTGCTGGCGGTCAGCTTCGTGTCGCTTGGCCTGCATACGAAGCCGTTGCGGCTCGATGTACGCCCCGGGCTGGTGGTGGCGCTGACCATTCCGCTCGTGCTTGCCGTGACTTTCCTGTTCATGAACATCTTCAACATCGGCTTGCACAAGGTGTCGCTGGGCGCGCTGATCATCGCGCTCGGCCTGCTGGTCGACGACGCCATCATCGCGGTCGAGATGATGGTGCGCAAGCTGGAAGAGGGCCTGTCGAAGATGGAGGCCGCCACCTACGCCTACACGTCGACGGCGATGCCGATGCTGACCGGCACGCTGATCACCGCCGCGGGCTTCCTGCCGGTGGGTCTGGCACGTTCCACCGTCGGCGAATATACCTTCGCGATCTTCGCCGTGACGGCGCTGGCGCTGGTGTTGTCGTGGCTCGCGGCGATCTATTTCACGCCGTACCTCGGCTACCTGTTGCTCAAGACGAGGCCCAGCCAGGGCGGTCACCACGAGGTATTCGACACGCCGTTCTACGCGCGCTTCCGCCGCGCGGTGGACTGGTGCGTGACCTGGCGCAAGACCGTGATCGTGATCACGCTGGCGGCCTTCGCCCTCGGCATTTTCGCCTTCCGCTTCGTCGAAAAGCAATTCTTCCCCGATTCCAGCCGGCCCGAGCTGATGGTCGAGATGTGGCTGCCCGAGGGCGCCAGCATCGCGCAGACCGAGGGCGAGGTGAAGCGCTTCGAGGCCGCGCTGCGCGGCGATCGCGATGTGGCGAGCACCACCAGCTTTGTCGGCACCGGCGCGCCTCGCTTCTATCTGCCGCTGGACCAGATCTTTCCGCAGAGCAATGTCGCGCAGCTGATCGTGCTGCCCGTCGATGTGGCGGTGCGCGAACGGCTGCGCCAGCGCATCATCGCGTTGCTCGCCAACGACTTCCCGCAACTGCGGGGGCGCGTCAAGCTGCTGCCAAACGGACCGCCGGTCGCGTATCCGGTGCAGTTCCGCGTGATCGGTCCGGATGCCGCCACGGTGCGCCGCATCGCGGACGAGGTCAAGGCGGTGATGAACGCCAATCCCAACACGGTGGGCGTCAACGACAACTGGAACGAGAGCGTCAAGGTCCTGCGGCTGGACATCGACCAGGACAAGGCCCGCGCGCTTGGCGTCACCACGCAGTCGATCGCCCGCGTGACGCAGACCGTGCTGACCGGCGCGCCCGTGGCGCAGTACCGCGATGGCGACCGGCTGATCGATATCGTGATGCGCGCCCCCGTGGACGAACGCAACGCGCTGGCCGACCTCAACAACGTGCAGGTGCCCACGGGCACCGGCCGCACGGTGCCGCTGACGCAGGTGGCGCGCATCGCCTTTCGCGCGGAGCCGGGCATTGTCTGGCGCGAGAATCGCGATTTCGGTATCACCGTCCAGGCCGACGTGATCGACGGCATCCAGGGGCCCACCGTGACCGCGCAGATCAACCCGCAACTCGACAAGCTGCGCGCGGAATTGCCGGCCGGCTACCTGATCACCGTGGCGGGCGCGGAGGAGGAGAGCGGCAAGGCGGGCGCGTCGATCGCCGCGCAACTGCCGCTGTGCGTGTTCCTGATCTTCACGCTGCTGATGCTGCAGCTGCACAGCTTCTCGCGCGCGGTGATGGTGTTCCTGACCGGTCCGCTCGGGCTGATCGGTGCGGCCGCCACGCTGTTGCTGATGCGGGCGCCGATGGGCTTCGTCGCCCAGCTCGGCATCACGGCCCTGGTTGGCATGATCATCCGCAACTCGGTGATCCTGGTGGACCAGATCGAGCAGGACGTGCGCGCCGGGGTGCCGACCTGGACCGCGATCGTGGAAGCCGCGGTGCGCCGCTTCCGCCCGATCATGCTGACCGCGGCGGCGGCCGTGCTGGCCATGATTCCGTTGTCGCGGTCAACCTTTTGGGGGCCCATGGCGGTGGCGATCATGGGCGGCCTGATCGTGGCCACGGTGCTGACGCTGCTGTTCCTTCCAGCGTTGTATGCGGCGTGGTTCAGGGTGCGGCGACCGGACGGGAATCGCGGGATACTCGCCGAGTAGGGGCAACGGGACGCGAAGGCGGCGATGCGAGATTGATAGTGTCCCGCAAACTAAAGTCCACGGCAAATCCCTAAGAACCGGTTGGCGGCGGCGTGGCATCCTTCGCGGATTGTGTTTTTCCTGTGAGGTTGTGCTGTGCCGTCCCCGGTTTCTGTCCGTTCTTCAAGCTCCCTGCCCGAGGCCGCCGCTTCCATGTCGCATACCGAGGCCGGCAAGCTGGGCGACGTTACGATTCGGAAGGCGCGTGTTGGTTGCTTCGGCTTCGTTGGCGTGCTCTGGGAAAAGCTGATGGCAACATTGTTCGGCCGCCAGCACGTCGCGCCTGCGGCTGATTTCTCCAGCGCGCTGGTCAACGCGCGAGCAACCCTGGCCTTCGGGCTCGCGGCTGACCTTGGCCATGAGCGCCCGGCCGTCCGGCAGCGTGCGCACGATGCCGTTGCGCGGCTCCTGACTCAGCTGGAGCCTGTGCTTGCCGCTTGCCGGCGGCCCGGGTTGGGTCGTGGATCGGTGCTGGTCACCCACAAGGATGCCTTGGCGGACCTGCACCGACATCTGCGTGCGCTGCTGTTTGATAGCGGACACCTGCTGCACCGCGACGAACTGCTGGCGCTTGAGGGCGCATTGCGCGGCTGGGCACCCGCGATCTCCAACGCATGTGCAGCGGCCATTGAACTGCAACAGGTGGCAGCGCTTTGCCGGCTCGACATCGACAAGGGCGAATCGACTTCCGTCCATGGCCGTACGCTTGCGTTGATCGCGGTTGCTCAGGCGCAGAAGCTGGTGCAGTCCGCCGGCGACCGGGACGCCCAGAACCGGGCGGCAAAGGAACTGGTGGAAGGCGTACTGAGGCATGGCGGGACGCGCAGCCTTCAAAGCATCCCCGTTGTCGATTGGTCGACGCAGCATCCCTAAGCGTCGCTGTCCGCGCTGAACTGGATGTCCTGTGCGCCTTCCCACAACACCTTCGTTCCCAACGCCCGAAGGTGTTCGCGTCCCTCGACGATCGTCAGGAAGTGATTTCCCGCAAGCTGTCCCATCTTGCTGGCGAAGCAGCAGCTCCCATAAGCGAGGATGATCTCGGTTTCGCTATATCCACCGGGATAGAACAGGATGTCGCCCACCGATGGGTGGCTGGTGTGATTCTCGAACCCGACGCCCAGTTCGAATCCACCCAGCGGAATCCAGCAGCCCTCGCCGCTCCAGCGGACGTGGATCAGCTTCTGACGATAGGGCAGCAGTTTCAGGAAGGCCGCAACGGTCTGCGGCGCATCGGTGTGCGTTTCCGCAACGAAGGTGTGGCCGCCGGCCTGGATACGGATACGGGTCATTTAAGGGTCCGTCGTGTGGATCATGCGGTTTGGGGCAGGGCCATGATCGTCTCGGCCAGCGCGACCAGGCTGCGGTCGCTGCCGGCCGGGCCGAGCAGAGACACGCCGAGCGGCGCGCCATCGCGGCTCGCCAGCGGCAGGCTGATCTGCGGAAAGCCGCTAAGCCCGGCGAGGCAGAGCATGCGTACGGCCTGGTTGCGGTAGTCTTCCAGCGCCTGTTCCGTTGCGTCGACCAGCGGGGCGATATCCGGCATGGTTGGCAGCAGCAGCACGCCGTCGTGGCCGAGCAGCGCGGCGAGATGGCGGGTGAACGCGTGCCGCACCTGCGTGGCTTCGTCGAACTGGCCGGGCGTGACATCGCGCGAGAAGGCGAAGCGGGCGGCGACGTCCGGCCCCATCCGCAAGCCGTAGGTCTCGATCAGCTCGCCATCGCTGCGCCACGCTTCCCAGCCCTGCACATAACGGAATGCCCAGTACAGGTCGTCGAATGGCCGGTCCGCGGCGCGTATCGCCGCGGCCGGTCCCAATGCCTGCTGCACCCGCGCGAAGGCGGTGGCGAAGGCACCAGCCGCGACGGGATGCGTCAACGCCAGCACATCCTCCGCCAACAGCAGGCGAGGCGCGGTCGGAAGCGACGCCGCATCGGCGCCCAGCAGCACGTCCGCCACGCGGGCGAAGGTGGCCACGTCCCGGGCAAAGAAGCCGCATGTGTCAAGACTCTCGGCCAGCGGCAGGCAACGCGCCAGGGAAATACGACCATGACTGGGCCGGATGCCTAACAGCCCGCAGTGGCTGGCGGGCGCGCGCACCGAACCGCCCGTATCGCTGCCGAGCGCGAAGTCGCACAGGCCATGCGACACCGCCGAGGCCGAGCCGGACGACGACCCGCCCGTGATGCGATCCGGCACCGCGCCGTTGACGGGTGAGCCGTAGTGGGCGTTCTTGCCGTTCATCGAGAACGCCAGCTCGTCGGTATGGGTCTTGCCGACAAAGGCGGCGCCGGCGTCGAGCAGGCACTGCACCGCGGGAGCGGTCGCGGTCTTGATGCCCGACATGGCCAGCACATGCGGATTGCCGCCGCCGGTGGGATAGCCGGCCACGTCATACAGATCCTTTACGGCAAAGCGCAGGCCGCTCAGCGGGCCGCTGGAGGCGTGCGCAACGGCGGCCGGAGGATAGGGCAGGAACGATCGGGACGGATGGGTGGCCAGTGACATGGTGATCGTGGTGGATTCGTTGTGGTTTCCGGGGAGCGTCGCGTACGCGCGCGGTCATGCCGCTTGCGTGGCGGTGCCGCCCGTGTGGGTGGTGTCAGCTGCCAGCACGCAACTGACGCGATGCCCGTTGCTTACCGTAACGGGCGGGGGCGGTGCCTGCAGGCAGGCGTCGCGCGCATGCGGGCAGCGCGGCGCGAAGGAGCAGCCGGGCGGCAGCGCCGACAGATCGGGCGGCGATCCCGCGATCGCGGTAAGGCGTTGCCCCCGTTCCATGCCGTGCTGCCGTGCCTGCAGCAGCGCCACCGTGTACGGGTGCCGCGCGTCGCGCAGCAGCGTGCGTATAGGGCCTTCCTCGACGATGCGGCCGCCATACATGACCGCTACCCGATCGGCGATCTCGACGGCGGCGCCGATATCGTGCGTCACGAACACGATGGACAAGCCCAGTTCGCGCTGCAACTCGCGCAACAGGATCAGCACCTGGATCTGCACCGTGGCGTCCAGCGCCGTGGTGGGCTCATCGGCCAGCAGGATCTTCGGTTGGGCGGATAGCGCCAGCGCGATCATCGCCCGCTGCCGCATGCCGCCCGACAGCTCGTGCGGATACGCGGCCAGCCGTCGCTCCGGACTTGGAATGCGCACCGCCTCCAGTGCGCGCAGGGCCTGCTGGCGCGCTTGTGCCACCGGGACGCGCGCATGGGCACGGATGCATTCGACGATCTGCTGGCCGATGGTGTACACCGGATCGAGCGCCAGCAGCGGCTCCTGGAACACCATGGCGACGGTGCCGCCGCGCAGCCGCGACAACGCGCGGGCGTCCAGCGCGAGCACATCGGCGCCATCGATGTGGATCTGCCCGGACATCTGCGTGCGGCGCGGCGGATGCAGTCGCATCAACGCCCGCAGCGTGACGCTCTTGCCGGAGCCGGACTCGCCGATCAGGGCCACCGCCTCGCCGGCAGCCACTTCGAGCGAGACACCATTAACCGCGCGGATCGTCTTGCCGCCACCGTGAAACGACACATGGAGATCCCGCACCGAAACCATCGGCGCGGACTGCGCGAGGCCGGCGTCGGCGCCGGCTCGGGAAACATCGGTCGGCATACCGGCTCCTTAGTGTCCGGGCGCGTGTGCCGTGGCGCCCGGTGCCAGCGAATGACCGCTGCCGGGCGCCGACATCAGGCAAGCCACCGGATGGCCGATCGCCGATTCGGTGAGCACCGGCGCACGGCGGGCGCAAACGGCCTCGGCCATCGCGCAGCGGGGATGGAACGCGCAGCCGCTGGGCGGATCGATCGGGTTGGGCGGATCGCCCGCCAGCGGCGGCGTCACGGTGCGTCGATCCGGATCCATCGATGGCATCGATGCCAGCAACGCGCGCGTATAGGGATGCGCGGGGCGCGTATAAATGGTTTCGGTATCGCCGATCTCGGCGACCTTGCCCAGGTACATCACCATGACACGGTCGCACAGATAGCGCACCACGTTGAGGTCGTGGCTGATGAAGACATAGGTCAGATCGAACTCCGCCTTCAGCTCCATCAGCAGGTTCAGCACCTGCGCCTCCACGGATTTGTCCAGCGCGGACACCGCTTCGTCCAGTATCACCAGCCGCGGGCGCAGCACCAGCGCACGCGCGATATTGACGCGCTGCCGCTGTCCGCCGGACAGTTCGTGCGGATAGCGGCCGGCGAAGCGCAATGGGTCCAGCCCGACGCGCGACAACAGATGGCGTGCGCGCCCGATGGCCTCGCCTGCGGGCACCCCATGCACGCGCGGCGTGAAGGCGATCGACTGCTCGATGGTCAGGCGCGGATTCAGCGACGAATAGCTGTCCTGGAACACCATCTGCACCTGGCTGCGGAAACGCTTCATCGGCAGTTGCGCGCTGCCGACGCCCTGCGCGTCGAAGATCAGTTCGCCCGCGTCCTGCGCGGTCAACTGCATCAGCAGGCGCGCCGTGGTGGACTTGCCGCAGCCTGACTCGCCGACCACGCCGAGCGTCTCGCCCTTGCGCACTTCGAAGCTCACGCCATCGACCGCGCGCACCACACCGGCCGTGCGTCCCGGCAGCGCCCCCTTCAGCGGAAAGTGCTTGACCAGATCGCGCGCAATCACCAGCGGCTGGGCCGGGCCGCCAAGGTCGGAAGCCCGCGGTATGGGCGGTACGGGCGCGGCGAGGGCGTGCGGGGAGGGGATCGTCGTCACCATCGTGCGTCAGTCCTTGATTTCCATCGCCGAACGGATGCCGTCCGCCAGCAGATTGAATGAAATCGACGTGAGGAAGATCATCGCGCCGGGCAAGGCGGCCACCAGCGGCTGCGTGTAGATCGCGGTGCGCAGCGTGTTCAGCATCAGTCCCCATTCGGGCTCCGGCGGCTTGACGCCGAGGCCAAGGAAGGACAGGCCCGATGCCAGGATCATCGACACGGAGATCAGGCTGGTGGCATAGACGAAGATCGGCCCCAGCACGTTGCTCAGCACATGGGCCCGCACGATCGTCAGCGCGGAAGCGCCGGAGCCACGCGCCGCATCGACGAATTCGCGATTGCGCACCTGCGTCGTCACGCTCTCGGCCACGCGAACGATCTGCGGCACGAACACCACGGTCAGCGACAGCAGGGCGTTGCCCACGCCGGCGCCCAGCGTGCCCGACAGCGCGATCGCCAGCAGCACCGAGGGAAAGGCATACAGCACGTCCACCACCCGCATGATGGCGGTATTGAGCCAGCCGCCGGCATAGCCGGCCAGGATGCCAAGCGCGCTGCCGATCACGAAGGCGATCAGCACGGGCATGATGCCCATGAACAGGGAGAGTCGTGCGCCCAGGATAAGCCGCGACAGCATGTCACGTCCCAGTTCGTCGGTGCCGAGCGGGTAGCCCTCGGTGCCGACCGGCTTGAGCCGCTTCAGGATCGACGACGCGTAGGGATCGGCGGGCATCAGCCACGGGGCGAGCAGGGCCATCAGGACCAGGGCGACCACGATCAGGGCCGCCGCCATCGCCAGCCTGTTGCGCAACAGCCGGCGCGCCACCGTGGTCCAGTAGCCGGGAGAGCGTTCGACGGCGACGACGGGCGCGGTGCGGTTCAACGTCAGGTTCATGATCGCCTTCCTGATGGACTTATTACTGGCGCTGGATGCGGGGGTCGAACAGGGTCTGCAGCGCATCCACCAAAAGGTTCAGCAGCACGAAGAACACCGCCAGCACCAGGATCGTGCCCTGCAATAGCGGGAAGTCGCGCTGAAAGATCGCGGAGTTCAGCAAGAAGCCTGTGCCCGGCCACGAGAACACGGTCTCGATCAGGATCGAACCGCCCAGCAGATAGCCCAGCTGCAGGCCCATGACGGACAACGCCGTCGGCGCCACGTTCTTCACCACATGGCGGAATACCGCGAACTCCGACAGCCCGCGAGCGCGCAGGCCAACTATGAACTCGTTGGACAGGATCTCCGCCACCAGCGCGCGCACCGTGCGCGCGACAATGCCCATAGGAATGACCGACATCGTCACGGCGGGCAGCACCATGAACTGCACGTGCTCCCAGTTCCATGCCCAGTCGCCCGATCCTCCCGGGCCCGCGCCGGTGGCGGGCAGCCAGCCCAGCATCACCGAGAACACGATCACCAGCACCATGCCAAGCCAGTAGTGCGGCATGCTGACGCCGAAAACCGACAGGAAGGACGCGGCGCGATCCGCCACGGAGTCGCGCAGGTAGCCCGCGACAAAGCCGAACAGGCAGCCGAAACTGAAGCCGATCAACGTGGCGACCGCGGCCAGGCGCACGGAGTTGACCACGGCGTTCCAGACCTCGGTGCTGACCGCACGGCTGGTGGCGATCGACGTGCCCAGGTCGCCGTGCAATGCACGCGACAGCCAGTGGAAGAATTGCTCGACAAAGGGCTTGTCGAAGCCGTACAGCGCAGCAAGTTGCCGCCGCATTTCCTCCGATGCATCGGGCGGCAGCACCGACACCAGCGGATCGCCCGGCGCGATATGGACCAGCGAAAAGCACAGCAGCGCGACGCCGAGCAGGATCGGCAGCGCGTACAAGGCGCGACGAAAAAGATAGGACATGAGCGCTAGCAGCAATGGCCGCAATGGCCTGAAACTCCCCTCTCCCGCAAGCGGGAGAGGGGCCGGGGAAGAGGGCAGTCACAGCGCAAAAATGCGCGTGCAGGCTATCCGCCCTCACTCCATCGACATCGTCGCGATGTCGATGAACCAGCTCTGCGGCTGCACGACCCCCTTGACTTTCCTTGAGATCGCACGCGGTCCCACGTCATGCGCGATCAGCACGAACGGCGCTTCCTCCACGATGCGTGCATGCAGCCGCGCCAGGGCCTCGTCGCGGGCCTTCGCGTCGAACGATGTGCGCGCCGTTTCGATCAGCTTGTCGAACTCCGCGTTGCTGAAATAGCCCCAGTTGTTCGATACCGGCGGCTGCGTCTTGCTGCTGACGAAGCGCACCATGGCAAAGAACGGATCCATCGCGGCAAAGCTCACGTTGATCGCATTCGCACCGTGCGCGCTCGGGTCCTTCGCGCCGATACGCCAGTTGGTGAACAGCGTGTTCCACTCCACCACGTCGAAATCCACGTCAATGAAGCAGTCCTTCATGTTTTGCTGCACGTACTCATTCATCGGCAGCGGCTGCATCTGGCCGGAGCCGGACGCCGACACCTGCACCTTCACCTTCAGCGGCTTGGCGGCCGAATAGCCCGCCTCCTGCATCAGCTTGCGGCCGGCGTTCGGGTCATATCGGATATCGAACCTGGGATTGCCCCACCATGGGTTGCCGGCTTCCACGATGCCCTTGGCCTCGGCCATATACCCGCCCAGCAGCGTCTTCAGTCCCGACCGGTTCACGCACAGGTTCGCCGCCTGGCGCACCCGCTTGTCTAGCCAGGGCGATCCCGGTGCAAACGACAGCTGCCACGGCCACATGTGGGGCTGCGCGTTCGCATAGACCTCGAAGCCGCGGCTCTTGATCTGCGCGATCGCATCCGGCGCCGGCGCCTCGATCCAGTCGACCTGGCCCGACAGCAGCGCGGCGGTGCGCGCATTTGCCTCCGGCATCGGCACCATCACCACCTTATCGATCTTCGGTACCCGCTTCGGGTCCCAGTACTGGGCGTTCTTCACGACCTCCAGGCGCTCGCGCGGCACGAAGCGGCTCATCCTGAACGGTCCGGTGCCCACCGCATCGGCGGCGAAGGCCACCCACGCCTGCTTGGCGCGCTCGACGGGATCGGTCACGGAGGCCGGTACCGCCGCGTACTTCTTCTCCCACTGGGTGGGCGACGCCATGAACAGATTGGTCAGGTTATACGGCAGGAAGGAATCCGGCTCGGATGTGGTCAGTTCGACCGTCATGTCGTCGATCTTGCGCGCCGAGCGCAGCGTCGGCATCCGCGACGCCGTCACGCCGACCTGGCTGGGATCGAACTGTTTCGCGGTCTTGTCGAGCACCTTGCCCACGTTCCACACCACCGCATCGGCATTGAATGGCGTGCCATCGTGGAACTTGACGCCAGGACGCAGCTTGAACACCCACTTCGTCTTGTCGGCGCCGACCTTCCATTCGGTCGCGAGACCGGCAATCAACAGGCTCGGTCCATTGCTCTTCGACAGGTCCCACTGCGTCAGGCTGTCGTACATCGGGATGCCGGTGAAGCGATTCCCTTCGAATCCCTGATCGGGCTGGCCCAGCGTGCGCGGAATATCGGCGGCCGTCATGCCGATACGTAGCACCTTCTCGGCATGCGCCACACCCGGCAGAGCGAGGAGGGCGGCAGCCAGCACGGCAATCGGCGCGGCAACGGAACGCGCGCGCCGGTCACGGACGGCCGGGGCGGACGGAGAAGCGACGGCACAGGCAAAAGCGGAGGCAAAGCGGCTCACTGGCATGGCTCCTGAGTGGGGAAGAGACGTCGCCACCGCAAAAGCAAGGCATATGCCACTGAGCCCAACCGGGCGCAAAAACGACCTCATCTCCGTCCGCACGCTGCCCTGCCTCCGACCCGCAAGCCGCCTGCACGCTAGCTCACAGCGTAAGAAACCTTGCGGAGACAACGGTGCGAAGCCGTGGCGGTCGTGCGCCGATAACCCGGCGCACACCGCCGCTGCTGACCCGGTCGTCCTCAATGCGGTGCGCCGCCATCCCCCAAGCGCGTCACGGTGGTGCAGGCTGTTGGCCCTCTTGCGCAAGCGGAAAAGGCCCAACGCTTTTCTCCCCTCTCCCGCTCGGTGACCCCAAGCGACACGCAATGCGCCTGCTGCGAACAGAAGCGCGGTTACATCTGCGTCGGGCCGCTATACGGCGCGCACGACCTCGACAAATCGATCTGCCCATGGTGTATCGCAGACGCTCGGCAAGTGCCAAGTTCGAGACCACACTCGTCGACGGCCATCCCCTCACTCAGGATGGCATTCCTGATGCAATTGTCGAGGAGGTCTGCCGCTGGACGCCTCGGTACGTGTCACGGCAGCAGGACACCTGGATCGCCCATTGTGGCGACGCGTGTGAATTCCATGGGGATGCGCAGCCAAGGGATATAGAAACCGCATTGCCGAAAACGAAGCGCGCCTGGATGAACATGCACAACCAGGACGAAACGGGATGGCATTGGGCCACGAACGGCTATCGGCCGGGGGCATTTCCGCCTTTTACAAGTTTGTATGCCGCCATTGCTCGCTGGTTCTATTCGGCTGGGATCTGTGCTGATGGTGCCTGCGCACGCTGGTCGATCTGCTGGGACAGGACGACAGCGGCCTAAACGCTGGAATCGCGGCAGTCGCAACGCTGGCCGTCGACATCACTACATCATGGGGCACGAGATCTAGGTGGCGGCGGTGGTCGTCAACGTGCTGGCTCGGCGGATGACAGAAGCTGTCGTCTCATCGAAGTTTGCACTTTCGTTGCGATTTGCCGGAAGGAAAGTTTTGGACGCTTTCCGACGACTTACAGCGCCCTCATGAACAGAATTGCCCCACCACATTTGACAGGAGGGGCCATGGCTCGGCTAAACGCTTATGCACCTGTACAACACTTCAATGACATTGCCGGTCGCGCCTCCGATCGCGAAGCAAGAAAGTCTCCCAACATCAGGACTTCGATCTGGAGGCTGAATCTCGCGCTTGGGCGCTGCGAGCATAAGCGCTTCATAAGGTTTTACCAGAACGGCTCGCCGGTCAGAGAGGGGAGGATCGATGTACAACGCCCCGTCACAGCGCTAGCCCGCGTGCGGAAAGTCGCACCGCGTTATGGAATGCTCCCCGGAAACCGGAAGAAGGCCATTGAAACGCTAGATAAACTCACGAACATCATTGAAAGACTGGGTTCGGCGATCGATCTCTTCAACGACGCCAGTTCGGCAAGCGAGGCAGAACGACTTCTGTCGGACATATGCGCGAATCTCCAGGCCATCACCGGGGAAATAAGCACACAAATTCCGGATGAATCGACAAAGCGGCCCATCCGTGATGGGATACAAATCGGCTTGCTCGTCCTCAGCGTAGGGGCATTCGTCGCCGTCAATATCCTGTCACTCGGCTTACCAACCATAGCTCTCGCGGCAGTCTCTCTATTACCACCGTTTGCCTCATTTCTGTGCAACCGGACTTACGACTGGTGCACGACGCCATGCTCAATCTGGAAGCCTATGCGCGATATGGCAATGGAAATTCGCCACAGTGTGGAGATATCAAGTATGTACACGTCATCGGTCATCAATCGACTGGAGTCCAGGTTTGATGAACAAACCGAGACGATGCATGAACTCGCATCCAAGACGATTAGGCAATGTGAGTCCCGGATTCAACAAGAAACTGCTGCAATAGCCGAAAGGCTGGAGTCCCGGATTCAACAAGAAACCATCGCGGTCATCCATCGAACAGACGCCCTGGAGGCCAGAATAGAAAAAATGATCGCTGACAACGAGGCTTCCGTTATTAGACTCGATGCCTTCTTTGACAAGATAGATGTCGCTCTCGCCGAGAGGCAGGCATTGTTAGAGGAGAGGAATCTCACCGCCCAACTGGCGCGGCAAACTGAAGCAGCAATGCAACAGCAGAACCAACACCTTGCCGCCGTTTTAGCGTTGTTTATTGGAAGCGATGGAGAGCGCCAGAGCGGACCTTTGTTGGCAACGACCGTGGAATTCCCTTCTAGCTGCCGGCCCATTCAACCCGAAGCCACCCATAAACGCCTCAATTCCGCCAAAGACGGATTGTCACTTCAGGTCGTGGGCCAACTCGGGTAGTCGACGTTCGCTCCTCACATGGACGCACTCATTGTGAGTGCTGGCCTGCTCGCGAACTGCCGGACAGCGGGCGCAGCGAAACACCAACGAAGTCAGGCTCCCCACGGCGAGGGCATGTGCACGATGTCCCAAAAATGTGGTGGTGCGAGGGAGGGGACTCGAACCCCTACACCATTGCTGGCGTCAGGACCTAAACCTGGTGCGTCTACCAATTTCGCCACCCTCGCGATCCTTGCGGCGGTTCCGTTGCGGAACGCTGCGCTTGCCGGATGTCGCGCAATCGTCTCGAATGGCCGGGAGGCCATCGAGGAAGATACGCGGCCGGCGCCTGAGAGGCGGCCGGTTGGCAAGGCTGCGGATTGTAGCGCATGGTGGCGGGGGAATCCAGTGTCGGGGGGCGTTGGGGCTGGCTGATAGTGCCCTCTCCCCCACCCCTCTCCATGCCGGTTGCCAACGGAGAGGGGTGATAGCGGAACTGGGGCAAAGCCATTTGTCGTCTTCCGGTTGACCAAATCAGCCATTTAGCGGTGATTGCTCGTTGCTGCCTTCCGGGCACCGAATCCGACTGTAAGATCCGGAAAACCGGCTTGGTTACTCTTGCCGCCCTCACGTCCTATAGTAAAAACCCGCAGGACCCTCTCCCCGCTGCGGCGCCTCTTCTGCGACCCGCCCGGCGCTTGCGGTCCCGCGATGGATTGCAAGGGGACGATCATGGCACTGGCAACCACGCTGGCGACTTGCCTGAGCAGCAAGAACAGCCATTTCGATATCATCCGTCACCCCTATGCGCTGGGCAGCATGGCCACGGCGCAAGCGGCGCATGTGCCGGGCGACCGGCTGGTGAAGACGGTATTGCTCGAGGACGAGAGCGGCTATGTGGCGGCGGTGATGCCGTCGACACGCTGGCTCGATCTCGATCAACTATGCGAATGCACCGGACGCCGGCTGACGATGGCGAGCGAGGATGAGGTGCGGGAAGTGTTCAAGGACTGCGAGCTGGGCGCCATCCCGCCGGTCGGCATGGCCTATGGCATGCAGACCTGGCTGGATGACTCGCTGCTTGGCCAGCCAGAAGTCTATTTCCAGGCCGGTGACCACGAGGAACTGATCCATATGCGCATGGCGAATTTCCTCGAACTGATGGAGGGCGCCCGGCAGGCCCACTTCACGCGCCGCATGATGTAGGGATGTCGCCCGGCGGCGTTATGGCTGCCTGGATTCGAGCGAGAAGGCCGCGCCGCCGTCCTGTCCGAGCAGGTCGACCAGCGTGGGCAACGCCGTGTCCAGCGCGGCGTGCAGCGTCCATGGCGGATTGACGATGAACATGCCGCTGCCATGCAGTCCGAGCCCGCCCGGAACGGGATGCTTGACGGTCAGCGATACGTGCAGCCAGCTGTTGATCGGCAGCGCCTTCAGTTGCACCGGCAATTGCAGCGACTCACGCCGCTGCACCTGGGGATACCAGATCGCGTAGGTGCCGGTGGCGAAACGCTGCAGGCCGTCGCGCAGGCATTGCAGCGTGCGGGCGTAGTCGTGCTTGTCCTCGTACGATGGATCGACCAGGACCAGCGCGCGCCGGGGCGCGGGCGGCAGAATGGCCTTGATGCCGGAGAAGCCATCGCCGTCGTACAGCATCACGCGCCGCCCCGCGCCGCGGAAATTGTCGCGCAGCACCTGGATCTCGGTACTGTGCAGTTCAAAGAGCCGCAGACGATCCTGTTCCCGCAGCAGCTGCCATGCGAGCCACGGCGAGCCGGGATAGTGGCGCAGCTCGCCGTCGGGATTCAGCGTGCGTACCTGATCGAGGTAGTCCTGCAGCAGTAGCGGCAGCGTGGTGCCGGCCGCCGCCGCGCGCCATAGCGGCGCGATGCCGGTCTCCGATTCGGATGTCTTGGCGGCATAGCCCCGGTCCAGCGCATAGAGCCCCGCGCCGGCATGGGTATCGATGTACCAGAACGCCTTGTCCTTCTGCCCGAGGTAGTCCAGCAAATGGGTGACGATGGCGTGCTTGAGGACGTCGGCATGATTGCCGGCGTGGAAGGCGTGGCGGTAGCTGAGCATGGGCAAGAGCGGCTGAAGCAGGGCGCCATGCTACCATCCGGCCGGCCCTGCGGCCCCCGTCGGCGCCCCGTATTCGTTCGTTTCGCTCATGTCCCGCCCACTCGATCCCGCCGAGCCCGTGCTGTCCGACGCGGGCATTCCGTATTCGCCGCGCTATGACGACGTCTATCACAGCACGGCCGGTGGACTGGGGCAGGCCCGCCATGTGTTCCTCGGCGGCAATGGACTGCCGCAGGCATGGCGGGGACGGGAGCAATTCGTCATCGTGGAGACCGGCTTCGGACAGGGCCTGAACTTCCTTGCCACGTGGCAGGCATGGCGGTCCGATCCGGATCGCTGCGCGCGCCTGCACTTCGTGTCGATAGAGAAACATCCCTTTACGCGTGATGGTCTGGCCAAGGTTCATGCCGACACGGGCGAACTGGCGCCCCTGGCTGCCGCGTTGCGGCAGCAGTGGCCGCTGCTGTTGCCGGGCCTGCACCGGCTGTCGTTCGACGGCGGTGCCGTTGTGCTGACGCTCGTGCTTGGCGACGTGGCGGCGATGTTGCCCAAGCTGAAGCTGGGCGCCGACGCGTTCTATCTGGACGGCTTTTCGCCGTCGCGCAATGCCGATATGTGGGGCCCCGTGGTGATGAAGGGGCTGGCGCGCCTGGCACGGCCCGGTGCCACGCTCGCGACCTACACCGCCGCCGGCTTCGTGCGCCGTGGACTTCAGGCCGCCGGCTTCGAGGTGAGCAAGGCCCCCGGCTTCGGCGGCAAGCGCGATATGACGGTGGCGCGGATGCCGACGCAGCGGCACCGCCGCCATGCGCCCGCGCCGGCCGCCCGCTGGCCCGAGCGGCACGCGATCGTCGTCGGCGCCGGCCTTGCCGGGTGCGCGGTGACCGAACGGCTCGCGGCCCGTGGCTGGCGCATCACGTTGATCGACCTGCATGCCGGCCCCGCTCAGGAGACGTCGGCGCACCGGGCCGCGGCGATGCATCCGCATCTGTCTGGCGACGACAACCTGTTGTCGCGCCTGTCGCGCGCGGGAAATCTCTATGCCCAGCGTGCATGGCAGGCGCTGGCCGAAGCCGGTCACCCGGTCGGGTGGCGGCAGTGCGGCGTATTGCAGGTCGGCCAGACCGACGATGACAGCGCGCTGCAGCGGCAGGCGCTCGATGCGCTCGCGCCGCCTGCCGAGTTCGCGCGCTGGATGTCCGCGGACGAGGCGGTGCGCGACCATGGGGCTGCGGTGACACGTGGCGGCGTCTGGTTTCCCGGCGGCGGCTGGGCCGCGCCGCCGGACGTCTGCCAGTCGCAACTGGCGGCGGCCGGCGACCGCGTCGACATGCGCTTCGGCCGGACGGTGGCGGCAATGCGCCGCGTGGACGGGCAGTGGGAAGTGCGGGACGAAGACGACGCCTTGCTGGCGCGCGCGCCGGTGCTGGTCCTGGCCAACGCCCATCGCGCGCAGTACCTGCTGCGCTCGCCATTCCTGCCGATTCGGCGCGTCCGAGGGCAGCTTACCGATCTGCCTGCATCCTTGCTGGACGGCCTGGGCCGGTGGCCCGATTGCGTGGTGACGGGCAGTGGCBMCCTTCTGCCGCGCGCCGCCGACGGCAGCGCGCGGGTGGGATCGAGCTATGAGCCGGACGACGGGCCGCTGCGGCCCCATGCGGCAGCGCATGCCGACAACCTGCGACGGCTGGCGTCGCTGCTGCCCGAGGCGGCAATCGCATTGGCGCATGTCGATCCGGCCGCGCTTGCCGGCTATGTCGGCGTGCGCAGCGTGTCCCACAACCGCTTGCCATGGGTCGGCGCGGTGGCTGACGAGACGGCATGCCGGGAGCGGGCGGAGGCATTGCGAGGCGCGCATCTGCGCGACCTGCCGCGCGAGCCCGGTCTTTATGTGTCGCTGGCGCTGGCATCGCGCGGCCTGACGTGGGCGGCGCTGGCCGGCGAGCTGCTGGCCAGCCAGATCGAGGGCGAGCCGCTGCCGGTGGAGGGCGACCTTGCCGATGCACTCGACCCGGCGCGGCTGCTGCTACGGGCGTTGCGGCACGGCCAACTGCGGGAGCAGGGCCGATCCGCGTGAGATGGGGCTTGCCCGCCGCCATGGCGTCCGGGCGCAATGCATTCCATATAGCCGATGGTCCCGTTCCCGCCGGTTTCGGCCAAAAACTGCCAGAAGCGAATCAAAACCATGCGATAATCCGCGTTTTCCGTTTGCGCGGAGTTCGCAGTTCGCCCTCGTGCGTGCGAACCGGCCCTTGGGCGAACCCTCAAGGCCGAGGCACGCAAGCGGAGGGCACCGACGAACACAACAACATTTCTGGATTGGATTGACGACCATGTCGAATGTGATTGAAAACCTGGGCAAACTGGACCGCAAGGTGACCCTGGCCATTCCCAAGGCCGAGGTCGAACAGGAGAAGCGCGAGCGTCTGGCCCGCCTGTCGAAGACGGTCAAGATGGCCGGCTTTCGCCCGGGCAAGGTGCCGATGAAGATGGTCGAGAAGCAGTACGGCCAGCAGGTCGAATTCGAAGTGCGTTTCGACAAGGCCGCCCGCAAATTCTTCGACATCACCCAGGCAAACGACGTCAAGGTCGCCGGCCAGCCGAAGTTCGAGATCAGGACCGAAGGCGTTGCCGATGACGAAGTGGCCTTCGACGCCACCTTCGAGGTCTACCCGGAAGTGAAGATCGGCGATCTGGCGAACGCCGAAGTGGTCCGCACCAAGACGGAAATCACCGACGCCGAAATCGACAAGACCATCGACATCCTGCGCAAGCAGCGCGTGCACTACCACGCCCGCGGCGAAGCCGGCGAGCATGGCGACGGCGGCGAGGCGGTGGCCCAGAACGGCGACCGCGTCACGGTCGACTTCGTCGGCAAGATCGACGGTGTCGAGTTTGCCGGCGGCAAGGCCGAGGACTTCACGTTCGTGCTGGGCGAAGGCCGCATGCTGCCCGAGTTCGAGCAGGCCGCGCTGGGCCTGAAGCTGGGCGAGAGCAAGACCTTCCCGCTGGCCTTCCCCGAGGACTACCACGGCAAGGAAGTGGCCGGCAAGACCGCCGAGTTCACCATCACGATGAAGCGCGTCGAGTGGCCGCATCTGCCGCAGGTCGACGACGAGTTCGCCAAGTCGCTGGGCATCGCCGACGGCAGCGTCGAGAAGATGCGCGCCGATATCCGCGAGAACCTGGAGCGCGAGGTCAAGCGCCGCACGCATTCGATGCTGAAGGACCAGGTCATGGAAGCGCTGCTGAAGAACAGCGAGCTGGACGTGCCCAAGGCCCTGATCGAGCAGGACCAGGAGCGCCTGGTGCAGATGGCGCGCCGTGACCTGGAGCAGCGTGGCATGCCGAACGCCAAGGACATGCCGATCCCGGCCGAGATGTTCGCGCAGCAGGCCGAGCGCCGCGTCAAGCTTGGCCTGATCCTGGCTGAAATCGTCAAGGCCAACGGTCTGGAGGCCAAGGCCGACCAGATCAAGGCCGAGATCGAGGAGTTCGCCAAGAGCTACGAGGACCCGAAGGAAGTCATGCGCTGGTACTACGGCGACCAGCAGCGCCTGGCCGAGATGGAGGCCTACGTGCTGGAAAACAACGTGGTAAATTTCGTGTGCGAAAAGGCCAAGGTTACCGACAAGACCATGTCCTTCGAGGAGCTGACCGCCGAAGGCAATGGCGGCCAGCAGGGCTGACTGCGATAGTCGCGCTTCGATAGTCGCGCTTCAATAGTCACGCCCCATCCGCGCCGGGCCGTGCCTGCAAGGCACCGTCCGGCCCGACACGCCGCCCACCGTATTCCTGGAGAATCTGCATGACCCGCAATGATTTGCTCGATCGTCTGGCCACCACGCAAGCCTCGGCGCTGGAGACCCAGGGCCTCGGGTTGGTGCCGATGGTGGTCGAGCAGTCCGGTCGCGGTGAACGCGCCTACGACATCTACTCGCGCCTGCTGAAGGAGCGGGTGGTGTTCATGGTGGGTGAAGTCAACGACCAGACGGCCAACCTGGTGGTGGCGCAACTGCTGTTCCTGGAGAGTGAGAATCCCGACAAGGATGTCTTCCTCTACATCAACTCGCCGGGTGGCTCGGTTTCGGCCGGTCTGGCCGTCTACGACACGATGCAGTTCATCAAGCCCGACGTGTCGACGCTGTGCATGGGCATGGCGGCCAGCATGGGCGCCTTCCTGCTGGCGGCGGGGCAGAAGGGCAAGCGTTTTGCGCTGCCGAACTCGCGCATCATGATCCACCAGCCGTTGGGCGGCGCCCGCGGCCAGGCGTCGGACATCGAGATCCAGGCGCGTGAGATCCTGTACCTGCGCGAACGGCTGAACTCCATCCTGGCCGAGGTGACCGGTCAACCCGTCGAGAAGATCGCGCGCGACACCGATCGCGACAACTTCATGAGCGGCGACCAGGCGGTCGACTACGGTCTGATCGACAAGGTCATCGCCCGCCGCGTCTGAACGCCTTTCCCGAGCAATGTCTCGGCCACCCGGGGTGGGTCAACGGCAAAGCGAATAGCCCTTGCCTCGAAAGGGAGTTCGCGCTCCCAAATCCACCCCAAATGGCGAAGGCTACACCGGAACGAGGCCACGCGCCTCGTTTGTCGCGTTTGTCCCCACACCGCGGGGCAGCGACCCGCTGCCTCAGGGGTTTTGGCGTATGATGCGTTTGACGCGTTTCGCCAAGGCCGTTTCTGCGCCCGGGCTGCGCCCCTGCTAATGTGACTGATTCTTATGGCGGATAAAAAAGGCTCATCCAGCGAAAAGCTTCTGTATTGTTCCTTCTGCGGCAAGAGCCAGCACGAGGTGAAGAAGCTGATCGCCGGCCCGTCGGTGTTCATCTGCGACGAATGCATCGACCTTTGCAACGAGATCATTCGCGACGAAGCCGCGGGAGCCGATAAGGATTCCCCGGCGGCCGCGAAGTCCGATCTGCCCACGCCGCACGAGATTCGCGAAAGCCTGGACCAGTATGTGATTGGCCAGGAACAGGCAAAGAAGATTCTCGCCGTTGCGGTTTATAACCACTACAAGCGCCTGAAGCACCTCGGCAAGAAAGACGATGTCGAGCTGTCCAAGAGCAATATCCTGCTGATCGGGCCCACGGGTTCCGGCAAGACCCTGCTCGCGCAGACGCTGGCCCGGTTGCTGAACGTGCCGTTCGTGATTTCGGACGCGACCACGCTGACCGAGGCCGGCTATGTCGGCGAGGACGTCGAGAACATCATCCAGAAGCTGCTGCAGAACTGCAACTACGAGGTCGAGAAGGCGCAGCGCGGCATTGTCTATATCGATGAAATCGACAAGATCTCCCGCAAGTCCGACAACCCGTCGATCACGCGCGACGTGTCGGGCGAAGGCGTGCAGCAGGCGCTGCTGAAGCTGATCGAAGGCACGATGGCCTCGGTGCCGCCGCAGGGCGGGCGCAAGCATCCGAACCAGGATTTCCTGCAGGTGGATACCACCAACATCCTCTTCATCTGCGGCGGCGCCTTCGATGGCCTGGAAAAGGTCATCATGCAGCGCTCGGACAAGACCGGCATCGGTTTTGGCGCGCAGGTCCAGAGCAAGGACGAGCGGGATGCCAGCGAGGTGCTGCCGCAGACCGAGCCGGAGGACCTGATCAAGTTTGGCCTGATTCCGGAACTGATCGGTCGTCTGCCGGTGGTCGCCACGCTGTCGAAGCTGGACGAGGCGGCGCTGGTGCAGATCCTGATCGAGCCGAAGAATGCGCTGGTCAAGCAATACCAGAAACTGCTGGCGATGGAAGGGGTCGAACTCGAAATCCGTCCGGCGGCGCTTTCCGCCATTGCTCGCAAGGCGATCAAGCGCAAGACCGGGGCTCGCGGCCTGCGTTCGATACTCGAACAATCGCTGATGGATGTCATGTACGACCTGCCTAACTACAAGGGCGTGCAAAAAGTGGTGATCGACGAAAACACGATCACCGGCGATGCGCCACCCCTGCTGATGTATGAGGACCAGCCCAAAGTGGCCGGTTCGAACTGACGCGAACGCCGGCGCATTGGCGGTTTCCGCCGGCAGCCACTCCAAAAGGCCGTTCGCTGGAAGCGAGCGGCTTTTTTTCTTCAATTCACACCGACGAAGGGGAGGAAAGGCGGGTATGCTGTTTGCGCGGGATTCGCAGGTGTCGGGGCCGTCATTTGACTGACGCTGCGAACCGATGATGAGTATCTTGTAATCGGTTCGTGCGACCCAATTTACGCCTTAAATGACTGACTGGGGAAACTGATGTCTGGAACACAACTCCTCCCGGCTGAGCCGATTCGCTTGCCACTGTTGCCGCTGCGCGACGTGGTGGTGTTTCCGCACATGGTGATCCCGCTGTTCGTGGGTCGCCCGAAGTCCATCAAGGCGCTGGAAACTGCGATGGAGTCGGGCAAGAGCATCATGCTCGTGGCCCAGAAGACGGCGGCGAAGGACGAGCCGACCGCCGACGACCTGTATGAGGTCGGCTGCATCGCCAATATCCTGCAGATGCTGAAGCTGCCCGACGGTACCGTGAAGGTGCTGGTCGAGGGGACGCAGCGCGCGAACATCCGCGAAGTGAGCGAAGACGACTCGCACTTCATGTGCGAGGCCGTGCCGGTGCCGCCGGGCCCGGTCGAGAGCGCCGAAACGGAGGCCCTGCGCCGCGCGATCGTCTCTCAGTTCGATCAATACGTGAAGCTGAACAAGAAGATCCCGCCGGAGATCCTGACGTCGCTGTCGGGTATCGACGAGCCGGGCCGCCTGGCCGACACCATCGCCGCGCATCTGCCGATCAAGCTCGAGCAGAAGCAGAAGATCCTGGAGATGGTCAATGTCACCGAGCGGCTCGAGAGCCTGCTGTCGCAGCTCGAGGGCGAGATCGACATCCTGCAGGTGGAAAAGCGCATCCGTGGCCGCGTCAAGCGCCAGATGGAGAAAAGCCAGCGCGAGTACTACCTGAACGAGCAGGTCAAGGCCATCCAGAAGGAACTGGGCGAGGGCGAGGAAGGCGCCGACCTGGAAGAGCTCGACAAGCGCATCAAGGCGGCGCGCATGCCGAAGGAAGCCAAGAAGAAGGCCGAGGCCGAGTTCAAGAAGCTCAAGCTGATGTCGCCGATGTCGGCCGAGGCGACGGTCGTGCGCAACTACATCGACACGCTCGTCAACCTGCCGTGGCGCAAGAAGAGCAAGGTCAATAACGACCTGGCCAACGCCGAGCGCGTGCTGGACGAGGACCACTACGGTCTGGAGAAGGTCAAGGAACGCATCCTTGAGTACCTTGCCGTGCAACAGCGCGTGGACAAGGTCAAGGCGCCGATCCTGTGCCTGGTCGGGCCGCCGGGGGTGGGCAAGACCTCGCTGGGCCAGTCCGTGGCCCGTGCGACGAACCGCAAGTTCGTGCGCATGGCGCTGGGTGGCGTGCGCGACGAGGCCGAGATCCGCGGTCACCGTCGTACGTACATCGGTTCGATGCCCGGCAAGATCCTGCAGAGCCTGACCAAGGTCGGCGTGCGCAATCCGCTCTTCCTGCTCGACGAGATCGACAAGATGGGCATGGATTTCCGTGGCGATCCGTCGTCGGCGCTGCTCGAAGTGCTGGATCCCGAGCAGAACCACACGTTCCAGGACCATTACATCGAGGTCGATTTCGACCTGTCCGATGTGATGTTCGTGGCCACGTCGAATTCGCTGAACATCCCGCCGCCGCTGCTGGACCGGATGGAGGTGATCCGGCTGTCGGGCTACACCGAGGAAGAAAAGGTCAATATCACCCAGCGCTATCTGCTGCCGAAGCAGATCCGCAATAACGGCCTGAAGCCGGGCGAGATCGAGGTGACCGAGGCGGCCATCCGCGACATCATTCGCTACTACACGCGCGAGGCGGGCGTCCGTTCGCTGGAGCGCGAGGTGTCGAAGATCGCGCGCAAGGTGGTCAAGATGCTGCTGCTGAAGAAGGAGAGCGGCACCGTCACGGTCGATTCGGAGAACCTGGACAAATTCCTGGGCGTGCGCAAGTACGACTTCGGCCTCGCCGGCAAGGAAAACCAGGTGGGGCAGGTGACGGGTCTGGCCTGGACCGAGGTGGGTGGCGATCTGCTGACCATCGAGGCCGCGCTGATGCCAGGCAAGGGCAACATCACCCGCACCGGTTCGCTGGGCGACGTGATGAAGGAATCGGTCGAGGCGGCGCGCTCGGTGGTGCGCTCGCGGGCTCGCCGGCTCGGCATCACGGACGAGATGTTCGAGAAGCGCGACATCCACATCCACGTGCCGGAAGGCGCGACGCCCAAGGACGGTCCGTCCGCGGGTATCGCGATGACGACGGCGCTGGTGTCGGTGCTGACCGGGATTCCGGTGCGGGCCGATGTCGCGATGACCGGCGAAATCACGCTGCGCGGCGAAGTGCTGCCGATCGGCGGGTTGAAGGAGAAAATGCTGGCGGCTCACCGTGGCGGCATCAAGCTGGTGCTGATCCCCGAGGAGAACGTCAAGGACCTCGCCGACATCCCGGACAACGTCAAGAACAGCATCGAAATCGTGCCGGTTCGCTGGATCGACAAGGTGCTGGAGCTGGCACTGGAGCGCAAGCCGGAAGCGCTGCCCGACGAGGTGGCGAGCCCGGCCGAGGTGAAGGAGAAGCCCGGTGCTGAGAGCCGGGAGATGATCCATCATTGACCGGCCGTTGAGGCTGTCAGGGAAGCAAGGAACCGCGGGCTTTGGTCCGCGGTTTTTTTGGGGCTTGCTGCACACGTATCCCGTCTTCCCGTTGGGGGCAGTGCGCTGAAGTGGTTTGCTGGGACTGCTCTCTCCCCCGGCCCCTCTCCCGCTTTGCGGGAGAGGGGAGAGGTGAAATGTTGTTGGCAAATCGAAACGCGCTGTATTACACTTGCGGGCTCGCAACGCAAACGGCGGTAATTGCTCCGATACGTGCGCGGCGATGCCCATCGAAGGCAGATCGAGCGGGTGCTTAGCTCAGCTGGTAGAGCGGCGCCCTTACAAGGCGTAGGTCGGGGGTTCGAACCCCTCAGCACCCACCACTCACTCGATCGCACAAGCCGTCGCGTGGCATCGCGGGCAGCGAGACCGACAAAGGAGTGGTAGTTCAGTCGGTTAGAATACCGGCCTGTCACGCCGGGGGTCGCGGGTTCGAGTCCCGTCCACTCCGCCACCAGCCTGTGCTGGATATCTTGCCGCCTTCAGTACGACACCCTTCAGTACGATACTGAATACGACCTGTCGGGCGACATATCGAAACAGCCGCATCAGCGGCTGTTTTCGTTTGTAGCGTCGCTCCCCGGCAAGTCGGGCCGGCAGGGAGCGCGCCCTGATAGAATCCGGGGTTTGTCCTCCGTTCCAATTTACTTGCCGAGTCAACATGCTTGATTTCGTTCGCAATAACCGGCGGCTGATGCTGTTGCTGCTGCTGGTTCTGGTATTTCCATCGTTCGTATTTTTCGGCGTCGAGAGCTATTCGCGCTTCATGGACAGCTCGCATGACGCCGCGAAGGTCGGTGGACGGACCATCACCACGCAGGAAGTCGACAACGTGCTGCGCGAGCAGTCCGAGCGCATGCGGCAGATGCTGGGCTCGGCTTACGACGCCCGGCAGTTCGAGGGGCCGGAGGCGCGGCAGGCGGTGCTCGATCAGCTGATCCTGCAGCGCGTGGTGGCCGACGAAGTGGCCCGCGAGCACCTGACGGTGTCGAACGAGCGGCTGTACCAGGCGATCAGCAGCATTCCCGCGATCGCGCAGTTGCCGAAGAAGGCCGACGGGTCGGTGGAGGACAAGGCCTATCTCGATCTGCTGGCGTCGCAAGGGCTGACGCCTGAACAGTTCGACGCGCGGATGCGCTTCGATCTGGCCACGCAGCAGCTCGGCCAGTCGGTCGGCGCCACGGCATTCATGCCGAAGTCGCTGCTGGATCGCCTGATCGCCGTGCGCGACCAGCGTCGCGAGATTCAGCCGCTGCTGCTCAAGCCGGCCGACTATGCCGGCAAGGTCAACGCCGACGACACCGCGTTGAAGGCGTACTACGAAAGCCATCGGCAGGCGTTCAGCGTGCCGGAACAGGCGAAGGTGGAGTACCTTGTGCTGTCGGCCGACGCGCTGGCTGCTGGCATCACGGTCACGCCCGAGCAGCTGAAGTCCTACTACGACAGCAATATCGCGCGCTTTCGGACCGAAGAGCAGCGCCGGGCCAGCCATATCCTGGTCGCGGCGCCGAAGGAAGCGCCGGCCGATCAGCGCCAGGCCGCCAAGGACAAGGCGACGCGGCTGCTGGAGTCGCTGCGCAAGAATCCGCAGTCGTTCGCCGATGTCGCGCGCAAGGAGTCGCAGGACCCGGGTTCGGCGGAGAAGGGCGGCGATCTGGGTTTCATGGGCCGGGGCGCGCTGGTCAAGCCGTTCGAGGACGCGATGTTCGCGTTGCAACCGGGCCAGATCAGCGATGTGGTGGAAACCGATTACGGCTATCACATCATCCGGCTGGACGAAGTCAAGGCTTCGCAGACGCGTCCGCTGGAGGCCGTGAAGGGCGAACTGGAGGCCGAGCTGCGCAAGCAGCTGGCGGCCAAGGCGTTTACCGAGCAGGCCGACGCTTTCGGCAACATGGTCTATGAACAGGCGGACAGCCTGAAGCCGGCGGCCGACAAGTTCAAGCTGAAGCTCCAGACTGCGGACAACGTGACGCGCCAGCCGAATCCCGCATTGGGCGCGAACAACCCGCTGAACAACGAAAAGGTGCTGCAGGCCCTGTTCAGCGACGACGCGATCAAGAACAAGCGCAATACCGAGGCGGTGCAGGTCGGCCCGGAAACGCTGGTGGCGGCCCGCATTGCCGAGTACCGCCCGGCCAGCGTGCATCCGTTCGATGCGGTGCGCGACCAGGTGCGCAGCGCCTATGTCGCCGAGCAGGTCGCCGAACTGGCGCGCAAGGATGGCGAGGCTCGGCTGGCCACGCTGAAGCAGAGCGGCAGCGCGGATGGTTTCGGCACGATGGTCACGGTATCGCGGCAGCAGCCGGCGGGTCTGCCGGCCAAGGCGCTGGAGGCGGTGATGCGTGCCGATGCATCGAAGCTGCCGGCCGTGGTGGGCGTCGATCTGGGCAAGGATGGCTATGCGATCTATCGGATCGCCAAGGTCACGCAGCCTGCGCAGGTCGATGCCGCGCAACGGCAGGCCGAGGGGCAGCAGTTGTCGCAGCTGGCCGGTCAGAGCGAGCTGGAAGCGTTCTTTGACAGCCTGAAGGCGCGTTCGAAGGTCGAGGTGCTGAAGCCGGCGAAGACGGAGGCGGCGGCGGAGTGAGGGGGCTGGTTTTTGCTGAGACTGCCCTCTCCCCCGGCCCCTCTCCCGCAAGGCGGGAGAGGGGAGGAAACCCATAACGCATCCCGCCCACTCACCCTCTTCGCGCCGCCCGCCGCAACAGCGGCTGCAATTCCGGCCACACCGTATCCAGCAGCGTCGCCTGTGCCTGCGCGGTGGGGTGGATACGATCAGCCTGGAACCAGTCCGGCCGCGTTACCACCTTGTCCAGCAGGAAGGGCACCAGCGGCACCTTCTGTTCCTTTGCCAGGTTCGTGTACAGCGCCGCGAACCGCTCGGCGTAGTCCTGTCCATAGTTTGGCGGAATCCGCATGCCCACGAGCAGCACGGCGGCCTTGGCGGCCTTGCTGCGCGTGATCATGTCGCGCAGGTTGGCCTGCGTGGTCTGCAGCGGCAGGCCGCGCAGGGCGTCGTTGGCGCCCAGTTCCACGATCACGACGGCGGGCTTGTGCCGCGTCAGCAGATCCGGCAGCCGGGTCTTGCCGCCCACGGTGGTTTCGCCGCTGATGCTGGCATTGACGACGTTATAATCGAACCGCTCCGCGCGCAGGCGGTCTTCCAATAGCTTGACCCAGCCACTGCCGCGGGCGATGCCATACTCCGCGGACAAGCTGTCGCCGAGCACCAGGATGGTGGGCGCACCTTGCGCCATGGCCGGCAGGGCCGATGCCAACAGCGCGCCGAGCAACACGGCGCGGTACCACCTTCCCACGATTTGCCAGACCTCTATCGGGAAACGCTTGTTCATGTCCTCATCCATTCTTGCTGTCGAATCCTTGGGAAAGACCGTGGCGGACGCGACCGGTTCGCTGACGATTCTGCACGACGTCTCGTTCGCCGTCACGCCGGGGGAGACCTTGGCCATCGTTGGCGCCTCGGGCTCGGGCAAGTCGACGCTGCKGGGCCTGCTGGCGGGACTGGACCTGCCCAGCCGCGGCAAGGTGTCGCTGCACGGCCACGACCTGTTTGCGCTTGACGAGGACCAGCGGGCCGCGCTGCGCGGCCAGCATGTCGGCTTCGTGTTCCAGTCGTTCCAGCTGGTGGGGCATTTGACCGCGCTGGAGAACGTGATGCTGCCGCTGGAGCTGCGCGGCGAGACCGACGCGGTGCGCGAGCGCGCGAAGGCGATGCTGGAGCGGGTAGGGCTTGGTGCGCGGCTGTCGCACTATCCGCGTACGTTGTCGGGCGGTGAGCAGCAGCGCGTGGCGCTGGCACGGGCCTTTGTCACGCGGCCGGATATCCTGTTCGCCGACGAGCCGACCGGCAGCCTCGATACCGCCACTGGCGAGGCCGTGATCGCGCTGATGTTCGAACTGAACCGCGACGCGGGTTCGACGCTGGTGCTGGTCACGCACGACCGCTCGGTGGCGGCGCGCTGCGGGCGCATCCTGACGATCGAGGCGGGCAGGGTGGTCAGCGACGAGTGCCTGGGCGCCGAGGTGTGACGGCAGGTGGATCAGCAGGTGTGTCGGCACGTGTGACGGCCCATGTCGCGCCGTCACGAGGTTCACGCGTGGCGCGATAGCACGGCGCGCGCACGCGCGATCAGCGAACGGGTGGAGGCATCGTGCCGGCCCTCCGCCTGGCCGGTCAGTTCGGCCTCGATCGGACGGGCCAGCAGCTTGCCCAGTTCGACGCCCCATTGGTCGAAGGAGTTGATATTCCAGATCGCGCCCTGCACGAAGGTGCGATGCTCGTACAGCGCGATCAGCGCGCCCAGCGCGCGCGGCGTCACGCCGTCGATCAGCAGCATATTGCTGGGGCGATTGCCGGCGAAGCGCATATGCGCGATACGCACGGGATCGTCGATGCCGGCCGCGCGCAGTTCGGCCTCGTCGCGGCCGCGCATCAGCGCCTCTGCCTGGGCGAAGCAGTTGGCCAGCAGCTTCGCATGGTGGCCCGGCAGCGTGCGCGGCGCGGACAGCGGCGCGACAAAGTCCACCGGTACGATCTGCGTGCCCTGGTGGATCAGCTGGAAATAGGCGTGCTGGCCATTGGTGCCGGCCGTGCCCCACACCACCGGCGACGTGTCGACCTGCACCGGCGCGCCGTCGTGCTGGACCGACTTGCCGTTGCTCTCCATCTCCAGCTGCTGCAGGAACGCGGGAAACAGTTCCAGCGCGCTGGAATAGGGCGCCATGCAGCTGGTGGGGAAGCCGAACAGGTTGCGGTACCAGACCCCGAGCACGCCGAGCACGAGCGGCATGTTGCGCCCCGGCGGGGCGGTGCGGAAGTGCTGGTCCATGTCGTGGCCGCCGGCCAGCAGCTCGGCGAACGCGTCGAAGCCCACCGCCAGCGCGATCGACAGGCCCACCGACGACCACAGCGAGAAGCGGCCGCCGATCCAGTCCCAGAACTCGAACATATTGGCCGGATCGATGCCGAACGCGCGCACCGCGTCGGCATTCGTGGACACCGCCACGAAATGGTTGGCGAGGCCGCTCTCCGGCACGCCATGGTCGAGGAACCAGGCGCGCATGCTGCATGCGTTGGCCATGGTCTCGAGCGTGGTGAAGGTCTTCGAGCAGACGATCACCAGCGTGCGGGCCGGGTCCAGGCGGGCCAGCGTCTCGGCCAGTTCGGTGCCGTCGACATTGGATACGAAATGGACGCGCGGGCTGTCGCCGCACAGATGCGCCAGCGCGCGGCACACCATGCGGGGCCCGAGGTCCGAACCGCCGATGCCGAGGTTGACCACGTCGCGGATCGGCTGCCCGCTGTAGCCCTTCCATTCGCCGCTGCGCACGCGTTCCGAGAACACGCGCATGCGATCGAGCACGGCATGGACGGCCGGCATCACAGATGTGCCATCGACACGGTAAGGCGCGTCCTTCGGGGCGCGCAGCGCCATGTGCAGCGCGGCGCGGTCTTCGGTGTCGTTGACATGCTCGCCCGCGAACATCGCATCGCGGCGCGCCGGCACGCCCGCCTCGTCGGCCAGGCGCAGCAGCAGCGCCATGGTTTCTGCGGTGATGCGGTTCTTGGAGTAATCCAGATGGATGCCGGCGGCGTCGCAGGAAAATTGCTGCACGCGCTGCTCCGCGTCCGCCCCGGCAAACCAGTCCTGCATCCGCTGTTCGCGGATGGTGCGGTGATGCTGCAGCAGGAGGGGCCAGACGGGAAGACGGATCGGCATCGACAGTAGGGCGAAGAAACGGAAGGGACGGATTGTGGAGGGCCGCGGTGGCGGTCATGCCAGCGCGGCACCGCCTCGGCTGTGCCTGGGCGGCGACCGTGGGCGGCCGCAGGCGTGCGGCAAGTATAGCGCGCGCGTTTGACGCCGAATGTCAGACGGAGTCCGATTAGCGTGGGCTACGCAACCTTCCGGCGATGGCGCGCAGCACCGATTCGCCGCCCGCGACGCACACGCCGCCGGCGCAGATCACGGCGATGCCCAGCGCGGTGGTCCAGTCGGGCAACTGGCCAAAGGCCAGATAGCCGACGGTGGTCGCCGAGATGATCTGCAGGTACAGGAAGGGGCTGAGGAACGACGCATCGGCATACTGGAAGGCGCGGATCACGAAGTAGTGGCCCAGCGAACCGGTGACGCCAGCCGACAGCAGCAGCGCGCACTGCAGCGGCGTCGGCATCGTTTCGAACCAGAAGAAGGGAACCAGCAGCGTGGTCAGCACGGCCCCGGTGATGCCGCTCTGGATCAGCGTGGTCATCGGCGCGTCGTGCACCGCCATGCGGCGGGTCAGCATCTGCAACAGCGCGAACAGCAGCGCGGACAGCAGGCCGAGCGCCACGCCGGCGGGGGTCAGCTCGCCGCCCGGGCGCACCACCACCAGCATGCCGGCGAAGCCGATCAGCACGCCGCCCCAGCGGGTGAGGCTGGCATGGCGGCCGGGCCGTTCACCCAGCAGCCAGGGCGACAGCGCCACCACGAACAGCGGCGCACAGAAGTTGAGCGCCGTGGCCTGCGCCAGCGGCATCAGCTTCAGCACCGAAAAGAACACCAGCGTCGAGGCCAGCATCAGGGCGCCGCGCATCCATTGCATGGCCGGCTTGGCGGGGCGCTGCTGGATGCGGAAGCGCGACGGCCCGAGCAGCAGCAGGATCACCACGACATGGCTGACATAGCGGACCCACGCCACCGCCACCAACGGCAGGCCCTGCTGCGTCAGCGTCTTGCCGGTGGCATCGAGCAGCGTGAGGATCCATTGGCCGAGCACCAGCAGCCCGATGCCGGTCAGCAGCTGGCGGCGGGTCGGCACGTGGATGGCCAGTGGCGCGGGGCCTGTCCTAGTGGTCATTGCTGAAGGTCATTGCAGTTCATTGAGGATGTGTCTCGCGGGGGACAGCAGTTCGCCGGCGGTGAGGCCGGCGGGGCCGACGCCGGCCGCAAACCAAAGTGGACGAGCTGTCTTCAGTACCGCGGTCCGCGGATGGGCTTCCAGCGCGAAATGGCGCCGGCCGCCGTCAGCCGCTGCGCGGCGGCGCCATGCAGCCAGACCGCCGCGCGCGCCGCGGCGGGCGCCGGCATGCCCTGCGCGAGCAGTGCGCCGATGAACCCGGCCAGCACGTCTCCGGTGCCAGCGGTGGCAAGCCCGGCATTGCCGGTGGGATTGATATGGACGGTGCCGTCGGGCGTGGCGATCACCGTGCCCGAACCCTTGAGCACGACCACGGACTGCCACCGGTGCGCCAGCGCGCGTGCCGCCGCGAGTCGATCGCGCTGGATATCGCCCACGCCGCACCCAGCCAGGCGCGCCGCCTCCAGCGGATGCGGCGTCAGCACGCGCGGCACGGGCGCCATACGCGCCAGATCGGCCAGCGTGGCGTCGGCCGACAGCAGATTCAGCGCATCGGCGTCGATCACCAGCGGGCGCTGCGCCCGCAGTACCCGTTCCAGCTGCGCGCGGGCCGCGTCGTCCTTGCCCATGCCGGGGCCGGCCACCAATGCCGACATCGCGTCGAGGTCCAGCGCCTGCACGGGGTGCAGCATCAGCTCGGGCTGCACCGGATCGAGCAGCGGCGCCGGGGTCGCCAGGAAGCCGATATGCACGCGTCCCGCGCCCAGATGCAGCGCGGCGCGCGCGCCCAGCAGCGGCGCACCCACCATGCCGACGTTGCCGCCGATGACCGCGACCGTGCCGAAGCTGCCCTTGTGCGTCGCGTGCGTCCGCGCGGGAAGGTTGCTGGCGAACTGCGCGGGCGTGCTGGCCCAGGCGGTGGGCGTCAATGCCGGCGGGTAGTCGAGCCCGAGCGGCGCGATATCCAGCGCGCCGGCGCAGTCGCGGCCGTCCAGCGTCAGCAGGCCCGGCTTGGCCGCGATAAAGGTCAGCGTGCGCACCGCATGCACCGCGGGCTCGCCCCGTCCGGTATCGGCGGACAGGCCGCTGGGGACATCGAGCGCGAATACCGGCAGGCCGTCGGCGGCACGCTGGCGCAGCCATCCGATCCAGCGCGCCAGGCGGCCCTCGACCGGGCGATTGAGTCCGATGCCGAGCAGGCCGTCCACCAGCGCGGCGAAATGGCTCGCACGGCAGGCAAGCGCGTCGGCATCGTCGTCGGCCGATACGATGCGTCGCGGCACGCCGGCCGCCACGGCTTCGTGCCACGCGCGAGCGGCATCGGACGGCAGGCGCGCCGGATCGCCGATCAGCCAGATCTCGACCGGGCGGCCGGTCTCGTGCAGGCGCGTGGCGGCGACCACCGCATCGCCGCCATTGTTGCCGGGGCCGGCCAGCATCAGCAGCATGCCGGGCGGCGCATGCCGGGTGAGCCAGCGCGCCGCGGCGCCGCCGGCGCGCGACATCAGCGTAAATGGCGCGAGACGCTGGCGGGCGTCCTGTTCGAGCCGGCGCAGCGAGGCATTGTCGTGAAGCGGGACCGGCGAGTCGCTTGCCACATCGAGCGCCAGCCAGTCTTCCGGGCCCGGCCGGTCGGAGGATGCATCGCGAGGGTTGGCTGGCGTGGTCATGCGGCAGGATTCAAGGGCGTGATCCAGGGCGTGGTCCAAGACCGTATCGGTCGGGCGTCAGTCCCTCCATGTCGATCTCGGGACCGCTGCCATGGCCTTGGGCCGCCGCGATCTGGTCGGCCACCAGCTTGCCGGAGCCGCAGGCCATCGCCCAGCCGGTGGAGCCGTGACCCAGGTTCAGATAGAGGCCGGGCACCGAGGTTGCGCCGATCAGCGGCGGGCCGTCCGGCAGCATCGGGCGCGCGCCGACCCACAGGGTGGCGTCATTGTAGTCGCCCGCGCCGGGAAACCAGTCGCGTGCCACCTTCAGCAGCGTACCGACCGCCTCGCGACGCAGATCGAGCCGGCGGGAGCCCAGCTCGGCGGTGCCGGCGATGCGGAAGCGATTGCCCATGCGCGTGATGGCGACCTTGTACGACTCGTCCATCAGCGCGGCCAGCGGCGCCTGCAGTTCATCCCGGACCTTGACCGTGGCGGAGTATCCCTTGACCGGATAGAGCGGCACGCGCAGGCCCAGTGGGCGCAGCAGCGCGGCGCTGTCGACGCCGGCCGCCACGACCACGCGGTCGGCACGCAGCGTGTCGATCGTACCGCGCGCATCGACCGCGACGCCGAGCTTGCCGTCCGCTTCCAGCCGGATGCGTCTGGCCGTGGCTTCCATGGTGAAGCGCACGCCGCGCTCCTGTGCGAGCTGCCGGAGCCGGCGCGTAAACATCGGGCAGTTGCCGGTTTCGTCCTCGGGCAGGTGCAGGCCGCCCGCCAGGGCCGTGTCCGGGGCGAGGCCCGGTTCGAGGCGCCGGCATTCGGCCGCGTCCAGTAGCCGGTGCGGCACCGCGTTCTCGCGCAGCAGCGCCAGCGCGGGCTGGGCCATGTCGAGATCCCGCGCGGTGCGGAACAGCTGCAGATAGCCCTGCGACTGCTCGTAGTCGATGGCAAGCTGTTCGCGCAGCGTGTGCAGGCAGGACCGGCTGTAAAAGGCGAGGCGCTGCATGCGCAGCTTGTTGACGCGGTAGCGTTCCAGCCGGCATTCGCGCAGCCAGCGCGCGATCCATCGCCACATCGCCGGATCGGCGCTGGGCCGGAACACCACCGGGGAGGCGCTGGCGAACAGCGTCCTCAATACCTTGGCCGGCATGCCGGGCGCGGCCCATGGCGTCACGTACCCGGGCGCGATCACGCCCGCGTTGCCGAAGCTCGTTTCCTGAGCGGGCGTGGCACGGCGGTCGATCACCGTGACTTCAAAGCCCGCCTCGCGCAGGTACCAGGCGGAACAGACGCCGATCACGCCGGCGCCAATCACGATGACGTGCATGCGGGGCCTACATCTTCATCTGCGCGGGCAGATAGGTGACGAGCCCCGGGAAGACCCAGATCAGCAGCACGGCCACGACCATCAGCACGAAGAACGGGAACGCCGCAGCGGCGATGTAGCTGATATTGCGCTTTGTCATGCCCTGCAGCACGAACAGGTTGAAGCCGACCGGCGGCGTGATCTGTGCCATCTCGACCACGAGCACGACGAAGATGCCGAACCACAGCAGGTCGATGCCCACACCCTGGATGGTCGGCAGCAGCACCGACATCGTCAGCACCACCATCGAGATGCCGTCGAGGAAGCAGCCGAGGATGATGAAGAACACCATCAGCGCGACGATCAGCATGAACGGCGACAGGTTCAGCCCGATGATCCATTCGGCCAGATGGCGGGGCAGGCCGATAAAGCCCATCGCCAGCGTCAGGAACGACGAGCCCGCCAGGATGAGCGCGATCATGCAGTACAGCCGCGTGGCCGACATCAGCGATTCGCGGAAGGTCTGCCACGTCAGCGTGCGCTGGCAGGCGGCGAGGATCAGCGCGCCCACCACGCCCAGCGCGGCGGCCTCGGTGGCGGTGGCGATGCCCGCGTAGATCGACCCGAGCACCGCGCCGATCAGCAGCACCACGGGGATCAGGTGGCGCGATTCCACCAGCTTGGCGTGCAGGTCCAGCCGGTGCTCCGGCACGGGAATGCGGTCCCGGTTGCGCCAGCCCCAGAACGCGACGTAGCCCATGAACAGCGTCGCCAGCAGGATGCCGGGCAGCACGCCGCCGATGAACAGCTTGCCGATCGACACGTCGGCGGTGACGCCGTACACGATCATGATGATCGACGGCGGAATCAAGAGGCCCAGCGTGCCGGCGCCGGCCAGCGAACCGATCGCCATCGATTCGGGATAGCCGCGCTTGGCCAGTTCGGGCAGCGAGATCTTGCCGATGGTGGCGCAGGTGGCCGCGCTGGAGCCAGACACGGCGGCAAAGATGGTGCAGCCGATCACGTTGACGTGCAGCAGCCGGCCGGGCAGCCGTTGCAGCCACGGCGCGAGGCCGCGGAACATGCCTTCGGACAGCTTCGACTTGAGCAGGATCTCTCCCATCCAGATGAACAGTGGCAGCGCGGTCAGCGTCCAGCTCGACAGCGAGCCCCATACGGTCAGCGCCATCGAATCGCCGCCCACCTTGTTGGTGAACAGCTCCATCGCGGCCCAGGCCACGCCGAGAATCGCGATGCCGATCCAGACGCCGGCGCCGAGCACGGCGAAGATGGCGATGATCAGAAAGAAGGTGATCCACAAATCCATGGTGGTATCCGGGTATGCGAGGGGGGCGGAGCGTCGTCCCGGCGCGGTTTATTCGGTGCGGGCCATTTCGTCGCTGTCCTCGCGCGCCAGGCGGCGGGTGCGGACGACGTAGACCAACTCTTCGGCGAAGGCGACAAACAGCCCGAACAGGCCGATCACCATCGACAGCTGCGGAATCCACAGCGGCGTCGCGTCGGTGTTCTGGGAGATGTCGTGATAGATGTAGGAGCCGTACACGAGCTTGCCGGAATACCAGGTGAAATAGGCCGTCAGCAGCGTGGCGACCAGCAGGCAGAAGATCTCGACCCACACGCGCGCCTTGCCGGTGAGCCGCTGCAGGATCAGCGTCACGCGGATATGGTCGCCCTGGCGCAGCGTGGCGGCCAGCGCGAGGAAGGAGCCGGCCGCCATGAAATAGCCGGCGTAGGCGTCGCCGCCGTCGATCTGGAAATCGGCGAAGCGGCCGATGATGATGGCCAGCTCAACCAGCAGGGTCAGGCAGATGAACACGGCGGCCAGCACGGCGAGCGTCTGGTATAGCCATTGGAAGCGGGAGGTCATGGTGGTTGCGGCGTGTGGCGTGTGATCTGCGGCGTTTGGATGGGCGGTGACCGCCCTCTCCCCCGGCCCCTCTCCCGCGCTGCGGGAGAGGGGAGAGTGAGGCGGCCTGCCGTTATTGCTTGCGGTAGGCCGCGATGATTTCCTTGCCGTCAGGGCCGGCCTTCTTTTCCCATTCGGCCAGCAGCTCGTCGCCGATCTTCTTCATGTCGGCCTGCAGTTGCTGGGTCGGCTTGACGATGGTCATCTTGTTCTTGGCCAGCGTGTCCAGCGACTGCTGCGTGTACTCGCGCATGCGCTGCCAGCCGCGCGTTTCGGCGTCCCTGGCGGCCTTGAGCAGGGCTTCCTGCGTGGGCTTGTCCAGCTTGTCGAACTCGCGCTTGTTGACGATGATCATGTTCTTCGGCAGCCATGCATCCACGGTGTGGAAGTGGGTCAGGCTTTCCCAGACCTTGCTGTCGACGCCGGTGGCGCCCGAGGACATGAAGCTGTCGACCACGCCGGTGGCCAGCGCCTGGGACAGTTCGGCGGCCTGGATGGTCATCGGCTGCGCGCCGACGGCCTGCGCGATACGCGTGGTGGCGGGATTGTAGGCGCGCCACTTCAGGCCCTTCATGTCGGCGCCGGAGCGGATTTCCTTCTTCGCATAGATGCCCTGCGGCGGCCAGGCCACCGCGTACAGCAGCTTGATGCCCTGGCGATCGAGCAGGCGGTCGACCACCGGCCGCTGCGCCTGCCACAGCTTGTACGACGCCTCGAAGCCGGTGGCCAGGAAGGGCACCGCGTCCACGCCGAACAGCGGGTTCTCGTTCTCCAGCAGCGACATCAGCACCTCGCCGGCCTGCGCCTGGTTGCTCTGCACCGCGCGCTTGATCTCATTGGCCTTGAACAGCGAGCCGTTGGGATGCAGCGTGATGGCGAGCTTGCCTTGGGTGGCCGTGTTGACGTCCTTGGCGAACTGCTCCAGGTTGATGGTGTGCGGGTTATTGGCCGGATAGCCGGTCGGCAGGTCCCATTTGACTTGCGCGTGCGCCGCGCCGGCCAATGCCATCACGCCGGCGAGCAGTCCGCCCGCACACATCGCCTTCAACAATCCCTTGCGCTGCATCGTATTTCTCCTGGTTATCGTGGCGACGTCGCCATCCTTGGTTGTGATTGCCGCTCACGCGCGCGGGGTATCCGCGCGAACGAGCGCTTCCAATGCAAGTGCCGTGCCCAGTAGCTGCGCATCCCGCATCGGGCCGTGCGCCAGCATCAGGCCGACCGGCAGTTCGCCGTGGTCATGGCAGGGCAGGGAGATGGCGCAGCCGTCGAGGAAGTTGAACACGGACGGGTTGCGCAGCAGCAGGGCGTTGACCCGGGTAAACAGGGCGTCGTCGGCGATCAGCGGCTCCAGTTCCGGGGCGACCACCGGCACGGTGGGGCAAGCGATCGCATCATATGGCGCGATGCGCGCCATCATGCGGGCGCCCCAATCGAGGCGGGCGCGCATCAGGTCGACGTAGTCGGCCGCGCTCATGGCGGCGCCGCGGTCGATGCGCGCGGCGACGCGCGGGTCGTACATGGCGCGGCGGGTCTGCAGCGCGCCACGGTGGATGGATTGCGCCTCGGCCGCCGTCAGGCCGCCCTGTGCGTTGATCGACGCCAGTTCCAGCAGTTCTGGCACGTCGATCTGTTCGATGGCCACACCCGCGGCCGACAGCCGCGACAGCGTACGGTCGAACGCGCGCGCCACGGTGTCGTCCATGTCGTCCAGCATCAGCTGGCGTGGCACCGCCAGCCGCAGGGCAGTCGGGGCCTTTGGCACGGGCGCCAGCGCCTGGTCGGCGATCACGCCGTCCACCAGCACGCAGTCCGTCACCGTGCGGGCCATCGCGCACGCGGTATCGAGCGAATACGACAGGGGAAAGGCGCCGGCCAGCGGCACGCGGCGGGCCGTGGGCTTGAAGCCGGTGAGTCCGCACAGCGCGGCGGGAATGCGGATCGAGCCACCGGTGTCGCTGCCCAGCGCGGCCACGGCGATGCCGAGGGCGACCGATGCCGCCGCGCCGGACGACGAGCCGCCGCAGATCCGTGCCACGGCGGTATCGCACGGATTGACCGGGGTGCCGAAATGCGGGTTGATCCCGACGCCGGAGAAGGCGAATTCGGTCATATTGGTGCGGCCGACCAGCGCGGCACCGACCGCACGCAGCCGCGCCACCACTGGCGCGTCCTCCGTTGCCGCCGGGGCGTCGTTGCGGGATGCCGACGCGGCGCGCGTGACTTCGCCGGCGACGTCGAACAGGTCCTTGATCGTCACCGGCAGGCCGGCGAGCGGATGCAGTGGCTTGCCGGCCATCGCCGCGGCAATGCCGGCGGCCGCTGCGAAGTTCTCGTGCAGCAGCACGGCGCGCGCGGCCGGCTCCGCCGCGCGCGCCTGTGCCTGTTGCAGCCGCGCGGCACGCGACGGGCCGCCTTGTTGCGCAAGGCGGTTGAACGTGGCGACGTCCGCGAACGGCGTGTCGGCGAACGGCATGGCGGCTGGCTTTGGCATTGGCTGTCGGTATTGCGGTTTCAGTGGCGTAAGCTTCGACCCGGCATGGTCCGGCTGGAACGTCTGCCCTGCGGCGGTGCGGCCACGATGGTGCATGCCCACAAATCGTGCGGAAATTACGATATAAATTGCCGCAGATTATTCTTCGAACGTCCCAACGAAATCTCTTCGTTGATGGGTGTTCATCCTCATAATTTGTTTATAAACTGTCAAGCCATAAATGCGTTGACGGGCTTCGGGAAATCCCTAGCTCGCTCATGCTCCGATCGCTGTCCGCCTATACGAAAGGATTTCGCCGATGGCCCGCAAGCCCACCCGTGACGAACCGCCGTCCGCCGCCGCAGCCGGCGCCGGACCCAGCATCGTGTCGTCGGCGCATCTCGTGTCGCCACGCAGCCCGGAACTGTCGGAATTCGAGTTCGGGCTGAATACCGCTTACAACGCCTATAGCCGCTGGGTGGTGCGCTGCATGGGCGCCGCGGGCGTGCGCGACCTGACCTTCCTCGACGTGCTGGTGCTGCATCACGTCAACCACCGGGGCCGCGCCAAGCGGCTGGCCGATATCTGCTTCGTGCTGAACGTGGAGGACACCCATCTGGTGACCTATTCGCTGAAGAAGCTGCAGGGCATGGGGTTGGTGGAGGGCGAGCGCGTCGGCAAGGAAGCCACCTATTCGACGACGGCATCGGGCGCGGAGGCGTGTGCGCGCTATCGGGAAATCCGCGAGCAGTGCCTGACCAATAATTTCACGGCGGGCAGCGCCGAGAACGCCGAGATCGGTGAACTGGCACGGCTGTTGCGCGTGTTGACCGGTCTGTATGAGCAGGCGGCGCGGTCTGCTACGTCGTTGTAGTGGTGGGGGCGCTTTTGATAGTGCTGTGACTGCCCTCTCCCCCGCCCCTCTCCCGCAAGCGGGAGAGGGGAGCACACCGACAGCGTTCGAAATACCGCCGGTTTTCTCCCCTCTCCCGCAAAGCGGGAGAGGGGCGGGGGAGAGGGCAGTCACAGCCTGACCGAAACAAGACCACTCCCGAACCCCCAAACACATCCATCCCGCTCCAAAAGAGGAACACACGTGTCCACCCCCGCATCTGAAGCCGCAACCCCCGATCGTCGCTGGCAGTTCTGGATCGACCGTGGCGGCACCTTCACCGATATCGTGGGCCTGCGGCCCGATGGCACGGTGGTCACGCACAAGCTGCTGTCCGAGAATCCCGAGCAGTACCGCGATGCCGCCGTCGCGGGGATTCGTCATCTGCTTGGCCTGTCCGCCGGCGAGCCCATCACGCCGGCGCAGGTCGCCGCGGTGAAGATGGGTACCACGGTGGCCACCAACGCCTTGCTCGAGCGCAAGGGCGAGCCCACCGCGCTGTTCATCACGAAGGGGTTCCGCGACGCGCTGCGTATCGCGTACCAGAACCGGCCGCGGCTGTTCGACCTGAACATCGTGCTGCCCGAATTGCTGTACCAGCAGGTGATCGAGGTCGACGAGCGGATCGGCGCGCACGGCGATACAGTGCAGCCGCTGGACGAGGCGGCGTTGCGCCAGCAGATGGAGCGGGTGCGCGACGCCGGCATCCGGGCCGTCGCCATCGTCTTCATGCATGGCTACCGCTTTCCGGAACACGAGGCGCGTGCCGCGGCGATGGCGCGCGAGCTGGGGTTTGCGCAGGTGTCGGTATCGCACGAGGTGTCGCCGCTGATGAAGCTGGTGCCGCGTGGCGATACCACCGTGGTCGACGCGTACCTGTCACCGATCCTGCGCCGCTATGTCGACCAGGTCGAGGCCGACATGCCGGGCGTGAACCTGCAATTCATGCAGAGCAGCGGCGGCCTGACCGACGCCCACCGCTTCCAGGGCAAGGACGCGATCCTGTCCGGCCCCGCGGGCGGCATCGTCGGCATGGTGCGGGCATCGCAGCGGGCCGGCTTTGGCCGCATCATCGGCTTCGACATGGGCGGCACCTCGACCGATGTTTCGCATTTCTCGGGCAGCCACCCCAACGATTTCGAACGCGTATTCGAGACCAGCGTGGCCGGCGTGCGCATGCGCGCGCCGATGATGAGCATCCACACGGTGGCGGCTGGCGGCGGCTCGATCCTGCATTTCGACGGCAGCCGCTATCGGGTCGGGCCCGATTCCGCCGGCGCGAACCCCGGCCCTGCGAGCTATCGCCGTGGCGGACCGCTCGCGGTGACCGATTGCAACGTCATGCTGGGCAAGATCCAGCCCCGGCATTTCCCCGCGGTGTTCGGTCCGCATGCCGATGCGCCGCTGGACCGCGACGCCGTGGTGGCGCAGTTCGAGGCGCTGGCCGCGCGCATCGCCGAAGCGACCGGCGACCGCCGCACGCCGGAGCAGGTGGCAGAGGGCTTCATCGAGATCGCGGTCGGCAATATGGCGAACGCGATCAAGCAGATCTCGGTGCAGCGCGGCCACGATGTCACCGGCTATACGCTGACGACCTTCGGCGGCGCCGGCGGCCAGCATGCGTGCCTGGTGGCCGATGCACTGGGCATGCAGACCGTCTTCGTGCATCCGTTGGCCGGCGTGCTGTCGGCCTATGGCATGGGTTTGGCCGATCGCACCGCGATGCGCGAACTCGCGATCGAAACGCGGCTGGATGCCGACGCCGTGCCGCTGCTGGCCGAGCGCCTGGATGCGCTGGCCGAACAGGCGCGCCAGGAGCTGCTGGAGCAGGGCGAGGAACCTGGCCGCATCGACGTGCTGCGCCGCGTGCATCTGCGCTACGAGGGAACCGACTCCGCGCTGGTGATTCCCTTTGCCGATGCGGACGGCATGCGCGCCGCCTTCGAGGCCGCGTACCGGCAGCGCTATGCCTTCCTGATGCCGGACAAGGCGCTGATCGCGGAAGCGGTGTCGGTCGAAGCCGTGGCCGCCGCCGAGGCGCCGGACGAGCGCATGACCGCGCTGCCGCCGCGCGAGGGCGGCCCGCTGGCGACCGAGACCGTGCGCATGTTCAGCGGCGGCGAGTGGCACGACACCGCGCTGTATCGGCGCGATGCGCTCCGTCCGGGCGATCGCATCGCCGGTCCGGCGATCATCGCCGAGCAGAATGCGACCACCGTCGTGGAACCGGGGTGGCAGGCCGAACTGACGGCACTCGACCATCTCGTGCTGACCCGCGCCGTGCCGCGCCCGCAGCGGCGCGCGATCGGCACGGAGGCCGATCCGGTGATGCTGGAGGTCTTCAACAACCTGTTCATGTCGATCGCCGAGCAGATGGGGCTGCGGCTGCAGAACACCGCCTACTCGGTCAACATCAAGGAGCGGCTGGACTTCTCGTGCGCGATCTTCGATGCCGAAGGCAACCTGATCGCCAATGCGCCGCACATGCCGGTGCATCTGGGTTCGATGGGCGAGAGCATCAAGACGGTGATCGCGCGCAATGCCGGCCGCATGAAGGACGGCGACGTCTATGTGCTGAACGACCCGTACAACGGCGGCACGCACCTGCCGGACGTCACCGTCATCACGCCCGTATTCGACGAGGCCGGCAAGGAAGTGTTGTTCTATGTCGGCTCGCGCGGCCACCACGCCGATATCGGCGGCATCACGCCGGGCTCGATGCCGCCCGATTCCACCGTGGTCGAAGAGGAGGGCGTGCTGATCGACAACTTCCTGCTGGTCGATGGCGGCGTGCTGAACGACGCCGGCATGCGCGCGCTGCTGGCCGGCGCCCGTTACCCGGCCCGCAATGCCGACCAGAACATGGCCGACCTGCGCGCGCAGGTGGCCGCGAACGCCAAGGGCGTCGAGGAACTGCGCAAGATGGTGGCGCACTTCGGCCTGCCGGTGGTGCGCGCCTATATGGGCCATGTGCAGGACAACGCGGAAGAGGCAGTGCGCCGCGTGATCACCGCGCTGAAGGATGGCCACTACGTCTATCCGCTGGATAACGGCGCCGAGATTCACGTGCGCGTTACCGTGGACCGTGAGCGCCGCGAGGCGGTGGTCGACTTCACCGGCACCTCGGCACAGTTGCCCAACAACTTCAACGCGCCGCGCGCGGTGTGCATGGCCGCGGTGCTGTACGTGTTCCGTACGCTGGTCGACCAGGACATTCCACTCAATGCCGGCTGCCTCAAGCCGCTGCACGTGGTGATCCCGGAAGGCTCGATGCTCAATCCGCGCTATCCCGCGTCGGTGGTGTCGGGCAACGTCGAGACCTCGTCGTGCATCACCAATGCGCTGTATGGCGCGCTGGGCGTGGTCGCGGCCAGCCAGGGGACGATGAACAACTTCACGTTCGGCAACGACCGCTACCAGTACTACGAGACCATCTCGGGCGGCAGCGGCGCGGGCAACGGATTCGATGGCTGCGACGTCGTGCAGACCAATATGACGAACTCGCGGCTGACCGACCCCGAAGTGCTGGAGTGGCGTTTCCCGGTGCGGCTGGAAAGCTACGAGATCCGGCCGGACTCGGGCGGGCGTGGGCGCTGGCGCGGCGGCAATGGCGGCATCCGCAAGATCCGCTTCCTGGAGCCGATGACGGCGTCGATCCTGTCGAACAACCGCATCCATGCGCCGTTTGGCATGGCCGGGGGAGAGCCGGGCCAGCCGGGGCGCAATCGCGTGGTACGCGCTGACGGGCGGGAGGAGGAGCTGCCGCACGTGGCGCGCACCGAGATGGCCGCGGGGGATGTATTCGTGATCGAGACGCCGGGGGGCGGGGGGTTTGGCAAGGAGTAGGGCGGCCCGCGATGCACTGAGGCTGCGGGCAGGGGGAGAGGGTGGTAACGCCAGGTACGACGACAACCCTCCCGCCCCGGCCCCGCGCCTCTACCTCGCCTCTACCTCGCCACTTCCACCGCCACCACATCCCGTCGCACGGTCGCCGCAACCGTTCGTGCGACCACGACAGCAGGCGCCGTCCCGCCCACCAGACGGTTGACCTGCTTGAACTCGCAGCGCAGCGCCGCTGGGGTCAACGTCACGACGGCATAGCCCTGGGCGTCGGTATTGGCGTACTGCAGCCAGGGGTTGCTGTTCAGCGCGGCCAGTTGCTGGCACAGCGGCACCACCTGCTGCACAAAGCCGGCATCGGCCTGCAAGCCTGTCAGTACCGCGTCCGTGGTGGCATCGAGATCCGACTCGGCCACCCCGCGCGCAGCCAGCGCGCCGCGCAGCGGGACGCGCATGGACTCGGCCACCGTGGCGGCGGTGACCGTCGACGTCGCCAGCGTGTGGTCGAGCAGGTTGACGTCGACCTTGACCGGGTCGGCGCCAAGCGCCGCGACCGGGATGTCGAGCGTGCGGTAGACCAGCGTCGACAGGCTTTCCGACAGGCTCCCCACCGCCGACTTCAAATACGAGAAGAACGAATCCGAGCTGATGCCCGCCGTGACCAGGTCCACCATCACCGGCGTGCCGCCGCCCACGGCGTCGTAGTCGTCGTGTACGGTGCCGGCGTAGAACGCGTGGATATCGCCGGTCAACGCCACGACGTTGCGGATGCCGTTGTCCGCCAGATGGCGCATCAACGCCTTGCGTTCCGCGTTGAAACCGTCCCATTGGTCGGCGTTGAGCACGAAGCGCTGGAAGAACGCGGCCAGCGCGGCCTTCTGCGCGGCCGGGATAAACGTGGAATTCTCGCGGTTGGCCAGCACGTCCGGCTTCACGTAGCCAAAGGCGACGGTTTGCGCGGCAACGCTGACCTGCGCGGCCACGCCGCCAGCGGACGCCGCCTTGGCCTGATCGAAGGTCTGGACCGCGATCGCGGCCTGCGTGGCCGTGAGGCCCGCGCCGGTGGCTGCCGCGGCCCGGTCGCCGGAGCTGGCATCCGCGATGGCAATGGCCTGCGCTGCTGTCGTCGCGGTACCCTGCGCCGCCCCGGCCGCTACGGCCGCGACCACCGCGCCGGCCACCGGGACATTGCTCCCGGCCAGGGGCAGCACGGCCTGGATGCTGGCCGACAGCGTGCCGACGGACTGCAGCGCGACGAGCGTGGCGATGGCGTTGGCGCCGTCGATGCCCATGCGCAGCAGCGAAACTTCGTTACCCCACAGCTTCCACACGGCGCCGGAGTTCGCCATGGTGTCGCGCCACCAGGCGCGCTGCGCCGTGCCGAGGATCGACGTCAGCGCGAGCGGGTCGCCCGTGCCGGCCGCCGCCATCTTGGCCGCCTCGGCCGCGGCGAGCGTCGCGGACGGCACCATGTAGCGCGCGCCGATGCTGCCCAGCGGTGCGCCGGTGGCTGGATTGATGGACGACTCCGGCAACACGTGGTCGGTGCGGTAGAGCCGTTCGTCCGTCATCACGAGGTGCGCCAGCTTGCCGAAGCGCAGGTCGCGGTAGATGCGGATATCGAAGATGCCATCCTGCCGCTCGTCGAACGAGATGTCGGCCGGCATGAATTCGAACCAGGCGCGGCTTGCGGCGCGGCGGCGCGCCGGCTGGTGTTGCTCCAGACCGTCGCCCGCGGCGTTGTAGGTCTGCGCATCGCCCCAGCAATCGTCGCTGAATTCATGGTCGTCCCAGGTCGCGATCACGGCGAATCGCTCGTGTACGGCCTGCAGCCGGGGATCGGCGCGGTAGCGCTTGTACAGGTAGCGGTAGTCGTTCAGCGTGGTGGCATACCGGGCGCCGCTGGTGCCGCTCTTGAACGTGCCATCGGGCAAGGCCAGTGCCGCATGGCTGCTCTCCACGGCGCCGGTCTGGAAGTCCTCGCCGACCGTTTCGTAGATGTAGTCGCCAAGATGCACGACGAAGTCGAGCTCCTCGGCCGCCAGCGCGTCGAACGCTCCCCAGTGGTTGATGCTCCAGTCCTGGCAGCTCAGGAAGCCAAAGCGTAGTTGCGCCACGTCGGCATCGTTGGCCGGCGCCGTACGGAAGCGGCCCACCCGCGAACGGACTTCGCCCGCGACGAACTGGTAGTAGTAGGTCTGCGCCGGCTGCAGGCCGGTGATCTTGTGGCGAACCGTGCAATCGTAAGCGCCGTCGACCGGAATTTCGGTGTCGACCACCGTCGCTCCGGACAGGGCGGCCGCACTGCCCAGTGCCGGAGCGTTGTCGGCGGCGGTCACGCGCAGCCGGATGCTGAAGCGGGCATCGGTGCTGGCGGCGGCCGCGTCGTCCACGTTCGCCGGAACCACGCGGGTCCACAGCAGAATGCCGTCCGGCCTGGGGTCGCCGGACGCCACGCTTTGCGGAAACTTCCAGTTGGTTCCCGACGCCGGCGATGCGGCCGGCGTATCGCCATCGTCGCCGCCACACGCGGCCAGGCCCGCGCCCGTGGCGGCCGACACCGTGATGAACCCGCCGAGCCTGAGGAATTGCCGTCTGTCCATGGTGTGTTGCTCCAGTGGAATGAGAAGGGCCGCGGGACGGCGGCCAGCGGGCTATTGGAGCAATCGCTTGTGACAGTGGTGTGATGCGGGCGGCTCTTTGGAATGGGGCCGACGGTGATATGGTCGGCGCCCTGACAGGGGCGGTGGCGCGCTCCAACCGCGGGGAGGCGAGTTCGGAGCCGCACCTGCGTCGGTCTGGGATGCCGTCATTGTCGCACCGCGAGATCGCGCGTGCGGCAAGGTACAATAGCGGTTTTCGCCGGCGCCGCTGCCATGGACCCGTCCGTGCCGGTTGGCATGCCCGGCCGCAAGCCCTACCTCCACGCCCTCCGACCGCTCAGATCATGGCGCATTTCTCGTGCTTCCCCGGCGCATTGGCCCTGTCGGCCTTTCGCCAGCAACGCCTGCTCACCGCCCTCCAACAGATCGACACCGATATCGAATCGGTGCACGGCCAGTTCCTGCATTTCGTTGACACCGACCAGCCGTTGGAGCAGGGCGACAGCGAGCGCATCCGCGCGCTGCTGACCTATGGCGCGCCGTTCGCCGCGCAGCCGGAAGGCGACCGCTTCGTGGTCATTCCCCGCTTCGGCACGATCTCGCCGTGGGCCAGCAAGGCGACCGATATCGCGCATAACTGCGGCCTGTCGCACGTGCATCGCATCGAGCGCGGCATCGAGTTCACCGTGGTATGCAAGAAGGGCCTGCTGCGCGGCCGCAAGTCGCTGGATCCGCTGACGCGCGACGCCGTCGCCGCGCTGCTGTTCGACCGCATGACCGAAACGGTGGTCGATAGCCGCGAGGCCGCTGCCGGCCTGTTCGAGGAGCTGSCGGCCAAGCCGCTGCAATTCATCGACCTGTCCGGTGGCCGCGCCGCGCTGGCAGAGGCCAATGTGGCGATGGGGCTGGCGCTGTCGGAGGACGAGATCGACTATCTGGTGGACGCCTACCAGAAGCTCGGCCGCAATCCCACCGACGTCGAGCTGATGATGTTCGCGCAGGCCAACAGCGAGCATTGCCGCCACAAGATCTTCAACGCGAGCTGGACCATCGACGGCGAGGACCAGGACAAGTCGCTGTTCGCGATGATCCGGAACACGCACCAGTTGAATCCGCAGGGCTCGATCGTCGCCTATTCGGACAACTCCGCGGTGATGGAGGGCGATGTCGCGGAACGCTGGTTCCCGCGCGGCGAAGAACAGCGCTACGGCCGCCATGAGGCGTTGACGCATACGCTGATGAAGGTGGAGACGCACAACCATCCGACCGCGATTTCGCCGTTTCCCGGCGCCTCCACCGGCGCCGGCGGCGAGATTCGCGACGAGGGCGCGACCGGCCGTGGCGCCAAGCCGAAGGCCGGCCTCACCGGCTTCACGGTATCGAACCTGATGCTGCCGGACGCCGTCGAGCCGTGGGAGAACGCCCGCGACGCGGCCAAGCCGCTGGCCTGGCGCAATCCCGACGAGCATGTGGGCGCCACCGGCAAGCCCGACCGCATCGCGTCGCCGCTGCAGATCATGATCGAAGGCCCGCTGGGCGGCGCGGCCTTCAACAACGAATTCGGCCGCGCCAACCTGGGCGGCTATTTCCGCGTCTACGAGCAGAACGTCGGCGGCACCGTGCGCGGCTATCACAAGCCGATCATGATCGCCGGCGGCATCGGCAATATCGATGCCTCGCACACGCACAAGGAGCCGCTGCCCCCCGGATCGCTGCTGATCCAGCTTGGCGGCCCCGGCATGCGCATCGGCATGGGCGGCGGCGCGGCCAGTTCGATGGCCACCGGCGCCAACACCGCCGACCTCGATTTCGATTCGGTGCAGCGTGGCAACCCGGAGATGGAGCGGCGCGCTCAGGAAGTGATCAACGCCTGCTGGCAGCTTGGCGATGAAAACCCGATCCTGTCGATCCACGACGTGGGCGCCGGCGGCCTGTCGAACGCCTTCCCGGAAGTGGTGGACGGCGCCGGCCGCGGTGCCCGCTTCGAGCTGCGCCAGATCCATCTGGAAGAGTCGGGGATGTCGCCGGCCGAGATCTGGTGCAACGAGTCGCAGGAGCGCTATGTGCTGGCCATCGCGCCGGACAGCTTCCCGCGTTTCCGTGCGATGTGCGAGCGCGAGCGCGCGCCGTTCGCGGTGGTCGGCGTGGCCACCGAGGAAAAGCAGCTGCAGCTTGTCGACGCCAGCGTCGACCCGGCCATGAAGGAGCACTATGCCGTCGACATGCCGATGGACGTGCTGCTCGGCAAGCCGCCGCGCATGCACCGCGACGTCAAGCGCGTCGCGCAGGAGCTGCCGCCGGTCGACGTGACCGGCATCTCGCTCGAACAGGCCGTTCGCGACGTGCTGCGCCACCCGACCGTGGCGAGCAAGTCGTTCCTGATCACCATCGGCGATCGCACCGTCGGCGGCATGAATGCGCGCGACCAGATGGTTGGCCCGTGGCAGGTGCCGGTGGCCGACGTCGCCGTGACCACGCTGGATTATCGCGGCAAGGCGGGCGAGGCCATGACGATGGGCGAGCGCACGCCGCTGGCCGTGATCGACGCCCCCGCGTCGGGCCGCATGGCGATCGGCGAGGCGCTGACCAATCTGGCCGCTGCTTCGGTCAAGGATCTCGGCAAGGTCAAGCTGTCGGCCAACTGGATGGCCGCCTGCGGCGTCGAGGGCGAGGATGCAAAGCTGTACGACACCGTGCGCGCGGTCGGCATGGAGCTGTGCCCGGCGCTGGGCATCAGCATCCCGGTCGGCAAGGATTCGCTGTCGATGCGCACCAAGTGGGACGATGGCGGCGTGGCCAAGGAAGTGGTGGCGCCGGTGTCGCTGATCATCTCGGCGTTCGCGGCGGTCGATAACGTCGACCGCACGCTGACGCCGCAACTGCGCACCGATCGCGGCGACACCGTGCTGATCGCCGTGGACCTCGGTCGCGGCAAGAACCGGCTGGGCGGCAGCATCCTGGCGCAGGTCACGCAGCAGGTGGGCGACAGCGCGCCCGATGTCGACAATCCGCAGGATCTGCGCAATTTCTTCGAGACGATCCAGCGCCTGAACCGCGAAGGCAAGCTGCTGGCCTACCACGACCGCTCGGACGGCGGCTTCATGGCGACGGTGGCCGAAATGGCCTTCGCCGGCCACTGCGGCGTGTCGCTGAACGTGGACATGCTGACGCTGGAGCCGAACCAGGAGCCGGACTACGGCGACGCGAAGAACTGGGCGCAGCAGATCGCGGAGCGCCGCAACGACCAGACGCTGCGCGCGCTCTTCTCCGAAGAGCTGGGCGCCGTGATCCAGGTGCCGCTGGACCAGCGCGACGCGGTGTTCGCCGTGCTGCGCGAGGCCGGCCTGTCCGCCTGCAGCCACGTGATCGGCAAGCCGAACACGACCGACCAGATCGAGATCTATCGCGATGCCAGGAAGGTGTTCGGCGCTGCGCGCAGCGAACTGCAACGGGTGTGGAGCGAGGTCAGCTGGCGCATCGCGCGCCTGCGCGACAACCCCGCCTGCGCCGACAGCGAGTACGACCGACTGCTCGACGCGGCCGACCCCGGCATCTCCCCGGTGCTGACCTTCGATCCGGCCGAGGATGTCGCCGCGCCGTACATCGCCACCGGCGTGCGACCGCGCGTGGCGATCCTGCGCGAGCAGGGTGTCAACTCGCAGATCGAAATGGCCTACAGCATGGACTGGGCTGGCTTCGATACCTACGATGTGCACATGAGCGACCTGATCGCCGGTCGTGCCAAGCTGTCGGACTTCGTCGGCTTCGTCGCCTGCGGCGGTTTCAGCTACGGCGACGTGCTTGGCGCGGGCGAGGGCTGGGCCAAGACCATCCTCTTCAACGGGGCGATGGCCGAGCAGTTCGCGGCGTTCTTCAATCGCACCGATACCTTCGCGCTGGGCGTCTGCAACGGCTGCCAGATGATGAGCAACCTCGCGCCCATCATCCCGGGCGCCGGCGCGTGGCCGAAGTTCACGCGCAACCAGAGCGAACAGTACGAGGGCCGTTTCGTCACGGTGGAGGTGCAGCGCTCGCCGTCGATCTTCTTCGCCGGCATGGAGGGCAGCCGCCTGCCGATCGCCGTCGCGCACGGCGAGGGCTTTGCCGACTTCTCGCAGCAGGGCGACAAGAGCCGTGTCGACGTCGCGCTGCGCTTCGTGGACAACCGTGGCGTCGCCACCGAGACCTATCCGCTGAACCCGAACGGCTCGCCGGAAGGCATCACGTCGGTGACGACCGTGGACGGACGCTTCACCGTGCTGATGCCGCACCCGGAGCGCGTGTTCCGCAGCGCCACCATGAGCTGGGCACCGGATGCCTGGAAGCAGAGCGCGGACGGCGCCAGCCCGTGGATGCGGATGTTCCGCAACGCAAGGAAGTGGGTCGGCTAACGACGCGCAACCCCGTCGTCCCCGCGAAAGCGGGGACGCAGCGATTTTCCCTCCGCAAGCGGCCCGCGGTGGCATTGCCCCGCCTGATGCACTACCTTGATGGGCATCAGCGGAGGTCGACATGCCCGAGCAGCTCACCAAGCATCCCGATGTCACCCTGCAGGTGCTGCGCAGTGCCGGCGCCCGTTGCGGCGATGCCGGTCCGGCGCAGATCCTGACGGCGTGTCCCGCCGAGCGCTTTTGCAAGCTGCCCGGCGGCGAGATCTGCGTCTATGGCCTTTCCGATGCGGCGAACATGACGCAGTTGACGCAGGCCGACTGGCAGGGGCTTGCTCGCACCGTGCCGGCTTTCGCGCAGCCAGAGGGCAGGGCGATGCCCGCCGCATGGCTGTGGCTCCTGCTCGCGCTGCTGGTGGGCGTCGCGGCCGGCCTTGCGCTGGGCCGATGGCGGCACCGGCATTAGCCGATGCGCGCCATCGCTGGTTCGCCCGCTAGGCGCCGGCCTTGCCCCGGAACACCATCGCCAGGCCGACCAGGATGGTAACCATGCCGGCCAGCGCCAGCGCGGGCAGACGATTGCCAAGCAGCAGGAAGTCCAGCACCGCGGTGCCGGCCGGCACTAGATAGAACAGGCTGGTGACATTGACCAGATTGCCGCTGTGGATCATCCGATACAGCAGCAGGGTGGCCCCAATTGAAATCACCAGCGCCATCCACAACAGCGGCATCCACAGGCCGATGCCGGGCTCGTAGCGCATGGGCTCGAACGGCAACAATCCGAGGCACATCGCCAGTGCAATGCCGTATTGCAGCGGCATCACGTCGATCGGCGACTGCCGGATACCCTTCTGCACGATCGCGCCGAACGTCATGCTGGCCAGTGCGGCCAGCGCGAACAGCACGCCGATGACAGACGTGCCGGCGATGCCGATGCTCTGGTAGACCACCATCACCAGCCCGCTCAACGCCAGCATCAGCCCGCCCAGACGCCGTGCCGAAAACCGGCGCTCGGTCAGCAGCAGCGTCAGGATCGGCTGCGCGCCAAGCAGCGTGGCCAGCACGCCCGGCGTAACGCCGCCATCCAGTGCCAGCAGATAACAGATGGAATAGCAGCCGGTCAGCAGCACGCCGACCGCCGCCACGCGAACGCGTTGCCCTCGCTCCGGCAGCCAGCGGCGGCGCCATGCGGCGATCGCCAGCAGCACGCCGAAGGCGAGCACGAAGCGCAGGCACAGGAAGACCATCGGCGACGCGTGGACCAGCGACCATTTGCCGACGATGGCGCCGCTGCTCCACAGCAGGACGAAGAGGGAAGTGGCCCCGTGTTGCCGCACCCAGGCGGGTGTGGCAAACGAAGATGCATGTGCGCCGAACGCGCGGGAGAACATTGTGGCGCGCGCGGATTGCGCGCGTTTATCGGAATGCATGGTTTCACCTGTCAGTGAAGTGACGGGCTCCAGCCGGACGCGCATATACGCACGGAGACGCGCCGCTGCGGCGCGGTGTCAGACAGGCTGGAGTGGAAATTCGGCTGGAATCAGCCGCGTACGACCGCCGGCGGCGGTGCGACCGATGCAGCAACCACTGCAACGGCCGGCACGACAAAGGCCGGGGGCGAGACAGGCAAAACCGAAGGCGGCGCGGACGCGCGCACGCCGGCCACCGGCAGGACCGGGACACGATGGCGTTGGATGGCGCGCGCTGGCTTCATGGAATATCGTGAAACGAGGAAAACGTGGAGCGGCAACAGGACCGGATCGCAGAACTTCGGCGAGCCGGAACCGTCCCAACACGGTAGGGTGGCAGTGCCGCCCGGAATTTGCGCAAGACTACACCGGCGACCGGCCGCTGGCAAGGGTTGCCAACGAGGCGCTCGCCAGTACAATGCGGCCCCGGCCCGCGATATCGCCGCCGGCCGCGTAACAGGAGAAGCCGAATGGAATCCCGACTGACTGACCTGGAGGTCAAGGTAGCCTTCCAGGAGGATCTGCTGGAAACGTTGAACCTGACCGTCGCCCGCCAGCAACGGCAGATCGAACTGCTGCAGGAGCAGGTGCAGGCGCTCTATCAGCAAATGCCGGCCGGTACATCGGTAACGGCGGACGGGCAGCCGGTGCAGGAGATCCCACCGCATTATTGATCGTCCCGGGCCCCGCCAGGCCGTCCGGAACGCGCGGCGACCCGCCCGGTCAGACCGGGTATGGCCACTCCTGTCCCGCTTATGCCTACACCAGACTCCACGCCGCACCGCCGGCATCCCCGCGCGGCCCGACGGTTGCTGCCGGTTGCGCTGGCGCTATCGATGGCGCTATCCGGCGCGGCGCTGGCCGGCTACAACATCTGGACCGGTGAATACACCTTCACGCGGCAGGAGCTGCAGCAGGCCGTGGAAACGCGGTTTCCCGCCAACCTGCGCTATGCGCAGCTGCTGGACGTGCGCCTGAGCCACCCCCGTCTGGTGCTAGACCAGGCGGCCAATCGCATCACCACGCAGGTCGATGCGCAGCTGACCAATACGCTGCTGCCGGGACCGCCGATCAACGGCATGCTGGCGCTGAACAGCGGCCTTCGCTACGACGCTGCGCGCCGTGCGGTGCTGCTGGACAATCCGGTGGTGGAGCAGGTGCAGGTGGACGGCGTGCCCGGCCAGTACAGCGCACAGCTCAATGCGGTGGGCAATCTGGTCGCGCAGCAGTTGCTGAAGGACTATCCGCTGCACACGTTCCGGCCCGAGGAGTTGCAGGTGGGTGGGAAACAGGTGGAGCCGGGTGCGATCACGGTGACCGCGGAGGGGATTTCGGTGAAGGTGGAGACGCGGTAGGGATTTTTTACGCGGTAGTGGTTTTGCTGTGACTGCCCTCACCCCCGCCCCTCTCCCGCTTTGCGGGAGAGGGCGGGGGTGAGGGCCGTCACAGCCCCGCGAATACCGCGTTACTGAATCTTCGCCTTGTCCCGCAGCGCCTTCATCATCGCCTGGAACTGCTCGCGCTGCCAGTTCTGGTCGCCCATCAGCATCTGCTGCAGCTGCGGCTTGACCTCTTCGAACGACGGCACCTTCGACTCACGCTCGTCCTCGAGCAGGATGATGTGCCAGCCGAACTGCGTCTTCACCGGCGTTTCGGTCATCTGGCCCTTCTTCAGGCCCGTCATCGCGGCCGAGAACTCGGGCACGTAGCTGCCGCTGCTCGCCCAGTCCAGGTCGCCGCCGTTGGCCGCCGAACCCGGGTCCTTCGACGAAGCCTTGGCCATGTCCTCGAACTTTGCGCCGGCCTTGATCTTGGCGATGATCGCCTTGGCGTCGGCTTCCTTTTCCACCAGGATATGGCGGGCGCGGTATTCCTTGCCGTTGCCCAGCTGGGCCTTGATCTTGTCGTACTGTTTGCGCAGCTCGGCGTCGCTGGTGCTGTGCGTGCGGACATAGTCTTCGAACACCGCGCCGGCCAGCACGTTCAGGCGGGCCTGTTCGAGCTGTTCCTGCACGTCGTCCTTCTGCGTCAGGCCGCGCTTGTTGGCTTCCTGCACCAGCAGCTCCCGGTCGATCAGCATATTGCGCGCACGGTCGCGCAGCTCCGGCGTATCGGGCTGGCCGGTGCCGGCGATCAGCTTGTCCAGCTTGGCCGACGGAATGTTCTTGCCGTTGACGACGGCGGCATTCTGGGCGGCAGCGGGCACGCTGGCAGCGGCAAGCACAGCCGCCAGGCTGAACGAGAGGACAGTGGTCTTCATGGAATCAGTTCTGAAAAGTCTGGGAAAGGCTGGATGCGTATTCTTGCCCGGTGAAGGCCGACACGGCCAGCGCGTGGATCCGCGTGGGGAAGAGACTGCGCAGCGCATCATACACCATGCGATGCCGCGCAACGCGCGCGAGGCCGGCGAAGCGGTCGCTGACGATGGTGACGTGATAATGGCCGCCGCCCGAGGCCGCGCCCGGGTGGCCGGCGTGCAGCGCGCTGTCGTCTCGCACGTCCAGATGGCTGGGTGCCAGCGCGGCGCGCAGCAGCGCGTCGATCTCGTGCGCGGTGCCGTGGGCCGGGGCCCGCGTGTCGTGAGCGTTCATTGCGATGCTCCCCTTAACGGTCCCGCGAACCTTCCGGCATGTGGCGCGACAGCCAGAGGCTCTGCGCCACGATAAAGACCAGCATCAGGCCCATGCTGCCGAACAGCTTGAAATTGACCCAGATATCGGTGGAGAACTGGTAGGCCACCCACAGGTTCAGCACCCCCATCACGGCGAAGAAGCCGGCCCACGCGACGTTCAGCTTGTGCCACACCGGGTCGGGCAGCGTCATCTGCTTTTCCATCATGGCGCGGATCAGGTTCTTGCGCCAGATCGCCACGGAGCCGAGCAGGGCCGCCGCGAACAGCCAGTACAGCACCGTGGGCTTCCACTTGATGAAGGTCTCGTTGTGCAGCAGCAGCGTGGCGCCGCCGAAGACGACGATGATCAGCAGGCTGACCCACTGCATCGGCTCGACCTTGCGGTGACGCAGCCAGACCCAGGCGATCTGGACGATGGTGGCGGCGATGGCGACGGCGGTGGCCGCGAAGATGCCGGCGAACTTGAAGGCAACGAAAAACAGGATGACCGGGAACAGGTCGAAGAGGAATTTCATGCAGATCCGTGGGGTAGGTGCCGCCGCGCGTCCGGTGCGCGGCATGGTCGCTTTCGCCGGGCGGCGCCGGCCGTTCGCCGGAGGGGCGAACGGATTGGCGTGCCGCCTGGCCGGCCTCAGTCGCTGGCGCCGGGCTCCGGCTCGCGATCGTCGAATTTTAGCGCAGCCGAGTTGATGCAATAGCGCAGGCCGGTGGGCGCCGGCCCATCCTCGAACACGTGGCCGAGGTGGCTGCCGCATTCCTTGCATCGCACTTCGATGCGCAGCATGCCGTGGCTGCGGTCGGTGTGCTCCTCGATGACCTCGCCGTTGATCGGGCGGAAGTAGCTGGGCCAGCCGCAGCCGGCGTCGAACTTGGTGGACGATTCAAACAGCGGCGTGCCGCACGCGACGCAGCGATAGATCCCGGTTTCCCAGTGGTCCCAGTAGCGTCCGGTGAAGGCGCGCTCGGTGGCGGCCTCGCGCGTGACGCGATACTCGATATCGGACAGTTGTTCGCGCCATTCGGCGTCGGTCTTGTGGGTTGGCATGGCGGATTCCTTGGTTCGGGCTCAGGACGAACAGCTTACTTCCAAACCGGATGCCCAGTCAGGCGGAAGCGCGGCGTACGGTTGCGCGTCGGGCTGCTCGTCGAACGGCCGGGACAGCACCTCGAGCAGGCGCTGCACCTCGCTGAAGTCCTTGTCGCGCGCGCGGCGGATGGCGGTCTCCGCCAGGTGGTTGCGCAGCACGTATTTCGGGTTGACGGCCCGCATCGCGGCCGCGCGGGCGGCATCGTCGGAGTTTTCGGCGCGCAGCCGGGCGCGATAGCGCCCGGCCCAGGCGTCCCAGGCCGCGCGGTCCATGAACAGGTCGCGCACCGGCGCGTCGTTGCCGCCGTCGGCCGAAGATACATGCGCAAGATTGCGCCAGAACAGCGTGTAGTCGACCCGTTGGCCATGCATCAGCCGGAACAGGTCGGTCAGCAGTGCTTCGTCGTGCTGGTCGTCCGCCGCGTCGGCCCGCACCAGGCCCAGCTTGGCCCGGTACTGGCGGAAGAATGCCCGCGCGTAGCGGTCGCGGAAGGGGTCGAGCGCGGCATGGGCGGCGTCGATCGCGGCGTTCCTGGCTGCCTCGCCGGGCGTCTGTCCGGGTTCGCGTTCCAGCCACAACGGCAGCAGCGCCTGCGCCAGGCAATGCAGGTTCCAGAACGCCACCTGTGGCTGCTGGCTGTAGGCGTAGCGGCCCTGGGTGTCGGAGTGGTTGCAGATGTGGTTGGCATCGAACGCGTCGAGGAAGCCGAAGGGACCGTAGTCGATCGTCAGCCCCAGGATCGACATATTGTCCGTATTCATGACGCCGTGGCAGAAGCCCACCGCCTGCCATTGCGCCATCAGGTCGGCGGTGCGCAGCGTGACCTCGGCCAGCAGCGCCTGATACGGATTGGCGGCGTCGCGGCACGCTGGCATGAAGCGGTCGATCACGAAATCGGCAAGCTGGCGCAGCGCGGCGACATCGTCGTGCGCGGCGAAATGCTCGAAGTGACCGAAGCGGATGAAGCTGGGCGACAGCCGCGTGACCACCGCGGCCGTTTCGATGGTCTCGCGCCGCACCGGCGCGTCGGAGCCCGTGATGCACAGCGCCCGCGTGGTCGGAATGCCCAGCGCCGCCATCGCCTCCGAGCACAGGTACTCGCGGATCGACGAACGCAATACCGCGCGGCCATCGCCCATGCGCGAGTAGGGCGTCAGGCCGGCGCCCTTGAGCTGGATTTCCCACGGTCCATCGGGGGTCCGCGCCTCCGCCAGCCGGATCGCGCGACCGTCGCCGAGCTGGCCCGCCCACACGCCGAACTGGTGCCCGGAATACACGGTGGCAATGGGATCGGCCCATGGCGGCACCCGATTGCCGGTGAATACCTCGACGAAGTCCGGCACCAGCGCGTTCGGATCGCCGCCCGGCCGCCATTGGCCGCCAAGCCCCAACAGGCGGGCCGCATCCGGCGCGATGCCGACCAGATAGGGCGAAGGCAGGGGCGTGGGCCGCAGACGGGTGAAGAACCGCTCGCCCAGCGCGGCGAAGCCGTCATCGATGGCGAATGGCGCTTGTGTGCCGCCGCTGGCCAGACGATCCGGGGCGGAGCCCACTGCGAAATCGATGGCGGAATCGCCGGTGGAAGCGGGGATGGAATCAGGGGAACGTTCGGCTGGCATCGGTCGGTCCGGCGAGTGCGAAGGCCGGGGCGGCATTCGCGGGTGGCCAGCAAGTGCGGTTGCAGGCTAGGGAAAACGACATGTTGAGGCGCTACAGGGCTGGCAGTATTGTACGTGCACGCCGCTTCTTCCCTGGTCTGACCGCGGCGCCGCGACCGGTGTTCCCGGATCCGTGTCCTCCCGCGCGCCGCATGGCCCGCCCGCACAACCGCGGTGCATGGCCGCCAGTGCCCGGCGTTCCTCCCCGAGGGGGCCGATGCAGGACAACACGCGGCACGCGGCTATCGCGCCGACGCCTTCCGCTGGAGGGCTCTTGTCGGCCCAAAAATAGAACGATTGTTCGCTTCGATCGTTCGCCGCCGATGGCGCCTTCCACCGCGCGATCGGGCGGACATGAAGACATGACGATACAGGAGACCGATCCCATGGCACTGATGGGTCAAATGATGGCCGAGCCCTTGCTGATCTCCTCGATCATCCGGCATGCGGCACGCCACCACGGCAGTACCGAAATCGTATCGCGGCGCACCGAAGGGGATATCCACCGCTACACCTATCGCGACTGCGAACTGCGCGCGCGCAAGCTGGCCCAGGCCCTCGGCGTGCTCGGGGTTGGGCAGGGCGATCGCATCGGCACGCTGGCATGGAATGGCTACCGGCATCTGGAGATCTATTACGGCGTATCGGGCATGGGCGCGGTCTGCCATACCATCAACCCGCGGCTGTTTCCCGAGCAGATCGCCTACATCATCAATCACGCCGACGACCGCTATGTGTTCTTCGACCTGACCTTCCTGCCGCTGGTGGAAGGGCTGGCGCCGCACTGTCCGAAGGTGAAGGGCTGGGTGCTGATGAGCGACCGCGCCCATCTGCCCGCCGAATCCCGGCTGCCGCTGCTGTGCTACGAGGACCTGGTCGAGGCGCAGGACGGGGACTACACCTGGCCGACCTTCGACGAGAACACCGCGTCCAGCCTCTGCTACACCTCCGGCACGACCGGCAATCCCAAGGGGGCGCTGTATTCGCATCGCTCCACCGTGCTGCATTCGTTCGCGTCGGCATTGCCGGACGCGCTCGGCTGCTCGGCCCGTGACGTGATCCTGCCGGTCGTGCCGATGTTCCACGTCAATGCCTGGGGCATGCCGTACTCGGTGCCGCTGGTCGGCGCCAAGCTGGTGCTGCCCGGGGCGAAGCTCGACGGCGCCTCGTTGTACGAGCTGTTCGAACAGGAGCAGGTGACCTTCTCCGCCGGCGTGCCGACCGTATGGCTTGGACTGCTGCAGCACGTGCAGGCCAACGACCTGCGCTTCTCCAGTTTCCGCCGCACCGTGATCGGCGGCTCGGCCGCGCCGCCGGCGATGATCCGCGCGATGGAGGCGCTGGGCGTGGAGGTGATCCATGCCTGGGGCATGACGGAGATGTCGCCGCTGGGCACGAGCTGCAAGCTGCTGGCCAAGCACAACGCCCTGTCGGAGGCCGAGCAGCACAAGATCCTGGAGAAGCAGGGACGCGTGCTGTTCGGCGTGGACATGAAGATCGTCGACGGCGAGGGCCGCGAATTGCCATGGGATGGCAAGGCGTTCGGCGATCTGCTGGTGCGCGGTCCATGGGTGATCAACCGTTATTTCCGCAGCGACGCTTCGCCGCTGCAGGACGGCTGGTTTCCCACCGGCGACGTGGCCACCATCGATCCCGATGGCTATATGCAGATCACCGACCGCAGCAAGGACGTGATCAAGTCCGGCGGCGAATGGATTTCGTCGATCGATATCGAGAACGTCGCCGCGGCCCATCCCGCCGTGCATATGGCCGCCTGCATTTCGGTGCACCACCCGAAATGGGATGAGCGGCCGCTGCTGGTGGTGGTGAAGAAGCCCGGCGCCGAAGTCACGCGCGAGGAACTGCTGGCCTTCTTCGAGGGCAAGGTGGCGAAGTGGTGGATTCCGGACGACGTCGCCTTCGTCGACGAGATTCCGCTGACGGCCACCGGCAAGATGCAGAAGCTGAAGCTGCGGGAGCAGTTCAAGGATTATCGGTTGCCGGGGTAGGGGCACATGCTGGGCTGAGACTGCCCTCTCCCCCGCCCCTCTCCCGCTTTGCGGGAGAGGGGAGCAAACCGACAGCATTCGAAATACCAACGATTTTCTCCCCTCTCCCGCATGCGGGAGAGGGGKGGGGGAGAGGGCAGTACGGCAGTCAAAACCAAGACAGACAGAGAAGGAGACCACCATGATCGCATTGCGTCCGCTCGTCGCCGGCGCCGTTCTGCTCGCCGCGCTTGGGCCCGGTGCCGCCGCGGCCGATACGGTGAAGATCGCGTTCATCGATCCGCTATCGGGCCTGATGGCGCCGGTCGGCCAGAACCAGCTCAAGAGCTGGCAATACGTGGCCGAGCTGGCAAACCAGAAGGATTGGGCCGGGGGCCACAAGTTCGAGGTGGTGGGCTTCGACAACAAGCTGTCGCCGCAGGAAAGCCTGACCATCCTCAAGCAGGCGGTTGACCAGGGCATTCGCTACGTGGTGCAGGGCAACGGCTCGTCGGTGGGCCTCGCGCTGCAGGACGCGGTGGCCAAGCATAACGAGCGCAATCCCGGCAAGGAAATCATCTACCTGAACTACGCGGCGGTCGATCCGGACATGACCAATTCGAAATGCAACTACTGGCATTTCCGGCTCGACGCGAACTCCGACATGAAGATGGAGGCCCTGACCACTTATCTGGCCAAGGATCCCAACGTCAAGAAGGTCTATCTGATCAACCAGAACTACTCGTTCGGCCATCAGGTGGCGCGCGCGGCCAAGGAATACCTGAAGCGCAAGCGCCCGGATATCGAGATCGTCGGCGAGGACCTGCATCCGCTGGCGCAGGTCAAGGACTTCGCGCCGTACGTGGCCAAGATCAAGTCGGCGGGCGCCGATACCGTGATCACCGGCAACTGGGGCAGCGACCTCGCGCTGCTGATCAAGGCAGCGAAGGACGGCGGCCTGAACGCCAATTTCTACACCTACTACGGCGCCACCACGGGCGTGCCCACCGCGATGGGCGCCGCTGGGGCCGAGCGCGTGCGCTATGTCGGCTACTACAACCCGAACAACGAGGGCTTCCGCGGCAGCGACGTGATCGAGGGCTACAAGAAGAAGTACAACGACGACTTCTACGTGATGGCCTCGTATACCGGCATCGCGATGCTCAGCAAGGCGATGCGCGACACCAGGTCGACCGATCCCGTGAAGGTGGCCAAGGCCCTGGAGGGCATCAAGGTCGAAAGCATGAACGGCACCGTCGAGATGCGCGCCAGCGACCATCAGGCGCAGCAGCCGCTCACCGTTGCGACCTGGACCAAGGTCGACGGCAAGGAGATCAAGTACGACCAGGAGAACACCGGCTACGGCTGGAAGACCAATGCGGTGATGGACGCCGCGGTGGCGGCGCAGCCGACCAGCTGCAAGATGAAGCGGCCGGGGTGACCGGCGGGGGGCGTGCGGTGGTATGCTGCGCGGCCTTGTCGGGTACGCGGTGACTGCCCTACCGCATCCCGAAGTCACCAGATCGAAGGACAGCTCGTGGAATTCTTCATCATCTCGCTGTTGAACGGCATCAGCTACGGCCTGCTGCTGTTCATGCTGTCGTCGGGCCTGACGCTGATCTTCAGCATGATGGGCGTGCTGAATTTCGCGCATGCCAGCTTCTACATGCTCGGCGCCTACTTCGCCTACTCGATCGCCACCAAGATCGGCTTCTGGCCCGCGCTGATCCTGGCGCCGCTGCTGGTGGCCGTGGCCGGCGCGCTGGTCGAACGCTTCGGCCTGCGCACCGTGCACAAGTACGGCCACGTCGCCGAGTTGCTGTTCACCTTCGGGCTGGCGTATCTGATCGAGGAGGGCGTCAAGCTGGTCTGGGGCCTGGCCGCGGTGCCTTACCGCATCCCGGCCGAGCTGGACGGTCCGCTGTTCACCGTATTCACATCATCATTCCCCAAGTACCGCGCCTTCATGATGCTGGTGTCGCTGGCCATGCTGGTGACGATCTATCTGGTGCTGACCCGCACGCGCATTGGCCTCGTGATCCAGGCCGCGTTGACCCATCCCGAGATGGTCGAGGCCCTTGGCCATAACGTCCCGCGCGTGTTCATGCTGGTGTTTGGCGGCGGCGCGGCGCTGGCGGGCCTGGCCGGCGTCATCGGCGGCAACGCCTTCGTCACCGAACCGTCGATGGCCGCCGCGGTCGGCTCGATCGTGTTCGTCGTCGCGGTGGTGGGCGGCATGGGTTCGCTGGTGGGCGCCTTTATCGCGTCGATCCTGATCGGCCTGCTGCAGACCTTTGCCGTCACCATCGACGCATCGCTGGCGGGGCTGTTCGCGTCGCTGGGCATTTCGGTGACTAGCGAAACGCCGTTCTATTCGCTGTGGCGCCTGACGGTGGCGCAGGTCGCTCCGGTGTTGCCGTATCTGCTGCTGGTGGTGATGCTGATCTTCCGGCCACGCGGCCTGATGGGAACGCGGGAGAGCTAAGGAGATGGAAACGACGATGCAGAGCCGCCGCCGCGAAGCCGAAGCGCATGGGCGCACCATGCGGTACCGGCCTCTCAACCTTGGCCGCTGGCTGATCTGGGGCACCACCGCGCTGGTCATGCTGGTGCTGCCGCTGATCTTCTCCGGCGGGTTCGCGATCACGCTGCTGTCCCAGATGGGCATCATGATCGTGTTCGCGCTGTCCTACAACATGCTGCTCGGCCAGACCGGCATGCTGTCTTTCGGGCATGCCGTGTATTCGGGCATGGGCGCCTTTATCTCGGTGCACGTCCTCAATATGGTCGGCGCGGGCACGGTCTGGCTGCCGGTGTCGTTGTTGCCGCTGGTGGGCGGACTCGCCGGCGCGTTCTTCGGCGTGATCTTCGGCTACGTGACGACCAAGAAGGCCGGCACCACCTTCGCGATGATCACGCTCGGCATCGGCGAGATGGTGTTCGCCAGCTCGCTGATGTTCCCCGAATTCTTCGGCGGCGAAGGCGGCATCTCGACCAACCGCGTGGTCGGCGAGCCCTTCCTCGGCATCACATATGGACCGGGCCGGCAGGTGTACTACCTGATCGCGGTGTGGTGCCTGCTGTCGATGGCGGCGATGTATGCATGGACGCAGACGCCGCTGGGCCGCATCGCCAATGCGGTGCGCGACAACCCCGAGCGGGCCGAGTTCGTCGGCTACAACACCCAGCGCGTGCGTTACCTGGTGCTGATCCTGTCGGCCTTCTTCGCCGGCATTTCGGGCGCGCTGGCGACCATCAACTTCGAGATCGTATCGGCCGAGAATGTCAGCGCGGTGCGTTCGGGCGGCGTGCTGCTGGCCGCGTTCATCGGCGGTGCCGGCTTCTTCTTCGGCCCGATCATCGGCGCGGTGGTCTTCATCCTGTTCGCCGTGGCGCTGTCCGACCTGACCAAGGCGTGGCTGCTCTACCTGGGGCTGTTCTTCGTGCTGATGGTGATGTTCGTGCCCGGCGGGCTCGCCAGCCTGGTGATGATGCAGCTGCCGCTGATCGCGCGGGGCAAGCTGCGCCGCATGCTGCCGGCGTACCTGCGCGCGGGCCTGGCCGGCCTGGTGCTGCTCGTGGCGATCATCCTGACCGTCGAGCTGGTCTACAAGGTGCAGGTCGACAGCGCCAACGGCACCGACATGTCGCTGTTCGGTATCGGCTTCGATGCCGCGACGCTCGCGCCGTGGGCGGTGGCCGCGGCGCTGTGGCTGGTCGGCCTCGCGGCGTGGCGCTACGCGGCGGGTCGCGCACGTGTGCGGTGGGACGCGGTGCAGGCGGAAATGGCGGCGGAACGTGGGGGAGGCGGACGATGACAGCGGCACTGGAGCTGGTCGATGTGCGCAAGCGGTTCGGCCAGACCGAAATCATCCGCGGCGTGACGCTGTCGATCTCGCGGGGCGAGCGGCACGCGCTGATCGGCCCGAACGGCGCCGGCAAGTCCACCACCTTCAACCTGATCTCCGGCCGCTTCGCGCCGACCTCCGGCTCGGTCCGCCTCAACGGCGAGGAGATCGGCGGCATGCAACCCTTTGTCATCAACCGCAAGGGCTTGTCGCGCAGTTTCCAGATCACCAATATCTTCCATCGGCTGACCGTCTTCGAGAACCTGCGCTGCGCGGTGCTGTGGGCGCTGGGCTACAAGTATTCGTTCTGGCACCGGCTGTCGGAGCTGCGCGACGCGCGCGAGCGGGCCGACGAGGTGCTGGAGCTGATCGGCCTGCAGCACCGGCGCGATACGCAGTCCGGGCTGCTGACCTATGCCGAGCAGCGCGCGCTGGAGATCGGCATCACCATCGCCGGCGGCGCCGACGTGATCCTGCTGGACGAACCGACGGCGGGCATGAGCCGGTCCGAATCGGACCATGCGGTCGAGCTGATCCGCAAGGTGACGGTGGGCAAGACGCTGGTGATGGTCGAGCACGACATGAGCGTGGTGTTCGGGCTCGCCGACCGCATCTCGGTGCTGGTGTATGGCGAGGTGATCGCCACCGGCACGCCCGAGGCCATCCGCAACGATCGCAAGGTCAAGGAGGCCTACCTCGGCACCACGCTGGACGATGCGGTGGAAGGCGTGGCGGAAGGCGCTGGCCAAGGAGCGCAATCATGAGCCGCCGCATGCTGGAAGTGCGCGAGCTGCATGCCTACTACGGCAAGAGCCATATCCTGCATGGCGTCGATATCCATATCGACGAGGGCGAGATCGTCGCGCTGCTGGGCCGCAACGGGGTCGGGCGATCGACCATGGCAAAGGCCATCCTCGGCATGGTCAAGGCCGAGGGCTCGGTGCGCTTTCGCGGCGACGAGATCCTAGGCCGGCGCACCTTCGAAATTGCTCACCTTGGCATCGGCTATGTGCCGGAGAACCGCGACATCTTTCCGACGCTGACCGTGCGCCAGAACCTGCTGCTTGGCGAGAAGCGCAATCCCCGGCAAAGCCAGCCGCGTTGGAGCGCCACCGACATGTTCGAGCTGTTTCCGCGGCTGAAGGAACGGGAGCACACGCCGGCCGGCGTGCTTTCCGGCGGCGAGCAGCAGATGCTGACCCTGTGCCGCACGCTGATGGGCGACCCGGACCTCGTGCTGATCGACGAGCCCACCGAAGGGCTGGCACCGATGATCGTGGCCCAGGTCGCAGACTTCCTGAAGGTGCTGAAGGAGCGCGGTGTGTCGGTGCTGCTGATCGAACAGAAGCTGGCGATCGCGCTGGATATCTCGCAGCGGGTCTACGTGATGGGCCACGGGCATATCGTGTTCGAAGGCACGCCAGCCGAGCTCAAGGCCAATGCGCAGGTGCGCAAGGAGTGGCTGGAGGTGTAGGCCGGCGCGCGAGCCATCATGGTTTCCGCACCGGCCACGGAAGGTGCACGCCCGTAGCCTGTGCCTTGCCAGAGCCGTCAAAGGAGCGACCGCACCGCGCTTCGATCCTCATGAGCGGGTACCGTTTCGCCGACGTATTTCAGGAACCAGTTCCACAGGGCACTGCAGCCGAGATCGGCAAGGTACTCGCCGATCCGCACAAATACCGGTATCCGCAGGGCGAGCGGAGCATTTGCCATCCCGTCGATCAGCACCCTTTCGATTTCTGATTGCAGGCGCCAGCCGGACGGCTGCCGAGGCACCCCGATGCTGCCGCGGGAAGGGGCAGGCGCAATGGCCGGCGAGCTTGCCCGAGTCCCGCTGACATGAACGCCGGAAGGGAGGACCATGCAGACCACGCATACCGGCGCGGCGCGTGCGGACAGGGCGCCTGAACTCAGCCGAAATTGAAATTGAACGACCGTTCTATTTTGTGTATGCTTGTTCGGCTCGCCCTGCCACGGCAGGGCGCCGGCCAGCAACGGCCGCCGTGGATCGTGCCC